>NZ_JAAWWS010000139.1 GCF_012272825.1 Wenzhouxiangella sp. XN79A | reverse complement strand
AAGGCCTGTTGGAGGCCGCTTGCGGGCGAAGGGTGGCCGAGCCGGTTCGCGAGCAAGCTCCCTCCAACAGTCGATCTCGGCGGAGCGCAAGATCGAAGGCCTGTTGGAGGCCGCTTGCGGGCGAAGAGAAGCGCAGAGCCTGTCCCGGACTTGATCCCGCAAGCCTCCGGCGGGCTGTACGATCGGCTGAGAAACGTGCGTAATCAGGAAGCCCTTTCGGGTACTTTTGGGACTACAAAAGTACCTCGCCGAAAGCTCGCGGAGCGAGCGGGCGAAACGCCTTTGACGTTGACTCTGAAGTTGAATTCGAATCTGGCGGTACGCCAGGAGCACCTGCGGTTTTCAATAAGAAAACAAACCAGGATTTGACGCCCACCCGTCAAACTGACCAATGTGAAAAACGAAAACCTCCTCGTACCCTCCGCCGGCGGCCTCTACTGCGCGGCCGGCGATTTCTGGATCGACCCCCTGCGCCCGGTGCCGCGCGCGATCATCACGCACGCCCACGCCGATCACGCGCGCGGCGGTTCGGAGGAGTACCACACGGCCGAAGCCAACCGCGCGATCCTCGCCGCGCGGATCGGTGCCGGCGCGGATGGCGAGGGTGACGAGTCCGCGACCGTCGATCGGCCGGATCACCACGGCCACGCCTGGGGCGAGCCGTTCGAGCTCGTCGATACGCGAATCACGCTGTTTCCGGCCGGCCACATCCTCGGTTCGTCGTGGGTGCGGATCGAGTCCGAGCACGGCACCTGGGGCGTGTCCGGCGACTTCAAGCGCGCGCCGGATCCGACCTGCCAGGCCTTCGAACCGGCCGACTGCGACGTCTGGGTCACCGAGTGCACCTTCGGGCTGCCGGTCTATCGCTGGCCGGCGCCGTCCGAGGTCATCGACCAGGTCGAGCACTGGTGGGACGAGTGCCGCGCTGCGAATCGGCCGGCGGTGCTGTTCTGCTACGCGCTGGGCAAGGCGCAGCGGGTGCTGGCCGAGCTGGGCGCGCGCCGGCCGGCGATGCGGGCCTGGCTGCACGGCGCGATGCGACCGCTGACCGACATCTATCGGGATCAGGGCGTGGCGCTGCCGGAGACCCTGCCGGTCAGCGAGGCGGAGCACTCCGAGAAGTTCGCCGGCGAACTGGTGCTGGCGCCGCCCTCGGCGGCCGGGTCGCCGTGGATGCGGCGGTTTCCGAAGCATTCGGCGGGGTTCGTGTCGGGCTGGATGCGGATCCGCGGCAACCGGCGGCGGCGCGGCTACGATCGCGGTTTCGTGATGTCGGATCATGCCGACTGGCCGGCGCTGATCGAAACGGTGGCCGACCAGCGGGCCCGGCGGGTGATCACGATCCACGGCAACGGCGAGCCGCTGGCCGGCTACCTGACCGATCGGAACGTCGAGGCCGAGGCATGGAACCTGCGGGCGTCGCTGGCCGAGGGTTCGCGATGAAGCGCTTCGTGGCGATGTTTCGCGCGCTGGACGGAACCACCGGGACCAACGCAAAGGTCGCGGCGCTGACGGCCTATTTCCGGGATGCCGAGCCGCGCGACGCCGCCTGGGCGGTGTATTTCCTGACCGGGCAGCGACTCAAGCGGCTGGTGACCACGCGGGAACTGCGCGAGTGGACGGCCGAGCATGCCGGCCTGCCGCTGTGGCTGGTCGAGGAGAGCTACGAGCATGTCGGTGACCTGGCCGAGACCATGACGCTGCTGACGCCCGAGCCGGAGTCCCGCGACGTCGAGCTGCCGCCGCTGCACGCCCTCGTCGAACGGGTCGTCCGGCCGCTCGGCGGGCTCGACGACGATGCACGGCGCGAGGCGGTGACCGCGCAGTGGGCCGCGCTGCCGGAGACCGCGCGCTTCCTGTTCAACAAGTTGATCACCGGCGCGCTGCGGGTCGGCGTGTCGAAGCGCCTGGTCACCCGCGCGCTGGCCGAACTGGCCGGTGTCGAGCCGGGGCTCGTTGCGCACCGCCTGATGGGGCAGTGGCAACCGACCGCGGAGAACTTCTGCGCGCTGGTCGCCGGCGAGGGCGCCGATGGGCCGGCGCCGGCCACGCCGTATCCGTTCTTCCTGGCCTCGCCGCTGGATGACCCGCCGTCGGCGCTCGGCGAGCCCGGCGACTGGCGCGCGGAGTGGAAGTGGGACGGCATCCGGGCCCAGCTGATCCGCCGGGCCGGTGAGCACTTCCTGTGGTCGCGCGGCGAGGAATTGCTCAACGGTCGCTTCCCGGAAATCGAATCCGCCGCCGAGGCGCTGCCCAACGGGACGGTGCTCGACGGCGAGATCATGGCCTGGGACGACCGGGCCGACCGGCCGCTGCCGTTTTCGGTGCTGCAGACCCGGATCGGCCGGAAGAAGCCGGGCCCGAAGACCCTGGCCAGGGCTCCGTGCACGCTGCTGGTCTTCGACCTGCTGGAGCACGGCGGCGAGGACCTGCGCGCGCGGCCGCTGAGCGAGCGGCGTGCGCTGATGCGCGAGCTCATCGAGCCGCTGGGCTCCGGGATTCGCTCGCCCGACGACGTCGTGTTCGATGACTGGAACGCGCTGCCCGAGCTGCGGGCGTCGAGCCGCGAGCGCGGCGTCGAGGGCCTGATGCTCAAGCGCGCGGAGTCGCCGTACCGAGTGGGGCGAACGCGCGGTGACTGGTGGAAATGGAAGATCGAGCCCTACACCTTCGACGGCGTGCTGCTGTACGCCCAGCCCGGTCATGGCCGGCGCTCGAACCTGTTCACGGACTACACCTTCGCCGTTCACGGCCCCGATGGGCTGGTGCCGGTGGCGAAGGCCTACTCGGGCCTGAACCAGAAGGAGATCGACGAACTCGACCGCTGGATCCGCCAGCACACGAAGGAGCGCTTCGGGCCGGTGCGCTCGGTCGAGCCGGTGCAGGTGTTCGAGCTGGCCTTCGAAGGCATCGCCCGCTCGAGCCGGCACAAATCCGGCCTGGCGCTGCGCTTCCCGCGCATCCATCGCTGGCGCCGCGACCTGGACATCGCCGGCGCCGACCGGCTCGAAGACCTTGAACGACTGCTGCCCGCTTGAGGCCTTCCTGGCCGGCCGCGGGGCCGAGCCCCAACCGTTCCAGCGCGCTGCCTGGGCGGCGTATGCGGACGGTGCCAGCGGCCTGGTCCACGCGCCGACCGGCAGCGGCAAGACCCTGGCGGCCTGGGGCGGAGCGGTCCGCGAGTCGATCGAACGCCCGGGCAAGGGCCTGCAGTACCTGTGGATCACCCCGCTGCGCGCGCTGGCCGCCGACACGGCCCGCGCGCTGGATCGGCCGCTGGCGCACGCCGGGCTGCAGGATGCCGTCGCGCTTCGCACCGGCGATACCTCCGCGCACCGGAAGAGGAAGCTGATGAACCAGCCGCCGCCGGCGCTGGTGACGACGCCGGAGAGCCTGTCGGTGATGCTGAGCTACGCCGACGCCCCGCAGCGGCTGAAGAACCTGCGCGCGGTGTTCGTCGACGAGTGGCACGACCTGCTGGACACCAAGCGCGGCGTGCTGCTGCAGCTGGCGCTGGCCCGGCTGCGCGGCTGGAATCCCGGGCTGAGGACCTGGGGGCTGTCGGCCACGCTCGGCAACCTCGACGAGGCGGCCGGTGCACTGGTCGGCGCGTACGCCGAGCCGGTGATCATTGCCGGCGAGCTCGACCGGCCGGTGGAGCTGGTCTCGCTGCTGCCCGATGCCGTCGACCGCTTTCCCTGGGCCGGCCGGGTCGGCATTCGCCAGTTGAAGGCGGTGGTCGAACGGATCGACTCGGCCGAGACCTCGCTGTTGTTCACCAACACCCGCTCGCAGGCCGAGATCTGGTTCAACGCGATCCAGGCGGTCTGCGACTGGCCCGACCGGGTCGCGCTGCATCATGGCTCGATCTCGCGCGATCTGAGACAGCAGGCCGAACAGGGCCTGGCCGACGGGACGCTGAAGTGCGTGGTCGCGACGGCCAGTCTGGACCTGGGCGTGGACTTCTCGCCGGTCGACCAGGTGCTTCAGGTGGGATCGCCGAAAGGCATCGCGCGGCTGATCCAGCGCGCCGGGCGCTCCGGACATCGGCCCGGCGGCACGGCGCGGATCGTGTGCGTACCGACCCACGCGCTGGAGATCGCCGAGCTGGCGGCCGTCCGCGAGCAGCTGAGCACCGGCCGGGTCGAGCCCAGGCGCCCGCTGACGCTGGCGCTGGACGTGCTGGCCCAGCACGTCGTCACCGCCGCGCTCGGGGGCGGCGTCGCGCCCGATGCGCTGTTCGACGAGGTCCGTACCACCCACGCCTTCGCCGGACTCGAGCCGGCGCAGTGGCAGTGGGTGCTGGACTTCGTCATCCGCGGCGGCCCGGCGCTCGAGGCCTACCCGGCGTTCCGGCGGGTGGAACCGGTCGACGGCCTGCTGCGCGTGCCCGATCGACGAATTGCCATGCTGCACCGGCTGAACATCGGCACCATCACCGCAGACGGTGCGCTGGCCGTGAAATTCCAGAAAGGCGCCGTGCTCGGCCACGTCGAGGAGCGCTTCCTGGCCCGCCTGCGACCCGGTGAGCGCTTCGTGTTCGCCGGCCGGGTGCTGGAGCTGATCCGGATCCGCGACATGACCGCCTGGGTGCGCGCGGCGAAGACCAGCAAGGCCCAGGTCCCGGCCTGGCAGGGCGGGCGGCTGCCGCTGTCGACGCTGCTGGCCGACGGGCTGCTGAAGCTGTTCGAAGATTTCGCCGCCGGCTGCCTGCCCAACGCCGCAGAAGCGCGCGCGGCGGCGCCGCTGATGGCGCTGCAGCAACGGGTTTCGGCGCTGCCGGCCCGCGACCGGCTGGTCCTGGAGCAGGTGGTCAGCCGCGAAGGCGCGCACTGGTTCGTCTTCCCGTTCGCCGGCCGGCTGGCCCACGAGGGGCTGGCCGCGCTGCTGGCCTGGCGGATCGCGCGCGAGCGTCCGGTGACGTTTTCGATCACCGTCAACGACTATGGCCTCGAGCTGCTCAGCGCCGAGCCGGTCGACCTGACGGCCGAGCACTGGCAACGCCTGTTCGATCCCGTGGGCCTGGAACGCGACATCGTCGAGAGCCTGGACGCGGCCAACATGGCGAAGCACCGCTTCCGCGACATCGCCCGGATTGCCGGCCTGGTCCAGCAGGGCTATCCCGGCCGGGGCAAGGCGGTGCGCCAGATCCAGGCCTCCAGCGGCCTGGTCTTCGACGTGCTCAGCGAGCACGATGCCGGCAACCTGCTGCTCGACCAGGCCCGCCGCGAGGTGCTGGAGGCCCAGCTCGAGGTCCGCCGGATTCGCGCGGTGCTCGAACGCAGCCGCAGCCAGCGCTTCGAACTGCGCGCTCCGGAGCGACTGACTCCACTGGCGTTCCCGCTGTGGGCCGATCGGTTGCGCGCTCACCTGACCAGCGAGGACTGGCAGGCGCGCGTCGAGCGGATGCTCGGACGCCTGGAGCGCGACGCGGCATGAGCCTGCGCATCGAGCTGGCCGGCCATGCGCTGGACCTGCGCGGCGATCGCTCGGTCTGGTGGCCCGAGCAGCGCACCGCATTCGTCGCCGACGTTCACCTCGGCAAGGATCAGGTGTTCCGTCGTTCGGGCGTGCCGATTCCGGCCGATGTACTGCACGCCGAGCTGGCCGCGCTGGATGCCGTGCTGGCCGGCACCGGTGCCGAGCGGCTGGTCGTGCTCGGCGACTGGGTGCACGCCGCACCGGCCGGCGACGACGCCTGGCCACACGTCGTGGCGCGCTGGCGCGAACGGCACGCGGCGCTGGAGCTGATCCTGGTGGCCGGCAACCACGACCGGGGCCTGCGTCCATGGCTCGAGCGCTGGCGCATGACCGAGTGGGGCGAGGGTATCGAGATCGACGGGCTGGCCCTGATGCACGAAGTCGATCCCGCGGATCCGCCGGCCGGGTTCTCCGGGCACATGCACCCGGTGGTGCGATTCGGATCGCGCGGCGACCGGGTCCGGCTGAGCGCGTTCGCGCGCCGCGACGATCACCTGATCCTGCCGGCCTTCGGCCGTTTCACCGGCGGCGGGGAAGGGCTGGAGCGCGCCGGCTGGTCGTTCTACGGCATCGCCGGCGAGCGGGTCGTCGACCTCAGCGGCGCTCGACGGCGGCCTCGGCGCTGAGTCGGACCTCGCCGGCGGCGTCGAGCAGCTCGATCGTGACCGTCTCGCCCTCGGCCGGAACCTGTTCCGGGGCCATCAGCATGATGTGCAGGCCGCCGCGTTCCAGCGTCACCGAGCCGCCGGCCGGTACCTCGAGCACCTCGATCCGGCGCATCCGCATCATGCCGTCCTCGCGATACGAGCGGTGGATCTCGACCCGGCCGAAGCCGGCGGCGCGTGCATCGACGATTTCGACGGCCGTATCGCCGTCGTTGACCACCGCCATGTAGCCGGCCATCATCCGCGCCGTCGGCGGGGCGGCCGGAATCCACGGGTCCTCGGCGCGCAGGCCATCGGCAGCCGCGGCATCGATTACCATCGACACGAGCAGGATCGTCAGAGCGAAACTCGTCAGGGCAGGGCGGAGCATTGCGATCTCGTTGTTCAGAAGTCCCTCATATTCTATCCGTTTGCCGTCGCGTCAAGGAGAAGGCACCCATGGATCTGACCCCGTCCGATGCATCGAAGGAACTGACCGAACGGGTCGAAGCCTTCGTCGAGCAGCGCATCCTGCCGCTGGAGTCCGAACTGCTGTCGGCGGACCGGCCGGAAGACCAGCGCTGGCAGGAGCCCGAGGCCGTTCGTGCGCTGAAGACCGCGGCCCGGGCCGAGGGCCTGTGGAACCTGTTCCTGCCCGACGCCGAGCTCGGCGCAGGCTTGTCGAACCTCGACTACGCGCCGCTGGCCGAACGGATGGGCCGCTCGCTGATCGCCCCGGAGATCTTCAACTGCAACGCGCCCGACACCGGCAACATGGAGGTGCTGTACCACTACGGTTCCGAGGCCCAGAAGGCCGAGTGGCTGGTGCCGCTGCTGGCCGGCGAGATCCGCTCGGCGTTCTGCATGACCGAGCCGGGCGTGGCCTCGTCGGACGCCACAAACATGGAAGCCACCGCCGTCGTCGACGGCGACGAGGTCGTACTCAACGGCCGCAAGTGGTGGTCGACCGGGATCGGCCACCCGGACTGTGCGGTCGTCATCTTCATGGCGCTGACCGACCCCGACGCCGACCGTCACCGTCGCCATTCCATGGTGCTGTGCCCGGTCGACGCGCCGGGCGTGAAGATCGAGCGCATGCTGCACGCCATGGGCTTCGACGACGCGCCCTACGGCCACGGCGAGGTCAGCTTCACCGACGTGCGGCTGCCGGCCTCGAACATCATCGCCGGCCCCGGCCGCGGCTTCGAGATTGCCCAGGGCCGGCTGGGGCCGGGCCGAATCCACCACTGCATGCGCCTGATCGGCCTGGCCGAGCGGGCGTTGGAGCTGGCCTGCAAGCGCGCACTGAGCCGCACGGCCTTCGGCAGGCCACTGGCGAAACTCGGCGGCAACGCCGAACGCATCGCCGATGCCCGGATTGCCATCGAACAGTCGCGGTTGCTGGTGATGAAGGCCGCCTGGGCGCTGGACACCCACGGCATCCGGGGCGCGATGAGCGAGGTCTCGCAGATCAAGGTCGCGGTGCCGAACATGGCCCAGAACGTCATCGACATGGCCATGCAGCTGCACGGCGGCGGGGGCCTGAGCGAGGATTTCCCACTGGCCGCCGCCTGGGCCGGCGCCCGCGCCCTGCGCCTGGCCGACGGCCCCGACGAAGTCCATCGCATGATCGTCGCTCGCGCCGAATTCGAGAAGTATCTGGGATAGGAGGCTTCGTTCGGCGTTGCGGCCGATTCCTTCAGGGGATGGGCGCAACGGCGCGAAGCGGCGAAGAGCCCAATGGATGGCAGATGGAACGACAAGAACGGAAAAGCGGTTTCACGCAGAGACGCACAGGCGCAGAGAAAAACAGAAGAAGCGAGAACGAATGCTGTCGCGCAGCCGCATCGAGCCGATGACCCGAGTTCGATACCCGAGGATTGTTCTTACGGGTTTGCTCACTGCGTCCGTGCGCGAACATGAAGGCGCTTGGCAAGCGCAGCAACGCCGATGCCATCGGTGCTCAAGCGTTGTCCCGTTTTGCCCGACGCATGGCCTTCAAGCGACGCATGGCCTTCAAGCCCTGGACGCCACCGCCGCCGGCCGCCATGACCCGCCCTTCGATACGAGCAAACTCTTTGCTCCGCAGGAGTGGACTTTCAACAGGGCATCTTCGCGTTCATCCTCTGAAGACCGCTGGCACGACGCTTGAAGAAACCCGGGACGTGAGAGTCCATCGATGAGCTCGGACCAAGCCAGCGTGATCGACCCGCAACGGAAGGTGCGCCGGATGCAGGTGGCAATTCGAGATCCGCGAGCGTACCGATCGCTGCCGGGCCTCATCGGACCGGCGCTCGGTCGCCGTGCGCGGTGCCGCCTTTCTGAAGACGATTCTCGAAATCTGCAGATCGGATGGATAAAAGAAACCGGGACCGACTCAGGCCGGTCCCGGTGTCGCGTTCATGGGCACGCCAGGCGTGCTCCACGCATCGATCTTCAGCGACCGCTGCCGCCGATCTGCTCCTGCAGCTTGCGTTGCAGTTCCGGATCGTTCTGGATGGCCATGACGATCGTGTTGAACCGTTCGACGTCGAGACCGCTGTCTTCGACGGCCTGGATCATTTCTTCATTCGCGGCCTGCTGCAGCTCGTTGGCTTTCTCGGGTTCCTGGGTGTTTTCCAGGCGCTGCGAGTAGTCCTGCTGGATTGCGGCGATGGATTCGCGAGCATCGAGAAATGCGTTCAGCTCCCGGTCGCTCACCTCGGTATCGGGCGCGGCCGCGGCCGGCGGCTGTTGGGCCAGCGCCGCACCGGACAGAAGCAGGGCGGCGGTGAACAGCGCGGCGGTGGTCAGCTTGAGGTAATTCATACAGATCTCCGTTGACGATGAGTGTGTGTTGCGCGCTCTTCATTGCACCCTGCGTGCCAACGATTCGAGTGTCTGAAATTCAATGACTTACATGCCTCGTGCCTGAGAAAACGGACGCTTGATGTGTCACAATGGCGCATGTGTCCCGGAATGGAGTCATCGTGCACACCCTGCGCAGTCAATTGATCGTCTATGTTCTCGTGCCGGTCGCGGTCCTCAGTCTGGCGATGTTCTGGCTGACCAGCAGGTCGGTCGAATCATTGCTCGAAGCGCGCATGGAAAAGGAGATCGAGCTGGTCGCGCGGAGTCTGCGGATGCCCCTGGAAGGCGCGCTGCGCAGCGCGGATATCGGCCAGTTGCGCGACGCGCTGGGTGCCGTTTCGGAAATCGGGCGGGTCTACGGCGCGGCGGTCTACGATTCCGACGGACGCCGGATCGCCGTGGCAGGCGAAGCGATCCCCGGACCGGCCGAACAGGCCCAGGCCGCCGAGCTGGTTGCCGTGGGCGAGCAGCTGGGCCAGTACGAGGACTTCGCCGGAGAGGCCGTATATTCCTACTTCGTCCCGCTTTCCACGGTCTATGGCCGCATCGACGGGCTGCTGCAGGTGGTTCGCGAGGAAAGCGACATCCGCGACCGACTGGACCGGACACGCTGGATGGGGATGCTGGGGATGCTGTTCGGGCTCGGCCTGATTCTGGTCGTCCTGCTGATCGGGCACCAGTGGGCCCTGATGCGGCCGATCCGGCGGCTGCTCGACGATATGCGGCAGGTCGAGCAGGGCGATCGTTCGTGGCGTGCGGGCGCGGGCACGACGCGTGAATTCGGCCGCTTGGCTCGTGGACTCAATCACATGCTCGACGCGCTGTGCCACGCCGAAGACGAGGTCCGACGACGGCGCGACGTCGAAGCGGCGCTCAACCAGCGCATCCTGCAGCAGGAAAGCCAGGCGGCGCTGGGGCGGTTCTCGGCTGGCGTTGCCCATGAACTGGGTGCACCGCTGACCGTCATCGAGACCGACGCCCGTCGCCTCCAGGGTCACGTGGGCGATGACGAAGGACGCCGTCGCCTGTTGCGGATCGGTGAGCAGCTGCAGCGGACCCGACAGCTGGTCGAACAGTTGATCAGCCTGGTCCGGGATCAACCCGGCCGGTTCGAGCGGCTCGACCTGATCGATAGCGTCGATCGGGCCGTCGCCGGCGCGCGGCCCGAAGCACAGACCCGGGGAATCGAGCTGGAACAGGAAGGGAATCGACCCGTTGCGGTCGAGGGCGTGTCGGTGCGCATCGAGCACGCCGTGCTCAATCTCGTGCGGAACGCGATCCAGGCCGCCCGCTCCCGCGTCCGGGTCGAGGTCGGGGTCGTCCAGCGGTGCGCGAGAATCTCCGTGGAAGACGACGGGCCGGGGCTGGATCCCGACCTGCGCGATGCGGCCTTCGAGAGCTTCACCACCGGACGCCCGTCGGGAGAGGGCGTCGGGCTGGGCCTGACGATCGTGCGGACCGTCACCGAGATTCACGGCGGCACCACTCGACTCGGTCGAAGCGAGGCCCTTGGTGGCTGCCGGGCCGAGATCCATCTGCCGTTGGCGGAGCGGGCATGACGATGCCGGTGGATGGAACGGCGCGTGTGCTGGTGGTCGAGGACGACGGTGCGCTCAACGAAATGCTGGTCGAGGAACTGGCGGCCGAGGGCTGGCAGATCGAGTCGAGTCGTTCCGCCGAGGGCGGCTTCGAACTGGCGGCCCGTTGCCGGCCCGATCTGGTCGTCACCGATCTGCAGCTGCCGGGTTCGGACGGGATGCAGCTGCTCGAGTCGCTGCTGCGTCTGCCGCGTCCGCCAGCGGTGCTGATGATCACTGCGTTCGGAACCGTGGAGCGGGCCGTTGCCGCGCTCAAGGCCGGCGCCGACAACTTCCTGACCAAGCCGCTGGACATCGAGCATTTTCTGATTGCCTGCCGCAGGCTCGTCGAGCAGCGTCGCATACGCGATGAGCTGGACGAGTACCGCAACACCACTGCTGGAGGCGGTTTCCACGGCATGATCGGTTCCAGTCGGGCGATGCTGAACCTTTTCGACCAGGTCCGGCGGATCGCGCCGACCGACGCTTCGGTGCTCGTCGTCGGACCTTCCGGATCGGGCAAGGAGCATGTCGCGCGGGCGCTGCACGCCGAAAGCCGGCGGGCCGACGCGGCCTTCATCGCGGTGAACTGCGCTGCGGTGCCGGCCGATCTGATGGAAAGCGAATTCTTCGGCTACGCGTCCGGCGCGTTCACCGGTGCCGACCGCGAGCGGCCGGGCTTGTTCCGCGAAGCGAGTGGCGGAACGCTGTTCCTCGACGAGATCAGCGAGATGTCGCTGGCACTGCAGGCGCGGCTGCTGCGCGCGCTGCAGGACGGCCGGATCCGCCCGCTGGGTGTGGAACAGGAGGTGCAGGTCGATGTTCGCATCGTCGCGGCCAGCAATCGCGATCTCGGTGAATGCGTGCGGACCGGCGAGTTCCGCGAAGACCTGTACTACCGCCTCGAGACCTTCCAGCTCGAAGTCCCGGCGCTGGCCGAGCGGGGCGCCGACATCGAGCTGCTGGCCCAACGATTCCTGCTCGAGCACGCGCGCGCTCATGATCGACCCGCGACCCGGCTCGGTGACGACGCCCTCGAGCGTCTGCGGAGCTATGATTGGCCCGGAAACGTCCGGGAACTGGGTAACGCGATCGAGCGCGCGGTGACGTTCTGCAACGGCGAGGTCGTCGGTGCCGACGATCTCCCGACGCGCATCCGCCTCGGTGCGGCGGGTCATTCATCCGTGTGCGGCACGGACGATGAAGAGCCGATCCCGATGGAGTTGCTGGAAGGCAATGTCCTGCCGACACTGGAGGAGCTCCGGAAGCGGTATGTGAACCACGTCCTGAAGTTCACCGGTGGCAACAAGCGACGCGCCGCGGCCCTGCTCGGGGTCGGACGACGCACGCTGTACCGGTGGCTGGACGCAGAGCGTCACGAGGACAGCTGAGCCGCCGCTTGCGTCGGGGCCAGGGAGGGTCACCGAGTTCAGGAAGTACCCGGGATCCAGGCTTCGTTCTGTCCCGGAGGCCGAATCCTTCGGAGGAGGGACGCTGAGGCGCAACGTGGCGAAGAGCGCGATGACCGGCAGAGCCAGAGCGAAGGACAAGGTCGAAGGCGTTTCTCGCGGAGACGCAGCGGCGCAGGGAAAAGTGCAGGAAGACAGAACGCGTGCCGTGGCGCAGTCGTCTTGCGTCGATGAGTCGGGTTCGTCACTCGGCCGGCATCGTCCATCGATTTTCTGTGCGCCTCTGGGCCTCGGCGAGAGCATGCTTTTTCAAGTACAGCGTTTCCATTGCGTCCGTTGCCTCTTCGCGGCATCGCGTCCATCCTCCGATCGACATGGGCACCATCTTCAAGAATCCAACATGACGGGATCCGATCGATGAGTTCGAACAGCGCAAGTGTGATCGACCAGCCGCGCGAGGTGCGCGACGAGGACCGCTTCGACGAGGCCGCGCTGGATGCCTGGCTGAAGGCGCGGATCGACGGACTGGAGGGCACGCCGGAGGTCGAGCAGTTTCCGAAGGGGGCGTCGAATCTGACGTATCGGCTGCGGTATGCGAACCGCGACCTGATCCTGCGTCGGCCGCCGGCCGGGACGAAGGCGAAGTCGGCGCACGACGTGGTGCGCGAGTACCGGATCCAGAAGGCGCTGAAGCCCGTGTTTCCGAAGGTGCCCGAGATGCTGGCGGCCTGCGAGGATCACGATGTCATCGGTTCGGACTTCTACGTGATGGAACGGCTGCAGGGCATCATCCCCCGGGCGAACCTGCCGAAGGGGCTGACGCTTTCGAAGGAAGAAACGCGGCAGCTGTGCCGCAACGCGATCGACACGCTGATCGAACTGCACTCGGTCGATATCGAGGCGGCCGGGCTTGAGCGACTCGCCAGGGGCGCCGGCTACAACCGGCGCCAGATCGACGGCTGGTCGGGCCGCTTCCGCAAGGCCCGGACCTGGAACGTGCTGAAGGGCGAGAAGGTCATGGACTGGCTGGACCGCCACTGCCCCGACGAGGTCGCCATCCGGTTGATCCACGGCGACTATCGTTTCGACAACCTGGTGCTGGACCCGCAGGACCCATTGAGGATCCTCGGCGTGCTCGACTGGGAGATGGCCACGCTCGGCGATCCGCTGATGGACCTGGGCAACGCGCTGGCCTACTGGGTCCAGGCCGACGACGACCGCGTCTTCCGCGCCTTCCGCCGCCAGCCGACCCATCTACCGGGGATGATGACCCGGCGCGAGGTCGTCGATGACTACTGCAAGAAACTGGGCCTGTCGCCGCGGCACTGGGCCTTCTACGAAGTCTACGGCCTGTTCCGGCTGGCCGTGATCGTCCAGCAGATCTACTACCGCTACCACCACAAGCAGACCCGCAACCCGGCGTTCAGGAACTTCTGGCTCGTCGCCAACTACCTGATCTGGCGCTGCGGCCGCATCATCCGCCGTTCGGGGCTGAGCTGATGCGGTCTCTTTGCTCTGGCGTCGTGCAAACGGCCTTCAGAGGATCGGCCGAAGCACGAGCCGACGATCGAGACCCGATCAGCCCTTGCCGCGGGTGCGGGTCTTGTCTTTCCGGGCGTTCTTTTCGAGGAAGCCGATGATCAGGCCGGCGACGTCCTTGCCGGTGGCCGATTCGATGCCTTCGAGGCCCGGCGAGGAGTTGACTTCCATGACCAGCGGGCCGTGATTGGAGCGCAGCAGGTCGACGCCGGCGACGTTCAGGCCCATGATCCGGGCGGCGCGCACGGCGGTGCTGCGTTCTTCGGGGGTGATCTTGATCAGGCTGGCGGTGCCGCCGCGATGCAGGTTGGAGCGGAACTCGCCGGGCTGGGCCTGGCGCTTGATCGCGGCGACGACCTTGTCGCCGACCACGAAGCAGCGGATGTCGGCGCCGCCGGCTTCCTTGATGTATTCCTGCACCATGATCGACACGTTCAGGCCCATGAAAGCCTCGAGCACGCTCTCGGCGGCTTTCTTCGTCTCGCACAGCACCACGCCGATGCCCTGGGTGCCTTCGAGCAGCTTGACCACCAGCGGCGCGCCGCCGACCATCTGGATCAGGTCGCCGATGTCGTCGGCCGCCCGCGCGAAGCCGGTGACCGGCAGGCCGATGCCGCGGCGCGACAGCAGCTGCAGTGCGCGCAGCTTGTCGCGTGAGCGGGTCACGGCCACCGATTCGTTCAGCGGGAAGGTGCCCATCATCTCGAACTGGCGCAGCACGGCGGTGCCGTAGAAGGTGATCGACGCGCCGATTCGCGGGATCACGGCGTCGAACTCGCCGAGCGTATCGCCGCGGTAGTGGATGGTCGGGCGATGCGAGGCGATGCTCATGTAGCAGCGCAGCGTGTCGACGACCTTGACTTCATGGCCGCGCTCCTCGGCGGCCTCGACCAGGCGCTTGGTCGAGTAGATGCTTCGGCTTCGGGAAAGAATCGCGATGCGCATGGTAGGTCCTGTCAGTCGAGGCGGGGCTTGCCCTGCAGGAACGCCCGGGCCGGGTACACCAGTGCGTGGTGTTCCATGGCCGTGCGTCCCAGCAGCATTCGGTACCTCATCTTCTCACGGTCGGCCAGGGTGATGTCGACCTGCCAGCGCGCGTGGCCGATGACGATCGATGTTCGGATCGTGAACCGCTGCTGACCCTTCCCGGAGCTGGAGCGCACGCGGCGGGTGCCGACCAGTCGGGCCTCGCAGGGGTGCCAGCCGTCGGGCTCGGGGTGGCCGGTGTAGACGTTGAAGCGGACCCGATCCTGGCCGTCGACGCTGAAGGTCTCGATCGCCTCGGCGTGCAGGGCGCAGCTCTTGGCGCCGGTATCCACGCGCGCACGCAAACGGTGGATACCGAGTTCCGGCAGCGCCACCCATTCGCAGGCGCCGATGATCATGGTCGGGGATTCGTGGGTGCCGATCACGTGAAGTGCTCGTCGAGGTAGCGATGGATCTCCTTCTCCACCGCCGGTTTGAGAAACGAGGCAAAGAAATCCAGCCGCGCGACCACGTGCACGCACTGCTCATCGACCTCGATGTGGCCGTCGCAGCCGCTGCGCTGGAAGTGCAGTACGTCGCCCTCCCAGCCGTAGTCGACCGAGAATTTCTCGGCAAGGTCCCGGGCCAGGTCGTCGGCGACCTGCTGGGCCTGCGCCAGGTCGTACTTGTGTTCCTTGCGGATATCGATCGTGCTCATGGGCGAAGTGTACCGTCAGGTCCGTCGGAAACGCGAACGAACATCGAACGCCCGTTCTGGCCGAGGCGCAGAGAGATTCACGAGCCAGGGAACGAGGCGACGGCCGCTCCGGGCGGCCGGCCCGTTTCCCTGCACCGTCTGCAGTGGAATGGCCCGACAGGCGTCATCTCAACGTTGTTGGAGTGCCGCGAAACGCCCCTACAAGCTGATTCGCGGCGGCACCAGGACGCTGGCCAGGATCATCCCGGCGGTCAGGGCCACGGCGATCATGCCGGCGAGGAAGGCGGTTTCGAGCCCGGACAGGATGTCGTGGCCGACGACCGAGGCAAGACTGCGCATGCCGATGCTGCCCGGTACGAGCAGGATCAGGCCCGGCAGCTGCATGACCGAACCGGGGCGGCCGGTGATGCGGGCGAACAGGTTGCCCGAAATCGCGACGAACAGTCCGCCGAGGAACGCGCCCATCACCGGCGAACCGGTCAGACTGCCGAGACTGGAGGCGCCGAACGCGATCATGCAGGCGAGCAGGATCCAGATCCAGTCGCGCAGGAAGGCCTGGAACAGCGCCACGAAGCCGATCGCGGCCATGCCGAAGCCGATGAACAGGACCCCCGGCGGCAGTGCGGAGGGCTCGACCAGCGCGACCGGACCGACCAGCGCCTGGCCGGCCGCACCGCCGGCGGCCAGGCCGAAGCTGAGGAAGGCGAACACCATGATCGTCGCCGCCAGCCGGGCCGCCCCGGCGACCAGGTGACCGGTGGCCAGTTCGCGGGTGGAGATGGTCAGGTCCATGCCGGGGATCAGCGCGATCATGCCTGCGATCACGGCGGGCATCAGCGCGGTCCGCTCATCGAAACCGCACCACAGCGTTCCGGCGAAGGTGACCAGGAAGGCCGCGACCGGCGCGATCAGCCGAGCCAGGTCCGGACCGCGCCGGAGCAGCAACACGCACAGACCGGTCACGCCGCCGAGTACGCCGGCCGTGATCATTTCCCGGAGCCCCCCGCCGATCAGGGTGCAGGCGCCGGCCGACACGGCCATGAAGGCGGCCAGCAGCGCAACGCCGCGGTAGGTCGGTGGCCGGGCGTCGATTTCGCGCACCTGGCGGTCGGCTTCGATCGGGTCGAGTTCGCCGGAGGCCAGCTGCTCCATGATGGCGGTCAGCTCCGAGAGCTTGGCCAGGTTCGGATCGCCGGGCTCGACCCGGGCCAGGTAGACCTGCTGCCGGTTGCCGTCGCCCAGCGAAATCATCAGCGCGGTGGGGGTCGAGAAGAACTCCGCGGTCAGTCCCAGCCGGTCGGCCATGACCTGCATCGCGGTTTCCAGCCGGTGCGAGGGCGAACCGGCATGCATCAGCGCCCGGCCGAGGTTCAGCACCAGGGTCGCGTAGGGACTGGACTCGAACGGCTGGATGTCGTCGTTGCCGAACGGGCGGGTGGGCTGCATCGCAGGTCGACGTCGGATCGGATGTGGGTCGGATCATACGTCACGTCTGCGCAACGCGCCGCCTCATGACCGCTACCATGGGTGGAACCCCAGCCAACGGCCGCTCGCCATGAAGCGCGAAGACATCGATTTTCCGTCCGAACACGAAGCCCTGCGCGAAGATGTCGGCACGCTCGGGCGGATGGTCGGCGACCTGCTGCTCGAGCAGGGCGGCGAGCGCTTGTTCCAGCGCGTCGAGGCCGCCCGCGAGGCGGCCATCGTGCGCCGCGCCGGCGAGACCCACCCGCCGTTGCTGGAGGCGCTGTGCCGGTTCGACGATGCGGCCGCGGCCGCGGCCTTCGCGCGCGCCTTCTCGGCCTGGTTCCGGGTCGTCAACCTGGCCGAGCAGGTGCACCGCATCCGGCGCGGCGCCGATCACTCGGTGGCCGGCGAGGTGCAGGCCGAGAGCCTCGAGGCGGTGCTGACCGGCTTGCGTGATGCCGGTCGCAGCTGGGACGAGGTGGCGCCGACGCTGGACACGCTGCGGATCGAGCCGGTGCTGACCGCGCACCCGACCGAGGCCACCCGCCGCTCGATCCTGGAAAAGGAGCAGCGCATGGCGCGCTACCTGGTCCAGCGCATGAACCCGCGGATCGGCGCGCGCGCCGCGGCCCGGCTGATCGACCGCGTGCAGATGGAGATGACGATTGCCTGGCAGACCGCCGAGCAGTCGGACCAGCGCCCGACGGTGGCCGACGAGGCCGAACATGCCCATTACTACCTGGCCAACGTGTTGTACCGGGTTGCCCCGGTGCTGCACGAGAACCTGGCCGAGGCCGTTCACGCCGTCTGGGGCGTGGACCTGCATCCGTCGGCGGTACCGACGCTGCTGCGCTTCGGCTCCTGGGTCGGCGGCGACATGGACGGCAACCCCAATGTCGGGCCGGACACCGTGCTCGATACGCTGGCCGAACAGCGCCGTCAGGTCATCGGCAACTACCTGCGCGAGGTCCGACGGCTGAACCGCTTGCTGAGCCAGACGGCTCGTCGGGTGAGCGTTTCCGAGGAGGTGTCCGAGCGCATCGCCGCCACGCGCGAACGCCTGCCGGAGGTCTTCGAGGCCATCCCGGCCCGGCATGCCGACATGCCGTATCGGGTGATGCTGTACCTGGTCGAGGCGCGCCTGGAGCGCACCCGCGACGATGTCGAACACGGCTACGCCACGCCCGAGGCCTTTTCCGACGAACTCGAGGCGATCGCCGCCAGCCTGCTCGGGCACCGCGGCGAACGGGCCGGGCTGTTCCCGCTGCAGCGCCTCATTCGTCGGGTCGCGATCTTCGGCTTTCACCTTGCTGCACTGGACCTGCGCGTGGATTCCGGCGATCTGCACGCGGCGGTGGCCGAACAGCTCGATGAACCCGACTGGCCGGAACGCGATCCGGACGCACGGCGCGCGGCGTTGGTCGAACGTCTGGCAGGACACGACGATGCGGTCGCCGCGGGCCGGCACCCGGTGTTCCGGCTGCTGGCGGCGGCCGCCGAAGCTCGCCGCCGGTTCGGGCGGCGGGCGGTGGAAACCCTGATCGTCAGCATGAGCCGCAATGCCGACGACGTGCTGGCCGCGTGGTGGATCGCTCGCCGGGCCGGGCTGGAGGACGGCGCGATGGATTTCGTGCCGCTGTTCGAGACCGTCGCCGACCTGCAGGCCGCCGAAGGAGTGATGCAGGGCCTGCTCGCGAGCCCGCCGTGGCGCCGGCTGCTGTCGCTGCGCGACGATCGCCAGACCATCATGCTCGGGTATTCCGACAGCAACAAGGACGGTGGGCTGGTCGCTTCGCGCTGGTCGTTGCAGGACGCGCAGCGCCGGCTGACCGAGGCCTTCGCCGAGGCCGGCATCCGGCTGACCCTGTTCCACGGCCGCGGCGGCAGCATCGGCCGGGGCGGCGGCAAGACCCATCGGGCGATCCTGGCCGCGCCGCCGGGCAGCGTCGGCGGACGGCTGCGGCTGACCGAGCAGGGCGAGGTGATCCACCGGAAGTACGCGCTGCGGCCGATCGCGGTGCGCAACCTCGAGCAGATGACCGGCGCGGTGCTGCAGGCCAGTCTTCCAGGTGCCGGGCACGGGCCGCTGCCGACGACGTGGTGCGAGACCATGCAACGGCTGGCCGAGCACAGCCGGGACGCCTACCGCGCGCGGGTCCATGACAGCGAGGATTTCGCCGAGTATTTCCGCGCGGCCACGCCGATCGACGTGATCGAGCGGATGCGGATCGGCTCGCGCCCGGCTTCGCGCCGGCCCGATGCCGGCATCGGCGGCCTGCGCGCGATCCCGTGGGTGTTCGCGTGGGGCCAGAGCCGGCACGCGCTGCCGGGCTGGTTCGGGCTGGGCAGCGGTCTGGAAGCGGTGGCCGACGAGGTCGGGGAGGACCGCCTGCACGAAATGCTCGACGGTTGGCTGTTCTTCCGCACCGTGCTCGACGATGCCGAGATGGCGATGGCCAAGGCCGACCTCGACATCGCGGCGCGCTATGCGGCGCTGGCCGGTGCGGTCGGTGAACGGCAGTTCCCGGAAATCCGCGCCGAGTTCGACCGCACCCGTGACTGGATCTGCCGCCTGAAGGGCCAGGCCCAGTTGCTCGACGGCGATCCGACGCTGCGCCGCTCGATCCTGCTTCGCAACCCCTACGTCGATCCGATGAGCTATGTGCAGGTCGACCTGCTGGCGCGCTGGCGCGACGGCGGCCGGGAGGACGCCGCGCTGGAGCAGGCGCTGGTCACCACGGTGCACGGAATCGCGCAGGGCCTGCAGAACACGGGGTGACGGGTCAGGGACCAGGGCCGAGTGGGGCCGTGACAGTGCCGGACGGACTCGTCCCTTGCCCCTTTTTCCTGGTCCCCGGCTACGCCGGTGCCGAGCCCTTGAAGGTACCGAGCACGACCACGGTCTTGCCCGAAGCGCGGAGCATGCCTTCCTCTTCGAGCGACTTCATCACCCGGCCGGCCATTTCGCGCGAGCAGCCGACGATGCGCGACAGTTCCTGGCGGGTGATCTTGATCTGGGTCCCTTCCGGGTGCGAGACCGCGTCGGGTTCGCCGCACAGGTCGATCAGCGTGCGCGCGACCCGGCCCTGGGTGTCGAGGAAGGCCAGGTGTTCGACCTTGCGGCGGGTCTGCAGCAGGCGCTGGGCCAGCTTCGCGCCGATCGCGGTCATGACTTCCAGCGCGTGATCCTTCAGGTCGCCTTCCAGCAGCTCGCGCAGCTGGGCGTAGGAAATCTCGGCCAGCTCGCACTTGGTCCGGGTGCGGACCATGACTTCGCGCTTGCCGGGCCGCATGAACAGGCCCATTTCGCCGATGAAGTCGCCGGGGTTCAGGTAGCTGAGGATCAGCTCCCGACCATCGTCTCCCTCGGTCGAAACGGTGACCGAGCCCTCGACGACGTACCACATGGTCTGACCGTTGTCGCCCGGGCGCATGACCGTGGCCCGCGCCGGAAAATGCTGGCGCTTGCAGTGATCGAGGAAATGATCCATCGCCACACGATCGACCGGGTAGAACTGGAAATCACGCATGCGTACATCCTGAAGACGAGTCGATGGGCGCTGCTCCCCGCGCCACGGGTACCCATTATGGAAGGACGGTCACGCTTGTCAATCAGGCCCGATCCTATCATCGGTGCCCGCCGAGTGACCATCGAGCTTCGATCTGGGGGATAATGGGCATCCGGGCTTGCTGGCCCGTTCACCCCGCCCGATCGAAATCCGGTTGCCCAATTATGGCAAAACGTCGCATCCAGCTGCACGGTTTCAACAACCTGACCAAGGCGCTGAGCTTCAACATCTACGACCTCTGCTATGCCACCAACGAGGAGCAGCGCGAGGATTACATCGCCTACATCGACGAGGCCTACAACGCCGAGCGATTGACGCAGATCCTGACCGATGTGTCGCAGATCATCGGGGCGAACATCCTCAACATCGCGCGCCAGGATTACGACCCCCAGGGCGCCAGCGTGACCATCCTGATCGCCGAGGGGCCGGTCGAGCCGGGCACGACGATCACTTCGGCCGCGCCGGGCCCGCTTCCGGAAACGGTGCTGGCCCACCTCGACAAGAGCCACATCACGGTCCATACCTACCCGGAAAGCCATCCGCACGACGGCATCTGTACGTTCCGGGCCGATATCGACGTGGCGACCTGTGGCGTGATCTCGCCGCTGAAGGCACTGAACTACCTGATCCACAGCTTCGAGTCCGACATCGTCACGGTCGATTACCGGGTGCGCGGATTCACCCGCGACGTTCGCGGCCGCAAGCACTTCATCGATCACAAGATCACGTCGATCCAGGACTACTTCAGCCGCGACACCAAGAATTCCTACGAGATGATCGACGTCAACGTGTACCAGGAAAACCTGTTCCACACGAAGATGTGCCTGAAGGAATTCGAGCTGGACAACTACCTGTTCGGGCTCCACGCCGACGACCTGCCGATGCAGCAGCGCCGCAGGATCGAGCGCCGGTTGCGCAAGGAAATGCAGGAGCTGTTCTACGGCCGGAATCTCTGAGCGTCGATCCGGTCCCTGCCGGGTTGCCCGGCGCTCAGACTCGGTAGGCGACGGCCTTCATCAGGTCCGCGGTCACGGCCATCAGGCCCTGGACCGGCCGCGGCAGGCGGGCCGCGCCGGCCTGATGCGCCAGTTCGGCATGCCGGGCTTCGTCGATCTTCATCTGGGTCACGATCGCGCGCGATCGCTCATCGGCGGCAGGAAGCCGGTCGAGGTGCGACTCCAGATGGGCTTCGACCTGGCGCTCGGTGGCTTCGACGAAGCCCAGGCTCCAGCGATCGCCGGCGGCACCGGCCAGCGCGCCGATCGCGAACGAGCCGGCATACCACAGCGGATTGAGTCGGCTGGGCCGGGCGTCGAGTTCGCGCAGGCGATCGGCGCACCAGCTCAGGTGATCGACCTCCTCGTCGGCGGCCTGCTGCATCTCGGCGCGGACGCCGGCGGTGCGCGCGGTCGCCGCCTGGCCGGCATACAACGCCTGGGCGCAGACTTCGCCGGTGTGGTTGATCCGCATCAGGCCGGCCACGTCGCGGCGCTCGTGTTCATCGAGCTCGGCTTCGGGCGCATCGGCGCCGGGGCGGCTGCGTTCGGCGGCCGGCGCGGGCGCGAAACTCACGCGCAGGGCCTGGTCGAGGTGGCTGAACAAGCGATCGATCGGAGAGCTGGTCACGGGCACGTCCCGATGTTGGAATCGAGTTTCGATTCTAGCGTGGGGCCGTCAGCGGCGGTTCGGCGTCGGCGACGGTTTGCTACCATCTGCGCTCGGACGATTCGGCACCGACGACGGCCTGCCCGGATCGCGGTGTTTCATGAACGATCCTGGCGGTGCGGCCGCCGTTCATCCCGGAGGAAGACACGTGAATCGTACCCCCCGCTTTTCGCTTCGCGCACACGGTCCCGCGGTCGTCGTGCTGTCGGCGCTGATGCTTCCGCTGCCCGCCCTGGCCGACTGGACCGGGTCCGGCGAGCTGGGGCTGGTCTTCGCACGCGGCAACAGCGACACGGAAACCATCAACGCCAAGCTCGGGCTGGTCTACACGCAGGACCGCTGGAGTAACGAAACCGAGTTGAGCTACCTGCGATCGGAGAACGAGGGCTCGCTGGACGCCAGTCGGTTCCTGGCCTCGAACCTGACCCGCTACGACCTGAACGACCGCAGCTACCTGATCGGCTCGGCGCGCTACGATGCCGACAAGTTCTCTTCGTTCGAATACCAGGCCTCGGCCGCGCTGGGCTGGGGCTATCGCGTCCTGACCGGCGAGACCCACGTCCTCAAGATCGAGGCCGGGCCGGGCGTGCGCTTCACCGAGGCGCGCGACAGCGGCGACTCCGAGACCGATTTCATCGGCCGCGGGGCGGTGGACTATCTGTGGAACCTGTCCGAAACCGCCAGGCTGGAGAACAAGTTCCTGGTCGAAACGGGCGCTTCGAATACCTTTCTCGAAAACGACCTGGCGCTGACCGTGGCGATCAACGGGGCCTTGTCGCTGAAGACCGGCGTCGCGGTGCGCCACAACACCGACGTGGAGCCGGGCCGCGACAACACCGATGTGCTCAGCACCGTCAACCTGGTCTACAGCTTCGACTGATGGCGACGGCCCCAGCGATGTCCTATTACCGCAAGCATCTGTTCTTCTGCACCAACCAGCGCGAGCCGGGCGCCGACCGCCCGTCGTGCCAGCAGTGCGGTGCTGCCGAGATGCGCGGCTGGCTGAAGGCGCGGGTCAAGGCGCTGGACCTGGCCGGGCCCGGCGGGGTGCGGATCAATACCGCCGGCTGCCTCGACCGCTGCGAGCTCGGCCCGGTGCTGGTGGTCTACCCCGAGGGCGTCTGGTATACCTACATCGACGAGCAGGACCTGGAAGAGATCCTCCAGTCGCACGTCATCGAGGGCCGCCCCGTCGAGCGACTCCGCCTGCCCGACGACCCCGGCGCCTGAGCCCGGTCGCCCGACGATGCCGATCCGCGCGCTGCCCGAGCATCTGGTCAACCAGATCGCCGCCGGCGAGGTCGTCGAGCGGCCGGCCTCGGTGGTCAAGGAGCTGGTCGAGAACAGCCTCGACGCGGGCGCGCGCCGGGTCAAGGTCGAGATCGAGGGCGGCGGTCAGCGCCGGATCCGGATCACCGACGACGGCCACGGCATTCCGGCCGAGGAGCTGCCGCTGGCGCTGCATCCGCACGCGACCAGCAAGATCGAGCGGCTCGAGGACCTCGAGGCGGTGGCCAGCCTGGGCTTCCGCGGCGAAGCGCTGGCCAGCATCGGATCGGTCGCCCGGCTGTCGCTGGCCAGCCGCGCGCTCGGCGCCGACAGCGGCACCCGGCTGGTCGCCGAGGGCGGTCGCCGCGAACCGTCCGAGCCGTGCCCGATGCCGCCGGGCACCGTCATCGATGTGCGCGACCTCTTCTTCAACACCCCGGCGCGGCGCAAGTTCCTGAAGACCGAGCGGACCGAGTTCGGTCACATCGACGAGTGCATCCGGCGGTTGGCGCTGGCCCGGATGGACTGTGCCTTCGAACTGCACCACAACGGCCGCGCGGTCCGCCGGCTGCCGACCGCCGACAGTGACGCGGCCCGCCAGCGCCGGGTCGAGGACGTCTGCGGCAACGGCTTCATCGATCATGCGCTGACGATCGAGGCCGAGCACGACGGGATGCGGCTGACCGGCTGGGTCGCCCGGCCCAGCTTCTCGCGCAGCCAGGCCGACATGCAGTTCTTCTTCGTCAACGGCCGGCTGGTCCGCGATCGGCTGGTCACCCACGCCGTTCGCCAGGCCTATTCCGACGTGCTGTATTCCGGCCGTCACCCGGCCTACGTGCTGATGCTGGAACTGGATCCGGCGCGGGTCGACGTCAATGTCCATCCGCAGAAGACCGAGGTCCGGTTTCGCGACGGCCGGACCGTCCACGGTTTCCTGTTCACCAAGATCCATCGTGCGCTGGCCGAAACGCGGGCCGGTTCGGACAGCGCGCAGGCCGGCCCGGCGGCCGGACGGGTCGATCTGCCGGCCTACGGCGCGGGCGGCGGTCAAGGCGCCGGACGGCTCGGCGAGGCCGGGCAGGGCGGGCTGGGGCTGCCGGTCGCCGAGGCCATCCAGCGCTATGCCGAGCTGGCGCGTCCGGCCGCCGGCGGAGAGGGCCCGCGTCCGCTGCCGGCCGACGGAGGGACTGCCGAAGTCCCGCCGCTGGGCTTCGCGCTGGCCCAGGTCCACGGCATCTACGTGCTGGCCCAGAACGCCCGCGGCCTGGTCCTGGTCGACATGCACGCCGCCCACGAGCGGATCGTCTACGAGCGGATGAAGTTGGCCTGGGCCGAGGACCGGATCCGGTCCCAGCCCTTGCTTGTTCCCGAGACGCTCGCGGTCTCCGCGCGCGAAGTCCGGGCGCTGGAGCAGCACCAGGACTCGCTGCACCGGCTGGGCTTCGAACTGCAGCCGGCCGGGCCGGAGAGTGTGCTGATCCGGGCCGTGCCGACGCTGCTGGCTCGGGCCGACGTTCACGCCCTGGTTCGCGATGTCCTGGCCGACCTGGTCGAACTGGGGGATACGAAGCGGGTCGAGCAGGCCATCGACGAGCTGCTGTCGACCGCCGCCTGCCACGGCTCGGTGCGCGCCAACCGGCGGCTGAACCTCGACGAGATGAACGCGCTGCTGCGCGACATGGAGCGCACCGAGCGCTCCGACCAGTGCAACCACGGCCGGCCGACCTGGGTCGAGCTGGACCTGCAGCAGCTGGACCGCTTGTTCCTGCGCGGGCGCTAGCCCGCATTATTCATGAATGAGCTCGCGCCCTTGCCTGGTCCTTGTCCGCACAGCGAATCTTTCTCGCTCGGAAATACAGCATGGTAGTCCGCTCGGTCGGAAAATCTCCTGTGCGAACGATTCCCGGCGCAATCATCGCGGCGATTCATGATTGATGCGGGCGAGTGGGCCATGCGGATCGTTCGGTAACGCTCGGAGCCGCTGTGCCGGTGCGAATCAAGGCGCGTTCCGCAGGAAATGGCCGCTTCCTTGCCAGGAAACGCAACGCCGAGTCGCGCCGGCAGAGTGGCTCCCGAAGGGCCGCCGCACGAGCACCGTGGGCTGCGTTCCGCTCGCTTGAATCGGCTACGGCCCGTCCTGCACTCGCGTGCCTTGCCCACCGCGCTCGTGCGGCGTCTGAGTGGTACCGAACGATCCGCATGGCCCACTGGTGCACCCCGCCACTCATCGTGTGACGTATGGCGTGCGCCTGAATCGACAGGGCAAGGCGCGGCCCGCAGTGAATGGCAGCGTCCTTTCCAAGAGACGCAAGGCCGCAATGTCGGTTCAGGCGCGCTCCTGGAAGGGCGAGCCGGAGCGCCTTGATCTGCGGCGTTCTTTCCCCGGGACAGGACGATGCCATTCCCTGTGAGACAGGCCTTGCAGCCAAACGCTTTCCGATTTGCCATACGTTACACGACGAATGGCGGGGTACACGGGGACGACGATCGGCTCAGGGCGTGTCCGTGGCCTGTTCGTCGCGGGTCGGCGAGGCTGTCGCTCCCGGTCCGGCGGGCTGGCTTGACGAATCCTCGTTGTGGGCGATCAACGGATGGCCGCGCTGTTCCATCCAGACCAGGATCTCGTAGAAGGTCCGGATGTTCTCCACGTAGCTGTAGGCCTCGTAGCCGCGCGCGTAGCCGAAGCGGGTCTGCGAGAAGAAGCGCTCCTGGGTCAGCAGCGGCAGGCGGTCGCGGACATCGACCCAGCGGTCCGGGTCGCCGCCCTGGGCCTCGGTCAGCACGCGGGCGTCTTCCAGGTGGCCCAGCCCGATGTTGTAGGCCGCCAGCGCCAGCCACAGTCGGTCGGGCTGCTCGATCCGGTCGGGCAGACGGTCCATCAGCGAGACCAGGTAGCGGGCGCCGCCGAACACGCTCTGTTCCGGGTCGCGCCGGTCCTCGATGCCGACCTGGCGGGCGGTCTGCCGGGTCAGCATCATCAGGCCGCGCACCCCCGTGCGCGACACCGCGTCCGGATCCCAGTGCGATTCCTGGTAGCTGACCGCGGCCAGCAGCCGCCAGTCCAGCTCGGTCCGTTCGGCGGCCCGTTCGAACAGCGGCCGGATC
Organism: Wenzhouxiangella sp. XN79A; assembly: GCF_012272825.1. Taxonomy (GTDB): domain Bacteria; phylum Pseudomonadota; class Gammaproteobacteria; order Xanthomonadales; family Wenzhouxiangellaceae. Next base: position 45,443 of record NZ_JAAWWS010000139.1, on the reverse strand, counting down.
GCCGGCAGGCGCTCGCGCATCTGCTGCATGAAGTTGAAGGTGCCGACCGGCTCGTAGTTCTCGACGTGGCTGTAGTAGCGCTCGCGCAGGTCGGTGATCAGCGGCCCGCTGGGATCGCCGGCGAAGAACTCGCGCATCGCCTGGACCAGGCTGTCGTCGTCGCCGAGCCGGGTGGCCCAGGCCAGCGGCTGCGGCGGGCCGATCTCGAAGGCCGGCCGAACGGCAGGGAAGTAGCGGCGGTTCAGGTCGAGGATGTTCGAATCGAGGATCGTGAACTCCAGCTCCTCGTTGCTGATCGCCTCGAGCAGGTCCTCGATGCTGGCTTCCGGAAAGACCTCCCATTCCACGCCGTGATCCCTGGCCATCGGCTCCAGGAAGTGGGCATAGCTGGTGCCGTCCAGAACCCCGAGCCGGCCGTCGGCGAGGTCGGCCGGCTCGCGCGGTCGCCGCGAGCCCCGTCGGTAGACGACGACCGGTTCGACCTGCTCGTAGACCGGGCCGAAGCGCAGCTCGTCGAGCCGGTCCGGTGAACGCGACAGGTTGGCGGCGATGAAATCACCGCGGCCGGCCTGCAGGGCGGGTACCAGCCGCTCGATCGACGGCAGCACGACGACCTCCAGCGGCAGGTCCAGCGCCCCGGCGAAGGCACGGGCCAGGTCGTATTCGAAGCCGGCCTCGCCGTTGGGGCCCAGGTAATAGGTCGTCGCGCCGTTGATGGTCAGCATGACCAGCCGGCCGCGCTCCTGGATCCGCTCCAGCTCGCTGCGCGGGTCGTGCCCCGACAGCGCCGCCAGCAGCACGGCCCCGGCCAACAGGCCGCGCAACAACGGCCGGCCGCGCAGGACGCGCAGCACCGGGTACGCGTCGTCGTAACCAGGCGAGTCGAGCACTGCGGACATCCGGCCTTCCCGAGGGCATGGAATCGGACCTCGTTATACTGCAAGCCGCCGCGGTCGTGAGGCCGGGACGATCTGCTAGACTGTCGCGCTTTTTCGCGGACGCCCGAGGCAAGCCGGGTGCCCGCCCGCGGCGGGCCGCCCGTTACGCGCGGTCCACGCCGCCCACCTCCAGGACCTGTCATGACCACGCCCATCCGAACCCGTTTCGCTCCGAGCCCGACCGGCTACCTGCACATCGGCGGTGCCCGGACCGCGCTGTTCTGCTGGCTGGCGGCTCGCGCCACCGGCGGCGAATTCGTCCTGCGCGTCGAAGATACCGACCGCGAGCGCTCCACCGCCGAGTCCGTCCAGGCCATTCTCGACGGCCTGGCCTGGCTGGAGCTCGATCCCGACGAGGGGCCGATCTATCAGTCCGAGCGCCTGGCGCTGTACCGAGAGACCGCCCAGCGCCTGGTCGACGAGGGCAAGGCCTACCGCTGCTACTGCTCGAAGGAGCGCCTGGAGACACTGCGCGAGGAGGCGATGGCCAGGGGCGAAAAGCCTCGCTACGACGGCCGCTGCCGCGACCGAACCGATGCGCCCGAGGGCGTCGAGCCGGTGCTGCGCTTCCGCAATCCCGACGAAGGCACCGTGCGCTTCACCGATCGCGTGCGCGGCGAGATCGAGATTGCCAATGCCGAGCTCGATGACCTGGTCATCCAGCGCAGCGACGGCACGCCGACCTACAACTTCGCCGTGGTCGTCGACGACCTGGACATGAAGATCAACCTGGTCATCCGCGGCGATGACCACATCAACAACACGCCGCGCCAGATCAACCTGTACCGCGCGCTCGGCGCCCCGGTGCCGGAGTTCGCCCACGTGCCGATGATCCTCGGCGACGACGGCGCCCGGCTGTCCAAGCGCCACGGCGCGGTCAGCGTGCTGGCCTGGCGCGAGCAGGGCTACCTGCCGGATGCGTTGGTCAACTACCTGGCCCGTCTCGGCTGGTCCTACGGCGACCGCGAACAGTTCTCGCGCGACGACCTGGTCCGGCTGTTCCGGATCGAAGACGTCAATCGCAAGGCGTCGCGCTTCGACACCGAGAAGCTCAACTGGCTGAACCAGCACTACCTGAAGACCGAACCGGTCGCGCGCATCCTGCCGGAGCTGAAGTGGCATTTTGCCCATCACGGCCTGGATCCGTCGCGGGGACCGGCGCTGGAAGACCTGCTGACCGTGCAGCGCGAGCGCTTCGAGACCCTGGCCGAGCTGGTCGAACAGAGTCGCGCGTTCTACGCCGATTTCGAGACCTTCGAGTCCGGCGCGGCGAAGAAGCACCTGCGGCCGGTGGCCGCCGAGCCGCTGCAGGCGGTCCGCGATCGGCTGGAGCACTGCACCTGGGAGGTCGACGCGCTGGGCCGGGCCGTTCACGACACCGCCGAGTCGCTCGCCGTCGGCATGGGCAAGATCGGCCAGCCGCTGCGCGTGGCGCTGATGGGCCACGGCAGTTCGCCGTCGATCGACCAGACGCTGTGGCTGGTCGGACGCGGGCGGGTGCTGGACCGGATCGACCGGGCGCTGGCCTTCATCGAGGAGCGCGCCGGCCAGACCGGTTGAGCGGCCTCCGGTGATCCACCGGCCCGGACCGGTCTCGAGCCGAGGGGACAGGACCACGCCCGTTCGCGAAACATCCCGGTCCGTCGGGCCGGTCGCGGCGGGCTGCGTTAGAATCCTGCTCATGCAGCCTGCCGATCACGTCATCGAAGAAATCGAGCAGCGCTGCGCCAAGGACAGCCTGCGGCTGACTCCGACGCGCAGACGCGTGCTGGAACTGGTGCTGGCCGCCGACGGCCCGGTCAAGGCCTATGAGCTGCTCGACCAGCTCAAGGCCGAGCAGCCCTCGGCCGCTCCGCCGACCGTCTACCGCGCCCTGGAGTTCCTGCTCGAGCACCATTTCATCCACCGGCTGGAAACGCTCAACGCGTTCGTCAGCTGCTTCCACCCCGAGCACCGCCACCAGGGACGCTTCCTGATCTGCGAGCACTGCGACTCGGTCATCGAGCTGCCCGAACGGGTCGCCACGCCCGAGCTGGAGGCGTTCGCCGCCCAGCAGGACTTCGAGCCGACCCGCCAGGTGCTGGAAATCTACGGCCGCTGCCGCGACTGCCGGAACCGCGGCACCTGAGGGCCCGCCTGGCATGTCGCGCCGCGAGAAGCTCTATCACCTCCACGACATCCTCCGGCAGCGCCGCACGCCGGTGTCGCGCCAGCAATTGATGGAGGAACTGGGTTGCAGCCAGGCCACGCTGTACCGCTTGATTGCCGAACTGCGCGACGTGCTCGGCGCGCCGCTGGAGCAGGACCCGGACACCCGGTATTTCTTCTACGACCGCTCGCTGGCCGGCAACTTCGAACTGCCGGGGCTGTGGATCAGCCCGGAGGAACTGCAGGCGCTGCTGACCGCTCGCCAGATCCTGGCCAATGTGCAACCGGGCCTGCTGCAGGACGAGCTGGACATGCTGCAGCAGCGCATGAGCCAGCTGATCGACCAGGAAGGCATCGATTTCTCGGCCCATCCCGAGCGCATCCACATCCGGCACGATGCCGGTCGCCCGGTGCCGGGCCGGCTGTTCGAGGACCTGCTGCGGGCGCTGTTCCAGCGCCAACGGCTCAGGATCCGCTACCACGGCCGCCGCCGCGACGAGGTCAGTGAGCGGACCGTCTCGCCGCAGCGGCTGACCGCCTACCGCGATCGCTGGTACCTCGACGCCTGGTGCCACGATGCCGATGGGTTGAGAAGCTTCGCCGTGGAGCGCATCCAGGCGCTGCAGCCGCTCGAGCAGGCCACCGTGGAGCTCGACGCCGCGGCGCTGCGCGATCATTTCGACGGCGCCTACGGCATCTTCTCCGGGCCGGCCGAACACCGCGCCCGGCTCCGCTTCAACGCCGAGGCGGCGCGCTGGGCCGCCGACGAACAATGGCATGCCGAGCAGCAGGCCGAGCGCGCCGCGGACGGCACGCTGGAGCTGAGTTTTCCGTTCGGCTCGAGCCGCGAGCTGGTCATGGACGTGCTGCGCTACGGCGCCGACGTCGAGGTGCTGGCACCGGCGTTCCTGCGCGAGCAGGTGGCCGACGCGGCCCGCCGGCTGCGGGCGGTCTACGACGCCGCGTCATGATCGTGCCGCGCGCCCGACCCGGAACTGTCATGGATCGGTCATCGTCGCTTGGTCCAATGCCCAGGAGGTTCACGGCGTGAGCAACAAGGCGATGGAAAAGAAGGTTCTGGTGGTCGAGGACGACGACGCGATCCGCGACATGATCGTCTTCAACCTGAAGCGATCCGGCTACGAGGTGATCGAGGCCGGCGACTGTCAGACCGCGCGGGTCCGGATCGCCGATCATCGGCCGGACCTGATCCTGCTCGACTGGATGTTGCCCGACACCAGCGGGGTCGAGTTCGCGCGCAGCCTGAACCGCGACGAGTTGACCCGCACCGTTCCGGTCATCATGCTGACCGCGCGCTCGACCGAGGACGACAAGGTCCGCGGCCTCGACAGCGGCGTCGACGACTACATCACCAAGCCGTTCTCGGCCCGCGAGTTGCTGGCCCGGATGCGCGCGGTGCTCCGCCGGGCCGCGCCCGAGGGCGACAGCGACGAGGTCGCCGCCGGCCAGCTGGTCCTGAATCTCGCCTCGCATCGCGTGCTGGCCGATGGCCAGCCGGTCGAACTCGGGCCGACCGAGTTCCGCATGCTGAAGTTCTTCATGACCCACCAGGATCGCGTCTACAGCCGGTCGCAGCTGCTCGACCACGTCTGGGGCGGGGGGGTCTACGTCGAGGAGCGGACCGTCGATGTGCACGTACTGCGCTTGCGCAAGGCGCTTGCGCCGTTCGGTTTCGACAAGTTCCTGCAGACCGTGCGCGGGGCCGGCTACCGGTTCTCCCCGGAGGCGCCGGGCGCCTGATGCGCACGGCCTGGCTGACCGAATTCCTGTTCCTCGGCCTGTGGGTCGGGCTGGCCGGCCTGGTCTGGCTGCTGTTCGGCGGTGCGTTCGGCTGGTGGCTGGCGGTCGCGCTCGCCATCACCGGCCTGCGCCACATCCGCCAGATGCAGCGCCTCGAGGGCTGGCTGCGCAGCGGTCGCCAGAGTCAGCCGCCGCAGTCCTGGGGTGTCTGGGGGGAGGTGTTCGAGCACTACTACCGGCTGCAACGGCGCTACGCCAAGCGCAAGAAGCGACTGGCCCGGGTCATCCGGGAGTTCCGCGAGTCCACCGCCGCGATGCCCGACGGCACGCTGGTGCTGGACGCCGACTGGCGGATTACCTGGTTCAACAGCGCCTCGGTCCGGCTGCTGGGGCTGGCCGGCAACCGCGACCTCGGCCAGCCGGTCACCAGCCTGCTGCGCGCCCCGGCCTTCGACGCCTACATGCGCTCGGGCGATTTCGGCCGCCCGGTCGACGTGGCTTCGCCGACCCAGCTCGGTCACACCCTGTCGGTTCGCATCGTGCCGTACGGCAGGGGGCAGTACCTGATGCTGGTGCGCGACATCACCCGGATCCAGCGGCTCCAGAACATGCGGCGCGACTTCGTCGCCAACGCCTCGCACGAGCTGCGCTCGCCGCTGACGGTGCTCGGCGGCTATCTCGAGCACCTGGCCGAGGACGAGGCCGTGCCCGAGATCTGGGACGGTCCGCTGCAGGAGATGCAGGTCCAGTGCACGAGGATGGCCACGCTGGTCAACGACCTGCTGGAGCTGTCCCGGCTCGAGACCGATTCCCCGGGCGAGCCGGACGAACAGCCGGTCCCGGTCCCGGACCTGGTGCGCCGGATCGTCGCCGATGCCGAGGCCCAGGCCGGCGGCGAACGCACGATCGAAGTCGACCTCGACGAGTCCCTCGGCCTGGCCGGCATCGAAAACGAGCTCTACAGCGCCTTTTCCAACCTGGTCTTCAACGCGGTCCGCTACACCGACCGCGGCGGCCGCATCCGCGTGCGCTGGTACCGGGATCGCGACGGAACGGCCCGGTTCTGCGTGGTCGACGACGGCATCGGCATCGATGCCAGGCACCTGCCGTTCATCACCCAGCGCTTCTATCGCGTCGACCCGTCGCGCAGCCGATCGCAGGGCGGCACCGGGCTGGGTCTGGCGATCGTCAAGCACGTGCTGCAGCGCCACGACAGCCGCCTGACGGTCGAGTCGGAGCCGGGCGAGGGCAGCGAATTCTGCTGCGTGTTTCCGGCCCATCGGACCCGGGGCCTGATCGACGCCGAAGGCGCGGCCTGATCCGGTATCCTTAACCGCACTGTCATTTTTCTGCCACATACTTCGCCGGCGCGTGGATCACGCGTCCCCGCGGGCTTCGATGCGTCATCAGGTCGTCATCGATGACCGCTACGTTTCAGTCATCCAGACTCATGAGGTCAACCGTATGAATTTCAGGCAGATCAGCATCGGGCTGGCGGCTGCGCTCGCCCTGTCCGCGGCCCCGCATCTCCGTGCCGAGGTCGACCCGGCGCTTCCCGACTACGAGCCGGTCTCCGGCGTGTCCGGCAACCTGTCGTCGATCGGTTCCGACACGCTGAACAACCTGATGACCCTGTGGGCCGAGGAATTCGCGAAGATCTACCCGAACGTCAACATCCAGATCCAGGGCGCCGGCTCGTCGACCGCGCCGCCGGCGCTGACCGAAGGTACGGCCAACTTCGGCCCGATGAGCCGCCTGATGCGCTCCAACGAGATCCAGGAGTTCGAGGAACGCTTCGGCTATCCGCCGACCCCGGTCGGCGTCGGCATCGACGCGATCGTGGTGCTGGTCAACAAGGACAACCCGGTCGACTGTCTGTCGATTCCTCAGATCGACGCGGTGTTCTCGGTCAGCCGCCGCTGCGGTGCGCCGAACGACGTGTCCCGCTGGGGCGACCTGGGCCTGGAAGGCGCCTGGGCCAACCGCGACTTCACCCTCTACAGCCGCAACGCGGTGTCCGGGACCTACGGGTTCTTCAAGGACAATGCGCTGTGCGGTGGCGACTTCAAGCCGGGCATCAACGAGCAGCCGGGCTCGGCCTCGGTGGTGCAGGGCGTGTCGGAGTCGCTCAACGGCATCGGCTATTCCGGCATCGGCTACATGACCGCCAGCGTCAAGATGCTGAAGGTCGCCTCCGAGAGCGGTGGTGCCTGCGTCTACCCGGATGCAGAAACCGCGGTCACCGGCGACTACCCGCTGGCTCGTCTGCTGTACGTCTACGTGAACAAGCCGCCGACCGCGCCGCTGAATCCGCTGGAGCGCGAGTTCTTCCGGTTGGTGCTGTCGCGCCAGGGCCAGGAAGTGGTTGCCCGCGACGGCTACGTGCCGCTGCCGGCGCCGGTGGCCGAGCGCATCCGCGAGCAGCTCGGGCTCTGACGGCCCGACGCTGATCCGAACGGTGCGGCGCGCCCGATCGGCGCGCCGCTTTTTCGAAGGTCCCCCTCGATGAGCACACCCGGTTCGCCCGTTCTGACCCCGGCTTCGAGTTCGCTGCCCAGCGCCGAAGCGATGGCGCGTCGTCGCCGGCGGCGCTATCTTGCCGACGGTGCCGCGCGCTGGATGGTGCGCGCCGGCGGCGGCGGCGTGGTCGTGGCGCTGACGCTGATCTTCGTATACCTGTTCAGCGAGGTGCTGCCGATGCTGCGCGGCGCCGACGTCGAGCCGGTCGCCGGCTACAGCGTCGCGCCGCGGTTCGACGGCGAAGTCGCCGGCATGATGCTGGAGCGGTACGACGAGCTCGGCATGCGCTACAGCCGCAGCGGTACCTTGAGTTATTTCTCGCTGGCCAGCGGCGAGGTGCTGCAGCGGGTCGAGCTGGACGTGCCGGACGGCACGGAAGTCACCACCGTGGCGATGGCCGAGCCGCGCGCCCGCCGGGTGGCTTACGGCCTGTCCGACGGTACGGCGCTGGTCGTGGACCACGAGATCCGGCTGGATTTCGAGGGCGAACAGCGCCGGGTACTGCCCGACCCGCAGTTCCCGCTCGGCGAGGATCCGCTGGTGATCGATCCGCAGGGCCGGCCGCTGGTTGCTCTGGCGGTGCAGAAGGCCGGCGAGGACACCGGCATCGCCGCGCAGACCGACGACGGCCGGCTGCTGCTGGTCCGCTTCCGTACGCGCACCTCGTTCTTGACCGGCGAGACCGAGGTCAGTCGCCAGGCCTGGACGCTTCCCGAGCTCGAGGGTCGGCTCGACCTGCTGGAGCTGACCGCGAACCTGTGGACCCTGATCGGCGCCGACCGCAGCGGCCGGCTGCTGTATTTCGATATCTCCGATCCGGCCTCGGCCGTGCTGCGCGATGAAGCCCGGGCCGTCGAGGGCGGCGAACAACTGACCGCGCTCAGGATGCTCAACGGGACCTTTTCGTGGATCATCGGCACCTCCGAGGGTCGGCTCAGCCAGTGGTTCCTGGTCCGCGACGAGAACCAGGACGCCGGGGACAATGTCTTCCGGCTGACCCGGGTCCGCGACTTCGAGCAGCACCCCGGCGCGATCACGCGGATCCAGCCGGAGTACACCCGCAAGGGCTTCGCGGCCGTCGACGATTCCGGGGCGCTGGGGCTCCACTACGGCACCTCGGCGCGGACGATGTTCCTGGAGTCGATTTCCGATGCGCCGCTGGTCTCGGTCGGCATCTCGCCGGTCGACGACAAGCTGGTCGTGGAGTCCGCCGACGGCCGGCTGAGTGTCCACGACGTGCGCAACAACCATCCCGAAGCGTCGCTGAAGGCGCTGTGGGGCAAGGTCTGGTACGAAGGGCGGGGCGGTCCGGACTATGTCTGGCAGGCCTCGTCGGGGGCCGACAGCTTCGAGCCGAAGTTCTCGCTGGTCCCGCTGACGATCGGCACGATCAAGGCGGCGCTGTTCGCGATGCTGTTCGCCACTCCGCTGGCGATTGCCGGTGCGATCTACACCGCGTACTTCATGGCGCCGCGACTGCGCGGCTACGTCAAGCCGACGATCGAGGTCATGGAAGCCCTGCCGACGGTCATCCTCGGTTTCCTCGCCGGCCTGTGGCTGGCGCCGTTCATCGAAAACCACATCCCGGCGGTGTTCACCGTGCTGATCGGCCTGCCGGCCGCGTTTCTGGGGATGGCCTGGGCATTCAGCCGCCTGCCGCGCGCGATCCGGCTGCGGATTCCGCCGGGCTGGGAGGCGGTGATCCTGATCCCGGTCATCGCGCTGGTGGTCTGGGGCCTGGTCCAGCTCTCGCCGCTGATCGAGATCTGGTTCTTCGATGGCTCGATGCGGCAGTGGTTTACCGACATCGGCATTACCTACGACCAGCGCAATGCCCTGGTGGTCGGCATCGCGATGGGCTTTGCCGTCATCCCGACGATCTTCTCGATCGCCGAGGACGCGGTGTTCACCGTGCCCAGGCACCTCACCCAGGGTTCGCTGGCGCTCGGCGCAACGCCGTGGCAGACGGTCACCCGGGTGGTGCTGCTGACCGCCAGTCCGGGCATCTTCTCGGCGGTGATGATCGGCTTCGGTCGCGCCGTCGGCGAAACCATGATCGTGCTGATGGCCACCGGCAACAGCCCGGTCGTCAACTTCAACATCTTCGAGGGCATGCGCACGCTGTCGGCCAACATCGCCGTGGAACTGCCGGAAACCGCGGTCGGCTCGACCCACTACCGGATCCTGTTCCTGGCCGGGCTGGTGCTGTTCGCGCTGACCTTCCTGGTCAACACCATCGCCGAGCTGGTCCGCCAGCGCCTGCGCGCCCGGTACAGCAGCCTGTGAGTCCGCGATGAGCAAGGTTCCCGAAACGTCGAGCACGCGCGCCTGGATCAAGTCCGGCGATCCCTGGATCTGGATGATCGGCGGCGGCCTGGCCATTTCGCTGATCATGGTCGTCGGCCTGTTCCTGCTGATCGCGGTGCGCGGCTTCGGTCATTTCTGGCCGGCGCCGTTGATCCAGACCAGCGTGTCGGTCGACGGCGAGATCCGTCCGGTGCTCGGGGTCCAGACCGACGTCGAAACCCTGCCTGCCCAGCGCATCCGCGAGGCCGGCACGGAGATCCCCGACGACCAGGCGCTGGTCACCCGCTACCTGTTCAAGCTCGGCAACCGCGACGTGACCGGTCGCGACTTCGTGTGGTTCCTCGAGTCGCAGCTCGGCGAGCGCAGCTACCCCGAGGATGCGATGCGGGTCGAGCGCCGCGAGTGGGGCAACTTCTACGGCTTCCCCGTCGCGCTGGAGTCGGGCGAGCGGCGGATCGAGGGCGAGGCGCTGTGGCCGGCGCTGCAGGACGCCATCCGCCGCTCCAACGAGCTGCACCAGCGGATCCGCCGGCTCGAGAAGGTCGACATCGGCGCGATCAACAGCGGCATCGAGAAGATCCGCCTCGAGCGTCGCCGGATGGACCTGCAGGGCATCGACGGCGCCGAGCGCAGCGCGCGCGAGGCCGACCTCGAGGCCCGGAGCGAAGAGCTCGATCGCCGCTTCGCCGATATCCGGGTCGAGCGCAATCAGCTGTTCGAACAGAACGAGCGGGACACCCTGATCGCCCGGACCGCCGACGGCACCGAGGTGCGGATTCCGCTGGCCACTGTCGTGATGGCGTCGAAGAACAACGCGCTCGGCCTGCCCGGCAAGATCGCGTTCTACGGCCACCGGATCAAGGACTTCCTGACCGGATTCCCGCGCGAGGCCAACACCGAGGGCGGGATCTTCCCGGCGATCTTCGGCACGGTCGTCATGGTGCTGATCATGTCGGTGCTGGTGACGCCGTTCGGCGTGCTGGCCGCGATCTACCTGCGCGAGTACGCCCGCCAGGGCACCTTGTTGAAGATCATCCGCGTGTCGGTCTACAACCTGGCCGGCGTGCCGTCGATCGTGTTCGGCGTGTTCGGTCTCGGCTTCTTCGTCTACCTGCTCGGCGGCACCATCGACGACCTGTTCTATCCCGAGCGGCTGCCGGCGCCGACCTTCGGTACGCCCGGCCTGTTCTGGGCCTCGTTGACCCTGGCGCTGCTGACGCTGCCGGTGGTCATCGTCTCGACCGAGGAGGGCCTGGCCAGGATTCCTCGGACCATCCGCGAAGGCTCGCTGGCGCTGGGCGCAACCAAGTGGGAAACGCTGTGGAAGGTGGTCGTGCCGCTGTCGGCCCCGGCGATGATGACCGGGCTGATCCTGGCCGTGGCGCGTGCGGCCGGCGAGGTCGCGCCGCTGATGCTGGTCGGCGTGGTCAAGCTCGCGCCCAGCCTGCCGGTCGATGGCGAGTTCCCGTATGTGCACCTGGAACGCAAGATCATGCACCTGGGCTTCCACATCTACGATGTCGGCTTCCAGAGCCCGAACGTCGAGGCGGCGCGGCCGCTGGTCTACGCCACCGCGTTGACGCTGGTGCTGCTGATCCTCATCCTGAACCTCACCGCGATCGCCATCCGCAACCGGCTGCGCGAGAAGTACCGCGCGGAAAGCGACTGAAGCGAGAACGACTATGGAAACGAGCGCAAGCAACGAACCCCGGGGCAGCGACGCTGGATCGGTCTCGTCGGGCCTGTTCGACGAGAACCGCCAGACCCTGGACATCAAGCGGGAGAAGGTCTGCATCGAGGTGCGGGACCTGGACCTGTACTACGGCAACGACCAGGCGCTGAAGAACGTCAATCTCAAGATCGCGCACAATCGCGTGACCGCGTTCATCGGCCCGTCCGGCTGCGGCAAGTCGACCCTGCTGCGCTGCTTCAACCGGATGAACGACCTGATCGACATCTGCCGCATCGAAGGCGAGATCCTGATCGACGGCAAGAACATCCACGATCGCGACGTCGATGTCGCCGAGCATCGCCGGCGGGTCGGCATGGTGTTCCAGAAGCCGAATCCGTTTCCGAAGTCGATCTTCGAGAACGTCGCCTACGGGCTACGCCTGCAGGGCGTCAACGACAAGCGGCGGCTGGCCGAGGTCGTCGAGCGATCGCTGCGCGCCGCCGCGTTGTGGGACGAAGTCAAGGATCGGCTCGACGACAACGCCTTCGGCCTGTCGGGCGGCCAGCAGCAGCGCCTGGTGATCGCCCGGGCCGTCGCGATCGAGCCCGAAGTCATCCTGCTCGACGAGCCGTGTTCGGCGCTGGATCCGATTTCCACGGCCAAGGTCGAGGAGCTGATCCAGGAACTGAAGAACGACTACACCATCGTGATCGTGACCCACAACATGCAGCAGGCCGCGCGCGTATCGGATTTCACCGCCTACATGTACATGGGCGAGTTGATCGAATTCGACGATACCGCCAGACTGTTCACCAATCCCCGGCGCAAGGCGACCGAGGACTACATCACCGGCCGCTACGGCTGAACGGCGCTGCTTCCGCGTCCGTCGGGACCGCACGCGCCGCAGGAGGAATCCAGGCATGGAAAAGAATTTCGATCAGCACATCTCGCGCCAGTTCAACCAGGAACTGGAGAATCTCCGTCAGAAGATGATGTCGATGGGGGGCATGGTCGAGGAGATGCTGCAGAACGCCGTCCGCGCCGTGGTCAGCGGCGACACGGCCCTGGCCGAGCGGGTCATCCAGGCCGACGATCGGGTCAACGCCATCGAGAAGAGCCTCGACGAGGAATGCACCCTGATCATCGCCCGCCGCCAGCCCACGGCCAGCGACCTGCGCCTGATCTTCGCCATCATCAAGGCCATCTCCGACCTGGAGCGGATCGGCGACGAGGCCGAGAAGATCGCGCGCTGGGCGATCGCGCTGGCCGACCTGCACCGGCCGCGCAACGACTACCGCGAACTCGAGCAGATGGGCGTGACCGTGCTCGGCATGCTGCGCAAGGGCCTGGACGGGTTCACCCGGATGGCCCCGGAAACCGCCGTGGAGATCATCCAGCAGGACAAGAAGGTCGACCAGGACTACGAGGCGATCTTTCGCCAGTACTACTCCTACATGGTCGAAGACGCCAAGAGCATCCGGCGCATCCTCGATGCGCTGCTGATCGCCAAGGCCCTGGAACGCATCGGCGACCACTGCAAGAACCTCGGCGAGTACATCGTCTACCTGGTCGAAGGCCGCGACCTGCGCCACGAAACGGCGTCGGAGTTCGTCCGGCAGGTGACCGAAGAATAGGTCCGATCGAACGAAGCCCGGGCGAGCGACCAGGAGCGAGTATCGACCTCGATCCACGGCAGGCTCGCCCCTCGTCCCTGACGTCTGCTCCCGGCTTCGGTATTCTCGAGTTCTGAGAAGGGCAGCCGCCACGCTGGTCTCCACGTTCAACGATGGAGATCGACATGGGACACGCCCTGTGCACCCGGAACGAAACCGATGCTCGCAGCCGATGGGAGCGTTGCCGCGTCCTGTTGCCCGCGCTGATGCGTGATGCACTCGGCCTGGCTGGGGTCGCGCTGTGGGCCTGGGCCTGGCTGAACTGGATGGGATCGATCTGAGCGCACGCCGGGGCGGGGCGCTCGAACGGTCAGAGCGGGACGTCGGCCAGGTTGCCGTGGGTTTCCAGCCAGGCGCGCCGATCGCCCGAGCGCTTGCGGGCCAGCAGCATGTCCATCAGTTCCTGCGTTACCGCGTCGTCGTCGACGGTCAGCTGCAGCAGGCGGCGGGTGTCGGGATCGATGGTCGATTCACGCAGCTGCAGCGGGTTCATCTCGCCGAGGCCCTTGAAACGGGTCTCGGACACCTTGCCTTTCATGCCCTCGGCCTGGATACGCGCCATCAGGCCTGCACGCTCGCCGGCGTCCAGTGCGTAGAAGGTCTGCTTGCCGACGTCGATGCGGTACAGCGGCGGCATCGCGATGAAGATGCGGCCGGCATCGACCAGCGCCCGGAAGTGGCGCAGGAACAGTGCCGAGAGCAGGGTGGCGATGTGCAGGCCGTCGGAATCGGCATCGGCCAGCACGATGATCTTGCCGTAGCGCAACTTGCTCAGGTCGTCGCTGCCCGGATCGACGCCGATCGCGATGGCCAGGTCGTGGATCTCCTGGCTGGCCAGGACCTGGCCGGGGTCGGTTTCCCAGGTGTTCAGGATCTTGCCCCGCAGCGGCATGATGGCCTGGAACTCGCGGTTGCGGGCCTGCTTGGCCGAGCCGCCGGCCGAGTCGCCTTCGACGAGGAACAGCTCGGTTTCCTCGAGATCGGTCGATGCACAGTCGGCCAGCTTGCCGGGCAGGGCGGGGCCGGCGGTGACCTTGCGCCGGGCCACCTGCTTGCGTGCCTTGCTACGCTTGACGGCATGCTCGATGGCCAGCCGGGCGATCGCCTCGCCGTCGGTGGTGTTCCGGTTCAGCCACAGCGAGAAGGCGTCCTTGACCAGGCCGGACACGAAGCTCGAGGCCTCGCGGGAGGACAGCCGCTCCTTGGTCTGGCCCGAGAACTGGGGCTCGCGCAGCTTCACCGATAGCACGAAGCTCAGCCGCTCCCAGGCGTCTTCCGGCGCCAGCCGCACACCGCGGGGAAGCAGGTTGCGGATGTCGCAGAACTCGCGCAGCGCCTCGATCAGCCCGGTCCGCAGTCCGTTGACGTGGGTGCCGCCCTGCGGGGTCGGGATCAGGTTGACGTAGCTCTCGGTGACCAGCTCGCCCTCGGGCACCCAGGCCAGCGCCCAGGCCGCCTCGGTGTCCTCGCCGCTGAACGTGCCGACGAACGGGGATTCGGGCACCCGTTCCAGCTCGGCCAGCGATTCGGTCAGGTAGTCGGTCAGGCCGTCTTCGTAGTACCACTCGATCCGTTCGCCGGTGGCACCGCCCTGCTGGCGATCTTCGAGCGTGATGGTCAGGCCCGGGCACAGGATGGCCTTGGCCCGCAGCAGGTGCTTGAGTCGCGGACGCGAGATGTTCGGCGAGTCGAAGTAGCCGGGGTCGGGCCAGAACCGGACCGACGTGCCGGTGTTGCGCTTGCCGACGCTGCCGACGACCTCGAGCGGCTCGGCGGTCTCGCCGGAGGCAAAGGCAATGGCGTATTCCTGGCCGCCCCGGCGGATCCGGCATTCCAGCCGCCTCGACAGCGCGTTGACCACCGACACGCCGACGCCGTGCAGACCGCCGGAGAAGGTGTAGTTCCTGCCCGAGAACTTGCCGCCGGCGTGCAGCCGGGTCAGGATCAGCTCCACACCGGGCAGCTTGTGCTCCGGGTGCGGATCGACCGGCATGCCGCGGCCGTCGTCGCTGACCTGCACCGATCCGTCCTCGTCGAGCACCACGTCGATCCGGCGGGCATGGCCGGCCAGCGCCTCGTCGACGGCGTTGTCGACGACCTCGGCGACCAGGTGGTTGGGCCGGGTCGTCTCGGTGTACATGCCCGGTCGCCGGCGGACCGGTTCCAGGCCCTGGAGGACCTCGATGTCGGAAGCTTGGTACTGATCGGCCATGCGTGCTCGAATCGATTCTGGGGAACTCCCGGAAAGCCTACAGCAATCCCTGCCGGCCCGGTCCGCTACCGACGCTCGGCGTCGATGACCTTCTCCACGGCGGGCTCGCGCAGGTTGTAGCGCGAGGCCATCGCCGCCCCGTAGGCGCCTGCATTCGCGATCAGCAGCACGTCGCCCTCGCGGCTCTCGGGCAACAGGCGGTCCAGGCCGAGCACATCGCCGGTCTCGCAGATCGGGCCGACCACGTTGTAGGCGTGTTCGCCGGCCTTGCCGAGTCGACTCAGGTTGACGATCTCGTGCCAGGCCCCGTACAGCGCCGGCCGGATCAGCGAGTTCATGCCGGTGGCCACGCCGACATAGCGGACCTCGCCCTTGCCCTTGAGCTGGGTCACGCGGGCCAGCAGCACGCCGGCGGCGGCGACCAGGTAGCGCCCGGGCTCGAGCCAGATCTGCACGTCGCGGTTCAGCGCCCGCTTGATCCGGGCCAGGCCGGCGTCCAGCGCCATCAGGTCCAGCGGCAGCTCGTCGCTGCGGTCGGGCACGCCGAGCCCGCCGCCGAGGTTGATCACCTCGACGCTGGGAAGCTCGGTGGCGATGCCGGTCAACACCTCGAGGCTGCGCTCCCAGTTGTCGGGGTGCAGGATGCCGGAGCCGGTATGGGCATGCAGGCCGCGGATCGTGATGTCGTGGGCGCGGGCCAGCCGGAGCGTGCGTTCCAGTTCGTCCAGCGGCACGCCGAACTTGGCGTTGGATCCGGCCGTGCGGACCATCTTGTGATGCCCCAGGCCCGAGCCCGGGTCGATCCGCAGGAACACCGAGCGACCAGCCAGGTCGGCGCCCCAGTGCTCGAGGAGCCACGGGTTGTCGATGGTCAGCGGTATGCCGGCGTCCAGCGCTTCGCGGTACTCGGCCCGCGGCGCGAAGTTCGGGGTCAGCAGCAGGTCCTCGGCGGCCAGTTCCGGCACGGCGGCGAGCACGTGGCGCGCCTCGGCCATCGACACGCACTCCACGCCGAGGCCCTCGCCGACGATCGCGCGCAGCAGATCGGGATGCGGGTTGGCCTTCATCGAGTACAGCACCCGGTCGACGGTGCGCAGCGTCTTCAGCCGAGCGGCCGCGGCGCGCACCTGGTCGAGCGCGTAGACATAGGCCGCGTCGTCGTCGCCGAGCGTTTCGAGCAGGTCGTCGGCCCGCTGCGACCACCACGGCGGGACGGCCCGGATCGCGGCCTCGTCGCGGTTGAGCCGGTCCCAGCTGGGGCCGAACACCGAGTCACCGCCGACCCCGCCCGGGATGATCTGCTGGTGCAGCTGCTGGACCAGCTTCTCGGCGTGGCGGGCTTCGACCACGAAGGTCAGGTTCAGGTCGTTGGCGGCCTGGCTGACCAGGAAGATCCGGCGCTGTTCGAACACCTCCAGGGCCGGGCCGATGCGGTGCAGGATCGTGCGGATGCCCAGGCCCACCAGGCTGACGCTGGCGCAGTCGCTGCGGACGTCGACCTGGCAGAACCGGCCCAGGTCGGCAGCCAGCCGGTCCAGCGTGGCGCGGTCGGTCGGGTTGGCGCCGGGATCCAGGGTGACGGTGACGTTGGATTCGGAGGTGGAAACCAGGTCGACCGACAGCCCGTGATCGCGGAACACGCCGAACACGTCGGCCAGGAAACCGACCTGCTGCCACATGTCCAGGCCTTCCATGGTGACCAGCGTGATGCCGCGGCGCTGGACGATGGCCTTGACCTGGGCGCCGTGCTCGTGGGCTTCGGGCGTGATCCGGGTGCCGTCGATGTCGGGCCGCTCGGTCTGGCACAGCCACAGCGGGATCCGGTGGCGTTTCAGCGGGATCAGCGCGCGCGGATGCAGCGCCTTGGCGCCCATCGCGGCCAGCTCCATGGCTTCGCGGTAGCTGACGTTCCTGAGCAGCCTGGCGGCCGGAATGCGACGCGGGTCGGCGGTGAACAGGCCGGGCACGTCGGAATGGATCTCGACCCGTTCCGCGCCGAGCCGGGTGCCGATCAGCGCGGCGCTGACGTCGGAGCCGCCGCGGCCGAGCAGCACGGTGTCGCCGTTCTCGCCGCGGGCGATGAATCCCGGCGCGATCCAGGCCGCTCCGCGATCGCCCAGCGCGGCCGCGAAGGCGGGATCCGGCGCCACGGTGCAGTCGGCCGAAAGCCAGCGGGCGCGCTCGTTGCGTCGGCTGTCGTCATCGGCACGCAGCACCTCGCGGCTGTCGAGCCAGTCCACCGCGACACCCTGCGCGGCCAGGATGGCGTGGCCGAGCCGGCTGCTGAGCAGTTCGCCAAAGCCGAGAACCCGGGCCCCATGGCGGGCGTCTTCGGGTGCTGCGGCCTGTTCGCGAAGGGCCGCGGCCAGGTCGTCGAGCAGCGGGTCCAGTGCCCCGGACTGTATGCCCGTGGCCCGGGCCAGCCGCGCGTGCCGGTCGCGCAGCTCATCGATCAGCGCGGCGGTGGCCTCGGGCGATCGCCCCTCCAGGGCCCGGACCGCCTGCTCGAGCCGGTCGGTCACGCCCTTGAGTGCCGACACCACGATCACGAACCGGCGGGCTTCCCCGGCCGCGGCGCGCGCGGCGTCGGCGATCCGGTCCCAGCCCGTGGCGGTGGCCACGGAGCTGCCGCCGAATTTCAGCACCCGCCACTGAATCGGCCCGTTTCCGGGCGTGGCATCGAGCGGCTGGGCGGGCTTCACATCTGTCATCGCGTTCAACCTCGGGTTGTCGGTATGCTGGCAGGGGTTTGGGACTGACCACCGCAATCGGTATCAGTTGCACCGATCGCCTGCTTGCGGCAACATGCTGCAGGGTTCCGGCCCGGCTCGACCCACTCTGCCGGCGCTGAACGTCGACCGTGGACGCAGGGTACGGTTGATGGAGCAAGCAATCTTCGCATGAAACTGAGGATCCACTAGACCATGAAAACTCCGAATTTCCGTCGAACAGCGCCATGGGTGGCTCTGATTGCGGCAGCCGCACTGCTGGCTCCCATGGCGTCGTTCGCCAACAACGAATTGTCTCCGGCCGACGAGCAGGGTCGGTATCGCTACCTGGTCACACTCGGTGACGATGGGCTGTTGCAGCGCGGCCTGCTGCCACGAAAGGGTCAGGCGGCCGCAACTCGTTCGGCCGAATTCCTCAGCGCGCAGAGCGAGCTGGCGACCCAACAGGCCGACGCGCTCGATCGGATCTCGCTCGCGGTCGGACGTCAGGTCGAGGCCTCGCATCATTTTCTCGTGATGTCCAACGCGATCGGCGTTCGCCTGACGCAGGCCGAGGCGGAGCGAGTTCGGTCGCTTCCGGACGTGCGCTCGGTGGAGCGCGAGCGGCTCTACGAACTGGACACCTATCGCGGACCGGGATTCATCGGTGCGGCAAGCCTGTGGGATGGAACCGCTGCGCCGCAGCCGGGGCAGTATCGGGGCGAAGGCATGGTGGCGGGCGTGATCGACTCCGGCGTGAACCTGGACCACCCGATGTACGCCGATGACCCGTCCTGCGGGTTCGGCGTGGGGGGTACGCCGAGCAAGCTGCTCGCGGCGCTCGATTGCTCCTCGACGGATGACGGCACCATCGGCGGGCGCTGCAACGGCCCCGATCCGGAAGGCGCAAGCGGAAGCCACGGGAGTCATACGGCCAGCACGGTGGCCGGTAACCTGATCGACGAGACGGCCGACCCCGCACCGACGATTCCCGAGCCCTTCGACCAGATGTCCGGCGTGGCGCCCTGTGCGCACATCCGGACGTACAACACCTGCCCGGACAGCTGCCCGGGGTTCGATATCCAGGCGGCCATGTCGACGATCCTGCTCGACGGGGACGTCGATGTCATGAACTTCTCGATCTCTGGCGGGAACAATCCGTGGGTCGATAACGATCGGCGCAAGCTCGATCTGGTGGACGCGGGAATCTTCGTTGCGGCATCTGCCGGCAACACCCGGGCCGGTACACCGGACCCGGTCGGTGAAGTCAATCACTACGGGCCCTGGGTCATGAGCGTGGCAGCATCGACTCGCGATGGCGATTTCGAAGGCGTCATGTCGGTCACCGGGCCGGGCTCGCCGCCGCCGGCGACCCAGGCGGTCGACATGCTGCCGGGCAGCAATTCGCCGATCGGCTCGCAGCTGATCGACCACCCGATCCGGCGAGACACGGCCCAGCCCGCCGGCATCGAGGGCTGCGAAAATGCCGACCCGCCGGTGGCCGGTGCGGTCGCTTTCCCGGCCAGTTTCTTCGACGGCGCAGTCGCGCTGATCCAGCGCGGAGGCTGTGCGTTCACGACCAAGATCAACAACGCCGCGGCCGCCGGTGCCGACATGGTCATCATCTGGAACAACACCACCGGCACCATCAGCATGTCGACACCGGGTCAGGACGCGGTGCCGGCCTACAGCATCCAGCAGGCGCCGGGCCAGGCGATTGCCGATTTCGTCGACCTCAACCCGACCACGGCGACGATGGACTTCGACCTGATCGCGAGTCCGGGCGACGTGCTGGCCGACTTCAGCCTGCGCGGACCGTCGCAGGCACCGCTGCAGAACCTGCAGAAGCCCAACATCACGGCACCCGGTGTCGGAATCTATGCGGCCGTTGCCGATCCGACCCAGTACGGGGTCCTCAGTGGGACGTCGATGTCCAGCCCCCATGTCGCCGGCGCGGCCCTGCTGGTGCGACAGGCACAGCCGGACTGGGGGCCGATGGAAGTCAAATCGGCCCTGCAGATGACGGCGACCGGCGACTCGGGAACCAAGGAAGACGGGGTCACACCGTGGGACTGGGATGATGTCGGGTCCGGCCGGGTCGACCTGACCGCGGCCGCCTTGGCCGGCCTGGTGATGGACGAAATCTTCGACAACTTCCTGGCCGCCAATCCGGCCGCCGGCGGTGACGTGCGGATGTTGAACCTGCCGTCGGTGCGCGACATGGACTGTTCGCCGGAGTGCACCTTTACGCGCACGGTCCGGGCCGGCCGGGACTTCCCGACCGCCTGGACGGTCACCACCGACGGCGCCGGCATGGACATCCTGGTGACGCCGTCCTCGTTCAGCCTCGATGCCCGCAGCGACTTCATCTTCGCCGACGGCCTCGAGATCGATCCGATCGAGGTGCCGGTGGATACCCAGGAACTTACGATCACCATCTCCAACGTCAGCCCCGGGGCCATCCGGTTCGGTGAAATCCTGCTGACCGAGGACGGCGGTCTGACGCCTCCGGCCCGGATCACGGCTGCAGCGTCCGATTGATTCGAATCGAAGGCACTACGAACGGCGCCCCCCCCGGGCGCCGTTTTTTTTTGGCGGATTCCGGCCCGGAATCCGTTACAACCCTGTAACAACAGACCAATGAGCGGTCCTGGGGTGCGATACTGCGCGAGTGACCGGAAGGGAACGGAGTCGATGACGGACCGGTATTACGCCGTGACCCACCTGGGCCGCGTGCGCTCGAGCAACCAGGATCGCGTCCTGACGCGCCCCGATGCAGGACTCTGGGTGGTGGCCGATGGAATGGGGGGGCATGCCGGGGGCGCCGAGGCCAGCCGGATCGCCGCCGAAGCCGTCGAACAGGCGGTGACCCACGGCATGGAGCTGGCCGATGCCTTCGAGGTCGCGCACTCGCAGGTGCGCATGGCCCAGGCCGACGACCCGGAACTCAGCGAGATGGGCACGACGCTGGTCGCCGTGCGCGAAAACGGCGACGGCTTCGAACTGGCCTGGGTCGGCGACAGCCGCATCTATCGCTATTCGCCGGCGACCGATCGCTTCCAGTGCCTGACCCGCGACCACAATGTGGCGTCGCGGCTGCTGGATTCGGGCCGGATCACCGCCGAACAGGCGCGCTCCCACCCCCAGCGCCACATGCTGACCGACTGCATCGGCCAGCGCGAGGGCCTGCCTACGATCGAGACGGCCCGCTACGCCTGGCAGGCCGGCGATCGCCTGCTGCTGTGCACGGACGGCCTGACCGGCGAGGTCGAGGACGCCGACATCCTCGACGCGCTGAAGACCAGCGACGACCTGGAAGCCATCGGCGTTTCGCTGGCCGACCAGGCGCTCGAGGCGGGCGGCCGCGACAACATCACCCTGATCGTGCTCGACGCGCCGGAGTGAGTCAGGCCCCGGCCTGCGGCGGCACGTCGGGGGCGAAGTCGAACGAGTCGTAGTGCAGGTGGTCCTCGCTGACGCCGCGCTCGAGGAACGCGGTGCGCGCGCCGTGGACCATGGCCGGCGGGCCGGACATGTAGATCTCGTAGGCGGTCAGGTTCCGGTGGTCGGCCAGCAGCGCCTCGTGGACAAAGCCCGTGCGACCGTCCCAGCCGGCGTCCGGTTCGCTGAGCACGGGCACGAAGCGGAAATCGTGGTGGCGCTCGGCGATTTCGTCGATCAGCGCCTTCGCGTACAGGTCGGCTTCCGTGCGCACGCCCCAGTACAGCGTGATCGGCCGGTCGTCGCCGGCGGCGAGCAGGTCCTCGATCATCGCCTTGAGCGGCGCGAAGCCGGTGCCGCCGCCCATCATCAGGATCGGTCGCGGGCTGCCCAGTCGGACGAAGAAGGTCCCCAGCGGGCCCTCGAAGCGGACGATCTCGCCGACCTGCATGCCGTCGAAGACGTGGCCGGTGAAGCCGCCGCCGTCGACGTACTTGACGTGCAGCTCGATGAAGTCCGTCTCCGCCGGCGTCGAGGCGATCGAGAAGGCGCGACGCTTGCCGCCGGGCAGCAGAATGTCGATGTACTGGCCGGCCAGGAACTGCAGCCGCTGGCCGCGCGGCAGCTTCAG
Source organism: Wenzhouxiangella sp. XN79A (assembly GCF_012272825.1). GTDB lineage: Bacteria > Pseudomonadota > Gammaproteobacteria > Xanthomonadales > Wenzhouxiangellaceae. The sequence continues at coordinate 23,432 of NZ_JAAWWS010000139.1, read as the reverse complement.
GCGCAGCCGGCGCACGTCCGGCGTGAGGTCCTCGATCGATTCGACCCGGGCCGGCATCATCCGGACCGGAAGATCGGCGACCTGCTCGATCTCGCGCGCTTCGAGCACCACCGGTCCGTCGGCCACGGCCTGGCAGGCCAGCACCTGGCCGTCGGCCACGTCGTCGGCGCCGAGCGCATCGGGCGGATTGAACGGATAGCGAACCCGACCCTCGACCAGCCGGCACTTGCAGCTGGCGCAGGTCCCGTTCTTGCAGCTGTAGGGCAGCATGACGCCCTGGCGCAGCGCGGCGGCCAGCAGGGTTTCGTCGGGCTGTGCGTCGAAGGCACGGTGGCTGGGCGACAGCGTGACGGTCGCGGGTTTCGGGGCGTGGGCGGACATGGTACTCCTGGGGCTGATCGCGGCCTGACCGGTGCTGGGCCGGAGCAGGGGTGCGGTGCGCGGTGAACGAGGCCGTTAAAATACCGGATTCCGCATCAAGGCGGCGTCCGCCGTCCCTGCAGCCACGCGTGCATTCCGATCCATCCATCTTCGATGCCGTTCCCGAGGCCGATCCGGCGACGCCGCGGGCATGGCGGATGCTGCTCCGGCTGCCGCTGCTGCTGGTCGTGGCGGTCATCGGGCTTCCGGTGCTGCTGCTGGCGCTGCTGCCCGGCGTTCGCGACCTCGAAGTGGCCGGGCAGCCGGTCGCGCTGCGGGTCCAGCGGGGCTACGCCCGGATCCTGCTGCGCGTACTCGGCTACCGGCTGCGCATCCACGGCACGCTGCCCGAACGACCGGGCCTGATCGTCGCCAATCACATCAGCGGCTTCGACATTCCGGTGCTGCACGCCGTGGCGCCGCTGTGGCTGGTCGCCAAGCACGACATCCGCGAGTGGCCGCTGGTCGGCTTCCTGGCGCGCGCGGTCGGCACGATCTTCATCCGGCGCGGGTCGGAGGAATCGCGCCGGCGCGCGGCCCGGCGGATGGCCGCACTGCTGCGCGCCGGCCGGATCGTCGGCGTCTTTCCCGAGGGCGGCATCCACCTGGCGCGCGGCGTCGGCCGGTTCCACCCGCGCCTGTTCGGTCCGGCGATCCGCGCCGGCGCGCCGGTGCTGCCGGTGGCCATCCGCTACTGGCGCGACGGCGACCTGCACGGCGAACAGGTGTTCGGCCCGGGCACGAGCTTTGCCGGGCTGGTCGTCGGCGCCCTCGGTCGGCCGGCCTGCGAGGTCCAGGTTCGAATCGGTTCGCCGATGGCCAGCCGCGGCGCCGGACGCAACGAACTGGCCCGCGAAGCCCAGCGCCAGGTGACCGAGATGTACTGTGATGTCGATGCCGACTGATTCCCCGATCCGCGATCCCGGGCCCTACGCGCCGGCCGGCTGGCTGGCCAATGCGCACGTGCAGTCCATCCTGACCTCGAGTCCGCTGCGCAAGCTCGGGCTGCGACGCCGATCGCGGGCCTACCGAACGGCCAGTCGCGACGAGATCCTGACGGCCTCCGACGGCACCCGGCTGCTCGGCCACCACAGCGTGCCGGCCCGTCCCAACGGCGGCCTGGCGATCCTGCTCCACGGCTGGGAGGGCAGTGCCGAGTCGAACTACCTGCTCGACGCCGCGCTGGCGCTGGACGCGGCGGGCTTCGAGACCTTCCGGCTGAATTTCCGTGACCACGGGCCGTCGCACCACCTCAACGAGGGCCTGTTCCATTCCTGCCTGCTCGACGAGGTGCTCGACGCGGTGGGCCAGCTGGCCGATCGCCACCGGCCGGGTCCCGTGTTCCTGGTCGGCTTCTCGCTCGGCGGCAATTTCGCGCTGCGCGTGGCGCGCAACGCGCCGGCGCACGGCTTCGAGCTCGACCGCGTCGTCGCCGTCAGTCCCGTGATCCGGCCCAAGCACGTGCTGAAGGCGCTGGAAGAGGGACTGTCGGTCTACGAGCAGTACTTCGTCCGGAAGTGGCGCCGGAGCCTGAAGCGCAAGCAGGCGCTGTATCCGGAGCGGTACAATCTCGACCCGTGGCTTCGGCACCGGAACCTGAACGACCAGACTCGCTGGCTGGTCGAGGCCTATACCGAGTTTCCGGACCTGGACGCCTACCTCGAGGGGTATTCGATCGCCGGGGACTACCTGGACGGCCTGACCGTCTCCAGCCTCGTCGTGACCGCCGCCGACGATCCGATCATCCCCGTGGGGGATTTCGAAGCGCTGCCGCGGCCGCCCGCCCTCGATCTCGAGATTCTCGAGCACGGCGGGCATTGCGGATTCCTGAGCAGCTGGCGGATGGAATCCTGGATCCAACAACGAATCGTGAGTGAACTATGTCTGCACCTGAACCGGACCTGAGTCGTCAGGCCGCGAAACTCTTCTCCGATGGCCGCTACAACGAAGCCGAGCGCTTGTTCGAACGCATTGTCGAGGCCGAGCCCGAGAACTGGCAGGCGCTGATGATGCTGGGTCTGTGTCGGCGCGCGCTGAACAAGTACGAAGCCGCGCTGAAGAGCCTGTCGCGCGCCGCCGAACTCGGCGACGGCAGCGCCGCGGCCCACTACTACCACGGGCGCCTGCTGGCCGAACTGGGGCGGGAGGACGAGGCGCGCGAAGCCCTGGCGCAGGCCGTGGCGCTGGATCCGAACCACGTCGAGGCCCGGACCATGATGGGCGTGATGTCGATCCACCGCGGCGACCTGACGCGCGCGATCTCCGAGCTGCGGGTGGCGTTGCGCGCGCGCGCCGACCACGTCCCGGCTCTTGCGGCGCTTGGCCGTGCGCTGGTCCAGGCCGGGCAGGTCGACGAGGCCCATTCGCTGGCCAGCCAGGCGGTGAAACTCGACCCCGACCACCCGTCGGCCCAGGACGCGATGGCCCGGGTCTACCTTGCCCAGGGCCACGTCGATTTCGCCGAGCAGGCATTGCGCAATGCGCTGAAGAAAGCGCCGGACTCCGGCGAACTGCACGGCGGACTGGCCGCGGTGCTGCGCACCAAGGGCCAGGACCGCGAGGCGCTCACCCATTATCGCGAAGCGATCCGACGCAACTACGGCGGCGCCAGCAGCGTGCTCGGTGCCGTGACCTGCCTGACCCGGCTCGGCGACCAGCAGCAGGCCTGGCAGCTGCTCGAGCAGGCGCGCGAGAAGTGGCCGACCGACCGTACGCTGGCGCTGCGCTCGGCCGAGATGCAGCTGCTGGCCGGTGATCCGGCCGCGGCGCGCGAGCGGATCGCCGAGGTCGACGACGGCATGGCCGACGTCGCCCTGCTGAAGGCGCGCACGGCCCACGCGCTGGGCGAAACCGACGAGGCCCATGCGCAGCTCGGCGAGCTGCAGGCCAGTCCGCAGCCCCGGGTCGCCCGCGAGGCGCGCCTGATGGCGGGACGGCTCGGGATGCTCGACGGCGACCTCGACGGCGTGGCCAGGGCGCTGAACCCGCTGATGGAATCGGCCACGCCGGATCCGGACGCGGTCTTCGTCTGGGTCGAGGCCTGTCGTGCGCTCGAGCGCTTCGACGACGCCTGCGAGCCGCTGGAACGCTTGCTTGCCTCGCCGGAGGTCGATGCCGCAAACCATCCGCGGCTTCATCAGATGCTGGCCAGTCTCTACGACCGGGCCGATCGTCCGGACGCGGCCATGCGGCATCTCGACCAGGCCGCCTGGGTCGCCGCCCCGCATGCCCGGGTGCTGGCGCCGCAGCACGGCACCGGTCTGATCGAGCAGTGGCTCGATCACGAGTGGCGTGCCGAGGAATTCGAGGTTCCGGACGACGACCTGCCGCCGCCGGTGCTGCTGGCCGGCTGGCCCGGAGCGGGGCGCGAGCTGATCGCGGCGGCGATTGCCGCCGATCCGTCGTTCCGTCCGCTGGACCCGGAAGGCGCGCGCCGCCGACGCGAAGCGCTGGATATCCCGATGCCGCCGAGCGAAGCCGAGGGCCTTCCGGAGGCCACGCTCCACACCGGCCGCCGCCGCTTCCTGCGCGGCTTCGAAAACAGCCGCGCGGCCGGTCCGGTGATCGATTTCGGTTGGTGGGAGGCGACCGCCATCCCGGTGCTGGCGCGCTATTTCCCGGAGCTGATCGTGCTGATGCCGGAGGCCGACGAGCGCGATCTCGAACTGTACTGGCGCTTGAGCGGCTACGCCGCGATCGATGAACTGCGCGCCGCGTGGCGCCAGGAACAGGCGCTGTGGGCGCAGGTCGAGGCGCATCTGCCGCTCCGCATCGTGCGGATTCCGCGCGGCCAGCTGCGCGATGCGCCCGACCGGGCGGTCGCCGCGATCCGCGCAGCGCTGGGCCAGGGCGCCGAATCGACGATGCTCGAGGGGCTGCAGGCCGCGTCCCGGCGCCAGTCGTTTCCGCCCGAGGGCCGCTGGGCCGCCTACCCGGGGCTGTTCGAAGCGGACGCCGGCCAGTGAACCGCGCCCCGGCCGTCAACGTGCTCGGCGGCGAACTGGCCGAGTGCGGCCGCGATCCGGTCACCGGCTTCTACCGCGACGGCTGCTGCAACACCTCCGCCGAAGACGCCGGCTGTCACACGGTCTGCTCGGTCATGACCCGCGAGTTCCTCGAATTCAGCGCCGCGCGCGGCAACGACCTGATGACACCGCGGCCGGAGTTCGGCTTTCCGGGGCTCCGCCCCGGCCAGCGCTGGTGCCTGTGCGCGCTGCGCTGGCTGGAAGCGGCGCGGGCCGGCTGCGCGCCGCGCGTGGCGCTCGCGGCCACCCACCAGCGCACCCTGGAGCACGTGCCGTTGGACCTGCTCCGCGCGCACGCCATCGAGGCCACGCACTGACCGTCATGCGAATGCAACATTCCCCCGGAAAGCTTCGGGTATGCTCGGGCGCGATGAGTCCAGCCGTTCGTTCCCGCCGTGTCCTGCGCCTGCTCGGTGCCGCCATGCTGGCCCTGATGCTGGCCGGCTGCTGCCCGGGCGAGCCGGTCGACGAGCGCGGCTGGCCGAAGGAGCTGGTGCTCGGCCTGGTGCCGGCACTGGAGGCCGATGCGCTGGTCGACAACCTCGATCCGCTGGCCGAGTACCTCGAGGCCGAGCTGGGCGTGCCGGTGACCTCGTTCGTGCCGCAGGACTACACCGGCCTGGTCGAGGCGCTGGGCGCCGGCCGGGCCGATATCGGCATGCTGCCGCCGTTCGCGGCGATGCTGGGCGAGCGGCGCTACGACCTCGAACCGATCCTGATTTCCACCCGCCGCGGCGAAACCGGCTACCGGACCCAGTGGATGACCAACGACCCGTCGGTGTGCCGCACGCCGCCGGTGGCCGTCGAACGGATCTGCGAATCGCGCGTGGCCGGCCGCCAGAACGTGACCCGCACCTTCCTGCAGTGCGAGGGCGACCTCGAACAGGTCCGCGGCGAGACGGTCGCTTTCGTCGACCCGAACAGCACCTCGGGCTACCTCTTCCCGGCCGTCCAGCTGATGGACATGGGCATCGACCCGGAGCGCGACGTCAACGGGCTGTTCGTCGGCGGCCACGACGCGGCGGTGCTGGCCGTCTACGCCGGCGATACCCGCTTCGGCGTGGCCTACGAGGACGCCCGCAACATGATCTGCGGCCAGTACCCGGACATCGGCGAGAAGGCGATCGTGTTCGATTACGCACCGATGATCCCGAACGACGGTGTCCAGCTGCGGCCGGGACTGCCCGACGACCTGAGGGAAGCCATCATCCGGGCCTTCCTGAAACTGACCGAAGAACAGGCGCACCTGCCGGACGACCAGAAGATCCTGTGGGTTCTCTACGAGATCGACGGGTTCCAGCGCTTCGAGCCCGGCATGTACGACCCGGTCCGGTCGGCCTACGAAATCATCCGCCAGTAGCGCGCCCGCACGAGGACTTCCATGAGCGAACGCCCAATGACTTCGCGCTCCGGCGCCATCCGCTTCCACGACGCCGGCATCGTCTATCCCAACGGCGTGGTCGGCATGAAGGACCTCGATCTCGAGATCCAGCCGGGCGAGTTCGTCGTCATCGTCGGCTCGTCGGGCGCCGGCAAGTCGACGCTGCTGCGCGCGATCAACGGCCTGAACACGCTGACCAGCGGTCGGGTCGAGATCAACGGCGAGGCCCTGAACACCGGTTCGACTCGACAGCTGCGCCGGGTCCGCAAGAACATCGGCATGATCTTTCAGGATTTCCGGCTGGTCAAACGCCTGTCGGTGATGTCCAACGTGCTGATCGGTCGGCTGGCCCATGTCCCGGCCTGGCGCTCGATGCTGGGCCTGTGGCCGCGCGAGGACCGTGAGATCGCCGCCGATGCGCTGAAGCGGGTCGGGATCACCGACAAGGCCTGGGTCAAGGCCAGCCAGCTGTCCGGCGGCCAGCAGCAGCGGGTCGGCATCGCCCGGGCGCTGGCCCAGCAGCCGGCCATCATCCTGGCCGACGAGCCGGTCGCGTCGCTCGATCCGGTGACCACCCACCAGATCATGCGCGACCTGGTCCGGATCAACCGCGAGCTGGGCATCACCACCCTGGTCAATCTGCACTTTCTCGACCTGGCCCGCGAGTACGGCGATCGGATCATCGGGCTGCGCTTCGGCGAACTGGTCTATGACGGCTCGGCCAGGACCGTGACCGACGAGGACTTCCGCGACATCTACGGTCGCGACCTGACCGCCGACGACGTGGTCGAGGACGAGGCGGTCGAAGGCGGCGAGGGGGGCGGAGAATGATCCCGGCGCGGCCGTCGCCGAACTGGCCGCTGTGGATCGGCGTGGTCGGGTTCCTGGCCGCGATGACCGTGTGGTCGGCCTACGGCATCGGGTTCTCGGCCAGTGAACTGGCCTGCAACATCGCCGGCGGCACGCGCCTGCTCGAGGAATCCTGGCCGCCCGATTTCGGTTTCCTGCCGCGCCTGGCCGGGCCGATGATGGAAACGGTCTACATCGCGATCATCGGCACGGTGGTCGGCGGCATCCTGGCCATTCCGGTGGCGGTGCTGGCCGCGCGCAACCTGACCCCGAACCGACCGACCTGGTTCGTCGACCGCAACTTCATGAACATCCTGCGCACGCTGCCCGACCTGTTCTGGGCCATGCTGTTCGCGACCGCGGTCGGCTTCGGTCCGGTCGCCGGGGCGCTGGCGCTGACCGTGTTCACGGTGGCGGTGATCTCGAAGCTGTATTCGGAGTCGCTGGAGTCGATCGACATGGGCCTGCCCGAGGCGATCCGCGCCGCCGGCGGCAACTGGCTGCAGATGATCCAGTTCGGCGCGCTGCCGCAGGCCATGCAGCAGTACGTCAGCTACGCCCTCTACGCCTTCGAGCTGAACATCCGCGCCTCGGTGGTGCTCGGCCTGGTCGGGGCCGGCGGCATCGGCATGATCCTCGAGACCCAGCGCGCCAACTTCGAGTACGAGCGGGTGACCATGATCATCCTCGCCGTGCTGGTCGCGGTGCTGATCATCGAGGAGATCAGCGAATCGATCCGGAAGCGACTGACATGACCGCGCCGAAACCGCCCGTGAGTATCGATCCGCTGAAGCGCCCGGGACCGCCGATCGGTTTCGGCACCATGGTGACCTTCGTCATCGGCGTGCTGTTCTTCGGCTCGCTGGCGGCGATCGGGTTCACCCCGGACCGGCTGATCGAAGTCCCGGCCGGCGTGGCCCGGGTGCTTTCGTTCTTCTGGCCGGCCGACATGGCCTACGGCTGGGACCGGGTGCTGCCGGCGATCGTGGAGTCGATCCAGATCGCCTGGATCGGGACCATCATCGCCGCGATCCTGTCGCTGCCGCTGGCCCTGATCGGGTCGCGCGTGCTGTTTCCCCGCCTGGCGCGTGGTGTCAAGCTGATCTCGGCCACGGCCCGCGCGTTTCCCGAGATCCTGCTGGCGATCTACTTCGTGCCGATCGTCGGCCTCGGCGCCTTCGCCGGCGCGCTGGCCATCGGTATTTCGTCGGTGGGCATGCTGACCAAGCTCGGCGCCGAGGTCGTCGACTCGCTGGACTTCGGTACCGTCGAAGCGGTCGAGGCCGCCGGCGGTTCGCGCCTGCTGGCGCTGCGTTGGGCGGTGCTGCCGGCGGTGCTGCCGGAAATCGTCGCGCACTGGTTGTTCCGGTTCGAACTCAACATCCGCGCCTCGGCGGTGCTCGGCGTGGTCGGGGCCGGCGGGGTCGGCGGCGTGCTGCTGAACACCCTGCGCTATCGACACTTCGACAAGGCCGCAGCGGTGCTGATCCTGACCATTCTGGTGGTGCTGCTGATCGACATGCTGTCGGGTGAAATCCGGCGCCGGATCATCCGCAGCTGACCGGCCCGGCCCGGCCTCGACGCGGCCGGGGTAGAATGGCCCCATGTCTTCTACTGCTGAACAGACGCGTCCCGGCGTCCGCCGGGTCACGCGGGCGATGCGCGAGGAGCGGGAAGCGCTGCTGTCGCCGCTGGCGACGCGATCGGTGGAGTCGCGCGGCCGCGAACGCGACGAGCTGCCCGACCCGTTGCGTACCGTGTTCGAAGTCGATCGGGACCGGATCGCTCATTCCAAGGCGTTCCGGCGGCTCAAACACAAGACCCAGGTGTTCATCAATCCCGAGGGGGATCATTTCGTCACCCGGATGAGCCATACCCTGCAGGTCACCCAGATCGCCCGTGCCATCGCCCGTGCACTGGACCTGAACGAGGACCTGACCGAGGCGATCTGCCTCGGCCACGATTGCGGTCACACGCCGTTCGGACACACCGGCGAGGCTGCACTGTCGGAGTACGTCGAGCACGGCGAGTGGTTGCATTCGGAGCAGGGGGTGCGCATCTTCCGCCTCCTCGAGCCGAAGAACCTGAGCTGGGAAGTGCTCGACGGCATCCGGGCCCACACCTGGCGCGTCGATCCGCCGCCGCACACCCCGGAGGGCTGGGTCTGCCGCTTTGCCGACCGCATCGCCTACCTGAATCACGACCTGCTCGACGCTGTCCGGGCCGGCCTGGTCACGCACAAGGACCTGCCCGGCGAGGTCACCGCGGTGCTCGGCGACTTCGTCGATGATTCCTGGATCGGCCGCATGATCGACGCGGTGATCGACGAATCGATCGCTCGCGGCCGGGTGCTGATGCGCGCCGACGTGCTGCAGGCCATGCGGGTCTTCCGCGACTTCATGTTCGAGCGCGTCTACCTGCGCCCCGAATCCCGCGCCCAGGCCGAACGGGCCCGCGTGGTCATCCACCAGCTGGTCGAACACCTGTGCAGCAACCCCGACCAGATTCCCGACAGCTACCGCCGCGACGACGATCCCGTGCAGCTCCAGGCAATCGACTTCGTGGCGGGCATGACCGATCGGTACGCGCTCAACCTGCACGATCGCTGGTTCCGACCCCGCGGACTGGTCTGATGCAGTCGGCCCGGCACAACCGGGTCCTCGTTCGATCCCGGCCGCTCGTCGGTCGTTGCAGGATCGCCATTCCCCTGACCCATCTCCGGAGAGCCAGGTGCATGAACAAAGCACAGACGCCGAACAGCTGATCGCCGACCTCGAAGAGGTCTACGAGACCGACTACGAGGTCGGCCAGGACAATATCGAGCGCTTCGGGCTCGATATGCACAACCCGGTGTTCTTCATCAGCGCGAGCCTGATCGTGCTGTTCGTCGCGCTGTCGTTGCTGTTCCCCGAAGCGGCCAAGGACGGGCTGGAATCGACCAAGGCGTGGATCCAGGTGGTGTTCGACTGGGTGCTGCTGTCGGCCGGCAATGTCTTCGTGCTGTTCTGCATTGCCCTGATCCTGCTGCCGGTCGGCCGCATCCGCATCGGCGGCGACGACGCCGAGCCGGACTTTTCGCTGGTCTCGTGGTTCGCGATGCTGTTTGCTGCCGGCATCGGCATCGGACTGATGTTCTGGGGCGTGGCCGAACCGGCCGCGTACTACACCGACTGGTACGGCACACCGCTGGACATCGAGGGCTACACCGAACAGGCGCGTCCGGCCGCGCTGGGCGCGACGATGTATCACTGGGGCCTGCATCCATGGGCGATCTACGCCGTGGTGGCGCTGGCGCTGGCCTTCTTCAGCTACAACAAGGGCCTGCCGCTGACCATCCGGTCGACCTTCTACCCGCTGCTCGGTGATCGGGTCTGGGGGCCGATCGGCAATGTCATCGACATCCTCGCGGTGCTGGCCACCATCTTCGGGCTTGCCACGTCGCTGGGCTTCGGAGCGCAGCAGGCGGCGGCCGGTATCGGCTTCCTGTTCGACCTCGAAGGCGGGCTGCCGACCCAGTTGGTCATCATCGGCTGCGTGACCGCGCTGGCGCTGATCTCGGTGCTGCGCGGCATCGACGGCGGGGTCAAGCTGCTGTCGAACATCAACATGTCGCTGGCGCTGGTGCTGCTTCTGTTCGTGATCGTTGCCGGTTCGCTGTCGGCATTCGTCGTCAATTACGGCCAGACCCTGAGCGGCTATTTCCAGTCCATCCTGCCGCTGAGCAACCCGGTCGGCCGCACCGACGACACGTTCTATCACGAGTGGACGATTTTCTACTGGGCCTGGTGGATTTCCTGGTCGCCGTTCGTCGGCATGTTCATTGCCCGCGTCTCGCGCGGCCGGACCGTTCGCCAGTTCCTGACCGCCGTGCTGGTCGTTCCGACGCTGGTCACGACCGTCTGGATGGCCGCGTTCGGAGGCAGCGGGCTGGACCAGATCGAACAGGGCATCGGCCAGCTGGCCGACGGCATCGGCGACGAAGCCCTGGTGCTGTTCCAGATGCTCGACAACCTGCCGCTGGCCTCGCTGACCTCGCTGCTCGGAATCTGCCTGGTGCTGGTGTTCTTCGTCACCTCATCGGATTCCGGCTCGCTGGTCATCGATTCCATTACGTCCGGCGGCAAGACCGACGCACCGGTGACCCAGCGCGTGTTCTGGGCGATCATGCAGGGCGTGATCGCCGCCGTGCTGCTTTCGATCGGCGGGACCGCCGCGCTCGATGCGCTGCAGGCCGGCGCGGTCAGCACCGGGCTTCCGTTCACCTTCGTGCTGCTGGCGATGTGCGTGAGTCTCGCGCTCGGGCTCTGGCACGAACACCAGCTCAACCAGGCCATCGAGGCCGTCGAGGTCTGAGTCGAGGAGGGAGGAAAGCGACATGTTCGAACGAATCATGGTGCCGGTGGCGCTCGACCACGCCGACCGGATGGAACGCACACTCGACGCCGCCGCCGACCTGGCGCGACAGTACGAGGCCCCCGTGACCTACGTGGCCGTGTCCGGCAAGGTGCCGAACGCCGTGGCCCGCACACCGGAAAAATTCGCCGCCGAGCTCGACATGTTCGCGCGCGAGCAGGGCAGCCGCGCCGGCATCACCACCGAGGCGCTGACCCTGACCAGTAACGACCCGGGTGCGGAACTCGAGAAGCGCCTGCTCGAGGGCATCGAGAAGACCGGCGCCGATCTCGTCGTCATGGGCTCGCATCCGCCGGGCGTGGCCGACGCGCTGCACCTGATCGGCTCGCACGCCGCCTGGCTGGTCCGACACAGCGACGTGTCGGTGTTCGTGGTTCGCTGAGACGGCTTGCCAGCCGATTTTCCCGCGGCGATAATGGGGGCCGAAGCGGGCGTCGTATAATGGTGATTACCCGAGCTTCCCAAGCTCGTGATGACGGTTCGATTCCGTTCGCCCGCTCCATTTCCTCTTTTTCGATGGTTCAAAGGGCTTCCTGATCAGGCACGTTTCTCAGCCGGTAGTACAGCCTTCCGGAGGCGTGCAGGAAACTCGAGAACAGCAAGCCAGGACCCTTCGAAAGCGCTTTTTGCCCGGGTTCGACTGTTGGAGGGCGCCTGCGCGCGAAGGGTGGCCGCTTCCGAAGTCGTTCGCGCGCAAGCGCCCTCCAACAGGCGGTCTTTCTGCCAGTCCGGCGTCGGGCTGGAATCTCGCTTGTGATGGAAGCCCGTCCTTCGAATCCGATCGGATGATCCAACGGCTTGCCTGTATCGCCTGCCGCGACGCTCCGATGTCGGGACGCTACCCGACCGTGGCCGAGGTTCATGCGTAATCAGGAAGGGCTTTCGCCGCCTGCTTCGCCAGCTGATGCGCGTGTCTCTTGTGGCGACGATCGTCATGACCAGCACAAGCAAGAGCGCTTTTCCCGCAATGGCGCCCGAGCTTCGCTCGGGTTCCCTGCGATGCTCGGTGCGAGTGGGGTCCGCTGAACTCGCTTCGTTCGCTTGCGCTCGCTACGCTCAGACATGCAGCGGCGGATTGTGATGGCAATCGTTCCACTCGTCCCTGCGCTTTTCGGTACCCTCGAGACAGATTCAACCCATCGCCACGGAAAGGCGGGCGCCATCGCTGGCCTGTTGGAGGCCGCTTGCGGGCGAAGGGTGGCCCCGGCAGAACCCGTTCGCGCGCAAGCGCCCTCCAACAGGTGGAACGGAGTGCGGGTCGGCGTTTGACGTGCCCCGCCGTCAGCGCCGCCGAGAAGCGCAGGGGCGAGCGCGCTTGTCATGACAATCGGGCCGGAAGGTGTCCGAGCGAAGCGCCGAAGGCGCGCAGCGAGTTCTTCTGGCCCCGCTCGCACCGAGCATTCCAGGGCACCCGGCCGCAGGCCGGGCGGCGATGTTCGCGCAGCCATTCCGGGTACTTTCGGGGCCTCAGAAGTACCTCGCATCAGCTGGCGCAGCCAGCCGCGAAACGCCTTTGACGTCAAGAACGCAAGCGAAAACCCCGGGTGCGCTTTGCTGACCCGGGCGACAGGAACTGCACTTTCGTGTACTTCCTGTCGCCACGAACCACCTCGCGATCAGCCCGTGAAGCAGGCGGGCAAAACGCTATTCGATTTCTGTGTTGAGGTCTGACTCGGGCCAGGCAAGCCCAGTCGCAAGGGACTCGGCAAGACACAGGCAGAACGCCGGACCGACTTTCAATGCTCGAACGTGATCCCCTCGGCGAACGCCAGCACCGAATCGGCCAATGCCTGCAGGTCGTAGCCGCCCTCCAGCGATGCCGCCAGCGCACCACCGCAGTGCGTTCGTGCCAGCCCGAGCAGCTGGTGACCGATCCAGAAATAGTCTTCGTCTTTCAGGTCCAGCTGGGCCAGCGGGTCGCGCCAGTGGGCATCGAAACCGGCCGAGACGAGGATCAGGTGCGGTGCGAAGCGGTCCAGGGCGGGGAGCAGGTCGGCCTGCCAGGCGTCGCGGAACTGGTTGCTGCCCGATCCGGGGGGCAGAGCGGCGTTGTGGACGTTTCGGGCCACGGTCTCGGCCGGATCGCCGGTGCCCGGGTACAGCGGCAGCTGGTGGCTGGACAGGAACAGCACATCGTCCCGCCCGGCGAAGATCGCCTCGGTGCCGTTGCCGTGGTGGACGTCGAAATCGACCACCGCCACGCGCTCGACGCCGGGCCGGGCCAGCGCGGCGTCGGCGGCCAGGGCAATGCTGTTGTAGACGCAGAAGCCCATCGCGCGACCGGCCTCGGCGTGGTGGCCGGGAGGGCGCACGGCGGCGAAGCTGCTGCGGCGCTCGGCGAGGGCGGCCTCGGCAGCCTGGCAGGCTGCACCGGCGGCGCGACGGATGGCGTCGAAGCTGCCGGGGCCGACGTGCGTGTCGGGATCCAGCGCGAAGGCGCGATTCTCGCTGTAGATGCGCCGCTCCAGCGCATCGAGTTCGGCCAGGTAGGGCGCGGTGTGGACGCGGGCCAGGCGCTCGCCGCCGATCGGTTCGGCATCGCGCAGGTCGAGCGCGTCGAGCTGGCCGAGGCCGTCCAGTGCGGCCTGCAGGCGGGCCGGCTGCTCGGCGTGGCCGGGCAGCGGGTCGTGGCCGGCGCAGGCCGGATGGGTGAACACGATCAGTGGCGCCGGATCGACGGAGGTGCGAGCCATGCCGGATTCCTCAGCGGTCGCGGTCGTGGTCCCAGAGGATCTCGCCGGTGCCGGTGGCACGGGCAACGCTCCGGGCCAGCACGAACAACAGGTCCGACAAGCGGTTGAGGTAGCGCAGCAGCGTGTCGCTGACCGCTTCGTGGCGGGCCAGCGCGATGACCCGGCGCTCGGCGCGTCGGCAGATGGTGCGGGCCAGGTGGGCCTGCGCCGCGGCCAGGTTGCCGCCGGGCAGGATGAAGTCCTTCAGCGGCGGCAGGTCGGCGTTGATCCGGTCGAGCTCGTTTTCCAGCCGCTCGATGTGGCGGTCGCCGATCAGCGTGGTATCCGGGATGCACAATTCGCCGCCGATGTCGAACAGGTCGTGCTGTACGTCGAGCAGCATCGAACTGAGCGAACCATCGTCGGTTGCGCCGGGCAATGCGGCGATGACCACGCCGATGGCGCTGTTGAGCTCGTCGACGGTGCCATAGGCCTCGACGCGAAGGCTGTCCTTCTGCGTGCGGGTGCCGTCGCCGAGGCCGGTCGTGCCGTCGTCGCCGGTGCGGGTGTAGATCTTGGAAAGGCGATGGCCCATCGGCGCACTCCGGAGTCGGGAAGGAAATCGGAGCGCCATTCTAATGGACCCCGGCGCTCTTTCCGTGATATTCGGCGAGTCGGGCAGCAGCGGGCCGGGTGTCGGCGGTCGGGATCGCGGGTCGCCGCCGGACGATCGGTTACCCTCTGGGGTTGACGCACACCGCGAGACCCGCCATGACGATCCAGTCTTCGTATCCGTACTATCTGGCCAACCGGGCCGTGGACGCGAACCGCGACCTGGAGGTGATCGACAAACACACCGGCGAGGTCGCCACCCGCGTGGCGCTTGCCGACGACGCGGTCGTCGATCGAGCGATCGCGGCGGCCGTCGAGGCGACGCCGGCGATGGCAAGGCTGCCGGCCCATCGCCGGCGCGACGTCCTGAACGGCTGCGCCGATCGATTCGTCGAGCGCTTCGACGAACTGGCCGAGATCCTCCTCGTCGAGGGCGGCAAGGTCATCAAGGACGCGCGCGGCGAGGTCCAGCGCCTGATCGACACCTTCCGGATCGCCGCCGAGGAAGCGACCCGGATCGGCGGGGAGGTGCTGCCGATGGACATCGCCGAGCGATCCGAGGGCGTCCTCGGATTCTGGAAACGGGTCCCGATCGGCCCGGTGTCGTTCATCACGCCGTTCAATTTCCCGTACAACCTGGTTGCGCACAAGATCGCCCCGGCGATCGCCGCCGGTTGCCCGTTCATCCTGAAGCCGGCCGAAAAGACGCCGATCGGTGCGCTGGTGCTCGGCGAGATCCTGGCCGAGTTCGACCTGCCCGAGGGCGCCTTCTCGATCCTGCCGGTGCCGCGCGAGGACGCGGCCCGGTTCACCGAGGACGAGCGCCTGAAGCTGATGAGCTTCACCGGTTCCGACAAGGTCGGCTGGATGCTCAAGGGCAAGGCCGGCAAGAAACCGGTGGTCATGGAACTCGGCGGCAACGCCGCCTGCCTGGTCGACGCCGACGCCGATCTCGACGACGCCGTCGAACGCCTGGTCTTCGGCGGCTTCTACCAGGCGGGCCAGAGCTGCATTTCGGTTCAGCGAGTGCTGGTCCACGACGCGATCTACGACGCGCTGACCGAACGTCTCGTCGAGCAGGTCGGCGCCTTGCGCGGCGGCGACCCGCGCGATCCCGAGACCTTCGTCGGTCCGCTGATCAGCGAGGACGATGCAAAGCGCGTGGTCCAGTGGATCGAGGAAGCCGAGGCGGCCGGCGCGCGACGGCTGGTCGGCGGCGAGCGCGACGGGGCGGTGGTGCGCCCGGCGCTGCTCGACCGCGTGCCGGATGACTGCAAGCTGTTTTCCGAGGAAGTGTTCGGTCCGGCGATGATTCTCGAGCGATTCGATGACTTCGACGCTGCGCTGGACCGCATCAACCGATCGCGCTACGGCCTGCAGGCCGGGCTGTTCATCCGCGATATCGGCAAGATCCGGCGTGCCTGGGACCGGCTCGAGGTCGGCGGCGTGATCATCAACGACGTTCCCAGTTTCCGTGTCGACCACATGCCCTACGGCGGTGTCAAGGATTCCGGCCTGGGCCGCGAGGGCATCAAGTTCGCGATCGAGGACATGACCGAGATCCGCTTGCTGGCGATCCGGGAGGCGTGAGTCGACCGGGGTCCGATCGCGACGGGTTCGGTCGGTCGATTCACGAGAGACCCCGGCGGAATGCCCCTCGAGGTCGAGGCGTCGTTCCATCCGCGTCGGGCGGGGTACATCGCTCGACGAGCCCGGGCCGTGCGGTCCGGCGAAACGGGCCGCGATCCGACGTTTGATCGGAATCAATCGACCGAGCTGGCCGATGCGGCATAACCCGTCCTGCGCCGTGTCGTGTTCGATCAACGGCCTTGTTCTTCAGGCGGGGTTCCCCGCGTTCGTCCGTCCCGGAATCGGCTTGCCCGGCGGCCGGAGCAGGACGTGATCGGTCCGAAGCCGGTCACGCAAATGTGAATCATTCTCGTTATACTGGGGTTTCCCCGAACCGGAGTTGTTCCAGATGAATCTCGTTACCCGATGGCTCCCGATGCTGCTGGCGGTCGTGCTGCTGGCCGCGTGTTCCAACGACGAATCCGCCGCCCCGTCCGGGGACGATGTCGAACCTGCGGCACCGGCCGGATCCGATGCTGCGCCGGCCGAGGACGGCTCGACCGCCCCGACGTCGCCGGAGCGGTTGGTGGTCTACACCTCGCGCCAGCCGCACCTGGTCGAACCGCTGTTCGACGACTTCACCGAAGAGACCGGGATCGCGATCGACTACATCAGCGACTCCGAGGCTGCGCTGATCGAGCGCCTGGCCGCCGAAGGCGACCGGACCCCGGCCAGCGTCCTGATCACGGTCGATGCCGGCAACCTGTGGCAGGCGGCCGAGCGCGGCCTGCTGCAGCCGATCGACTCCGACGTGCTGGACGAACGCATCCCGGCGGAACTGCGCGATCCGGACGATCAGTGGTTCGGCCTGTCGATCCGCGCCCGGACGCTGGTCTATCACCCCGACCGCGTCGACCCCGCCGACCTGTCGACCTACCAGGCCCTGACCGCGCCGGAGTGGGCCGGACGGCTGTGCCTGCGCACTTCGCGCAAGGTCTACAACCAGTCGCTGGTCGCGATGATGATCGAGCGGCTCGGCGAGGAGCGAACCGAACAGATCGTGGCCGGCTGGCTCGAGAACCTGGCCACCGAACCGTTCTCGTCCGACACGCGCCTGATCGAGGCCGTTGCGGCCGGTCAGTGCGATGTCGGCCTGGTCAACACCTACTACCTCGGCCGCCTGCAGAAGGACGACCCGGACTATCCGGTCGAGCTGTTCTGGGCCAACCAGGACACCAGCGGCGTGCACGTCAACATTTCCGGTGCCGGCCTGACCACGCATGCCCCGGAACCGGCCGCCGGCCGGCAGCTGATCGAGTGGATGACCGGGCTGGACGCCCAGCAGTTCATCGCCGCCAGCAACATGGAATACCCGGTCGTCGACGACGTGCCGCTGGATCCGACCGTGGCCGCCTGGGGCGAGTTCGAGGCCGACTCGATCAACCTGCGCGTGGCCGGTCAGCGCCAGGCCGAGGCCGTGCGTCTGATGGATCGCGCCGGCTGGCGCTGAGTCCGGATCCACGGACTTGAGCGACGCTCGAACCGGCATGGCACCGGCGGGTCTCCCGCCGGTGACCACCCCGCACGCTCGGGTCCGCAGACTGCCGGCCCGGGCCTGGCTCCTTGCGCCGCTGCTGGTGCTGGTCGGCCTGCCGCTGCTGATGCTGGTGTTCAGCTGGGCGTCGATCGATGGCGACATCTGGCGCCACCTCGGCACCTATCTGCTGCCTCGTCTGATCGGCCACAGTCTGCTGCTGATGGTCGTGGTCGGGGCCGGCGCGCTGGTGCTCGGCGTCGGTCTCGCCTGGCTGTCGGCCTGCTGCGAGTATCCGGGGCGACGCTGGCTGGATCCGCTGTTGATCCTGCCGCTGGCGTTTCCGACCTACGTACTGGCCTTCATCTACCTGGGGCTGCTCGATTTCGCCGGACCGCTGCAGACCCAGCTGCGCGAACTGGTCGGGGCGACCCCGGCCTGGATCGCAGCGCTGTCGAAGCCGGTCGGGGTGCTGCCGATCCTGGTCCTGGCGTTCTATCCGTATGTCTACCTGCTGGCTCGCGCGTCGTTCAGCGCCGGCGGGCTGGTGGCGTTCGAGGCCGGCCGCAGCCTCGGCGCCGGGCCGCTGAGGGTGTTTCTCCGGGTCAGCCTGCCGGCGGCCCGGCCGGCAATCATGGCAGGCCTGGCGCTGGCGCTGATGGAGACGCTGGCGGACTTCGGTGCGGTGGCCATCTACGGTTTCGATACCTTCACCACCGCGGTCTACCGGACCTGGCTCGGTCTGTTCGACCTGCGCGCGGCGACCCAACTGGCGTCGCTGCTGATGCTGTTCCTGCTGGCGCTGGTGTTCGCCGAACGGGCCACCCGCTCGGCCCGCGTGCGTCAGGCCGAGCGGCGCAGCGTGCCCAATCGCATCGTGCTGCGCGGGGCCCGCGGCTGGTTGGCCACCGGCGCCCAGCTGCTGGTGCTGATCGTCGCCGTCGTGATTCCGCTGATCCAGCTGCTGGTCTGGTCGCTGCCGTCGCTGGGCCAGCTGTGGAGCACCGATGCCCTGGAGTTGATCGGCAACACCATGCTGCTCGGCACCCTGGGTGCCGCGGGCGTGGTCGTCGGCGGTCTGTTGCTGCTGCTGGCCGGCTACCGCGCGCCGCGTCGCGTGGCGTTGGCCAGCGAGCTGGCGGCCAGCGGCTACGCGATTCCGGGCACCGTGCTCGCCGTGGCCATCATGCTGGCCCTGACCAGCCTGGACCGGGTTCTCGATACCGCCCTGGCCGGTGGCCTGATGGCGCTGCTGCTGGCCTACCTGATCCGTTTCGTGCGGGTGGCCTGGGGGCCGCTGGAAGGCGTCGCGGCGCGGATCCGTCCCGAACTGTTCGAGACGGCCCGCAGCCTCGGTGCAAGTCGCTGGACGCGCCTGTGGCACGTGATGCTGCCGCTGCTTCGCCCGGGGCTGGTCACGGCCTTCCTGCTGGCGCTGGTCGAGATCGCCAAGGAGATGCCGGCGACGCTGATGCTGCGGCCGTTCGGCTGGGACACGCTGGCCATCCGGATCTACGAACTGACCGCCGAAGGGCAGTGGGAGCGGGCCGCCTTGCCGGCCCTGGTGCTGGTCGTGCTCGGCGCGATCCCGGCGGTCCTGCTGATGCGGCGGCTCGGCGGGGCCGCCGGCGCCCGGCCCGGCTGATGAGGCCTCGGCGCGAGCGCGTCCGGCGACGACCCGAGGAGGAAGCATCGGGGCCGGGCCGGGTACACTAGCCAGCTGAGTGGCACACGGTCTTCCACATGGCCCATGAGCCGGCGCTCCCCCGAACCGAACCCGCGAGAATCCGATGACCCGAAAAACGCCCCTGTTCGATGCCCACGAGGCGGCCGGCGGCCGCATGGTCGAATTCGCCGGCTGGACGCTACCGATCCGCTACGGCTCGCTGGTCGAGGAGCACCGCGCGGTGCGCGAGAAGGCCGGCGTGTTCGATGTTTCGCACATGACCGTGGTCGACGTCCGTGGTTCCGGTGCGCGCAGCGCGCTGCGCCGCCTGCTGGCCAATGACGTCGACAGGATCCGCGAGGACGGCCAGGCCATCTACGGCTGCATGCTCGACGACGAGGGCGGCATTCTCGACGACCTGATCACCTACCGGATCGAGGACGGCTTCTACCGCTTGATCGTCAATGCCGCCACCCGCGAGGCCGACCTGGCCTGGATGCGCGAACGGCTGGCCGACGACGACCTGGCGCTTACCGAGCGCGACGACCTGGCGATGCTCGCGGTGCAGGGCCCGCTGGCGCGTGCGGCCGTCGCCGAGTGCATGAACGCACCGGTCCTGGAGTCCCTCAAGCCGTTCCGCGCCGTGGTTCACGGCGACCTGTTCATCGCGCGGACCGGTTACACCGGCGAGGACGGCTGCGAAATCGTGTTGCCGAACGGCCTGGCCGCCGACGCGTTTGCGGCGCTGCTCGACGCCGGTGTCGTGCCCTGCGGCCTCGGCGCGCGCGACTCGCTGCGCCTGGAGGCCGGCCTGAACCTCTACGGCCAGGACATGGACACCACCACCACGCCGCTGGAGTCCAACCTGGCCTGGACCGTGGCGTTCGAGCCGGCCGACCGCGACTTCATCGGCCGGGCCGCGCTGGAGGCCCAGCGGGAAGCCGGTGTACCGCGCCGCCTGGTCGGCCTGGTGCTCGGTGCCGGAGGCATTCCGCGCGCCGGCGCCCGGGTGCTGACGGCCGACGGCGAGGGCGTGGTGACCAGCGGCGGCTTCGGGCCCACCGTCGAGCGGCCGATCGCGATGGCGCGGATCCCGGCCGGCACGGCGACCGCCGTCGAGGTCGAGCTCAGGGGCAGGCGCCTGCCGGCGCGCGTGGTCAAGCTGCCGTTCGTGCGGGGCGGGAAGATACTCGACGGTGTCCTCGACGACTGAGAACGAATTCGGCAACTCGGTGCCGCGGCGATGACAGCACCGGTGCGGTGCGGCTAGAATCGCCCCAGACAGAGCGGCGCGAGCGATCGCGTCGGGCCCCCACATTCGAATCGAGGTCATCGAGATGAGCGAGATCCCGTCGGAACTCAAGTACGCCGATAGTCATGAATGGGCCGAAGCGCTGGACGATGGCCTGGTCCGCGTCGGCATCAGCGACCACGCTCAGGAACAGCTCGGCGACCTGGTGTTCGTCGAGCTGCCCGAAGAAGGCGCAACGGTCACGCGCGGCGAAGCCTGCGCGGTAGTCGAGTCGGTCAAGGCCGCCTCGGACATCTATGCGCCGATCTCGGGCGAAGTGGTCGCGATCAACGACCAGCTCGACGACTCGCCGGAAACCGTCAACAGCGACCCCTACGGCGACGGCTGGCTGTTCAGCGTCAAGCCCGATGACGCCAGCGAGCTCGACGAGCTGATGGACGCCGAAGCCTACGGCGAACACCTCGAGAACAGCTGATCCCTGCGCTCAGCGCGCGGGCAGCGCGCGCGCCCGCTTGACCACGCCGTAGGCGAAGCTGGTATCGATCGACGCGATCCCCGGGATCGCGTGGATCACGTCGCGCACGAAACGCTCGTAGCCGGCCAGGCTGTCGGCGACCACCCGCATCAGGTAGTCGCGCTGACCGGTCATCAGGAAGCAATCCATGATCTCGTCGATGGCCCGCACCCGCCGCTCGAATTCGGCGACCGTTGCGGTGTCGTGGCGAGCGAGCGTGATCCGGACGAACACGGTCAGCGGATAGCCGTAGGCTTCCGGATCGACGATCGCGGTGTAGCCGCGGATGATGCCGCGCTCCTCCAGCTGCCGCACCCGGCGCAGGCACGGCGACGGCGACAGGTTCACGCGCTGGGCCAGGTCCTGGTTGCTGAGTCGGCCGTCCTGTTGCAGTTGATGCAGAATCTGGAAATCCTTCTTGTCCATATGGCGTTGATCCTGGCAGAAGATGCCAATTTCCATCTTACCCGAAGCAGAATAGGCAAGCACCTGCCGCAAGGGCGGTCGTAGTCTGGCGTCATCGCCATCGCGATTCCTTATCGACATGCGCAGGAGCCCACCGATGCACGCCAACGACCGCCGCCCGCCGAAGCCCGGTTTTGCCACCCGCGCGATCCACGCCGGTACCGACGGATCGCCCGACGACCCGCACGGCGCGCTGACCCCGCCGGTCCACATGACCTCGACCTTCGTCTTCGACCGCGTCGCCGAGGGCGCGGCGCGGTTCGCCGGCGAGCAGCCCGGCCACGTCTACTCGCGCATTTCCAACCCGACCGTGGACCTGCTGGAGCGCCGCCTGGCGTCGCTGGAGGGTGGAACAGCCGCACTGGCCACTGCCTCGGGCATGGGTGCGATCACCTCGCTGCTGTGGACACTGCTGTCGCCCGGCGACGAAATCCTGGCCGACGAGGCGCTCTATGGCTGCACCTTCGCGTTCCTGCACCACGGCCTGGCCCGGTTCGGCGTGCACATCCGGCACGCTGATTTCTCCGAACCCCAACGAGTCGCCGATGCGATCGGACCTGCGACCCGGGTGGTCTACTTCGAAACCCCGGCCAACCCGACCATGCGCCTGGTCGACATCGAAGCGGTGGCCGGCGCGGCCCACGCGCGTGGTGCGGCGGTGGTGGTCGACAACACCTATGCCACCCCGGTGCTGACCCGTCCGTTGGAGCACGGTGCCGACTTCGTCGTCCATTCGGCGACCAAGTATCTCGGGGGTCACGGCGACCTCGTTGCCGGGGCGGTGATCGGGCCCGAGGAGGGCATTCATCGTGTTCGCATGGAAGGACTGAAGGATCTCACCGGTGCGGTCATGGCGCCGCTGACCGCCCACCTGGTCATGCGCGGTCTGAAGACCCTGGAACTCCGCATGGAGCGCCACTGTCGCTCGGCCGCGTCGATCGCCGCCTGGCTGGAGCGCCAGCCAGGCGTTGCGAGCGTCCACTATCCCGGCCTGCCGAGCTTCCCGCAGCGCGCCCTGGCGGCCCGCCAGATGCACGACTTCGGCGGCATGATCGCGTTCGAGCTCGACGGTGGGCTCGAGGCGGGCGTGCGGTTCATGGACTCGCTGGGCCTGATCCGACGCGCAGTCTCGCTGGGCGATGCCGAGTCCTTGATCCAGCATCCGGCCAGCATGACCCATTCGACGATGACGCCCGAGGAGCGAGCCCGACACGGCATAGCCGAGGGCCTGATCCGGCTGTCGGTGGGGTTGGAGACCGTCGAGGACCTGGTGGGCGACCTCGAGCGCGCGCTGCGGCTGGCTCACATTCGAGTGGCCTGATTCGATCGCCATTGCCATTGGCACTCCTTTCCGGGAATTGCTTTCTGCGGGAATCATTGGAGCCGGGCCCGGCTGTTTATGCCGGGGTTCTGGCTACAGGCGTTTCGCCACGCGGGCTTGGCCTGCGTTCTGGTGACCTGCTTTTGTCAGTCGCGACAGAAGCAGGCAAAAGCGCTCTTCAACGGCGGCGGAACGGGCCGTGGCTTTCGGGCAGTGACGGTGGACCGGTGGTCGGACCGCGCCCTGGCTCGCTCCGGCTGCGGTTTACAGTGGCCCCGGATGCATCCGCGAAGCCAGGGGCAGGCCGAGCCGTCGCTGGTCGGCCACAGGCTTCGGCTGAGAGGTGGTTTGCTTTCTTCGCGTCTTGCCGGAGCCCTGTCTGGCGGCTCTGCCGGGGTTCTGGCTACAGGCGTTTCGCCACGCGGACTTCGTCCGCTTTCTGGCGACCTGTTTTTGTCAATCGCGACAAAAGTAGGCAAAAGCGCTCTTCAAAGGCGGCGGAACGGGCAGTGGCTTCCGGATTGCGTCGGTGGGCCGATGGTCGGACCGCGCCCTGGCTCACTCCGGCTGCGGGTTACAGTGGCCCCGGATGCATCCTCGAAGCCAGGGCCAGGCCGAGCCGTCGCTGGTCGGCCACAGGCTTCGGCTGAGAGGTGGTTTGCTTTCTTCGCGTATTGCTGGAGCCGCGTCCGGCGGCTGTGCCGGGGTTCTGGCTACAAGCGTTTCGCCACGCGCTTCG
>NZ_JAAWWS010000138.1 GCF_012272825.1 Wenzhouxiangella sp. XN79A | reverse complement strand
GCCTCCAACAGGCCATCGATCCGGCGCCGGCGCTCGCTTCGCCTGTTGGAGGGAGCTTGCTCGCGAACCGGCCGGGCCACCCTTCGCCCGCAAGCGGCCTCCAACAGACCTTCGATCCGGCGCCGGCGCTGATTTTCCTGTTGGAGGGAGCTTGCTCGCGAACTGCCCTGACCGCCCTTCGCCCGCAAGCGGCCTCCAACAGACCTCCGATCCGGCGTTCCGCTCGCTTCGCCTGTTGGAGGGAGCTTGCTCGCGAACCGGCCGGGCCACCCTTCGCCCGCAAGCGGCCTCCAACAGGCCATCGATCCGGCGCCGGCGCTCGCTTCGCCTGTTGGAGGGAGCTTGCTCGCGAACCGGCCGGGCCACCCTTCGCCCGCAAGCAGCCTCCGACAGACCTTCGGTCCGGCGCCGGCGATGAATTCGCCTGTTGGAGGGAGCTTGCTCGCGAACCGGCCGGGCCACCCTTCGCCCGCAAGCGGCCTCCAACAGGCCATCGATCCGGCGCCTACAAGTCGAACGCGGCATGCAGCCGCTTGCGCACCGCATGCATCGGGACGCTCGCGCGCTGCAGGTCGGGCTCGAGACCGGGAGCGGGCGCGAGCGGGGCGAGGACATCGACGAGCGCGGGATCGCGTGACAGCACGTGAACGGGAACGCGCGCGTCGGCCGGATCGGCGGCGATCAGCGGTGCGGGGGGATGGTCGCCGACGATCAGCAGCAGGTCGTCCGGTCCGAGGGTTTCCGCGGCCCAGCCGAACGCGGCGTCCAGCGAATAGGCCAGCGCGTCGTGGTAGCGCTGGCGCAGCCGCTCGACCGGCTCGTGCATCGCGCCCGGGCCGGGCGCCCGGCCGGCGAAGGGCGCGAAGGCGCGGCCGTCGTCCAGCGGGGTGTCGGGGCCGAGCAGCGGTAGTACCGGCTGCCACGGGGCATGCGAGCTGATCAGGGCGACCTGGATGAAGGTCGGGCCGTCCAGCCGTGGCCGGACGGTCCGGGCCGCGCGATCCAGCGTGAACTCGTCGGGCATGGTCACCCAGCCGAGGCCGGGGCCTCGGTAGTCGAGCGCGGCGGCGTCGAACCGGTGCTCGAAGCCGAGCCGCTCGCCTTCGGGCCAGTTCTCGAGGATCGCCGGCATGACCGCCGCCGTGGCGTGGCCGGTGGCGGCGAAGTCATGCGCGAGCGTGGACGTGTGGTGCTCCAGCAGGGTTCGGTAGCGGGTCTGGTCGCTGATGTCGAGCCCGGCCAGCAGCGTAGCGTGCGACAGCCAGGACTGGCCGCCGCGGATCGGCGCTTCGAGCAGGCCGCTGGCCACGACGAAACCGGCGTCGCTCAGCCGGTCCGAATGTCGATCGAGAACACCGGCGACCGCCGGCGCCCGGTTCGCGGAGGCCGCATAGGATTCGATCCAGACCAGCCAGACGTCGCCATCGGCCAGTCCGGGCAGCGCGGTCGGCCCGGGCTGCCGATCGAGTTCGGCGCGCAGCTGCTCGAGCGCCCGGCGCTGTACGAGTGCGCTGTCGACCTGCAGTCGGGCGGCGGCCCAGGCGTGCGGGGTGACGGTCGAAAGCGGTGCCGCGGCGTGAAGGGCCAGCAGTCCGGCCGCGACACCGGTCAGCGCGATCGCCGGCCGGCGCGGCTCGCGCGGAGCAAGCAGCCGGGTGACGCCGAACGAGAGCGCCAGCGCCAGGACAGCGGCCAGCAGCGCCGCGCCGAGCGCCGCGACCGCGCCGAACTGGCCGTCGAGCAGGTTATAGCCGTTGACCAGCAACCCGATGTCGCCGGGCAGCGTCAGGCTGCGGCCCAGCGCGATCTCGACGGCGACGTTTCCGAACGTCGCGGCCAGCAGCAGGGTGGCCCCGACCGCGGCGGCCCAGCGCAGCCCGGTGACTGTCCGGCCGGCGGGCAGCAGCGCGAACAGGCCGACCAGCAGCCAGGCCTCCGGGACCACGCGCAGCGCTGCGTCGGTTCGCGGGTCGGCCGCGTCCGGGCCCAGCCAGAGCAGGTTCAGCAGCAGCCCGGCGCCGAGCAGGCCGGCCGTCGCGCGAGCGGGCGACGGTGCGGGCGCGTCGTGGTCGGCGGGCAGTGGTCGATCGGTCGGCATTCTTCACGCGCGTCGTCGTTCGGGCGCCTATTGTGTCGGCATGCCGTGCATGCCACCGAACCATCGAACCGGAATCGGGCCCCGCCAGCCGAGGCGGCCGCGGTGAGGGACCTTGCGGCGAGCTTCGGCTTCCTGCGGTCCCTGGCCGTCTATCGCCGGCCGGGCCGGCAGCGCGGCCTGCGGCGAATGTACGCGCCGTTCGTGCCGTCGGGCGGCTGCGTGTTCGACGTCGGCGCCCACGTCGGCGACCGGAGCCGGGCATTTGCCGCGCTCGGTGCGCGGGTCGTGGCGGTCGAACCCCAGGACCGCTTCGCCGACTGGCTGGAGCGCACCCTGAGCCGGCACGGCGTGGTCGTCGAGCGCTGCGGGCTGGACGCCGAGCCCGGCCGGGCCGAGCTGCAGGTCAGCCGGGCCCATCCGACCGTGTCGACGCTCAACCGCGAATGGCCGCGCGACCTGGCCGAGCGCAACGCCGGCTTCTCCGGCGTGGCGTGGGATCGCCGCCAGACGATCGAGCTGACCACGCTGGATCGGCTGATCGAGCGCCACGGCCGGCCCGACTTCTGCAAGATCGACGTCGAGGGCTGCGAGGACCGGGTGCTGGCCGGGCTCGGCCAGCCGCTGCCGGCGCTTTCGGTGGAGTTCGTGCAGGGCGCGCTGGACGTCGCCCGGCGCTGCGTCCAGCGCCTGCAGATCCTGGGCGACTACGAGTTCAACGCGGTGGCCGGCGAGCAGCGGCGATTCCAGTGGCCGGCGTGGCGGCGGCCCGGCGAGGTGCTGGAGTGGCTCGACGCCGGCGCGGGCGGCATCGCGTCGGGGGACCTGTACGCGCGCCTGCGCGATCGGGCAGACTGAACGCCATGGGCATCCATCGCTGGCCGTCGCTGACCACCGAGGAACTGGCCGCGATCGCGCGCCCGGGCGCGGTGGCGGTGCAGGCCCTGGGCGCGATCGAGCAGCACGGGCCGCACCTGCCGCTGGATACCGACACGCGCATTGCCGAGGGCCTGCTGGCCCGGGCGCTGGACCGGCTGGACGGCGGGCCGGAGGTGCTGGTGCTGCCGCCGCTGGTCTTCGGCGCCAGCGACGAGCACAAGTCGTTTCCGGGCACGCTGGGCCTCGACGGCCGGGCGCTGATCGATACGCTGGTCACGCTCGGCGGCGATCTCGCGCGGACCGGGATCGACCGGCTGGTCTGGGTCAACGGCCACGGCGGCAACCGTGCCCCGATGGACCTGGCCGCACTGGCGCTCCGGCGCGATCATGGCCTGCGGGTCGTCAAGTGCACCTACACCCGCCTCGGTCCGCCGCCGGTGGCGTTTCCGGCCGAGGAGCGGGCGCACGGGTTCCACGGCGGGGCGCTGGAAACGGCGCTGATGCGCGAACTGGCGCCCGGCAGCGTACGCGAGAACCGGCTCGATGGGTTTCCGATGAAGGGTGCGGGTGACCGGTGCGGGCCGGTCGATGCCGAAGGGCCGGCGAGCTGGGCCTGGCTGGCCGAGGACCTGAACGAGGCCGGCGTGATCGGCGATGCCCGCCTCGGCACGGCCGAGGCGGGTGCGGCGCTGGCCGACTTCTATGCCGAGCGGATCGCCCGGGTGCTGGTCGAGACCGCGCGGTTGCCGGGGCTGTAGGCCCGGCCACCCTTCGCCCGCAAGCGGCCTCCAACAGGCCTTCGATCCGGCGTTCCGCTCGCTTCGCCTGTTGGAGGGAGCTTGCTCGCGAACCGGCCCGATCACCCTTCGCCCGCAAGCGGCCTCCAACAGACCTCCGATCCGGCGTTCCGCTCGCTTCGCCTGTTGGAGGGAGCTTGCTCGCGAACCGGCCGGGCCACCCTTCGCCGGCGAGCGGCCTCCAACAGGCCTCCGATCCGGCGCCGGCGCTTCGCTTCAGCGGCAATCCACCGCTGCCGACCGAAGGCGATGCTTGTGGGAGCGAGCTTGCTCGCGAAGGCCGGAACCGACCACCCTTCGCCCGCAAGCGGCCTCCAACAGGCCTTCGATCCGGCGTTCCGCTCGCTTCGCCTGTTGGAGGGAGCTTGCTCGCGAACCGGCCGGGCCACCCTTCGCCCGCAAGCGGCCTCCAACAGAAGACCTCCGATCCGGCGCCAGCGCTTCGCTTCAGCGGCAATCCACCGCTGCCGACCGAAGGCGATGCTTGTGGGAGCGAGCTTGCTCGCGAAGGCCGGAACC
>NZ_JAAWWS010000137.1 GCF_012272825.1 Wenzhouxiangella sp. XN79A | reverse complement strand
GGCCGGCGCGGGGGTGATCGTGAACGTGTCGGTGGCCGAGCCGGTGTAGCCGGGCTCGGTGATCGTGGCCACGACCGTGTAGCTGCCCGCGTCGGCCGGTTCGCCGCCGCCGTCGTAGGTCACCGAGGTGGCCAGGCCGGCCGGCGAGGTGGTGACGGTGGCGCCGAGTGCGCCGCCGGTGTAGACCCGGCTCAGGTCGCTCAGCGTCACGGTGGCGGCGGCCGCGGTGATCTCGAGCGTACCGGACGCCGAGCCGGTGTGGTTCGGGTCGTCGACCGTGGCGACCACGGCGTAGCTGCCGACGGCGCTCGGCGCGGTCGGGCTGCCGTCGTAGGTCACCTCGACGGTCAGGCTGGCCGGCGTGGTGGTCACGGTGACCGGCTTCGGCGAGCCGTCGAAGGTCTGGGACAGGTTCGACAGCGAGACCGTGGCCGGCGCGGGGGTGATCGTGAACGTGTCGGTGGCCGAGCCGGTGTAGCCGGGCTCGGTGATCGTGGCCACGACCGTGTAGCTGCCCGCGTCGGTCGGTTCGCCGCCGCCGTCGTAGGTCACCGAGGTGGCCAGGCCGGCCGGCGAGGTGGTGACGGTGGCGCCGAGTGCGCCGCCGGTGTAGGTCTGCGTCAGGTCGGCGAAAGCAATCGTGGCCGGAATGGCCGTGATCTCGTAGGGCGACAGCACGCTGCTCGACGTGTTGTTGGCGTCGCCCGGGTAACTCGCGCTGACATCGATGGCACCGACAACGGTCGAGGCCAGTGCGCAGGACGTGGCCGGAAGGACGATGTTGCATGAACTGCCGTTGCCGTCGCTGACGGTGACCGTGCCGGTCGGGGCGTAGCCGGCGACCGAGACCTCGACCGTGTACGGCGTGTTGTAGGCCTGCGAGCCGGCCGGCGTGATGCTGGTGATGTTGGTGGTCGACGACGCCTGCACGACGCCGTAGGCCGCGTTGCCGCTGCTGGGCGCGTCATCGGCGTCGCCCGAGTAGCTGGCGGTGATCGTCCTGGCGCCCGTCGTCGTCGAGGTCAGGTCGCAGGAGGCGTCGGGCAGGGTGATCGTGCAGCTGTCGGTGCCGTCGCTGACGTTCACGGTGCCGGTCGGCGACGCGCCGCTGACGGAAACGGCCACGGTGTACGGCTGACCGACGATCTGACTCGTCGCCGGCGTGATCGAATCGATCGTGGTGGTCGTCGGCGCGGGTCCGCCGGCCGGGACGACGCAGAATTCCAGCGCCCAGGCGTTCAGGGTGCCGGTGTCTGCCCCGACGTTGTCGGTGATCCGCAGCGTCCAGCTTCCGGCGGGCGACTGGCCGTCGAATGCCGACAGCGGATTGCTCGGCTGGTAGGTCCCGCCGCCGACCGGCGGACAGGGCCAGGTGCTGCTGGCCGAATCGGACAGGCTCAGGTCGAAATTGTCCTCGTTGGTGCAGCTCCGGTTCATGATCCGGACGGACGTGCCGGCCGGACTGACGAGGTCGAACGACAGGTCGTTGATCCAGGTGTGCGTGCCCTGGAGGCCGATGACATTGATGCTGTCGATCGGGTCCGCGATCGCCGTGACGAGCGTCGAATCGGTCGTCCGCGGCGTGCCGCTCGTCGCATCCTCGATGGCGATCGGAACGTCGGTGCTGGGGACGACGGTGCAGACCAGCGCAGTGGTCGTGAAGCTGGACGCGGAGAACCAGTTCCCGTTGCCGCAGGCATTGGACGCGCGAACACGCCAGTAGTAGGTCGTCGTCGAATCCAGGTCGG
Organism: Wenzhouxiangella sp. XN79A; assembly: GCF_012272825.1. Taxonomy (GTDB): domain Bacteria; phylum Pseudomonadota; class Gammaproteobacteria; order Xanthomonadales; family Wenzhouxiangellaceae. The sequence continues at coordinate 134,540 of NZ_JAAWWS010000137.1, read as the reverse complement.
TCGCGACGGCATGGCTGGTGCCGGTGACGCTGGCGCTGTAGGCGATCGTGCCGAAGGTCGGCGAGGTCGAGATCTGCAGTTCGTAGCCGACCGCCTCACTGGCGGCGGTCCAGGTCAGCGTGGGCCGCAATGTCACGCCGGTGCTGCCGTTCGCGGGGCCGGTCAGGACGCCGCCGGCCGGGGCCGCGGTGACCAGGTTCAGCACGGCCTGGCCGTCCGCGGTGTTGGCCGGGTCGCTGTCGTCGGTCGCGGTGAACGCGATCGTGTAGCTTCCGCCGGCGGCTGCGCCGAGGTTGGACAGCGTGTAGATCGAATCCTTGTCGGGGTGCACGAGCGGATTCGGGCTGAACGCGCCCGAGGTGCCGGCGGGGTTGCCGGTCGCGCTCAGCGTCGCACTGCCGAGGAACTGGTCGTCCAGCGTGACCGTCAGGTCCGTGCTGCCGTCGGCGGCACAGACATCGGCCTCGGCCGGTGCGACCTGCAGGCCGATCGGGCAGGCACCGCCGAAGCGGGTGTTGCCGAGTTCGCGAGCGTCGGCCAGCTGGACCAGGCCCCAGCCGGTCGCCGGATCCCAGCCGGGTCCGTAGGTGCCGCCGCCGCCACCGTGCGTGCCGGTGAGGTCCTTCGCGCTGTCGCGCAACAGCTGGCGGATGTCCTTGTTGGTGACCGTGGCAGGGCCGCCGCAGGCGTCCCAGGCCAGCGCCAGCGCCGCGGCCACGCCGGGCGTGGCCATCGATGTCCCGCTGAGGAACGCGTAGCCGCCGTTGCAGGTGGTGCAGCTGGAGCCGTCGTCGGCGACCACGCGGATGGAGGCGCCCAGGTCGTCGGCGATCAGGGCCTGGCCGTCGGCCTGGCTCAGACTGATCGCGGGAATCAGCGGCGCGGTGCAGCCGCCGCCGCAGGTGCCGGCGAATTCGCCGGCGGCGTTGTTGTAGATGATCGCGGCCAGGCCCCCGTTGTCGCGGACCTCGTTGACCTTCACCGAAAACGAGACGTTGCCGCGCGAACAGATCACCACGGCGCCGTTCCAGCTGGCGTCCCCGCTACCGGCCTCGCAGAAGCCGCCGTCGACCAGCGTGGCCGTCACGTCGCCGAAGCCGGCCTCGTCGATATGACCGCCACTGAAGGTCTGCGTGCCGATCGCCTGGTAGGCCGGGACGCTGCCGTCGGGGAACGGATAGGTCGACAGCACGTTGACGCCGCCGCCGGAAAGCTCGACGACGTCCCATTCGACGTTTGCGGGCGGGTTGTTGGGGTCGTACGCGGTCGCCGGGTACTGGCTGAAGCTCGCCACGACCTCCGCTTCGTCGATCGCGGCCACGGAAATGACCGAGTCGTAGGAGGCCGGGAAGCTGGCCGTGGCATTGCCGCTGTTGCCGGCGGCGGCAACGCTGAGCAGCGGGGCGATGATGCCGTCGTCGCCCGGCACGCCGGTGTCGTAGAGAGACTGGAACAGGGCTTCTTCGGTCGCGCTGGCCCCACCGCCACCGAGGCTCATGCTGATGACGTTCGCGTCGCGATCCGCGCATTCCTGGATCGCAGCGCCCAGGTTGGACTGGCCGGTGACCCAGCTGCCGGAATTATCGAACACCTTGACGATGTGCAGCGCGGCCCCGCCCGGCATGGCGCCGACCACCCCGATATTGTTCATGACCGCGTTGGCCGTGCCCGCGACGTGCGTGCCGTGCCCGTTGCCGTCCTCGAACCAGTTCTCGCCGCTGATCTGCGAGAACCCGGTGATGGAGGTTCCGACGAAGTCGTCGTGCGGACCGTGGAAGCCGGTATCGATGATGCAGAACTTGACGCCGGAGCCGTCCGGGGCACCCGAGTCGACGATGTTGTCGCGGTTCCGGTCCCAGATATCGCGCGCCTGGTACTGGTCGATGTTGTAGGGGATGACCTCGGCCTGGATGCGATACTCGGGGACCGGTTCGATCAGTTCGATCCCCGCCCTGCGACCCAGCGCGTCGACGGCCTGTCGCGGCATGGTGATTGCAACGGAATGAACAGTGTCCAATCGGTGGGTGATTTCGCCGCCCAGTTCCCGGATGGCCCGGTCCGTGAGCGCGGCCCGGCCCGGCGTGAAGCGCACATAGTACGCCCCGACTTCCGATTCCTGGGCGCCCGGGGTGCCGGCGTCGGTCTGCGCGAGTCCCTGGTTCGTCGCGCCCAGTGCCGTCAGCAGCAGGACCACGCCGAGGAAGAGATGTGTGGGAAAGCGAAGTGCGATACGGGTCGTCGAGTCGATCATGTCGAGAATCATCCTGTGCCTCGGCGTTCCGCGCCCATGACCCTGCGGCCACGGGGCAGAAAAGCGGGCGCTCGTTCCGGATTCGTTGCAGCCGGTGGGTCGGCCGCCCCCTGTATTTCCGATTCGTCAGATTGGTTTTTGCATCGAGCGCATGAGGCACTCAACCCCTTGTGGCGCGTCACAATTTCATGACCTTGCCGCGATCAACAGTAGTCAAGTCTCCGGCGGCTTGCAATCCACCGACAGCAAGAATGCCCGGTTCTGTGAGATGCATCACGCAAAAAATCCGACTCACCGCGAGGCAGCTTCGGAAACGCCGACAGCCGGGGAATCGGTGCGCGGCCGCCGTGAGTGTCGGCGCAACGCGATGATGCCGACGGCGCCGGTGCCCGATCCGGTGCCCCGGACATCGTCGTGCGTTCGATACGGCGGCCTCGGCACCGGGCGTGCGGATCGGAGGCCGTTTCGATCATCGGCCGCTGTTCCGGATCATCCGTTTCGGGTCGCAACGACGTCGGCGATCGACAGCGCATTGGCCCCGGACTCGAGGGTGCGTACCCGGATCAGCACCATGCCAGGCAGGCCGAGGCCGCCGTCGGTGCCGTGGACCCTGTAGAAGTCGTCCGGGTCGGCGAGCGGGCGACGGCCCGGAGTGGCGTCGAGGAGACCGGCGGGCGACAAGGTGGCGGTCCGTCACAGGCTCACCCTCGACGCCGTGCGGGGTGCCCGGGAGGACGCTGACTCCTCGCCCCGCGGCACCCGAGACGCGTTGCCCGGGTGCCCCTTCACGTTCTGGCGGTGGAGCCTGGATGCAGTCCTCGCGGCGCGGCTCGGTCGATGCGAGGTGCCGGACGCGCCGATCCATCGTCCGTGGTCCGGTCCCGGCCAATCAGCCTTCCGGCGCGGTCGGCACGAAGTTGGCCACGAACACCGCCCAGCTGCCCGACTCGAGGTTGCGCGCGACGATCAGCACCGGGCCCGGCAGGCTCAGCACGCCGTCGGCTTCGTACACGGAGGCGAAGCCGTCCGGGTAGATCAGCTGTCGGCAGCCCGGCGTGCCGTCGAGGATGCAGCCGCGGGCCACGCCGATCGGCATGGAGTTGGCGTCGTCCCAGGCCTGGTCGAGACCGGTAGCCGCATCGAGGACGCCCTGGATCGCGTCCATCGCCGAATTGACGTCCCGGACATCGGAAGCACTCGACAGCGCCGACGCTGCGTCCGACGCGGCCGCGAACAGGGCCGGGCCGATCATGGTCACGGCGTTGTTCGGGCTCAGCGTGGGATCGAAGCCGAAGCCTTCCAGCGCCGACGGTGCGACGTCGAAGACGTGGATCGCCTGGCTGGCGCCGGTGATGATGCCGACCAGCGCGCCGGCGTTGGTGTAGGTCTGCAGCAGGTCGGCGGCGGCCACGGCACCGAGCATCCGGGCGGCTTCGCCGAGGTAGGGCACGTAGACGGTCTTGATGATCCGGGTCCGGATGCTGGAGGCGGTCAGGATGCCGGGCAGCGTGAAGCGGCCGGCCTGCGCGGTCCCGTCCGGGGCGAGGATGCCCTCGTCGCGCAGGGCCTGCCGGACCGCGCCGATATCGGCGGCGACCAGCCGCGGGATGCTGGTGCCGAGCAGTGCGACCACGGCCGGCGCCGCTTCGAGCACGCCGACCGGCGACGGATCGAGACCGACCCGGGCGGCGGCCGTCGCGGCCAGGTCCTGGTTGAGCAGGTTCAGCACCGCGTCGGGCACCGTCCCGCCGCGGACCTGCGCGGCGATTTCGTCGAACAGGACCAGCAGGTCGATGCCGATGCCGGCGTAGGCCCGGTCGTCGCTGCCGCGCGCCAGTCCGCCGGCCTGGGCCTGGGCGGCCGTCGGCGGCACGCCGCCATCCGGTGCGATCGGCGTCAGCGTGCGGAGCCTGCGCAGATCGATGTCGGCCTCGAGCGCCGCCAGCTGCTGGTCGAGCGCCTCGATCGCCGGTCCGTCGCTGACGGCGACGGCATCGATCAGGTCGGCGAGCAGGATGTCGAACTGCTCCAGCTGGGCGGCGAACTCGGTGAACACGGTGCCGCCGGGCCCGTCGCTGATCGCCGGCAGGATGGCGGCCGGGGCGGTCACCTGCTCCGGCGTCGGCGCGTCGAAGGCGGCCTCGACCCGCAGTTCGCCCTGCGAATCCGGCGCGGTGGTGATCACGTTCCCGCCGAGCGTCGGGGGCGTGCCGAACAGGCGATCGGGATCCACGTCGAGGCTCAGGGTGACCGACGGCTGCGGGTCCAGCGGCGTGCCGTCGAGGTCGCGGACTTCGACGGCGACCGTTGCGGAAGCCCCGGCCGGCACCAGCGGCGGGTCGATCGTGATCCGCGCCCTCGGCCCGCCGGAAACCACCAGGGCGACATCGCTGCCGGGCGGCACCGCGGCGTTCGGCGGCGGGTCCTGCGAAAGGACCATGCCGCGCGGCACGGTCGGGTCGTTGGCCCAGGCGACCGGCGCGGCGGCCAGGCCGGCGCCGGCCAGGGCGTCCTGGGCCTCGGGCAGCTCGAGCCCGCCGAGGCGGGGGACGGTCACCGGCACCGGGCCGCGGGAGATTTCCACGGTCACACCGCCGCCGGCGGCGATGGCCACGCCGGCGGCGGGCGACTGCGAGGCGACGCGGCCGACCGCGACCGTATCGCTGAACGTGTCGCGCAGCGGGTCGGCGCGCAGTTCGAGCTGTTCGAGCGCGGCGACGGCAGCGATCTCGTCGAGGCCGGCGAGGTCGGGCACGGTCACCGGCGCCCGGACCTCGAGCACGAAGTCCTGGTAAGCGGCCACGTTCAGCGTATCGGTCACGCCAACCACGACCGGGTGCGGTCCGAGATCGCCGGCTCCGGGGGTCCAGGCGACGCGGCCCTCGGCGCTGATCGCCATGCCGACCGGGCCTTCGGCGATGGAAAAGGACAATTGCTCGCCGGCGTCGGCGTCGACGGCCAGCACGTCGTAGACGTACTCGAAGCCGGGCGAGGCGAGCAGGCCGGGCGTCGACAGGATGCGCGGGGCCGCGTTCGGCGGCAGGATCTCGATCGAGACCTCGGCCACGTTCGACTGCAGCTCGCCGTCGCTGGCCCGGTAGGTGAACGCGTCCCGATCCTCCGTGCGTGCTTCGGGCAGTCGCTGGTTGATCATCGCCTGGTTCAGGCCCGGCAGCAGCCAGTGCGCGCGCTCGCGGGCCGGGATGGTCAGGTCGTCGTTGACGTTGGTGACGCGGTAGCGGTGTTCGTTCCAGAGCGGGCGCATCGGCGGCCAGTCGTCGGTCGGGCTCTCCCAGACGCTGACCACGGCATTGGTCCCGAAGTCGAAGCCGCCGTTGACGATCATCTCGGCCGCGCCGTCGTTGTCGACGTCGGCGAAGACGGGCACGGTGTAATTGAACGGCCGCGGTATGTCGGTCGCCAGGAACAACTTCTCCGTGCCGTCGCGGCCGTCCCAGACGTGGAAGTCACTGTTCCAGTCGACATAGACCACCTCGACGAAGCCGTCGCGGTCGAGGTCGATCACCGAGGCCCCGGTCGAGCGGGTGTCGACGACTTTGCTCCACTTGACCGAGCCGTCGCGACCGTCCAGCACCTGGAACAGGTCGGCCGCGGCGTGGTTCGGATACAGCACGTCCGCGTAGCCGTCGGCGTCGACATCGGCCACGGTCAGCGGCGCGGTGTTGAAGCTGAACTCTCCGCTGCTTTCCCAGAGATCGGTTCCGTCATGGTTCCATGCCACGACGTTGCCGCGGTTGTCCGGGAAGGACCCGCCACCGCGCGTACGCACGAGTTCGGGAAAGGGGTCGTCGTCCAGGTTGGCGACCACGGGATAGTCCGTGCTCAGGCTCTGGCTGAAGTTGTCGGTCCGCTTCCACAGCAGCGCGCCGTCGTGCGACCAGGCGACATTGCCGACCACGATTTCCGGATCGCGGTCCAGGTCGAGATCGACGATGGTGACGCGGGTGGGCGATGCGTCGCCCACCGTCGTTCCCGGTTCGTGGACGGTCTGCAGGGAGCGACCCTCGTGGTCCCAGACGTGATAGCCGGCCGGGCCGAAATCGGGCGCGGCGACGATCTCGGGGATGCCGTCCTGATCGAGATCGACCACCGTGATCGCTGCGCTGTCGAGCTGTCGATTGCCGCGTCGCACGTCGTCCATGTAGAAGACGTTGGGCAGGGGGTCGCTGACCCACTTCAGGCCGCCGTCGTGCTCGAACGCATACAGCTGAAGATTGGCGGGGGGGCTGGAATCGGCGTCGCCGCCGATGACCAGCACCTCCGCAAATCCATCGAGGTCGATATCCGCGAGCGCGGCCTGTGCGGTCTCGTCGATCTCGCGGCTGGAGAATCGGAACGCCCACAGCTCGCTGCCGCTTTCGCCGTCGATCGCGACGATGCGATCCTCGAACGTGTCGATGCAGTCACAGACGACCAGGTCGGCCCCGCCGTCTCCGTCCAGATCACCGATCACCGGCAGCCAGCTGTCGGCGCCCCCGAAGTTGTCGTACGAGAACTTCTCGACGAAGCCGACGGTGCCGACCGGCACGTCCGGCGTGTAGTCGAAGCCGCCGTCGGCGTTCAGCGTCAGACTGCCGCGCTGGGGGCCGTCGACCAGCAAGGCGGTCAGGGAGTCGGAGTTCGGATCGGTGTCGTTGTCCAGCACGCCGGGCGGATCGATCGTCAGCGTGTCGCCGCGCTCGACGCGGTAGACGCCGTCGTCGATGGCCAGCGGCGCGCGATTGAAATCGACGCGGATCTCGAAGGTGGCCTCGTCGGCTGCGCCCAGCGCATCGGTCACGCGCACGGTGACCGGGTGCGGGCCCAGCTGCAATCGCGTCGGCGTCCAGCCGATGGCGCCGGTGTCCGGATCGATCGCCATGCCCGACGGCCGCACGGGCAGCGACCAGCCAAGGACATCCCCGGGATCCGGGTCGCTGGCCACGGGCTGGATCGCGACCGGGAGGTCCGGCGTTGCGCCGCGGTCGGGCAGGTCGGCCAGGACCGGCGGCTCGTTGACCGCGACGGTCACGGTGAATCGTGTCTCGCCGAAGCGGCCTCCGGCATCTGTGGCGCGGACCCGCACCGGGTAGCTGCCGATATCGCCGGGGCCGGTCAGCCACTCCAGCTGGCCGCCGACCGGGTCCAGCGTCATGCCCGCGGGCGCCTCCTCCAGCGTCAGCAGCGGCGGCGTGGCGGCACCCGGGTCCTCGACCTCCACGATGAGCGTGAGCAAGTCGCCGACCGCCACGCCCCGGTCGGCGATCGGCAGGACCGTCGGTGCCGCATCGGGATCGATGACGTCGATCGTGAAGGTCAGCGTATTGGCCAGGCCGGCCAGGTCCTCGACCCGGACGGTCACGGTCTGGCTGCCGATCTGGCTCGCGTTCGGCGTCCAGTCGATCTCACCGGTCCCGGCGCGCAGCGTCAGGCCGGCGGGGCTTTCGTCCAGCGAGAACTCGAGGCCGGCCTGGTTGGCCGGTTCCGATGTGTCGATGTCGAGCGCGAGCGGGCGCGCCACCACCGCGACCTGCGGATCCACCGGCACGAACTGCGGCACGTTGCCGGTGCCTTCGAACCCTTCGAGGAACAGCACCTCGCCGTCGCCGGCCGACAGCGCGGCTGGCAGCAGGAGGAGGATCGCGAGCAGCCCGGCCAGCACGGCGGCGCCATGGTCGAACGGAAAGGAAGGGCGAGGGCTCATGGGCTGCTCCACAACGGATTGGGGACGCGGAAGATGTCCCGGGCCGCGTTGTCGTCGCCCGGCACCAGGTTCGTTGCATCGGACTCGAACACGATCCAGGCCCCGTCGCCCGAGATCGCCGGGGCGGCGCTGGAACCGTTGGATTCGCCGCCGGGGGGCTGGCCGACGCGCACCGTCGTCCCGGTCGTCCGGTCGTGGACGAAGATGTCGGCCCGGCCGTTGCTGTCGTCGGGCACCAGGTTGCCGGCGACGGAGCGGAAGGCCACGAATCGACCGTCGTCGGAGATCGACGGGTCCATGCTGTGGCCGTCGGCCTCCGTGCCGTCGGTCGAGACGCTTACCCGGGTCGTTGTCGATGTCGTGCGGTCGCGCACGAAGATGTCGACGCGTCCGTTGGTGTCGCCGGCGACCAGGTCACTGGCCGCGGAACGGAACGCGACGGCCGAAGCGTCGCCGGAGATCGCCGGGTCGAAGCTCGGACCGTTGCCCGATGCCCCGCCGGCCGTGGTGCTGGCCAATTCCAGCATGCCGCTGGCGCGGACCTTGACGACCACGTCGGGCGCACCGTTGTCGTCGCCGGGAACGAGTTCGGAAAAGGTCTCGAAGGCGATCGTGCCGCCGTCCTGGCTGACCGACGGCGAGCGGCTGTCCGCGTCCAGCTCCGCGCCCGCCGTGAGCCGGCTGACGCGCTCGATCGGCGGCGTCGGCTGCGTGTCCCGGTCGTAGACGAACACGTCGAAGGTGCTATTGGAATCGTCGTTCGGCGGCCGGATGGACGTCGGCCAGGCTCCCTGAAGGTTGTCCCGGGTCACGAAGGCCACGAACCGTCCGTCGCCCGAGATCGCGCCCTGGAGGCGGGCGGTCCCGGGCGCCGCCGGATTGCCGGAGCTGGTGTTCGGAACGAGATATTCGGTGGTCGCGCTGATCCGATCGCGCAGTGCGGTGACCAGTACGGCCGAGGCCGGGTGCTTGGCCTCGAACACGACGAAGCGCCCGTCGCCGGAGATCGACGGCGCCTTGCTGAAGTCGGTCGCCGGCTGCCCGTCCGGCCGCAGGCTGACCGGCTGGGTGGTGCCGGCGGCGAGGTCGCGCAGGAAGATGTCCGGCAGACCGTTGGTATCGGCCGGGGCCAGGTTGTCCGCGTTCGACCGGAAGGCCACGAGCGTGCCGTCGTCGGAAACGGCCGCCGCGTAGCTGCCGCCGTTGGCGGGTTGCTCGTCGTCGCTCAGGCTGACACGCTCGATCTGTGCAGCCGTCGGCCCGGCCAGCAGCGCGATCGCTGCGACCGGAACCAGGGAAAACCATCGAATCCGCATGCGCTTCCGTCCTGGGTCGGGTAGGTTCCAGTGGGGTAAGCGCAGGGCGGGCGGAAAACGTATCAGGAACCGGCACCGCCGGCTTGTGACCGCCCGGGGCGGCGGCTAGACTGACCGTTGAACATCCACTTGCCTGCGCCGGGGGCGCCGATGCGCATGTCCAAGGGGTCCGGGAGCGAACTGACGCAGATCCTGAAGCGCTGGTCGGACGGGGATCCGACGGCGGAGAACGCGCTGCTCGAAGAGGTCTACGGTACCCTGCGGGCCATGGCCCGCTCTCGCCTCGCGCAGGAACGGGCCGGCCATACGCTGCAGCCCACGGCACTGGTCCACGAGGCCTACCTGAAGATCTCGGAAGGCGCGACCGTGGACTGGCGGGATCGGGTTCACTTCCTGGCCGTCGCCGCCCGTGTGATGCGCCAACTCCTCGTCGACGCCGGCCGCCGGCGGAGCGCCGACAAGCGCACGCCCGATCCGCCGTTGACCACCTCGCTTGTCGAATCGTCGGCGGCACCGGTCGATGTGCTCGATCTCGAGCGCGCGCTCGAGCGGCTGGAGCGGCTCAATCCGAACCAGGCCCGGGTCGTCGAGCTCCGCTGCTTCGGCGGATTGACCGTGCCGGAGGTCGCGTCCGTACTGGGCATCTCCACGGCGACCGTCAACCGCAGCTGGCGAGCCGCCCGGACCTGGCTGAAGGACGAGCTCGACCCCGGGGATCAGGGATGAGTCGGCGCCTGCCGGACGCACTCGAGGCGCAATCGCTCGCGGTCCTGGAAGAGGCGCTCGGCCGCCCGTCGACGGAACGCCTGGCCTGGCTCGAGACCCAGGACCAGCTTCCCGCCTCGGTGCGGACCCGGGTCCGGCAGCTGCTCGAACGCGAACCGGCCACGACCTCGTTCCTCGAGCCCGGCATTCCGCGCTCGGCCGGCGGCACGCCGGTCCTGACCGACCTGAGCGGCCAGCGCGTCGGCGCCTTCGAACTGGTCGAGATGATCGCCGCCGGCGGCATGAGCGTGGTCTATCGCGGTCGACGGGCCGACGGCGCCTTCGACCAGGACGTCGCGATCAAGCTGTTCTCGGCCACCCACCTGGATTCGACCGCGCTGCAGCGCTTCGACGCCGAGCGCCGGATCGCCGCCACGCTGGAGCACCCGGGCATCGCGCGGGTCATCGACGGCGGAACGATGGACGACGGCACGCCGTATCTCGCCATGGAACTGGTGCGCGGCGAGCCGATCGACCGCTGGTGCGACCGGCACTCGGCCGACCTGGCCACGCGCCTGCGCCTGGTCCGGGCAACCTGCGAGGCGCTGGCGCACGCCCACGCCGCGGGCATCGTCCACCGCGACCTGAAGACCTCGAACATCCTCGTCGACGACCAGGGCCAGGCCCGCCTGATCGATTTCGGCATCGCCAAGGTACTGGAGACCGGTCGGCTCGATCTCGACCAGCCCGAAACGCGCTTCGAGGCCCGCCTGATGACCCCGGCCTACGCAAGCCCGGAACAGCTGCTGGGCCGGACGATCTCGCGGGCCAGCGACGTCTATTCCATGTCCGTCGTCCTCTATGAACTGTTGACCGGCGCCCGGCCGCACCGCTTGGCCGGCCTGTCCCCGCGCGAGGCGGAGCGACGGGTCTGCGAGACCGTGCCGATGGATCCCAGCGCCGCCGTCGGGCGCGACGGCGGAACGCCGCCGCCGGGGCTGGGCGAGGCCGCGGTGCTGAAGCGGCGCCTGCGCGGCGACCTGGACCGGATCGTCATGACCGGTCTCCGGCAGAATCCCGACGAGCGCTATCCCGACGCCGCGGCGCTGGGCGAGGACCTGGACCGTTACCTGCGCGGTGAACCGGTCGAGGCGCGCGGGGCCTCGAAGTGGTACCGGGCCTCGCGCTTCGTCCGGCGGTACCGCGGTGCCGTGGCGGCCACCGCTGCGGTGTTCCTGGTGCTGGTGGCCGGGCTGCTGGCCGTCCAGCACCAGGCCCGGGAAGCCGAGCGGCAGCGCGACATCGCGCGCAGCGAGGCCGAGCGGGCCGAAGCGGCGCGCGCCTTCCTGGTCGACATGATCCAGCGCGCCGATCCGTTCGAGAACGCCGACGCGCCGACGCTGGCCGGTGCCCTGAAACAGGCGATCCCGGACCTGGACGCTCGATTCGCCGACCAGCCGGCGCTGGAGGCGGACCTGCGCTACGCGATCGGCTATGCGTTGCAGAATCTCGGCGAGATCGGCCCGGCGCGCTTCCAGCTGGAGCAGGCGCTCGCGTCGCGAACCGCGGCCGGCGATCGGGTCGGCCAGGCCGAGGCGATCGACGGGCTGGCGATCGTCGACTGGTGGGAAAGCGACTTTCCGTCGGCCGAGCGTCGTTTCGCGGAGGCACGAGCGCTGCTCGGTCGCGTCGACGAGGGCACGGAACGGACCCGGCGGCTGGAAGTCAACCTGCTCGCCAACTGGGCCGCGATGAAGATCGACGCCGGGGATTACGAGGGCAGCGAAGTACTGGCCCTGGAGGCGCTGGCCGCTGCGGAATCCGAGCCGGCCGTGGCGCAGGATACGCTCGCCGCGATCTGGTCGTCGGTGGCGACGGCACGCGATGGCCTCGGACGACCGGCCGAAGCGCTCGACGCCTTCCAGCGCACGCTCGAACTGCAGCGGCAGGCCACCGGCGAGATGCACCCCAGCTACGCCATCGTGCTCAACAACCTGGCCCTGCTGTACTTCAACATGGATCGTCTCGACGACGCGATTGACGCGATGAGTGAATCGGTCCGGATCCGCCGCGAAACGCTCGGCGATGGGCATCCCCAGTCGGCCACGGCGTTGTTCAACCTTGCCCGCCTGCAGACCATCGCCGGAAACCTGGACGCGGCCGAGCCGCTGGCCCGGGAGGCGCTGGCGGTCGCGCGCGGCGGCTACGAGGCCGGCCACCCGCGGATCGGCAAGGCGCACGAGGCGCTGGCCCTCGTGCTGCAGGCCCGCGGCGAACCCGAGGCCGCGCTGCGCGAGATCACCACGGCAATCGAGATCTACCGGACTGCGCCCGGCGTCGACCCGGCCTGGCTGGAGGCCGCGCGAACGATCGGCGACGAACTGGTCGCCGGGCTGGCCGCGCAGCCTTGAGGACGGACAGCGCGCCGGGCGCGCTGCCGCGAAGGAGAGCGGGGCGGACTGCGGTCAGAGCGCCTCGATGATGCCGGCCGCGCCCATGCCGGTGCCGATGCACATCGTCACCATGCCGTACTTCTGCTTCCGGCGACGCATGCCGTGGATCATCTTGGCCGACAGGATGGCCCCGGTCGCGCCCAGCGGGTGACCCAGCGCGATCGCACCGCCCAGCGGGTTGACCTTGTCCGGGTCCAGGCCGACGTCTCGGATCACGGCCAGCGCCTGGGCGGCGAAGGCCTCGTTCAGTTCGATCCAGTCCAGGTCGTCCATCGAAATACCGGTCTGCTTCAGCACCTTCGGAATCGCGGCGATCGGGCCGATGCCCATGATTTCCGGCGGCACGCCGGCGACCGAGAACCCGCGGAAGACGGCCAGCGGCTCCAGGTCGTAGTCCTTCAGCGCCTGCTCCGACACCATCACCAGCGCACCGGCGCCGTCGGACATCTGCGAACTGGTGCCGGCGGTCACCACGCCGTCGGCGCGGAAGACCGGGCGCAGCTTGCCGAGCGCTTCCGGCGAGGAATCGCGGCGCGGTCCCTCGTCGGTATCGATGACCTGCTCGACGGTCCGGATCGCGCCGGAGGCCGGGTCGGGGTAGTGGTGATGAACGCTGTAGGGGCGGATTTCGGTGAATTCGCCGCCGTCGATCGCGGCAATCGCCTTCTGGTGGCTGCGATAGGCGAATTCGTCCTGGTCCTGGCGCGAAACGCCGTACTTCTCGGCGACCTTTTCCGCCGTGATCCCCATGCCGTAGGCAATGGCGATGTGGTCGTCGTCGAACACCTTCGGGTTCATCGCGACCTTGTGGCCCATCATCGGGACCATGGTCATGGTCTCGGTGCCGCCGGCGATCATCACGTCGGCCTCGCCGAGCCGGATCCGGTCGGCCGCCATGGCGACGGTCTGCAGGCCGGACGAGCAGAACCGGTTGACGGTCACGCCGGGCACGGTATCCGGCAGTCCGGCGAGCAGGGCGCCGATGCGCGCCACGTTCATGCCCTGTTCCGCTTCCGGCATGGCGCAGCCGATGATCACATCTTCGACGGCCGCCGGATCGACGCTCGGCACATCGGCCATGGCCGCGCGGATCACGTGGGCCAGCAGGTCGTCCGGCCGCGTGGTCCGGAAGCCGCCCTTGAACGCCTTGGCCACCGGCGTGCGGACGGCGGAGACGATATATGCATCACTCATGATTGAAATCCTGTCTGTAAAGCAATGATTTTCCGAAAATTGGTCGGAATTGCTTGCCTGGCGTAGCGAGCGAGTGGTGGTCGGTGGCCGCCGGAGCGCAGGATCCGCAGTGGACATGGAACGTCCATGAGGATTACGAGCACCGCCGGACGCCGACCACCGCTCGCGCAGTAGCCGGACATCAATTCCGAAGCGGCTTGCCGGTCTTCAGCATATGCACGATCCGGTCCTGGGTCGGTTTCATCTTCGCCAACTCGACGAAATGCTTGCGCTCCAGGGCGTACAGCCAGTCCTCGTTGACCGGGACGCCCCGGTCGATGGCACCACCGCAGATCGTGTCGGCGATGCGTTCGCCGATTTCCATGTCGTGGTCGCTGATGAAATGGCCTTCGTGCATGTTGGCCAGCAGCATCTTCAGCGTCGCGATGCCGACATCGCCGGCGGCCGGAATCGTACGGCCGGGCAGCGGTGCGCGGTAGCCGGCGGCGTTCATGCCGCGAATCTGGCCGTGCGCGGCGTGCAGCAGCTCGTGCTCGTGCATGACGATGACGTCGGATTCGGTCAGGTACCCCATCTCCCGGGCCTCCATCGCACTGCCGGAGACCTGGCCCATGGCGACCTGCTTGTAGCGCTTCTCGAGCAGCGCGTAGCTGTCACCGGCCCGGGTCTGATCCTGGACCCGGAAGGCCAACGTGCCGAGACCGCCCCCGGCCGGCAGCAGGCCGACGCCGGCTTCGACCAGGCCCATGTACGACTCGAGGTGGGCGACGATCCGGCTGGTGTGCATGGCCAATTCGAGACCGCCGCCGAGCGCCAGTCCGCGCACGGCGGCGATGCTGGGCACGGCCGCGTAGCGCAGCCGCAGGTTGGCGGCCTGGAAGTCTTCGACCAGGCCCTCGACCCGGTCGAATTCGCCGTTGGCGACCCAGTCCATCGCGGCCTTCAGGTTGGCGCCGGCGGAAAACGGGCCGTTCGGCTGCCAGATCACCAGGCCGGCGAAGTCCTGCTCTGCGCGTTCGATGGCTTCGTTCAGGCCGTCGATGACGCCGGTGTCGATGACGTTCATCTTCGACTTGTGCGAGACGATCAGGACGTCGTCTTCGAGCGTCCACAGGCGTGCGCCGGGCAGGTCGGCCACGGTGGTGCCGTGATGGCCGGATTCGCCGACCAGGCGCGGCGGCTGCATCTGCCGTTCGTAGACGGCCAGGTCCGGCCGCGGGAACGTGCCGCCGTCGCCGGTGACCGAGCCGGCGTCGGCATGCGCGGCGTCCACCGCGTCGACCCAGTCGGGCAGGGGGGCATCGGTCAGCGCGGTGCCGGCGTCGATGTCGCGGCGGACCAGTGCGGCGACCTGCGACCAGCCGGCGGCCTGCCAGATCTCGAACGGACCGAACTCCCAGCCATAGCCCCAGCGCATCGCCAGGTCGATCTCGCGGGCCGAGTCGGCGATCTCGGCCAGGTGCACGGCGCAGTACTGGAACAGGTCGCGGTGGATCGCCCACAGGAACTGGAGCTCCGGTCGGTCGGACTCGGCCAGTGCCTTCATCTTCTCGGCCGGGTCCTTGATCGCCAGGACCTGCTTGACCTGGTCGTCGAGCGAGTAGTCGGTGTCGCGGTACTCACCCGAGGACGGGTCGAGGACCCGGATCGCCTTGCCTTCCTTGCGGAACACGCCGGCGCCCGCCTTCTGGCCCAGCGCGCCGGCCTCGATCAGCTGGCTCATCCAGCTCGGCGCCTTGTACAGCGTGTGCCAGGGGTCGTCGGTGAGCTTGTTCTGCATGGTCGAGATGACGTTGGCCATGGTGTCCAGTCCGACCACGTCGGCGAGCCGGAACGTGGCCGATTTCGGCCGGCCGATCGCCGGGCCGGTCAGCGCATCGACGGTGTCGAAGCCAAGACCCAGCCGCTCGGCGTGGTGGACCGTGGAGATCATCGAGAACACGCCGACCCGGTTGGCGATGAAGTTGACGGTGTCGCGCGCCCGGACCACGCCCTTGCCGAGCGTCTCGGTCAGGAACACCTCGAGCTGGTCGAGGACGGCCGGTTCGGTGCCGGCATGCGGGATCAGCTCCACCAGGTGCATGTAGCGCGGCGGGTTGAAGAAGTGGACGCCGCAGAAGCGCGCGCGGTGGCTTTCCGGCACCACGCCGGCCAGTTCGGTGATCGACAGGCCGGAGGTGTTGCTGGCGAAGATGGCGTCGGCCGGCAGGTGCGGCACCAGTCGCTCGTACAGCGACTTCTTGATGTCCATCCGCTCGGCCACGGCCTCGATGACGAAATCGCAATCGGCCAGCGACTCGAGGTCGTCCTCGAAGTTGGCCGGCTCGAGAAACGCGGTCAGGTCCTTGCGCGCAAGCGGTGGTGGCTTCAGCCTGGTCAGGCGCTGGATCGCGCCCTTGACCATGTCGTTGCGGCCGCCTGTTTCGGCAGGCAGATCGAACAGTCGGACCGGAATGCCGGCGGCGGTGAGGTGGGCGGCGATCTGCGCGCCCATGACGCCGGCGCCCAGCACCGCAGCCTTGCGGACGGTGAATCGTTGATCGGACATCGGGTGTGCTTCCTGTCGTTCAGAAAAAAGTGGGTCGAAATCGAACGGGCAGGGCGCCGACCGCCAGGCCGGCGCCCCTGAATCGAGCGGATCAGCTGGCTTTCTTCAACGGCTGCTCGGGTTGGCCGAACTGCGCATTGCGCAGGGCCTCGGGCTCGAACTCGTCGACGGCGATGACTTCCGCGGCCAGGCGCTGGGCCTCGATCAGCTGCTGGACCTGGTCGTCGTTGATCAGTCCGGCGTCGAGCGCTTCCCGGGCCAGGGCCTCGACATTCATCGGCGTGGGCATCCGCTTCAAGCCGTTGAACACGGCACGCTCGGCGTCCTCGGCCGCCAGCATGGCATCGAAGGCCTTGATCGCCATCGCCGCGCCGACCCCGTCGACCGGACGGAAGGTGTCATGCAGCAAGCGCTCCCGACTGGCGTTGTGGCTCATCAGGATCTGCGCGATCTTCCGGCCGGTCCGGTCGTCGGCCACCTCGTGGGTCCGTCCGAACGGGAAGGCCCAGACGCGGAGGACGCGGCCCAGCGCCGGAACCGGGAAGTTGGCCAGCACGCCGTAGAGGGCTTCCTCGACGCGATGGAGGCTGTCGGCCAGCGCCCAGCGCGCCAGCGGCAGGTCTTCGCTCGGACGGCCGTCGTCCTCGAAGCGCTTGATCACCGCCGAGGCCAGGTACAGGTGGCTGAGCGCATCGGCGAAGCGGCCGGACAGTTTCTCGGCGAACTTGAACTTGCCGCCGAGGATCAGCAGCGTGAAGTCGGCGATCAGCGTGAATGCCGCGGACAGGCGGTTGATGCGCTGGGCGTCGCGCTTCAGCGATCCCGGCACCGGTGCACGGCTCGGGCGGCCGCCGGTCAGGCCCAGCACCAGCGACCGGACCGCGTTGCTGATGGTGTAGCCGATGTGCCCGAAGAAGGCCTTGTCGAACTGCTTGCGGGCGTCGGGCGCCTGGCTGGTGGCCGCGGTCATTTCCTTCAGCAGCCACGGATGGCAGCGGATCGCGCCCTGGCCGAAGATGATCATCGAGCGGGTCAGGATGTTCGCGCCTTCCACGGTGATGGCGATCGGCAGGGCCTGGTAGCCCTTGGCGAGGTAGTTGCGCGGTCCCTCGATCACGGCCTTGCCGCCGTGGACGTCCATTGCGTCGTTGACGATCCGGCGGTTGGCTTCGGTCAGGTTGGCCTTGAGAATCGCCGAGACCACCGCCGGCTTTTCGCCCTGGTCGAGCGCGACCATGGTCATCTGGTGCGCGGCGTCCATGCGGTAGGTCTCGCCGCCGATCCGCGCCAGCGGCTCCTGGATGCCTTCGAACATCCCGATCGGCTGCTTGAACTGGTAGCGGACCCGGGCGTAGGCACCGGTCAGCATGGTGCAGATCTTGCCCCCGGCAACGGCCTGGGCGGGCAGCGAGATCGCGCGCCCGGCCGACAGGCAGTGCATCAGCATGCTCCAGCCCTGACCGACGCGCTGCTGGCCGCCGATCACCCAGTCCATCGGGATGAACACGTCCTTGCCGCGCGTGGTGCCGTTCATGAACGGTGAACCGCCGGGCAGGTGACGGTTGCCGGTTTCCACCCCCGGCGTGTCGGCCGGGATCAGGGCGCAGGTGATGCCCAGGTTCTTCTTGCCGCCGAGCAGGCCGTCGGGGTCGAAGCACTTGAAGGCCAGACCGACCACCGTGGCCACCGGCGCCAGCGTGATGTAGCGCTTGTCCCAGGTTACCCGGATGCCGAGCACTTCCTTCCCTTCGAACTCGCCTTTGCACACGATGCCCTTGTCCGGCATCGAGGCGGCATCGGAACCGGCATAGGGCGAGGTCAGGGCGAAGCAGGGAATGTCCTGGCCGGAGGCCAGCCTCGGCAGGAAATGATCCTTCTGCGCCTGGGTGCCGAAGTAGTGCAGCAGTTCACCGGGGCCGAGCGAGTTCGGCACCATGACGCTGACCGCCGCGGTCTGGTTGCAGGTGCTGATCTTGGTGACCACCGCGGCGTTGCCCTGCGACGAGAAGCCCAGGCCGCCGAACTCCTTCGGAATGATCATCGAGAAGAAGCGGTGTTTCTTGAGAAAGGCCCAGACCTCCGGCGGCAGGTCCTGATCCTGGGCGATCTGCCACTCGTCGAGCATCCGGCAGAGCTCTTCGACCGGACCGTCGAGAAACGCGCGCTCCTCGTCGGTCAGCGACGGCGCCGGATGGTTCATCAGCACCTTCCAGTCCGGCCGGCCGGAGAACAGCTCGGCGTCCCACCAGGTGGTGCCCGACTCCAGCGCCTCGCGCTCGGTGTCGGACATCGCCGGCAGCACCTTGCGGAACCAGCCGAACAGGCGATCGGTGAACAGCGCTCGCCGCAGCGGCGGCAGCGCGGCGACGATCAACGGCAGGGCGACGACGACGGCCAGCACGCTGACGGCGGGATGCGCGCCGAGCGCGATGGACGCGGCGGCCGCCGCCGAAGTCGATAGGGCGGCCAGCCAGGCCGGCGCCGCGAAATAGGCCAGGCCGAGCGTGAGCAGGACAACGGCAAGCAGAGCGAGCAGGGTCATGATCGAGAGTCCTCCAGCGGGAGCGTCGTAGTGGGAGCCGCCGATGCAGCGGCCGAATCCGATATCGAATCCGATCGCACATCGGAGCTCGAAGTTGAAATCGAGTCGCGCAGTCCGGCGCACCCGAAGCGGATCAGTGCCCGGGCGGTGTCCTCGACGGCGTCGTCGTGGGTTTCCGCCATGGTGTAGGTCAAGGCCCCGATCAGGAAGTCGAGCTGCTGCCGGAGGTTTTCCGGTGCAGTGCCGAGCGAACGGCTGACCGCGTCGGCGAACGTGCGCATGACATGCGAGTACTGGCGCCGGATCACGCGGTGGATCTGCGTGGCATTTTCGGCCCAGGCGCGCATCAGCAGGCGCATGAACCGACCGCCGTCGCCGGACGAATCCGAGCCCATGCGCAGCGCGGGGTGGATGAACGCTTCGAGCACGTCTTCGAGCTGCGGCGGATCGGCCGCTTCCATCGCCGCGCGCAGCCTCGTGAGGCGTTCGCTGTTGAGTTCGTCGAGCCGGCGCTGGAACACCGCGAGGATCAGCGCGTCCTTGGACCCGTGGTGGTAATTGACGGCGGCAAGGTTGACGCCGGCCTCGCGGGTGATCTGGCGCAGCGTGGTCGAATGAAACCCCTGGTCGGCGAACAGCCGCTCGGCGGTATCGAGGATCCGACGGGCCGTCGATTCGGGCGCGTCGTCGTCCGCGCGGGGCGGGGCGGTGGAACCGGCTGGGGACATTCGCACTCCGGATGCAGGCCGTGGTCGACAGGATTGTTACAGCAGTTTGAAACAGCGGTTTCAAACAGACGTTTGAATCCTAGCACCTTCGGCGAGCCCCGTGCAAGTCCGTCCGCGCTGTTATCCCCTTTCGAACGGCCGTACGGGCCTTCCGCGCCAGCGAAACGCGATAGAATCGCGGGCCTGGCGCCGATGGTCCGACGGTGGTCCGGACGCCCGACCGGAGTCCGGTCGGGCTCGCCGGCGCTGATCATCGGTACGTCCACCCCGAAATCGTCCCGTAGACAATCATTCAAGGAGTCTTCGACCCATGCAGCGCACCCTGTCCATCATCAAGCCCGATGCCGTGGCCAAGAACGTCATCGGCGAGATCTACACCCGCTTCGAACGCGCCGGCTTGAAGATCGTCGCGTCCCGGATGAAGCATCTGAGCCGGGCAGAAGCCGAGGGCTTCTATGCCGTGCACAAGGAGCGTCCGTTCTTCAACGACCTGGTCGAGTTCATGACCTCCGGACCGGTCATGATCCAGGTGCTCGAAGGCGACGACGCCATCGCGCGCAACCGCGAACTGATGGGCGCAACCGATCCCCGCCAGGCGGCGCCCGGTACGATCCGTGCCGACTTCGCCAGCAGCATCGACGCCAACGCCGTGCACGGGTCCGACGGCGAGGACACCGCGGCGCAGGAGATCGCGTTCTTCTTTGGCGACGATGAGATATACTCGCGCTGATGGAACCAGGGTCCATCGCGTGACTGGAATCGCCACGAAAACGAATCTGCTCGGTCAGTCCCGGGCGCAGCTGGAACGGTTCTTCGCCGAATGGGGCGAGAAGCCGTTCCGGGCGCGTCAGATGCTGCAGTGGATCTACCAGCGTGGCGTGGTGGATTTCGATGCGATGACCGACCTCAGCCGCGCGCTCCGCGAGCGGCTGCAGGCCGAGACCGAAATCCGCCCCCCGGGCGTGATGAGCGAACACCGCTCGATCGACGGCACAGTGAAGTGGATCATGGCGCTGCCCGGCGGCAGCGCGGTGGAGACCGTTTACATCCCCGAGCCCGATCGAGGCACGCTGTGCATCTCCTCGCAGGTCGGCTGCATGCTCAACTGCACCTTCTGCTCGACCGCGACCCAGGGCTTCAACCGCAACCTGGACGCCGCCGAGATCATCGGTCAGGTCTGGCGGGCGACCGAAGCGCTCGGCGCCGAGCGCCGGATCACCAATATCGTGCTGATGGGCATGGGCGAGCCGCTGCTGAACCTCGACCAGGTGCGCCCGGCGCTGGAATTGATGCGCGACGACCTGGCCTACGGCCTGGCCGCCCGCCGGGTGACGGTCTCGACCGCCGGCGTGGTTCCGGGCATCGACGCCCTGGCCGACGGGCCGGGCGTGGCCCTGGCTGTCTCGCTGCACGCACCGACCGATGAGCTGCGCTCGCGCCTGGTGCCGCTGAACCGGAAGTATCCGATCGATGAATTGCTGGCGGCCTGCAAGCGCTATCTGAGCGAAAAGCGGCCCAAGCAGTCGGTGACCTTCGAATACACCATGATCGACGGCGTCAACGACGCACCCGAACACGCCCGCAAGCTGCTCAAGGTGCTCGCCCACGTCCCGAGCAAGATCAACCTCATTCCGTTCAATCCCTTCCCGGGCACACCGTTCGAGTGCTCGCCGATGTCCCGGATCCAGCAGTTCCAGGAAATCCTGCGCGCCGGAGGCATGATCGCCACGGTCCGCAAGACCCGCGGCGACGACATCGACGCCGCCTGCGGTCAGCTGGTCGGAAAGGTACTGTCGGCCGGGACGCGCCGGGCACTGGTCCAGCAGCAGCTCGCCCGACAGGCGCTGGCATGACCGGGACGGTGCGCAGATCGATCCCGATGATCGCGCTGTCGGCCGTGCTGGCGACACTGGCGCTGAGCGGCTGTGCGACCTCGAGCCGCGAAACGTCGCCGCAGCGAACCGGCTCGGCGGTCGAACGGGTCAGCCCGGTCCGGGCCGCCGACATCAACACGCGGCTCGGCGTCGGCTATCTGGAGCGCGGCCAGATCCAGCTGGCGCTCGAAAAACTCGAGCTGGCCGTTCGCCAGGACGAGCAGCACGTTCCGGCCCATCTCGCCCTGGGCATCGTCTACGAGCGGATCGGCCGCGAAGAGCGCGCGCTGGAGCATCTCCAGCGGGCGGTCCGGCTGGCGCCCGAGGACGGTGCGGCGCACAACAGCCTGGCTGCGCTGCTCTGCCGCGTCGGCCGCTACGACGAGGCCGAGCGGCATTTCGGCGACGCGCTCGAGGATCCGTTCTATCCGACGCCCGAGGTCGTGCTCGCCAACGCCGGCTCCTGTGCCCGGCGGGCCGGTCGACTCGAGAACGCCGAAGCCTACCTGCGCCAGGCGCTGGAAATCGACCCGACCAACCGCGTTGCGCTGTTCAACCTGGCCGGCGTGGCGCTGGCGCAGGGGGAGGCCTTCTCTGCGCGCGCCTTCCTGCAGCGACTCGAGGGGGCCGGCCAAATGGGGCCCGACGCCCTGCTGCTGGGCGTTCGCATCGAGCGAATGCTGGGCAATCGGGAGGAAGCCGAACGCTATGCAACGAGGCTGCGGGCGCGTTATCCTGAGTCGCTGCAGGTCGAACAGCTCCAAGCAGACGAATCCTGAATGATGCGCGACGACGAGACCCCGGAGTCTTCTTCCATTTCTGATGCAGACCCGATCGACCGGCCCGGACAGCGGCTGGCCGAAGCGCGTGAGCGTCAGGGCCGGAGTCGGGCCGAGATCGCTGCGGCGCTGAAACTCCCGCGATCGATCATCGAGGCGATCGAGGAGGACCGGATGGATCGTATCGCGCCGATCTATCGTCGCGGCTACCTGCTCAACTACGCGCGCGAACTCGGCGAACCGGTCGCCGACTACCGACGCGCGGAAATCGATACCCCGCCGCCGCTGAAGGGCGTACTGCCCGTTGCGCCACAGCCGCGTGTCGATCGCTACCTGCGCTACGCAAGCTATTTCCTCGGCACCACGCTGATCGTGCCGCCGCTGGTGTACTTCTTCATCGCCGGCGGAACCCGCCTGTTCGATGACGCCTCGGAAGCGACCGTCGGGGTCGACACGGACACCGCGGTGGTGGCACCGAGCGACGATCCGTCCGCGGTCTCGAGCCGGATCGCCCGGGCCCTGGCGCTCGACGACGCCGATGCCCGGATGGATGCAAGCGACGGGCCGCTGGCCGCCTCGACGCTGCCCCTGCCGACGCTTCGTCCGGCCGAATCGCTGGATGTCTCGGCCGAACACGATGGCTCGCTCGGCCCGGTTGCGGGCGACGCGTCGGCCGGCCGACCGTCCCCGCTGCACCGGATCAGCCTGGTGCTGGTCGACGACAGCTGGGTCGAGATCAGCGACGCCGACGGTGCTCGCCTGGAGTTCGACCTGCTCCGCGCCGGCGCCGAGCGCAGCTACGAGGGTCTGCCACCGTTTCGGGTCTTGTTCGGGCGCGCCAGCGCCGTACAGGTGGAGCTGGACGGCCAGCCGGTACGGTTCGAAGGTTCCGACTCCGCCAGCATCGCCGAATTCACGCTCCAGCCCCCGGCCGCCGCCGACGATCGTGCCGCGGTGGCGGAGAGCGACACTCCCTGAAAACCGGCTGCACGCGCAGCCATCATCGATCGGAGAACGGATTCATGAAGACCCTGCAAGCCGTTCGGGGCATGCACGATATCCTGCCGTCCGACGCGGCGCGTTGGCAGTGGTTGGAACAGCGCCTGGCCGAACGCCTGACTGCCTACGGGTTCGGTGAAATCCGGATTCCCGTGGTCGAGAAGACCGAGCTGTTCACCCGCGCGATCGGGCAGGGCACCGACGTGGTCGAGAAGGAGATGTATGCATTTCCGGACCGCAATGGCGAAAGCCTGTGCCTGCGTCCGGAGGGCACCGCCGGTGTGGTCCGGGCGGTTCTCCAGCACGGCCTGCTGAACCCGCCGGGCCTGAAGGTCTGGTACCAGGGCCCGATGTTTCGCCACGAACGGCCGCAGAAGGGCCGACAGCGGCAGTTCCATCAGACCGGCGTCGAGATCTTCGGCATGGAGACGCCGGAAACCGACGCGGAGCTGATCGCGATGGCCGGCCGACTGTGGCGCGAGCTCGGCGTCGATCACCTGCTGCGGCTGGAAATCAACAGCCTCGGCGACCGCGAGGACCGCGAGCGCTATCGCACCGCGCTGGTCGACTACCTGCGTCCTCGGGTCGACCGGCTCGACGCCGACAGCCAGCGCCGCCTGGAGACCAATCCGCTGCGCATCCTCGACAGCAAGAATCCCGAGACCCGGTCCTTGCTGGTCGACGCCCCCCGGCTCGATGAGCACCTCGGCGACGAGGCACGTCGGCATTTCGAGCGGGTCACGGCGCTGCTCGATGCCCTCGGCATTGCCTGGACGCACAACCCGGGCCTGGTTCGCGGCCTGGATTATTACTGCCGGACCGTGTTCGAGTGGACCACCGATGCGCTCGGTGCGCAGGGCACGGTCTGTGCCGGCGGTCGCTACGACGACCTGGTCGAGATCCAGGGCGGTCGAGCGACGCCCGGGATCGGATTCGCGCTCGGCATGGAACGGCTGCTGGCGCTGGTCGAATCGACCGGGCAGCAGTTCGAGCATCGGCCGCACGCCTATCTGGTCAGCAGCGAGGCCGGCGCGGCGCGGTTGGGCCTGGCCGAACGACTGCGTGATCACTGGCCGGCACTGCGGCTGATCACCGACCTGCAGGGCGGCAGCTTCAAGGCCCAGTTCAAGCGCGCCGACCGCTCGGGTGCAGCGGTAGCGCTGGTGCTCGGCGAGGCGGAGCTCGCAGCCGGTGAAGTGACGATCAAGGACCTGCGCGGCGATTCGCCGCAATCCTCGGTGCCGGCCGACCGGCTCGGCGCCGAGCTCCGACGCCGATTCGCGACCGACGGCCCGGACGTGGCCGCATCCGGCGAGCCGGCCTGATTTATCATTCCGTGGCGCTGCAAGGCGTCGCGACGACACCACGATCGAGGACAGAAGCACATGGCGGTTGAACTTTACGACGAACACGAACAGAGCGAACGCGTTCGCGGCTGGCTGCGCGAGAACGGCGCTGCGCTGGTCGTCGGCGTGGTGCTGGCACTGGGCGGCATCTTCGGATTCCGTCAGTGGGAGTCCTACCAGGAGGGGCAGGGCGCGCTGGCCAGCGACTTCTACACCGCGGTCCAGCAGGAAATCGAAGCCGACCAGCTCGACGCGGCCCGCGAACAGCTCCAGCGCATGCAGGAGGCGGTCGGCGACCACGCCTACGTCGATCTCGGAACCATGCTGCTGGCCGGTGCCGAAGTCGAGGCCGGTGAGCACGAAGCGGCCCGCGATCACTACACCGCGTTGCTGGAGCGCACCGCCGGCACCGCACTGGAACCGCTGGTCCGGCTTCGACTGGCCCGGCTCGAGGCCGCCACCGGACGTGCCGAGGCCGGACTGGCCCTGCTCCAGGGCGAGCGTCCGGTCGGCTTCGAAAGCCTCTGGCTCGAAGCGCGCGGCGACCTGCTCGCCGAGCTTGGCCGGACCGACGAGGCGCTGGCGGCCTACGACGAGGCCGTGGCGCAGCTGGAAGGCGAAGGCAACAACGCCCGGCAGGTCCAGACCAAGCGCGACGCGCTCCGCTCGGCAGCCGGCGAAACGGAGGCGTCGTGACGCCTGCGCCTGGCCGCCTGCGAAACGCTGCGCTCCTGCTGGCGGCCCTGGGCGCGCTGTCGGGTTGCGGACTGTTCTCGGAAAAGGACGACGAGGCCGATCGCCCGATGGCGCTGGTCGAATTCGACGCAACGCTGCCGGTTCAGGAACTGTGGAACGTCAACACCGGTAAGGGGCTCGACCGCAGCGCGCCGAACCTGAAACCGTTCTATATCGACGGTGAGCTCTGGGTCGCCGATCACGAGGGCGGGGTCCGCGTCATCGACGCCGAGTCGGGCGACGTGCTGCGCCAGTTCGAACTCGAGCTCGACCTCGCCTCCGGCCCGGCCGTCTTCGCCGACAGCGTGCTGTTCGGCACCATCGACGGCATGGTCGTGCACGTCGATCGCGCCTCCGGGCAAATCCTCTGGCAGACCCAGCTTTCGTCGGAAGTCCTGGCCCTGCCGGTGCTGCGCGACGGCATCGTCATCGCCCGCGCCATCGACGGCCGGGTCTTCGGCATCGATGCCGAATCGGGACGGCGCGAGTGGATCTACGATCGCAGCGTGCCGCTGCTGACGCTGCGCGGCAACTCCGACCCGCTGGTTCGTGGCGGCCAGGTCTTCATCGGCTACGACGACGGAGCGGTGACCGCGCTGCGGATCGCCGACGGCGTGCGGCTGTGGGAACAGCGCGTCAGCATCCCGGAAGGCCGTTCCGAACTCGAACGGCTGTCCGATATCGACGGGCCGCTGGTCATTGTCGGCGGCGATCTCTACGCCGTCACCCGGCACGGCCGGATGGCCTCGCTGGCCCTGGACAGCGGGCGGATCCAGTGGGTCAAGGACATCGCGGCCGACAGCGGCGTGTCCATTTCGCGCACCCAGCTGGCCGTGACCGACGCCGAGGACGTGGTCTGGATGGTCGACCGCCTCAGCGGCGCGACGGTCTGGCAGAACGAGTCGCTGAAGCGCCGGGACGTGACGCGACCGGTGTTCCAGGGCAGCTTCGTCGTGGTCGCCGATCGCGAGGGCTACCTGCACTGGTTGGACGCCGACACCGGCGAACCGGTCGCCCGCGAGCGTGCCGGCAAGGAACCGCCGGCCGCCGCGCCGCTGGTCATCGGCAATCTGCTCTACCTGCTCGACCGTGACGGGCGCCTCTCGGCCTGGCGGGTCGGCGCGCAGCGCTGACCGGGCGGTCGCCCAGCGTGCACCCCGAAGCGCTGCCGGTCGTCGTCATCGCCGGACGTCCCAACGTCGGCAAATCGACGCTGTTCAACGCCCTGACCAGGACGCGGGACGCGCTGGTCGCCGATCAGCCCGGCGTGACCCGCGACCGCATCTATGGTCGGGCGCAGCTCGACGGCCGCGACGTGCTGCTGGTCGACACCGGCGGCCTCGATCCGGACGGCGACCGGATCAACCAGCGCGCCCAGGCCCAGACCCGGGCGGCGCTGCAGGAAGCGGACCTGGTGCTGCTGGTCGTCGACGGCCGCGAGCCGCCCGGTGGCGAGGATTACGAGATCGCCCAGTCGCTGCGCAAGCTCGACGTACCGGTCCGCGTGGCGGTCAACAAGACCGATGGCATCGATATCGACCAGGCGATCGCCGAGTTCTCCGCGCTGGGCCTGCCGGCGCTGATTCCGATCGCCGCTGCGCATCGGCGTGGCCTCGAGTCCCTGAGCCGCGCGGTCCTCGAAGCGCTACCGCCGGCCGCGGCCGAGGTCCCGGTCGAGGGTGCGGCCGGCGACACACTGCGGCTGGCGTTGATCGGCCGGCCCAACGTCGGCAAGTCCACGCTGCTGAACCGCCTGCTCGGCGAAGAGCGCGCGGTCACCGCTGACCAGCCGGGGACCACGCGCGACCCGGTGCGGGCCGACCTCGAGCGCGACGGCCAGCTGTTCCAACTGGTCGACACCGCCGGGATCCGCCGGCGCCGCGCCCAGCACGAAGCCGTCGAATCGCTCAGCACGCTGAAGGCCCTGCAGGCGATGGAACGGGCCGACGTGGTCTGCCTGCTGCTCGATTCCAGCGAGGGCATCACCGATCAGGACGCACGGCTGGCCGGTCACGTGGTCGAGGCCGGTCGCGGGCTCGTGGTGGTGCTGAACAAGTGGGACAGCATCGACGAGAAGGCCCGCAACCAACTGCTGAAGGATGCCGGCGACGACCTGAAGTTCGTGTCCTGGGCGCCGGTGGTGATTCTTTCGGCGCTGCACGGCAGCGGGATCGGCGAGTTGCTCGACGCCGTGCGGACCGTCTACGACACCGCGTGCCGCAGGCTCAGCTCCGGTGCGCTCAGCCGGGTGCTCGAAAAGGCGGTGGAAGCGCATGCGCCGGCAGTGGTCCAGCGCTTCGCACCCAAGCTGCGCTATGCCCACGCCGGCGGCAACTTCCCGACCCGGATCATCATCCACGGCAATCGCACCCAGCATGTCCAGCCGGCCTACCGCCGCTACCTGATCAATCGCTTCCGCGAAAGCTTCGACCTGGTCGGGGTCCCGATCCAGTTGATCTTCCGCGATTCCGAGAATCCGTTCTCCGGCCGGCGCAACACCCTGACGCCGCGGCAGATCAAGCGCCGCCAGCGCGTTCGCAAGCGCAAGCGCTGAGGCGGCAAGGCGCCGGTCCGCTCGGCCTCGCTCTTGAAACGCCCGCCGGGCGTGACCATTTCTGTCCCCGAGGTCGCCGATGAGGGGCCTCCGGAACCGGCCATCCGGCGGTTCCGAATGTTGCACCACCTATTGCTCATTGGAGGATAGACCCATGACTACGTTCGATCTTACCCCCCTGTATCGCACGGCCATCGGCTTCGATCGCCTGGCCGACATGCTCAGCAACGCCGCTCGCGTCGACGGTACCGGCTACCCGCCCTACAACATCGAAGCGCGCGGCGAGGATCGGTACCGGATCACCATGGCGGTGGCCGGATTCTCCGACGACGAACTGGACATCGTCAGCGAGCAGAACACGCTGACCATCTCCGGCGGCAAGCAGGATGACGACGGCGATGATCGCCAGTTCCTGTATCGCGGCATCGCTACGCGTTCCTTCGAGCGTCGCTTCCAGCTGGCCGACCACGTTCGCGTCGAATCGGCCAGCCTCGAGAACGGTCTGCTGCATATCGAGCTGCAGCGTGAACTGCCCGAGCGGATGAAGCCGCGTCGGATCGCGATTGCCGGCCAGCGCCGCGAGGAGCTGCTGGAAAGCGATTCCGAGCAGGCCTCGGACGCTGCCTGACGCGACAGCAAGGCCCGATCCATGCGATCGTGGGGGCGCCGGAGGTTCCGGCGCCCCTTTTCCTGTCCGGGGTTCGTCAGTGCGCGGAGGTCGAGCGCAACCGCAGCACGAATTCCTGCATGCCGTTGTTGAGCAGCAGGGTCCGATCGACCTGCCAGTGGCACATGGCCTTCTCCAGCGCCTTGGGGCTGTACCGGGGGGCCGGGCGCAGGTGCTCGACCACACCATCTTCATCGAGCCGGCCGTCCGCGGCCAGGCGGAGCCGCTGGGGCGTTTCCGGCATCCGGTCGTTGCGATAGTGGATCAGGGCGTGGAGGACCGTGCCCGCGTGGGAACAGCGCGCCAATTCCGCACCGAGCCGGGAAAGCCCCTCCGGGACCAGGTAGTTCGGCCAGTCCCAGGCCAGCACGACGTCGAACCCGGTCGATGGGACGGCCGGCACCGTGCCCGGCAGTCCGCGCTCGGTATCCGGTGCGGCGAAATCCGCCACGACCAGGCGATTCGGTCCGCGGGCCAATCGCTCGATCAGCGCGGGCTGGGCCCGCCCGAGATCAAGCCAGTGCTCGCGCCGCGCCTCGTTCAAGGCATCGAGCCGTTCCAGCAGCAACGGAACCCGCAGCGGCTGCGTGCGCGCGTCGCGCGCCATGGGCGCGCTCGCTTCGAGCGTCGACTGCATCGCGGTGTTTGTCGGGATCAGGCGACGTTGCTCGACGACGAGGCACTGCCACCGCCGTTCGCGGCCGGCTTGGCCGGTTTGCCGGCTGTCTCCGACCCGCTCGATGGGCGGACCTCGGCCGAGGCGGCGGGGGCAGGCTTCGCGCTTGCAGTGCCGAAGGCCTTGCGGAAGGCTTCGTTGTCGGTATCCATGTCGATCGCGCCGCGGAACCGCGCGCCGTCTTCGAGGCTGATGCGCGGGGCATAGATGTTGCCCTCGATCCGCGCTGACTGGCGGATGCTGATCCGCTCGGAGGCATACAGATCGCCGTTGACCGTGCCCTCGACGAGGATGGTGTGGGCGTAGACCCGCGCTTCGACCTGGCCCTGAGCGCCGATCGTCAGCGTGTTGCTCTTCAGCTCGACGGTGCCGGTGATCCGGCCCTCGACGATCAGGTCTTCCTCGCCGGCGAGGTCACCGTTGATCCGGATCGACGGGCCGATCGTGGCGGCGGCCCGGCTGCCCGAGGCACTGCCCGGGCTCCGGCTCGCGGCCGGTGCAGTGGGGTTGCGTGGGGTATCGGTGGCGGATTCACCGCCGTCCTTCTTGCTGAACATGTCGAACATTCCGGTGGGGAGGGGACCCTCGAAACTACCCCTCGCAGCGAGCCCCGTCAAGCAGCGTCGATGCGCAGCCTGGGTGGGTGAGACGCGGTGCGCGAAACACCCGGAACGCTGTGCGTTGCCGCGCAGTTGCGGTCATGCCGGTCGCGCCGAGCGCCGATGCTCGCGGCTCGAACCCGCGGGGCGTCCGGGCGGCCGGATCGGGCCTATGGACGGGCCAGTGCATCGGCAACGACGTCCAGCGCCCGATCGAGCTGCTCGATCGGGGTGTAGAAGTGCGGCGACAGGCGAACGCCCGGTCCCCGGCGGGCCGCGAACACCTCGGCTCGCCGCAGGTCGCCGAGCAACCGGTCGGGCGCGCGACGCGGCGAGGAAAAGGTCACGATGCCGGCCCGTCGACGGGCGGCCCTCGGCGTGTCCAGCACCAGGTCGGGCAGGCCGGACAAACCGTCGACCAGGTGCTCGACCCGGGCCTCCAGCGCAGCGGCCCGTTCGTCGGCCGGGGTCTCGAGCAGAACGCCCAGCGCAGCGGCCAGCCCGTGGATTCCGGCCATGTTCAAGGTTCCGGGCTCGAACCGTCGGGCGTCGGCCGGCGGCGACCAGTCGGCACGGTCGAAGTCGAACATGTCCGGCCACATCCGCCAGCCGCTCTGGACCGGCCGGAGACGCTCGCGGGCCTCCGGACGCGACCAGAACAGCGCCAGGCCTTCCGGTGCGAGCAACCACTTGTGGCTGCCGCCGACCACGAAGTCGACCGACAGTTCGCGCACCGACAGCGGCAGCGCGCCGAGCTGCTGGATCGCATCGACGGCCAGCAGCGCCCCGTGCCGCCGGCAGGCCCGGCCGAGACGCGCAAGGTCGATCCGGATCCCGCTGTCGTAGCGCACAGCGCTGATCGCCACCAGCCGGGTCCGCGCATCGAGCGCCTCGATCAACGCGGCCTCGGGGTCGGCCGGGTCGAACGGCAGCTCGACGACCTCGACCTCCTTCGGCGTCAGCTGGTACCAGGGCAGTCGGTTGCTCGGGAACTCGCCGGCCAGCAGCAGCAATCGGTCGCCCGGTTGCCAATCCAGGCCGGCGGCGATCAGGCCCAGGCCGTCGGAGGTATTCTTCACCAGCGCGATGTCGGATTCGCACTCGGCATCGAGCAGATCGCGGGCACGGCGACGCAGGCCGGCTTCCACCTCCAGCCAGTCGTTGTAGTGCAGCGGGCCGTAGCACGCGTTGTCGTCGACGAACGCGCGCATCGCGTCGGCGACCGGCGCCGGCCACGGCGAGATCGCGGCATGGTTGAGCCAGATATGACGGTCGATGACGGGAAAGACGGACGCGATGGGCATGGAGTTTCCGGAATGGTGAACCAGCGACGGCTGATCGCGCACGTCGACATGGACGCGTTCTTTGCCAGCGTCGAGCAACGCGACCGGCCGGACCTGCGGGGCCGTCCGGTCATTGTAGGCGGCGATGGCGCCCGCGGCGTGGTCGCGGCGGCCAGCTACGAGGCCCGCCGCTACGGCGTGCGCTCGGCAATGCCGGCGGCGCGGGCCCGACGCCTGTGCCCGCACGCGGTGTTCGTGCGCGCCCGGCACGCGCACTATCGCGAAGTGTCCGAGGCGATCTTCGAGGTCTTCGCGGCGCATGCCGAGCGGGTCGAGGGGCTGAGCCTGGACGAGGCCTACCTGGACCTCGGTCCGTTCGATCCGGCGATCTTGCCGGCCGCGATCGGTCGGCGCCTGAAACAGGCCGTGTTCGACGCCACCGGGCTGACCGCCTCGGTCGGACTGGCCGGGACCAAGCTGATCGCCAAGCTGGCGTCGGACTACGACAAGCCCGACGGGCTGACCTGGGTCCCGGACGAAACGGTCCAGCGCTTTCTCGATCCGCTGCCGATCCGGCGCCTTCCGGGCATCGGTCCGAGCACCGCCGGGCGGCTGCACGACGCCGGCATCTTCACCGTCGGGCAGCTGCGCCAGGGTCCGGAAAGCCTGCTGAGCCAGGCACTGGGGCGGCAGGCCGGAACCTTTCGGCAACGCGCGGCCGGCATCGACCCGAGGCCGGTCGACGACCGTCGGGTGCGGCGCTCGATCAGCCAGGAAAGCACGTTTTCCGAGGACCTGCACGAGCTCGCCGCGATCGAGGAGGTGATCCGGACCCAGGCCGCGGCCTGCGCCCGCCGGCTGCGCGAGCGTTCGCTGTACGCCCGCACGGTCCATCTGAAACTGCGCTCGGGCGGGTTCTCGACGCTGACCCGGAGCCAGTCGCTGGACGGCTACACCCGGAATGCCGAGACGGTGGCCGAGGCGGCCTGCGCGCTGGCCCGGGCCTGGGCCGGCTACCAGAGCCGGATCGGCGTGCGCCTGATCGGGACCGGGGTGTCCGGGCTGGAAGGCCAGCCCGATCCCGGACAGATTCTCTGACTCGGCGGTTTCGGCCGGATCAGCTGCTGCGCGCCTCACCGAACTTGTCGCGCAGTTCGCGGCGCAGGATCTTGCCGACATTGGTCTTCGGCAGCTCGTCGACGAATTCGACGTACTTCGGGACCTTGTAGCCGGTCAGCTGCTCCTTGCAGTGGGCGCGCAGTTCATCGACGGTCAGGCTGTCGTCCTTGCGCACCACGACGACCTTGACCAGCTCGCCGGACTTGGCGTCCTCGATCCCGATCGCGCCGACTTCGAGCACCTTGGGATGGGCGGCGACCACGTCCTCGATTTCGTTCGGATAGACATTGAAGCCGGACACCAGGATCATGTCCTTCTTGCGATCGACGATGAAGAAGTAGCCCTTCTCGTCGCAGCAGGCCATGTCACCGGTCTTCAGCCAGCCGTCGTCGTCGAGCACCTTGGCGGTCTCTTCCGGCCGTTGCCAGTAGCCCTTCATGACCTGGGGGCCTCGGATGCAGAGCTCACCGGGCTCACCGACCGGCACCTCGTTGCCTTCGGTGTCGATGACCTTGCCCTCGGTCGACGGGATCGGCAGCCCGATCGCGCCGTTGTAGTCGGTCAGGTCCATCGGGTTGATGCAGGCCGCCGGCGAGGTCTCGGTCAGTCCGTAGGCCTCGATCAGCGGCACGCCGGTGACCTGCTTCCAGCGCTCGGCCACGGCGCGCTGCACGGCCATCCCGCCGCCGAGCGTGAAGCGCAGCTTGCTGAAATCGACCTGGTCGAAACCGGGCGTGTTCAGCAGGCCGTTGAACAGCGTGTTGACGCCGGTGATCGCGGTGAACGGCGAGGCCTTCAGCGTCTTGACGAAGCCGTTCATGTCGCGCGGATTGGTGATCAGCAGGTTACGGCCGCCGAACTTGATGAACACCAGGCAGTTCGCCGTCAGCGCGAAGATGTGATAGAGCGGCAACGCGGTGACGATGATCTCTCGACCGTAATCGATGTTGTTGCCCAGCCAGGCCGAGGACTGCTGGACGTTGGCCACGATATTGCCGTGGGTCAGCATCGCGCCCTTCGACACCCCGGTCGTGCCGCCGGTGTACTGCAGGAAGGCGAGGTCGTCGTGGTTCAGCGCCGGCCGATCCAGCGACTGCGACGCGCCGGCCTTCAGCGCGGCCGTGAAGCGCACGGCACCGGGCAGGTTGTAGGCCGGCACTTCCTTCTTGACGTGGCGCAGCACGAAATTGATCAACGAGCCCTTCGGGAAGCCGAGCAGGTCGCCGACGCCGGTCACGAAGACGTGTTCGCAGGCCGGACAGTCGCCGATCACGGTATCGAGGGTGTGGGCGAAATTCTCCAGCACCACGATCGCCCGCGCCCCGGAATCGTTGAGCTGGTGCTTCAGTTCGCGCGCGGTGTAGAGCGGGTTGGTGTTGACCACCACCAGGCCGGCCCGCAGCACGCCGAACAGTGCGATCGGGTACTGCAGCAGGTTGGGCAGCATGATCGCGACCCGATCGCCGCGCTCCAGGCCCAGCGATTGCAGGTAGGCGCCGAATGCGGCACTCCTGCGGTCGAGCTCGGCGTAGGTGATCGTCGCGCCGAAATTCTCGTACGCGACCCGGTCGGCGTATTCGACGCAACTGCTTTCGAAGATATCGACCACGGAACTGAACTCGCCCATGTCGATCCGGTCCGGAATGCCGTCGGGATACTGCTGCAGCCAGGCCTTGTCGCTCATTGTCGAAGATTCCCTTTCTTGTGTTTGTCTACCCGCCGCCTAGATTCGCACAGACCCACGGGCCAGACAAGGCCGGCCGGTTTGCCGGCGATCGATAGGACGTTTATCATCCGGGGTATCCGGCCGCTTCGTGGCGTACGCCGGACCGCGGCTGGAACCGGGACGACCGATGGGCGAGCAGAACGTAGAGCGCAGCAGCGACGAGGGAACGCGTCGTGCCTTCATGAAGGCACTGCTGAACGAGGTCAGGGCCATGGAGGCGATGCTTGCTGCCGGGCACTTCGAAAGCGGAATCCGCCGGATCGGCGCCGAACAGGAGATGTTCCTGGTCGACCGGGCCTACCGGCCGGCGATGACCGCGATGCAATTGCTCGACGAGCTGGACGACCCGAGGTTCACCCACGAACTCGGCCTGTTCAATCTCGAGGCCAACCTGTCGCCGCTGGAGCTGGGCGGCTCGTGCCTGCGCCGGCTGGAGGAAGAGACCCAGGAAGTCGTCGCGCTGGCCCGCGAACACGCCGATCTGGTCGATTCCCGGATCGTGCTGGTCGGCATCCTGCCGACCCTGACCCGCGACCACCTGACCCTCAACGCGATGGTCCCGACCGCGCGCTACTTCGCCCTGAACGAGGCGCTGCTGAGGCTGCGCGGATCGGACTTCCAGTTCGCCATCAAGGGCATCGACCAGCTCAACTTCCAGCACGACAACCTGATGCTGGAAGCCTGCAACACCAGTTTCCAGGTCCATTTCCAGGTCGGCGCCGAGGAATTCGCGTCGCTCTACAACGTGGCCCAGGCCGTTACCGGCCCGCTGCTGGCCGCCTGCGTGAACTCGCCGATCCTGCTCGGCAAGCGGCTCTGGCACGAGACCCGCATCGCAGTGTTCGAAAATTCGATCGATGCCCGCTCCGAGGCGCTGGCCGCCCGCGGTCTGAAGCCGCGCGTCCACTTCGGCGACCACTGGATCGAAGAGTCGGTGATCGAGATCTTCAAGGAGGACATCGCCCGGTTCCGGGTGATCCTGACCACCGAGTTCGAAGACGACCCGATCGGCATGGTGGCCCGGGGCGAAGTGCCCAAACTCAACGCGCTCAGGCTGCACAACGGCACGGTGTACCGCTGGAACCGCGCCTGCTACGGCATCTCCGACAACGGCAAGCCGCATCTGCGAATCGAGAACCGGGTGATTCCGTCGGGGCCGACGGTGATCGACGAGATCGCCAACGCGGCGTTCTTCTTCGGGATGATGTCGAAGCTCTCGCATGCCGTCGACGACATCCGCGACCACCTGAACTTCGCCGACGTCAAGAGCAATTTCATGTCGGCCGCGCGCGACGGGCTGCGCGCCCAGCAGGTCTGGTTCGACGAACGCCAGATGCCGGCCCAGCAGCTGATCCTCGAAGAACTGCTGCCGCTGGCCGACGAGGGCCTGCGCGAGGCCGGCATCGACAGCGACGACATCGAGCGCTATCTCGGCGTGATCGAACGCCGGGTCGGCTCGCGCCAGACCGGCGCGCGCTGGCAGCTGCGCTCGCTGGAGAACATGGGCGATCGCGGCAGCATGCACGAGCGACTGCGCGCGCTGACCGCCGGCATGGTCCGGAACCAGAACGAAGACGGCATGGTCGCCGACTGGGAACTGGCCGAATTCGGCGTCGACCAGGACTGGCGCGAGAGCTACCGCACGGTCGGGCAGTTCATGGCCACCGACCTGTTCACGGTGCGCCCTGACGACATCGTCGACTTCGCCGCAAGCCTGATGGAATGGCGCTACGTCCGCCATGTGCCGGTCGAGGACGATTCCGGCCGGCTGCTCGGCCTGGTCAGTCATCGTCAGCTGCTGCGCCTGGTCGCCCGCGGCGACGACAAGCGCGACAACGGCGATCCGGTGATGGTCCGCGACATCATGCGCCCCGATCCGATGACCATTTCGCCGGAGACCACGACCGTCGAGGCCATCCGGTTGATGCGCGAGAATCGACTCAGCTGCCTGCCGGTGGTCGAGAACGACAAGCTCGTCGGCCTGGTCACCGAATACGACCTGATCGTCGTCGCCTCGCGGCTGCTCGAAACCGTGCTCGATGGCGCTTGACCGCCACGGCGAAGACCGCGTTCGACGATCTCGGTTTACCGCGAGCCTGGGCCTGCTCGCACTGCTGGTCGCCGGCTGCGGAGCGCCGCCGCCGGCCGAACAACGGATCCTCGCAACCCTGGACGAAATGGAAGACGCGCTCGAAGCCGGCGAGGTCGGCGAGTTCATGGCGCCGATCGCCGAGGACTTCATCGCCGACAACGGAGCGCTGGACCGGCGCGCGCTCGGCCTGCTGGTGCGGCGCGAACGGATGGCCCGCAGCCGGATCGCCGTCACCCGCTACGACCCGGTCGTCGAACTGCACGACCAACGGCGGGCCACCGCCACCTTCGGCGCCCTGGCCACCGGCGGGTCGGGCCTGCTGCCCGACGAGGGCCAGCTGTGGCGCGTGGAGACCCGCTGGCGTCTCGACGACGGCGACTGGCGGATGATCGGTGCCGGCTGGCGGCGCGCGCTGGGCGACCGGCCGTGAGTCGACCCGCCGTGAGTCGGCCGGTCGTGAACCGGTAGGTGCCGCTCGACGGGCCATTCTCAGGTTCTGAGAACCGGCAACGGCAGTCTTCGGGGATGACCCTGTTTCCGCCGTCCGCGCAGTTCGATGGCTGGTTCCGCGACGCCGTCGGCCCGGCCACACCGGTCCAGCGTGCGGCCTGGCCGCTGCTGCGGGCCGGCCGCTCGGCCCTGCTGATCGCCGGGACCGGGCAGGGCAAGACGCTGGCGGCCTGGCGCCCCATTGCCGAAGGGCTGGTCGCCGAGACGCTGCGCGGCCAGTGCCCTGACCCGTGCAGTGACAATTGCAACGGGATCGGCAACGGCAATGGCAATGGCCACGGTCATGGTCATGGTCGGAACGATCGAAGCGCCGCCCCACCGGCCGGCGTTCGCGCGCTGCACATCGCTCCGCTGAAAGCCCTGGCTCGCGACATCCTGGTCAACCTCGATCCGCTGCTCGGCGAGGCCGGTCGGCTGCGCGGCCGGCCGGTCCGCGCGGCGCTGCGCTGCGGCGACACCCCGGCGGCCGAACGGCGCCGCCAGCTGGCGGCGGCACCCGAGGTGCTCAGCACCACGCCCGAGTCGCTGTTCGTGCTGCTCGGATCGGCCGGCGGGCGCCGCCTGCTTCGCAACGTGCGCCACGTGGTGATCGACGAAGTCCATGCCATCGCACCCGATCGTCGCGGCGCTCACCTGGCGATCACGCTCGAGCGCCTCGACGCGCTGTGCGGCTCGCCGGTCCAGCGCATCGGGCTGTCGGCCACCGCCGAACCCGCCCAGGCGCTGGCGGCCTGGCTCGGCGGGCCCACGGCGGTCGACATCGTTGCGCCGCCGGACACCCTGGATCCGACACCGAAGATCATCGTGGAGCGACCCGGACCGCCGCTCGGACCGTTCCCGGGGCTTGCGCACTGGAGCGCGATCCATGATCGGCTGGCCGATCTGGCCGGCGCAGACGGCGGGCTGCTGGTGTTCTGCGCGACCCGGGCGCAGGTCGAACGCACTGCAGCCGCGCTCGGCGAGCGACTCGGCGAAGCGCAGGTCGGGGCCCACCACGGCAGTCTGGACAGCAAGTGCCGCAGCGCCGCCGAGCAGGCCTTTCGAAACGGCGAGCTGGCCGTGCTGGTCGGCAGCGCGTCGCTGGAACTCGGGCTCGACCTCGGCCGGGTCGAACGGGTCGCCCAGGTCGGGGCCCCGGGCGGATTGAACGCGCTCCGTCAGCGGGCCGGTCGAAGCCGTCATCGACCCGGCGCTCGCTCGCAGCTGCACTGGTTTCCGCTGACCCGGCACCAGCTGCTGGAGCTCGAAGCGATGCACGCCGCGCTCGAGGACGGCGCCATGGACCGACTTGCCGCCGCGCCCGCCTATCGGGATGTTCTTGCCCAGCAACTGCATGCACTGGTCGCGTTCGACGGGCTGCAGACGATCGACGCGGTGCATCGCCGGGTCCGCGGCGCATGGCCGTGGCGACAGCTCGAAGCCGACGCGTTGCGCGCGCTCGCCGGCGCGCTGGGCACGGTCGATCGTCGCCTGCCGCCGGCCCAGCGTCCGCCGGCGCTGGCTTTCGATCCGGACACCGACCGGCTGCAGGTACCGGCCGGCCTGCACCGGCTGATCCTGGCCAATGCCGGCACCATCCCGGAATGGTTCGAATACCGGGTCGTCGCGCAGCCGGGTGGTGCCGAAGTCGGCCGGCTGGACGAGGAGTTCGCCTTCGAATCCTCGCCGGGGCAGGTCATCCAGCTCGGTCACCGACGGTTCCGGATCCTGCGCGTGCGCTGCGGGCAGGTCGACGTCGAACCGGCCGACCGCGAACCGGCGGCCGAACTGCCGTTCTGGTTCGGCGATGGGCCGGGCCGCACCGATGCCGTTCGTCACGCGATCCTGGCCCGGCTCGAGCATGGCCTGCGCGACCCCGAACTGCTCGGCTGGATGGCCGAGGCCGAGACCGCCCTCGGCGCGTTGCCGGGACCGCGCCGGCTGGTCGTCGAGCGATTTTTCGACCCCAACGGAGATCGCCACCTGGTCCTGCATACCTTCGCCGGTGCCCGGATCAACCGGGCCTGGGGCCTGGCCCTGCGCAAGCGGTTCTGCCGGCAGTTCAACTTCGAGCTGCAGGCCGCGGCCACCGACGACGGCGTGCTGATCTCGCTGGGTGTGACCAGCCAGTTCGATGCCGCCGACGTGGTCCGGTTCGTCCGCGCCGACAGCGCACGCGATGTCCTGGTCCAGGCCCTGCTCGACACGCCGCTGTTCCTGACCCGATTCCGCTGGGCGGCCAACACCGCGCTGCTGCTGCCGCGGGTCGATCATCGCGGTCCGGTGCCGGCCCAGCAGCAGCGCAGCCGGACCGAGAACCTGGTCGCCTGCGTGTTCCCCGATCAGCTGGCCTGCCTGGAGAACCTGTCCGGTCCGCGCGCGGTGCCCGAGCA
Organism: Wenzhouxiangella sp. XN79A; assembly: GCF_012272825.1. Lineage (GTDB taxonomy): Bacteria > Pseudomonadota > Gammaproteobacteria > Xanthomonadales > Wenzhouxiangellaceae. The sequence continues at coordinate 95,768 of NZ_JAAWWS010000137.1, read as the reverse complement.
TCCGCTGGTCCGCCAGGCGCTGGACGACTGCCTGCACGAGCACATGGACGTCGATGGCCTGATCGCGTTGCTCGCCGCGATCGAAGGCGGCGAAATCGACGTCCACGCGGTCGATCTCGAGCGACCCTCGCCGCTGGCCGAGGGCCTGATCCACGCACCGCGTCACAGCTATCTCGATGATGCCGCGGCCGAGGAACGACGAACGCGAAGTTTCGAGGCCTCACCCGGCCGGGGCAGGGCGCGCGCCCGACCGGCCCCGACCGCCGTGCGTCGTTCGGCGCCGGATGCGCCACCCGCGACCCGGTCGGCGCTGCGCCTGCCGCACCGCCCGGAGGCGCTCGAACGCCTGCTGCGGACCGCCGGATTCCTGACCGCAGTGGAGGGCGAACGCGGCATCGGACTGGCCGGAACGCCGGCCGGCGGCTGGGCCGGACCGTTCGCGACGCTGGTCCGGCAGCGGCGGGCAATCGCCTTGCGCAGCCCGTGCGGACCCGGCCCGGCGCGACTGTGGGTGACCATCGAGCGGCTGCCTGCCGTGCGGGCCCTGTGGCCGGACCTCGAGCCGACCACCTGGTTGCCACCGGACGTCGAACGAGCCGAGTCCGACGCGCCGGAGCGGGCGCTGCGCGCGCGCCGCCGGCGACTCGGCCTGGGCTGGCCGGACCCGGCCGGCGATCGCACGGCGGCTGACCCTGCCCGGGGCTCGCTCCGGCGCCCCGCCGTCGGCGCGGGAAGTTGACGGGCGCGGTTCGCGGATTCGCTACAATGGCGCGTTTTCAACGGCACGGTTCCGACATGTCCCAGGCTCCGATCGACACCGCCGAACCCTCGATCCCGATCACCGTCAAGAGCGGCGAGAAGGTCCGCAAGCCGCAGGGCTTCACGGCCATCCGCGACGGCATCAAGACCCGCCGCGACGCCCAGGCCGATCCGGTCGGGCGCAAGCCCGAGTGGCTGCGCGTCCGCCTGCCGACGGTCGGCAACGGCGGCAAGTACGAGCAGGTTCGGGCCAACGTCAAGAAGCACAAGCTGGCCACGGTCTGTGCCGAGTCGAAGTGTCCGAACATCGGCGAGTGCTGGAGTGCAGGCACCGCCACCATCATGCTGATGGGCGATGTCTGCACCCGCGCCTGCCGGTTCTGCTCGGTCGATACCGGCAATCCGCGCGGCTGGCTGGACGCCGACGAACCGGCCAATGCGGCCGAATCGGTCCGGTTGATGGACCTGAAATACATCGTGCTGACCTCGGTCGACCGCGACGACCTGCCGGACGGCGGCGCGGGTCATTACGCGGCGTGCATCCGCGAAATCAAGAAGATCAACCCCAGGACCGCCGTCGAGGCCCTGACGCCGGATTTCCAGGGCCGCCACGAGTGCGTCGAAACCGTCATCGACAGCGGGCTGGAGGTGTTCGCCCAGAACGTCGAGACCGTGCGGCGACTGACCCACCCGGTGCGCGATCCGCGGGCCTCCTACGAGCAGACGCTCGACGTGCTGGCCCACGCCAAGAAGCATCGGCCCGACATCCTGACCAAGACCAGCCTGATGCTGGGCCTGGGCGAGACCGACGACGAGGTCGTCGAATGCATGCGCGATCTGCGCGCGATCGGGATCGACATCGTGACCTTCGGCCAGTACCTGCGACCGACGATGAACCACCTGCCGGTCGATCGCTACGTCACCCCGGACACCTTCCGGCGCTTCCGCGAGATCGGTCTGGACATGGGCTTTCTCGAAGTGGTGTCCGGTCCGCTGGTGCGCTCCAGCTACCGTGCCGAGCGGGTCCTGGAAAAGAACAACTGCGGCCTCGATTGACCGGTGCCCTCCGCGGACGCCGAGGCGGCACTGGACGCGCTCGGGCGCGTGCTCGAAGACGCCCGGGTCCAGCGCCGCACGATGACCTACCTGCAGGCGGCCGACGCGATCCGGCTGCCGCCCCCGCGCCGGATCCATCGCCTGACCCGACTGCTCGAGCGACTGGCGCGCGAGGATGCCGCTGCCGGCCGGCCGCTGCGTTCGGCGCTGGTGACCAGCCGGATCCGCGACGGCCTGCCGGCGCCCGGTTTCTTCGAGCTGGCCGTACGGATCGGCGCGATCCCGGCCGAACGGCCAGCCGCCGACGCCCACCGCGAACTCCTGGAGCAGTTGTTCTCGGCCGATGACGCCGACTGATCCCGCGCCGAGCGCTCGGTCGGCCGCCCACGGCAAGGCCTGTCCGGCCGCGCTGCGGGCGGCGCCGCTTGCCGCGGCGATTGCGGCCATCGCGCTGCTGATCGGCTGCCGGGAGCAGCCCCCGGCGCCACCGGAACCCCTGGCCGAACGCATTCCGCACGCCGTGCTGTCGCCCCAGGGCGCGTTCGGCGATCCCTACCACTGGCTGCGCGACGATACCCGCGACGACCCGAAGGTTCTCGCGCATCTGGACGCCGAAAACGCCTACGCCGACGCCATGCTGGCCCCGCTGGCCCGGCTGCGCGGGCGCCTGGCGCGCGAGCTGGAACGCCGCAGCACGGTGCTCCACGACAGCGCCCCCTGGCACGATCGCGGCTTCGTCTACCGGATCCAGCGCAGGGCCGACAGCGACGGGCTGCAGCTGCTGCGTCGACCGCACGGGCGGGCCCATGCCGAGCAGGTCCTGCTCGACGCCGAGGCGCTGGCCGACGGCGACCCGCGATTCCGCGTCGTCGGCTGGGACCTGAGCCCGGACGGCGTCCGGCTGGCCTGGCTGCAGCAGCGCAGCGGCGTGAGGTCGTTCGAGCTGATGCTCCGGGATCCGGACAGCGGTCGGATCGTCGACCCCGGGATCGACGGCGTCACCTCGCTGGCCTGGAGCGGCGACGGCCGCTGGCTGTATCTTGCGGTGGCCGATCCGGTCACGCTGCGCAGCGACCGCGTGCTCCGGCTTCCGGCCGACGGCGGAACCGCGCTGCCGGTCCATCACGAGGCCGATCCGGCGTTCCGCGCGGTGGTCGAGCGCACGCGTTCCGGGCGCTATGTCACGATCGGGCTGCGGGCGACCGACACCAGCGAGATCCTGGTCATCGACGAGCCGGGAGCCGGCGACGAACCGCCCCGAATCGACGCATTGGCCCGGCGGCGATCCGGTCACCTCTACAGCGCCGATCACGTCGGTGGGTCCTGGTTCGTGCGCAGCAATCGGGACACGCCCGATTTTCGCCTGTACGAGGTGCCGGACGACGATCGCGAGCGCTGGATCGAGCGGGCCGCACCTTCCGAGCGGGGCATGCTGCTGGAGTTCGACGTGTTCAGCGAGCACATCGCCTACGCCGAGCGGCGCGATGGGCAGCGACGGATCCACCTGCTCGACCGCCTCAGCGGCGCCCGGCAGACCATCGAACCCGGTCCGGCGCCGCAGATGCTGCAGCTCGGCCGCAACCCCGACCCGCGGGCCGATCACCTGCAGTTCGTGGTCAGCGGGCCGGCCACGCCGCCGACGACCTGGCGCCATGCCTTCGCCGACGGTGCCCGGACGCTGCTGCATCGAAGCCCCTCGGACGGCGTCGATCCGGCCGCCTACCGGGTCGAACGGCGCTGGGTCGATGCGCGCGACGGCGCGCGGGTGCCGGTCACCCTCGTGGCCCGTCGCGATACGCCGCTGGACGGCCGCGCTCCGCTGCTGATCGAGGGCTACGGCGCCTACGGCCAGTCGCTCGAACCACGCTTCGAGGCCGATCGACTCGGGCTGCTGGACCGCGGCTTCGTCGTGGCCCTGGCCCACGTGCGGGGCGGCCAGGAACTCGGTCGCCGCTGGTACCTGCGCGGACGCGGTCGGCAGAAGATCAACTCGATCAACGATTTCATCGACGTGACCGCGTCCCTGGCCGGGTCCGGGCAGGTCGACCCCGACCGGGTGTTCGCCTACGGCGCCAGCGCCGGCGGGCTGCTGGTCGCTGCGGCGGCCAACATCGCACCGCAACATTACGCGGGTATGGTCGTTCGGGTGCCGTTCGTCGACGTGATTCAGACCATGCTCGATCCATCGCTTCCGTTGACCGCCCAGGAATACCGCGAATGGGGCGACCCGCGCCAGCCGGACCAGTTCGCGATCATGAAGCGCTGGGCGCCGTACGACAACGTCAAACGCCAGGAGTATCCCGCACTGCTGGCCACCGCGGCGCTGTGGGATGCCCAGGTGCCGTACTGGGGACCGGTCAAGTGGGTCGCGCGCCTGCGGGAAAAGCGCACCAACGCCGAACCGCTGCTGCTGCGCGTCGACCTGGAGGGCGGTCATGACGGGCGCACGCGCCCGCAGGCGAGCAGCCGCGAGCGCGCAGCCGAACATGCCTTTCTGCTCGACCTCGCCGGCTGCGCCGAGGCCGAGACGTGCGTTGGCTCCGACTGACCGTCCTGCGCCGCGCGCGACGGCAGCGTGAACGGCTGCGGGCCTGGCTGGTCCGCCATCCGGTCGCCGCGCGGCTGCTGGAGCGCAGCGGTTGCCTGAACGCCGATGAATACGCGCTGGCGCGCGGCGTTTCGCTGGGCCTGTTCGTGGGCTTCACGCCCACGGTCGGCGTCCAGTCCGTGATCATGATGTTCGGTTCGCTGCTGTTCCGCGCCAATTTCCCGGCCGCGCTGGTCGCCTCGCTGGTCAGCAACCCGCTGACCGTGGCCCCCTTGTATTTCGCGTTCCATCGAACCGGACAATGGTTGCTGGCCGGGTCGTCGCCGGTGGTCGAGGCCGCGACGCGCTCGGCCGGCCTTGCGGGGCTGAATGCCGCGGCGCTGGCGCTGGGCAGCCTCGCGATCGCGTTGCCGTCGGCGGTGGTCGGGTACGTCGCCTTTCTCGCGCTGTGGCGAGCGCTGGATGTCCCGGTTCGGCGCCGTCAGACCCGCCGACGAACGGATCGAGCCCGACGGCTCAGCTGACCGTTTCCGGGCGCCGGCTCGGCAGTTCCAGCTCGTCGATCCGGCACGGGTTGTGAATGATGTGCCCCTGCAGGTAATCGATGCCGATCTGCCTCAGGCGGAGCAGCACTTCGACGCTCTCGACCGATTCGGCCACGGTCTCCAGGCCGGCGATGCGCGCGATCTCGTGGACCGACCGGACCATGGCATGGTCGAGTTCGCTGTGGGCCAGCTCGCGCACGAAGCCGCCGTCGATCTTGACCATGTCCACCGGCAACTGCTTGAGGTAGTCGAAGGTCGACAGGCCCTTGCCGAAATCGTCCAGCGCGATCCGGCAGCCCAGCTCGCGCAGCGCGCCGAAGAAGGCGCGGGCCTCGTCCAGGCTGTGGATGGCGGCGGTTTCGGTCACTTCGAAACACAGCGACTGCGGCGGCACGCCGTGTGAACGGATCCGCTCGATGATCTCCGGCAGCATGGTTTCGCAATCGACCGACTGGCCCGACAGGTTGATGTGCCAGACCGCAATGCCGGGCAGCCGCGCCGAGGCGGCGCGGATCTCGGCCAGGGCGTGATCGACGACCCAGCGGTCGACCGTGCGGGCGATGTGGAAGCGCTCGGCGGCTTCCATGAACCGGCTTGCAGTGTGCAGTTCGCCGCTTGCTTCCTTCAGCCGCAGCAGCAGTTCGCAGCGATACGGCCCGTCGCCCATCGGCTGGATCAGCTGGGCGTGGAACCGCAGCTGGCTGTCGCCCAGTGCCTGGTTGATCCGGTGCACCCAGTCCATTTCTTCGTGCCGTCGGCGCGAGGAATCGTGATCGTCGGAGTGGACCTGCAGGCGGTTGCGTCCCTGGTCCTTGGCTTCGTGGCAGGCGATGTTGGCCTGCTGAAGCAAGGTGGATGCATCGCGCTGGTCGTCGCCGAACGGCACCAGGCCGATGCTCGAGCTGATCGTCACCGGCCGTTCTTCCCAATGGAACGAGAACGCCGTGATCACGGCTCGAACCCGCTCGACGACCTCGATCGCCTTGTCCTGGGCACAATTCTTCAGCAGGACGCCGAATTCGTCGCCGTCGAGCCGGGCCAGCAGATCGCCTTCACGCAGGCAGGCCTGCATGCCATCGGCCAGGCGGACCAGCAATGCGTCACCGGCCAGGTGGCCGAAGGAATCGTTGACGACCTTGAACTGGTCCAGGTCGACCAGGGCGAGCGCGTGGCGGGCCCGGGTCCGATCGGCGCGGTGCAGCAGCTGGTTGAGACTGCGCTCGAACTCGCGCCGGTTGGGCAAGCCGGTGAGCTGATCGTGCGCGGCCTGGTAGGCCAGCTCGCCGGCCAGTCGATGCGGCTCGGAAATATCCTCCAGCACAGCGACCTGAACCTCGCCGTCACCGCCGGCGCTCGGGTCCAGCGGAGCCAGCGACAGCTTGCCCCAGACCACGCTGCCGTCGGGGCGCAGGTAGCGGGTCTCGAGCTCGGACCCGACGCCGCCGCGTTCGCTGCGGTCGATGATGAACTTGCGCAGTGCACCGCGATCGCGCGGGTGGGAAAAATGCGTCAGCGGCTGGCCGGCCAGTTCGTCGGGGCGGCGCTGCAGCAACCGCGAAAGCGCTTCGTTGCGCTCCAGCAGCGCGCTCTGGCGGTCGATCAGGGCCATGCCGACCGGAGCCTGTTCGAAGGTCGTCCAGAACCGTCGCTCCGAGCGCCGCAGGCCGCGTGCCGCGCGAACCGCGGCGATCATCAGCAGCGCACCGATCGTTGCCAGGACGGCCAGCGACAGCCAGCGCGCGGTGCGTTCGATCGCCGCGCTGGCCTCTGCCATCGCCGCGGCGAACGCCAGGGTGTCGCGCGCGAGACTGTGATCGATCAGCGCCAGTTCGTCACGGATCGAAGCCCGGACCGCCGCATGCGCTTCGTCCGGCAGGCTCCAGTAGGTTTCGAGTTCGTCGGCCAGGCTGTCGAGACGGTCCACCCAGGCATCGCTGCCGCGCCAGAGTTCGAGCGCGCGCCGGACCTCCGGCATGGTGGCGAGGAAACGCTGCAGGCGGATCATGGACGGCACGTCGTTCGCCGCATTGCCGGCGCGCACGAAGGCCTCGAGCACGCCCTCGCGGTCGACCGGCCCGGCGGCCAGCAGACGCCGCGCCTCGCGCGCAGCGCGCGGCACGATCAGCTGTTCCCGGGCAGCGGCCAGATCGGCCGGATCGCCGCGCTCGGCGTAGCGGTCGAGGCGGAAGACGACGTTCTGCTGGGCCCGCGACCAGTGACTCTCGCCGGTCACGAAGGCGCGAGTGGCCGACAAGAAATCCAGCGACACCACGATCGCCGCGATCGCTGCGGCGATCAGCACCGCGACCAGCAGGAACATCGGCAGCAGCTGTCGCGACGCGCCGACCCGACGCAGGACCGCCGCGCGGCGGACGCCGCCCGTGCGTGCCGAGGAGGGGTCGCGGCTCGCGTTCAACGGGTTGGAGCGGGCGGAGGCGCCCGGTGTGCAGCGCCGGAAAGGGCGCGGCGCGCGAGGAGCACGCCCGGTGCATCGGCGTCCGGCCGCAGCGCGAAGCCGAGCCTACGAGCGATGTGCAGCATGGCGTCGTTGTCGCTCATGATTCGTCCGTAGATGCTGGTCAGCCGTTTCTTGCGGCACCACTCGATCAGGCGCTGAAGCAGGTAGCGGCCCAGCCCGAAACCGCGCAGCTCGGCGCCGACCGTCAGCGCGAACTCGGCGTCGCGGCGGTCGGAATCGATCGCGACCCGCCCGACGGCGCCGATCCGTGCCTGCGCGGGCGGAAGGCACTCGGTGACGACGAGCGCAAAGGCACGAGCCGGGTCCAGCTGGCTCAGTGACCGCGCAAGATCCGGCGACAACTCCTTGATCGGATGAAAGAATCTAAACCGCACCTCTTCGGGTGTCAATGCCTGGAAGGCCGTGCGCAGGCGCTCGGCATCGTCGGGCCGGATCGGCCGCAGCAGCAGCTTCCGGCCGGTCGTCAAGCGAAGCGCTTCGCACCACGGTCGGCCCAGTGGGAGACGGTCGAACCGATACGAAGGGTGCGCCGATGCCATGCCGGTATCATGCCACGGTCGCGAGCCCGTCCCCACCGAACAGACACCGACATGAATCCGACCGATATCGAAGCCATCGAAGCGCTGGAACCCGCCGAACGGCGGCTGGTCGAGGCCGTCGAGGCCGCGCTGGCGGCCGGGGACGGCGAGCACAGCGTCCTGCGCCAGCGGCTGCGCAACCGGGTCGAGAAATACCGCGAGCTGGCCCGCCGGGCGCGATTCGGCGGGGCGGCGGCACGCATCGACGCGGCGGATCGACAAGCCCTGTTCGAACGCCTGCTCGCGCGCCTGGACGCGGCCATGGCGCACACGGGACCGACCGAGCGCTGAGCCGGTCGTGCTCGTTGGCCATCGCCGAACCACGTCCCGAGGCGCTGCCGACGGGGGCGGCCGGCGAGCGGGTCAGTCCTGTGCCGCCGTCGTGGGCGGCAGCGCCTCGAGCACCAGGTCCCAGAACGCTCGATCCAGTTCTCCGACCGCGCGCGACTCGGCGTTCATCAACAGCACCAGGCCCAGGTCCAGGTCATGCGATAGCGCGATCTCGGCGCGATATCCGGCCAGCCAGCCGCTGTGGATCGCCAGTCGACGTCCGTCGATCCGATAGATTCGCCAGCCCAGGCCGTAGTGGGCATCGTCCAGTCGATCGCGCCAGTGCCGGTTGCGCAGCTCGCGCCCGGTGCGGATTCGTGGCGTCAGCACCTCGCGGATCACTTCGTCCGGCAGGACATCCGGGCGATGGCCGAGCATCGCGATCGCCCACTGCGCCATGTCGACGATGCTGGCGTTGATCCCGGCCGCCGAGCTGACCTGGTAGTAGGTCCGTCGGGGCGCGGACTGGCGCCATCCGACGCGGGTCTTGAGATGCGGCAGCGCCCGGTTGTCGACCGCCATGAACGCCTCGAAGCCGATCGAGGCATTCTGCATGCCCAGCGGCCGGAACAGCCGTTCCTCGACCAGCGCCGGGTAGGGCACGGCGGTGCTCCGCTCGACGACGTCCTCGACCAGGCTGAAGATGCTGTTCTGGTAGCTGTAGCAGGCGCCCGGCGCGCAGATCGGCTCGATTTCGGCGAACCGCGGATAGATCTCGTGCCGGGATCGGCCGGCCTCGATCAAGTTGTCGTAGGCGTTCGGCACGAAGCCCGATCGCTGGCCGAGGACGTCCTGGACGGTGAGTGGTTGCGCTGCATCGCCGCGGAAGCCGAACGACGGCGCGTAGCGCGCGACCGGCTCGGTCAGGGCAAAGCGGCCTTCGTGGGCGAGCAGGGCCGCGAGCACGCCGGCGAAGCCTTTCGACACCGAGGCGATTCGGAATACCGTGGTCATGTCGACCGGCCGGCTGCGCTGGCGGTCGATGTGTCCATGGGTGCCGAGCCCGGCGATCGCGCCGCCCTGGACCATCACCCAGGCCGCGCCGGGAATCCGCTCGTCGGCCACGACGCGGACGAAGCGGTCCTCGAAATCGGCAAGCACGGCGGGGCCGATCGGTAGCGCCGGCTCGCTGTCGGGCGCTGGCTCGGCGACGACGCTGGGGGCAGCGGCCGCCAGCGCCAACGTCAGTGTCAGCAGCGCCGCAACGCCGCGGAGCCCGGCGAACAAGCGCGGCTTCATTCGTCGACCGGCGGCGGTTTGCGCAGCCGTCGGATCTGCTTTCGCTGTCGCTTCTCGGTCAGCCGCTTCTCGCGCTGGGCGCGCGAGGGCCGGGTCTTGCGGCGCGCCTTGACCGGTCGCCGGGCCCGTTCGATCATCGCCGCCAGGCGCCGCCGGGCCTCGACCCGGTTGCGGTACTGGCTGCGGCTGGACTCGCTTCTGAGCGTGATGACGCCGTGCTGGTCGGCCAGCTGTCCGGCCGACTCGATCAGGCGGCGGGCCACGGCCTCGTCGAGAAACGTGCTGTTGGCGGCGTCGAAGCGCAGCTGCACGGCCGTCTCCGACCGGTTCACGTGCTGACCACCCGGGCCCGAAGCCCGGATGAACTTCTCCTCCAGTTCCTCTTCCGGCGGCAGATGGCGGGGCCTTGGAAGGGCCTGGCTCATGCGACGGCCGTGATCCCGGTCAGGCGCTCGGCGGCGCGATCCAGCGTGGCGTCGGTCTTGGCGAAGCAGAACCGGAGCACCCGGTCGTCGCGCCGATCGGCGTGAAAGACCGAGACCGGGATCGCCGCGACCCCGGCGTGCTCGACCAGCCAGTCGGCCATCTCGGTATCCGGGCGGTCGGAGATCCCGCCGTAGCCCAGGAGCTGGAAATACGTGCCGGGGCAGGGCAGCAACGTCCAGGCCGAGTCGGCCAGGGCGCTGCGGAACCGGTCCCGGCGGGCCTGGTAGAACGCCGGCAGCTCGAGATGGAAGGTCGGGTCGCTCATGAACTCGGCGATCGCCAGCTGCATCGGTGTCGATACGCTGAAGGTGACGAACTGATGCACCTTGCGGAACTCGGACGTCAGCGCCGATGGGGCGATGCAGTAGCCGATCTTCCAGCCGGTCGTGTGGTAGGTCTTGCCGAAGGACGAGACCGCGAAGCTCCGTGCCCGCAGCTCCGGGTGGCCGAGCACGCTGGCATGCGAGCGCCCGTCGAAGACGATGTGCTCGTAGACCTCGTCGGACAGCAGCCAGCAGCCGCTGGCGCGCAGGACCTCGGCGAGCCGGTCCAGGTCGGCGCGGCTCAGTACGGCGCCGGTCGGGTTGTGCGGGCTGTTGACGATGACCAGCCGGGTCCGCGCGCCGAGCGCCGCGGTCAGCCGATCGAAATCGATCCGGTAGTCGGGTGCCACCAGGGGCAGGTGGATGCAACGGCCTCCGGCCAGCCGCACGGCCGGCTCGTAGCTGTCGTAGGCCGGATCGAAGACGATCACTTCGTCGCCGGGCCGGACCACGGTCTGGATCGCGACGAACAGCGCTTCGGTCGCCCCGGAGGTCACGGTGATCTCGGCCTCGGCGTCCACGCTCGCGCCGTACATTGCCTCGACCTTCTCGGCGATCCGCTGGCGAAGCAGGGGCAGGCCCGGCATCGGCGCGTACTGGTTGTGACCGGTCGCCATCGCTTCTTCGACCCGCGCCCGGAGTCCTTCCGGCGACTCGAAATCCGGGAACCCCTGCGACAGGTTGAGTGCGCCGTGCTGCTGGGCCTTCTGCGACATCACCGCGAAGATCGTGGTGCCGACATCGGGCAGCTTGGAATCGATCCGGGTCGTGCTCATCGCGGGTCCTCGCCGGGCAGCGGCAGTTCGGAGAAATCGGGAGCTTCGGCATGGCGTCCGGTCGACGGCTGACCGTCGCGCCTGAGGTGCACCGTGCGGCAGCCGGCTTCGGCCGCCGCGTCGAGTTCCTCGGCCACGTCGGAGTAGAAGCGGATCGCATCGGCCTGCAGGCCGATCCGCTCGGCGATCGCCCGGTACGAGTCCGCGACCTTCTTCGGGCCGGTCCGGGTGTCGAAGTGACCGGCCAGCCAGCCGCCGAGATCGCCGTGCGTGGTGTGCGCGAAGTAGAGCTGTTGCGCCTCGACCGAGCCCGACGAATAGATGTAGAGCGGAATGCCGGCCTCGTGCGCGCGGCTCATCCAGCGATAGGCGTCGTCGTAGAGGTGGGCGGTGAACTCGCCGCGGCGGTAGCCTTCGCGCCAGATCATGCCCTGCAGGCTCTTCAGCGGCGTGGCCTTGACGTCGGCGTCGATCCAGGCGACCAGTTGATCCAGGATGCCGTCCAGGTCGTCCGGCTGGAGGTCGGCGGCCTCGGCGGTCGCTTCGAGTTCGGCCCGGACCGCCGGGTTCTCGACGTGGCGCTGGACGAACTCCGGCAGGGCCGCCCGCGCGTAGGGGAACAGCACGTCATGGACGAAGCGGGCGTCGGCGATGGTGCCCTCGATATCCAGCAGCGCGACGGCCTGGCGCTCGGCGCTGGTCATCGACCGTCGCGGGCCGGTTCGGCGGCCTTGCCGACGACCTCGTCGAAGCGGGGGAACCGGTCGGCGACGTCGCTGCCGGTGAACGAGGCGACCCAGCCGTCGGGATTGGTGAACAGCCGGATGGCGGTGAAACGCGGTGCCTCGCCCATGTCGAACCAGTGCGGTGTGCCGGCCGGCACGCCGATCAGGTCACCGGCCTCGCAGAGGATTTCGTGGACCCGGTCGCCGACGTGCAGACTGAACAGGCCGCTGCCCTCGACGAAGAAGCGGACCTCGTCCTCGGCGTGGGTGTGCTCCTGGAGGAATTTCTGCCGGGCGGCTTCGCGCTGCGGATGGTCGGGCCACATCCGGACCACGTCCATGGAGCGGTATCCGCCTTCGTCACAGAGCGCTTGCAGCGGCTCCTGGTAGCGCTCGAGCACCGCATCCCCGTCGGCATCCGCGGGCAGTTCCCCGGCCAGCGGCCAGCGCGCGAAGCGCACGCCGATCGACCCGAGTCGGTCGGCGATCTCGTCGTAGGCTCGGGTGGTCGATTCGACTTCGCCGTGGCCGGAACCGTCGGCGGGCATGCGATACACGGTCAACTGGGTCATGGCTGGGTGCTCCTGCTTGAATGTCCGAGCATGGGAAGAGGGACTCCGGGTGTTTCGCTACTCCGACCGTCGGAGGCGGGTTTCTTCGAGATGGCACTGGAGCAGGAACTCCGCGGCTTCGAGATGGCGCGAAGCCTCGGCGACCGAGCGGCCCCAGGCATACAGGCCGTGACCTTCGATCAGATAGACGGGCAGAGGTTCCTCGACCGCCAGCCACGGCGCCACGGAGGCCGCAAGGCGCTCGATGTCCTGGTCGTTCGGCACCACGGGGATGCGCAGCGTTCCTTCGTGACCCGCCACGCCCGGAAAGGCCTTGGCGACCTCGAAGCCCGCCAGCTCGACGGCCCCTGCAGCCGCGCCGTGCCGCGACAGCACGGTCGAGGCCACGGTGTGCACGTGCAGCACGCAGCGCGCGTCCGGGAATTGCCGGTAGATCTGGAGGTGCAGGCCGGTCTCCGCGGACGGGCGGTCGTCGGCGGACTCGGGCGTTCCGTCCGCATCGATCCGCATCATGCCGGCGCGGTCCAGCATCCGCTTGTCCACGCCCGAACGCGTGATGAGGATGCGCCCGTCGGCTTCACGGACCGAATAATTGCCGCTGGTCGCAGGCGTCCAGCCGCGATCGCCGTAGGCCCTCGCCAACCGCAGCAGCGCATCCTGGAGATCGGCACGGAGCCCGGGACCGGTCATCGTGATCCTGAGTGCGGAGAGTCGAGCGCCCGAGTATAGCGAGCGGATCATGGTTTCGCGTTATCACCGCCGCGATGCGCCACAATACGAGCGAACCAGGAAAACGAGCCCGAACGATGCGCTGGATACGGATTGCGGTGGCGATGCTGCTGCTCAGCCTGAACACTGTGGTGCACTGCGTGCCGCTGCTGCTGCTGGCGGTGATGAAGGTCGTGCTGCCGTTCCGGCCCCTCCGACGTGCGCTGACCACGCTACTGACCGGCATCGCGGAAAGCTGGATCGGCGTCAACAACTGGATGATCGATCGCCTCAGCGGCACGCGACTGATCGTCGAAGGCGAACTCCCGCACTGCCCGGACGGGCAGGTCCTGGTCCTCGCGAACCACCAGAGCTGGATCGACATTCCCGTACTTCAGCGGGTCTTCAACCAGCGCCTGCCGTTGCTGCGCTTCTTCCTGAAGAGCCAGCTGATCTGGGTGCCGGTGCTCGGGCTGGCGTGGTGGGCGCTGGATTTTCCATTCATGAAACGCTATGACAGGGAGACCATCGCCCGCCGCCCGGAACTGGCCGGCCGCGATATCGCCGCCACCCGACGGGCCTGTGAAAAATTCCGCGACCGGCCGGTCGCCATCATGAACTTCGTCGAGGGCACCCGCTTCGATATCGCCAAGCATCGACGCCAGGGCTCGTCGTTCCGCCACCTGCTGAAGCCGCGCAGCGGCGGCATCGCGTTCGTGCTCGACGCGATGCAGGGGGCGATCGACACCATCGTCGACGTCACGCTGGTCTACCCCCGCGGCGGTGGTGAATTGCCCGCGCTGATGGCCGGTGAGGTTCCCGAAGTGGTCGTGCACGTCCGCACCTTCCCGGTGCCCGAGGTCCTCAAGGGCGGTGGTTACGAGGACGATCCCGAGTTCCGGCAGCGGTTCCAGAACTGGCTCAACGAGTTCTGGCGCGAAAAGGACGCGCGGATCGGCCGGATTCTGGCGCGCCGGGCGCCTCCGAACGGCGGTGACTGAAGCCCCGGGTTCGTCGTGCGACCCCGCATCGAGCCACCGTTCCGCACAACGCACTCGCGTGCTGCGTCGCGCGGCGTTAAGCTGACGCGTGATCGGGTGTCGATGCCTTGGCGGCATCGCCGGTCCCGGACCCGTCTCCAGAAACCCATCCCAAGGAGCTCTGCATGATTCGAACGATCGATGGCTGCCGCCTGATGGCCGGCGTGGTTCTGATCGGCGCGGCGGTCGCGGCACTCGCGGCCGACGACGAAGTGCCCGATGCCGGCCAGATTTTCGCCGGCCTGGCCGTTCGCGACATCGGCCCGGCCGTCACCTCCGGCCGGATCAGCGACTTCGCGATGCACCCGGACGGCTGGCAGACCTTCTACGCCGGCGTGGCCTCGGGCGGGGTCTGGAAGACCACCAACGGCGGAATCACCTGGACGCCGGTCTTCGACAACGAGGGGTCCTACGCGGTCGGCGTCGTCGAGATCGACCCGAACGACCCGGACACGGTCTGGGTCGGCACCGGCGAGAACAACGCCCAGCGCTCCGTCGGCTACGGCGACGGCGTCTACAAGTCGATCGACGGCGGACGTAGCTGGACCAACATGGGGCTGGAAGACTCGGGCCACATCGGCGCGATCGTCATCGACCCGCGCGATTCCGACCACGTGCTGGTCGCCGCCCACGGCCCGCTGTGGAGCGACGGCGGCGACCGCGGCGTGTACCGGACCCGCGACGGCGGCGAGAGCTGGGAGCGCATCCTCGAAATCGACGAGTACACCGGCGTCAACGAGGTCGTCATGCATCCGGACGACCCGGACCTGCTGCTGGCCTCCAGCTACCAGCGCCGTCGCCACGTCTGGACCCTGATCAACGGCGGACCGGGCAGCGGCATCCATCGCTCGACGGACGGCGGCGAGACCTGGACGGAAATCACCGCCGGCCTGCCGAGCGAGGACATGGGCAAGATCGGCCTGGCCTACGCGCCGGCCCGGCCCGACACGGTCTACGCGATCATCGAGTCCGACGGCCCGGGCGAGGGCAGCTATCGCTCGACGGACTTCGGCGTGACCTGGGAAAAGCGCTCGAGCTACGTCGCCGGCAGCCCGCAGTACTACAACGAACTGATCGCCGACCCGGTCGACCCCGACAAGGTCTACTCGATGGACACCTGGCTGATGGTGACCGAGGACGGCGGCGCGAACTGGGCCATGGTCGGCAACGCGCACAAGCACGTTGACGAACACGCGCTGTGGATCAACCCCGAGAACCCGGACCACATCATCACCGGCAACGACGGCGGCATCTACGACACCTTCGACGGGGGTGAGAACTGGCGCCATGTCGAGAACCTGCCGATCACCCAGTTCTATCGCGCCACGCCGGACAACGCCGAGCCGTTCTACAACGTCTACGGCGGCACCCAGGACAATTCGACGCTGGGCGCCCCGTCGCGCACGACCTACAACTACGGCATCGCCAATTCCGACTGGATCGTCACCCTCGGCGGCGACGGCTTCAAGACCCAGGTCGACCCGACCAACCCGGACATCGTCTACTCGCAGCTGCAGTACGGCATGCTGGCGCGCTACGACCGGACCAGCGGCGAGCGCGTGCTGATCACGCCGATGCCGGGGGCCGAGGAAGACGACTACAAGTGGAACTGGAACTCGGCCTTCATCATCAGCCCGCACGACCCGAAGCGCCTGTACTTCGCCGCCGAGAAGATCTTCGTCTCCGACGACGGCGGCAACGCCTGGCGCCCCTTCAGCCCGGACCTGACCCGGCAGCTCGACCGCAACGAACTCGAGGTCATGGGCCGGGTCTGGAGCGTCGACGCCGTGGCCAAGAACGACTCGACCTCCATGTACGGAAGCATCATCTCCCTGTCCGAGAGCCCGCTCGTCGAAGGACTGATCTACGCCGGCACCGACGACGGCCTGGTCCAGGTCACCGCCGACGGCGGCGAGAGCTGGACGCGCCACGACGACTTCGGCCGCGTGCCCGACATGACCTTCGTCAGTGACCTGGCCGCCTCCCTGCACGACGAGGACACGGTCTTCGCCACCTTCAACAACCACAAGCGCGGCGACTACAAGCCCTACGTCTACCGCTCGACCAACCGAGGGCGCTCGTGGACCTCGATCACCGGCGACCTGCCCGAGCGCGGCAACGTGCACACCATCGTCCAGGACCACGTCGACCCGGACCTGCTGTTCGTCGGCACCGAGTTCGGCGTGTACTTCAGCCAGAACGGCGGCGAGAACTGGCACGAGATCACCGGCAACATGCCGACGATTGCCGTGCGCGACCTCGAAATCCAGCGCCGCGAGAACGACCTGGTGATCGCCACCTTCGGCCGCGGCATCCGGATCCTCGACGACTACCGGGCGCTGCGCACGAAGGCCGAGGATATCGCCGCCGCCGAGGCCACCACCTTTCCGGTCCGCGATCCGTGGATGTACGTCGAACAGGACGTGTTCGGCTACGGCACCAAGGGCTTCCAGGGCGAAACCTTCTTCACCGCCCCGAACCCGCCCTACGGCGCCGTCGTCACCTACTACCTGCGCGACGGCTATTCCTCGCTGCGCGACCAGCGCCTGAAGGAGGAGGGCGAGCGCCGCAAGAGCTTCGAGGACAACCCGTACCCGTCCTGGGACCGCCTGCGCGAGGAAGACCGCGAGCAGGCCCCGGAACTGATCATCGAGATCCGCGACGCTGCGGGCGAGACGGTCCGTCGGATCACCGGCCCGACCGCCAAGGGCCTGCACCGCGTGGCCTGGGACCTGCGCACACCGGCCCCGGACCCGGTCGAACTGGGCGGCGGCGGCTTCCGATCGCCGTGGGACAGCGAACCGCAGGGCGTGTTCGTCGCGCCCGGCACCTACACCGCCCAGCTCTACAAGCGCGTGCGCGGCGAGCGCACCGCGCTGGCCGAGCCCGTGGCCTTCACCGTCAAGCCGATGGACCGCGGCCTGTTCCGGCCCGATTCGCTGGAAACCCACGCCGAGACCATGCAGGCCGCCGCCGACCTCAGCCGCGCCGTGCAGGGCGCCGGACGTGCGCTCGGCGAGCTGAACGAACGCGCCTCGCACGTCGACGTCGCCATCCGCGATACCCCGGCGCTGGACCCGAGCCTGCGCGACCGACTGGACCGCATCGAGGAGCGCCTGGCCGACCTGCGCGAGACGATGTACGGCGACTCGGTCAAGGCCGGCGCCAACGAACCGCGCCCGATGGGCCTGGCCGGCCGCATGGGCATGTTCGCCTGGGCCCACTGGAACGCCCTGGCCGCCGTCACCGACAACCAGGCCGACTCCCTGGCCATCGCCCGGGCCCAGTACGCCGAGGTCGAAGAGGCCCTGCAGTCGGCCGATGCGTCGCTGCGCGAGCTCGAGAACGAACTGGCCGGCAAGGCGCCGTGGACGCCGGGGCGGATTCCGAGATTGGATCGATAGCTGAATGGGACTCTTGAGGGATTTTGAGACCAGATACTGTTAATTGATCGTTTCTGGATCGATTGAGGTGAGCCTATGAGTGTCTTCGTCGAAAGACTTGTAATCAAGAACTACAAGAGCATTGAGGCCTGCGACCTTAGATTGCGTGATCTTTCTTTTTTTGTGGGTCCTAATGGAAGCGGAAAATCTAATATTCTCGACAGCTTGGAGTTCATTAAAGATGCTCTGAATACAAACATTGACAACGCCCTCCGGGAACGTGGAGGCATTAACGAGGTGCGGCGTCGTTCGAAAGGGCACCCTACGCACTTTGGAGTCAGAGCCGAGTTGATCCTAGAAGAAAATCGCCGCGCGGTCTTTGCCTTTGAGATCGTCTCAAAGCCTAAAGGCGGATTTCAAATTGGACGAGAAACCTGCCGAGTAGAAGTCAATGGCGAAGAGCATTTTTACGAAGTAAGAAAGGGCCAGCTTGCAGAGACGAATATAGAGCGCCCAGCTAGTCCGTCCTCGAATCATTTTTATCTGCTCAGCATTTCCGGCCTTTCTGGATTCGAAGAGGTTTTCGAAGGGCTCAGAAACATGGGGTTTTATAGTATCAATCCTCAAGTCATTCGAGATCTTCAGTCACCAAACCCCGGCGAAATTCTGCAAAAGGAAGGAAAGAACCTCGCCAGTGTGCTCTGGAATCTCCAACAGCATGAAAGGGTCACCGAGGAAATTACTGAGTATCTAAAAGCTATTGTTCCTTCGGTCCGTTCCGTTGAGAGAGTTCCTCTCGGGCACATGGAGACTATTGAGTTTAGGCAGGGAATGAAGGGTGACAAATATCCCTGGAGATTCAACGCGGCGAGCATGTCTGACGGCACGCTTAGGACTCTTGGCATCATTACTGCCGCGTTTCAGGAATCCCAGAAAAGTCGAATTCCGCTAGTTGGCATAGAAGAGCCAGAAATTGCGCTGCATCCAGCAGCAGCTGGCGTTTTGATGGATGCACTGATGAGAGCTTCAGATGCGAAACAGATTTTGGTTACTAGTCACAGTGCCGATCTCCTGGACAGCAATCTGATCAACATCGAGAATGTCGTCGCAGTTTCTTTTAAGGATGGCATAACGTACGCGGGCCCTGTTGATTCGTCGACCAAGGAGGCCATCACGAAACAGCTTACTTCGGTCGGCGAGATGCTTCGTCTCGACCAGATCGAGATAAACGCCGATATTTTTGAATCGGCTTCCAAGCAACTCGATTTATTTGGCAAGCGTATTTGAAATGAGAGTAGCTTCAGTCGTTGAGGGGCATCTCGAAGTAAAGTCGATGGTGCCGCTGCTCTACTTGCTGTGGGGGCATTTACAAAAAGCTGGTGCACTTGAGGTATTGACTCCGATTCGAGTGCAAAGAGATAAGTTTCTTTCCGAACGGTTTCCGGAGTACTTTGAGAAGTACTTGCGCATTGCAAGCACGAAGTCCCAGGGCGGCAGGGTTCTTGTACTGCTGGATTCCGAGGGCGAATGTGTGGCAAATCTTGCACAGAGCTTTAGGACCAGACTAGCCAGACAGTGTCCAGACCTTAGCGTCGATTTCGTCTTAGCCAATAGGTGTTTCGAAACTTGGTTTATAGCGTCGAAGGAATCTGTAGAAACTCACAAAGATGTGAGATTGATCGATGCTGACCCAGAAATAGCAGAAAAGATCGCTGCTCCGAAAGCTCTTATTAAGCGTTCGATGATTCCTGACGTAGCATATTCGGAGGTTCGGCACGGCCCAGCATTTACATCGCTGCTTGATCCGAATAACGCGCGGGGACGAAGCGCGTCGTTCGACAGGCTCGCTAGGATCATCGATGGAGTCTGGGCTTGAAAAACGGCCCGCTCGATGCGGGCCGTTTTCTTTTCCGGGTCAGGCAGGGCCCGACACCGGGTTCTCGCAGACAACCCGGACATCCATCCATCAAGAGCCTAAGATCATTCGACGGTTACCGAGGATCGGCGTCCTCAACCAATCGAAATCCATGGAATCGCCTCGCTTCGAGGCTGCATGAAGGGTTTCGGGTCGCAGAGAAACGTTTTCGAGGATCTCAGGGCGCGACGAAGCGCCCGGCGAGGCGGGCATGGGGTTTCTTGAAGTGTTGTCCCATGGACAACCCGGACACCCATCCATCAAGCGCACGACAACCCGGACACCCATCCATCGGACAACCCGGACACCCATCCACCAAGAGTCGAGGATCATTCGGCGGTCACCGAGGTTCGGCGTCTTCGAGCAACGAAAATCGGAAAAATCACCTCGCTTCAAGCCTGCAGATAGGATCTCAGGCGGAAGAACAACGGTTCCGCCGATCGTCGGGCACGACGAAGCGCCCGGCGAGGCGGGAAGGGGGGCTAGAAGTGTTGTCCTACCCGAACAGCAACGCAGCCGTGACGCGGCCTTTCAAAAACTCCCTGCCGAACGGCTGCTCGCAGTCCTTCAGCGCCTGCACCGGCCCGACCACGCTCGGCGCCCGGCGCTTCTGCGGCTTGGACAGGAATTCGACCACGCCTTCGGGACGGGCCTTCAACCGCTCGAGAATCGGCGGCCGCCGATCGTCGATCACGCCCTTCTTGCCGTGGGCGATGGCGCGGCCCGTCCAGTCGGACCGTTGGAGATTGTCGGACGGGTGACAGCAACAAAAAACGGCCCGCATCGCGCGGGCCGTTGTCTTTTCCTGCGCTCCGCCGGGCAGGGCCCGGAGCGGAAGTGCGCTCAGGCGGCCTTGGCGTCCGCCGGATCGGTGCCGGCGAGCTGGCGCAGGACGTAGTGCAGGATGCCGCCGTGCTTGTAGTACTGGACTTCCTTCGGAGTGTCCAGGCGCACGCGGACCTTGAACTTCGTTTCCTTGCCGTCGTCGTCGGTGGCGATGACGGTGGCCTCGTTCGAGTTGCCGATGTCGAGGTCTTCGATGGCGTAGGTCTCGAAGCCCGTCAGGCCCAGGGTCTCGCGCGTGTCGCCTTCCATGAAGTTCAGCGGCAGCACGCCCATGCCGACCAGGTTGGAGCGGTGGATGCGCTCGAAGGACTCGGTGATCACGGCCTTGACGCCGAGCAGGATGGTGCCCTTGGCCGCCCAGTCGCGCGACGAGCCGGTGCCGTATTCCTTGCCGGCAATGACGATCAGCGGGGTGCCTTCCTCCTTGTACTTCATGGCCGCGTCGTAGATCGGCATGACTTCGCCGCTCGGCACGTGGGTGGTGAAGCCGCCCTCGGTGCCTTCGGCCATTTCGTTCTTGATGCGCACGTTGGCGAAGGTGCCGCGCATCATGACTTCGTGGTTGCCGCGGCGCGATCCATAGCTGTTGAAGTCCACCGGCGAGACGCCGTGCTCCTGCAGGTAGTGACCGGCCGGGGAGTCCGGCTTGATCGCGCCGGCCGGCGAGATGTGGTCGGTGGTGACCGAGTCGCCGAGCCTGGCCAGGCAGCGCGCGCCCTCGATGGCGCCGATCTCCGGCAGGTCCATGCTCATGCCTTCGAAGTAGGGCGGGTTCTGGACGTAGGTCGAGTCGTCGGACCAGGCGAACATCTCGCCGGTCGGCGTGTCCATCGACTTCCAGCGTTCGTCGCCTTCGAACACGCTGGCGTAGTTGCGCTCGAAGCTCTCTTCGGTGACCGTCTTCTGGATGAAGTCGTGCAGTTCGTGCGGATCGGGCCAGATGTCTTTCAGGAAGACGTCGTTGCCGTCGGCGTCCTGGCCCAGGGGTTCGTCGATCAGGTCGATGTCCATCCGGCCGGCGATCGCGTAGGCGACGACCAGCGGCGGCGAGGCCAGGTAGTTGGTCCGGACCTCGGCGTGGATGCGGCCTTCGAAGTTGCGGTTGCCCGACAGCACCGAGCAGACCACCAGTTCGTGCTCTCGGATGGCCTTCTCGACCGGGTCCGGCAGCGGGCCGGAGTTGCCGATGCAGGTGGTGCAGCCGTAGCCGACGGTGTAGAAGCCCAATGCTTCGAGGTCGTCGTCGAGCTCGGCGGCTTCGAGGTAGTCGGTCACGACCTTGGAGCCCGGGGCCAGCGAGGTCTTGACCCACGGCTTGACCTTCAGGCCCTTCCTGACCGCGTTGCGCGCCAGCAGTCCGGCGCCCAGCATGACGGCGGGGTTGGATGTGTTGGTGCACGAGGTGATCGCGGCGATGACGACCGCGCCGTCCTTCAGCACGAACGTCTCGTCCTTGTAGGTCACTTCGGCCACGCCGGGGTTGTCGTGTCCGACGGCCGTGCCGCCGCCTTCGTCGGCGAAGCGACCGCCGCCGTTGGCATCGCGATCCCTGGTCATCTCCGCACTGACCCGGGCGAAGGCGTTCTTGGCCTCGGTCAGCGGCACGCGGTCCTGCGGGCGCTTCGGTCCGGCCAGCGACGGCACCACGGTGCCCATGTCCAGCTCGATGACGCTGGTGTAGTCGGCCGGCGCGTCACCGTCTTCGCGCCACAGGCCCTGCGCCCTGGCATAGCGTTCGACCAGCGCGACGCGGTCGTCGTCGCGGCCGGACATCTTCAGGTAGCGGAGGGTCTCGGCGTCGATCGGGAAGATCGCGCAGGTCGAGCCGAATTCCGGCGACATGTTGCCCAGCGTGGCGCGGTCGGCCAGCGGCAGGTGGGTCAGGCCGTCGCCGAAGAACTCGACGAACTTGCCGACCACGCCGTGGTCGCGCAGGATGTCGGTGACGGTCAGGACCAGGTCGGTGGCGGTGGTGCCTTCCGGCAGTTTGCCGGTGAGCTTGAAGCCGACGACCTGCGGCAACAGCATCGAGATCGGCTGGCCGAGCATCGCGGCCTCGGCCTCGATGCCGCCGACGCCCCAGCCCAGCACGCCGAGACCGTTGATCATCGTGGTGTGCGAGTCGGTGCCGACGACCGTGTCGGGCCAGGCCATCATCTCGCCGTCCACCTCCTGGCCGAACACCACCCGCGAGAGGTGCTCGAGGTTGACCTGGTGGACGATGCCGGTGTTCGGCGGCACGACCTTGAAGTTGTCGAACGCGCCCTGGCCCCAGCGCAGGAAGGCGTAGCGCTCCTTGTTGCGTTCGAATTCGATGCGGTTGTTCAGGTCCAGCGAATCGGCCGCGCCGTACTTGTCGACCTGGACGGAATGGTCGATGACCAGCTCGGCCGGCGACAGCGGGTTGATCGCCGTCGGCGAGCCACCGAGGTTCTTCATCGCGTCGCGCATGGCGGCGAGGTCGACGATGGCCGGCACGCCGGTGAAGTCCTGCAGCACGACACGGGCCGGGGTGAAGGCGATTTCCTGGGTGGGCTCCGCGTTCGGGTCCCAGTTGGCCACGGCGGCGATGTCGTCGGCGGTGATGTTCTCGCCGTCCTCGTGGCGGAGCAGGTTCTCCAGCAGGATCTTCAGCGAGAAGGGCAGGCGTGAAACGTCGTGTTTCTCGCCGAGTTTCGGGAGGCTGTAGAACTGGTAGGTCGTACCGTTGGCCTCGAGGGCGTCGCGGCAGTTGAGGGCGTCTCGCATGGCGTTCTCCGGGATGGTTCACACGGGGATCGGAACCACTCACCTTATCACGCGTCGGCCGGCTCGCTGCCGATTACATGCCGCGTTCGAGGAGTTCTCCGGCGATCCGGATCATCTTCTTTCGCTTCAACAGCAGCTTCCACGGGCGACCGCCGATCTGGTGCCAGAGGAAGGCAGAGCGCAGGCCACCGAGGAGCAGGGCGCGCACCCATTCGACCTTCTCGGACTGCTTCAGGATCTCGGGCCGCCCGACCACCTGGATACGGAACGGCAGCGGCGAGATCAGCGAGCGATAGGTGTCGGCCAGCTGGGCCAGCACGGCCGGGTCGAGCACCGACTCGGCCCGCGCGCGGGCCGGTTCGATCAGCTCGAGTTCACGGTGCAGGTGCTGCTGGCGTTCCGCATCGCGCGTCAGCAGGCGGGCCAGGCGCAGCAGGCCCGAGGCGTAGCCCAGCGAAGTCAGCGCATCGCGCGAGCGCCCCTCGCCGAGTTCGCCGGCCACCGTCAGGCCCAGCCGCACCCCACGAACTCCGCCGAACACGGCCTCGGTGCTCTCCGCGTCGACCGCGAACAGGCTGTCGAGCGTGTGCTCGGCGGCCTGACGGCTGCACTGGCCGGAATCGGCGACCTGGCGGACCAGCTCGCCGGCCTGCAGGGTGCCGGCAAAGGCCAGCGTCTGTTCGCGCAGGTCGTGGTTCATCATGCCTCCGGAATGCGCTGATTGCCGCGCT
Organism: Wenzhouxiangella sp. XN79A; assembly: GCF_012272825.1. GTDB lineage: Bacteria > Pseudomonadota > Gammaproteobacteria > Xanthomonadales > Wenzhouxiangellaceae. The sequence continues at coordinate 71,981 of NZ_JAAWWS010000137.1, read as the reverse complement.
CGATGATGCCACCGCCGAGGCATTCCTCGCCGGCATAGAGCACCACGGACTGGCCGGGTGTGACGGCGCGCTGCGGGCGTTCGAAGGCCAGCGAAAGGCGACCGTCGTCGAGCGACTCGACGGTGGCCGCCTGGTCGGGCTGGCGATACCGGATCTTGGCCGTGAGGCGCGTTCCGACGGCCGGCGCCGCTCCCGAGACCCAGGTCAACTGCCCCGCCTCGAGCCGGTCGGCGAGCACGTGCGGGTCGTCCGGGTCCTGGGTGACGAACAGTCGATTGCCGTCCAGGTCCTTGTGGACGACGAACCACGGCGCCTCGGGGAAGCCGCGCACGCCGCCGATGCCCAGGCCCTTGCGTTGACCGAGCGTGTAGTGGATCAGCCCGCGGTGCCGGCCGACCGGAACCCCGTCGACGGTCAGGATCTCGCCCGGCTCGGCCGCCAGGTAGCGGGCGATGAAGCCGTCGAAGTCGCGTTCGCCGATGAAGCAGATGCCGGTCGAATCCTTCTTCGCCGCCGTCGGCAGCCCGGCCTCGGCGGCGATCCGCCGCAGTTCGGACTTCTCCAGCTCCCCGACCGGGAACCGGGCGTGCGCGAGCTGCTCCTGGTCGAGCATGTACAGGAAATAGCTCTGGTCCTTGTTCGGGTCGCGGCCCTTGAGCAGGCGGAACCGGCCGTCGCGCTCGTCGCGGCGGGCGTAGTGGCCGGTGGCCATGGTCTCGAAGCCGAGGTCGCGGGCGTGGTCGAGGAAGACCTTGAACTTGATCTCGCGGTTGCACAGGACGTCGGGGTTGGGCGTGCGACCGGCGCGCAGTTCGGCCAGAAAGGTCTCGAACACCGATTCCCAGTACTCCAGCGCGAAGTTGCGGGCGTGGAACGGGATGCCGAGCAGGTCGGCCACGGCCCGGGCGTCGGCCGCGTCGTCCTCGGCGGCGCAGGCGCCGTTCACGTCGTCGTCTTCCCAGTTCTTCATGAACAGGCCGGCCAGCGGCACGCCCCGACGCTTCAGCAGCAGGGCGGTCACCGAGGAATCGACGCCGCCGGACATCGCGACCATGATCGGAGCAGTCATGGCCGTGGAGATGGGGCCGCGCGCGCCGATGACAAGCCGCAGGCGGTCATGCTGCGGATCGCCGGCCAGCGAACTCGGGCTCGGGAAACAGGTCCGGCGACATCAGTTCGATGAAGCGTCGGGCCTGCGGCGTGAGGTAGGCGCCCTTGCGCATCACGACGCCGTAGGTGCGCTGCGGGAACCAGCGGCTGACGTCGCGGGTGACCAGTTCGTCGCGGTCGCTGTCGCCGAGACAGATGCTGGTGACGATCGAGATGCCCATGCCCTGTTTGACGAACTTCTTGATGACCTCCCAGCCGCCGACTTCCAGCGTGACCCGGAACGGCAGCTTGTGCTTCTGGAACACCCGGTCGATCAGGGTATAGGTGGTCAGGCGTCGCGGCGGCAGGATCAGGCCGTAGGGGCTGATGTCGGCCAGCGTGATGTCGCGCCGCCGGGCCAGCGGGTGGTCGCGGTGGGCGATCAGGACCGGCTTGAAGCTGTAGATCGGCCGGTACGAGATGTCGTCGGGCACGTCGATCATCGAGCCGACGGCGAAGTCCACCTCGTCGCTGCGGATCAGGCCCATGCCGTCGGCGCCGGTGACGTTGTGCAGGTGGACGAAGATGCCCGGATGCTGGCGTCGGAAGCGCTGGAGCAGGGCAGGCAGCAGGTGAAGGATGGTCGACTCGCCGGCGGCGATCCGGATCTCGCCGGAATCCAGCCGGCCGAAGGCACGGGCGAATTCGTCGGGCAGCGCGTCGATCCGGTCGACCAGCGGACGGGCCAGTTCAAGCAGCGTCCGGCCGGCCGGCGTCAGGTGCAGACGCGAGCCCTGGCGATCGAACAGCTGCTGGCCCAGTTCCTCTTCCAGCGCGCGGATCTGCTGGCTGACCGACGGTTGCGAGACATAGAGACGCTCTGCCGCGCCCGACACCGTGCCGGTGCGGGCGGTCTGACAGAAGGCCCGCAAGTGCTTGAGAAGGTTGCCCTTGTACATTGCCGTTCCGGTCCGGGGAGTGCGCTGGCGCCCAGTGTATTGGAAAAACGAATGGCGCATATCCAATTATTTGATTTGTCATATACCGGTCATACCCCTAGTCTTGCGGCGCCTACGCCAGGAGAGCCGCAATGCCGCCCCACGCCCCGAACGACCAGGCCCACGCACGACTGGTCCTGCCGCCGCCCGAAGGAACCGAAGCGCTGTTCGACGAGGCGCTGCTGGAACTGCTGGCCGACCTCGGGCGCCGCTTCCGTGCGCCGGTCGACCGGCTGATCGAGAATCGGCAGGCCGTGCAGGCCCGGCTGGACGCCGGCGGCACGCTGGATTTTCCGGCTGAAACGCGCGCGATCCGCGAGTCCGACTGGACCGTCGCGCCGATTCCGGCCGACCTGCAGGACCGCCGGGTCGAGATCACCGGGCCGGTCGACCGCAAGATGATCATCAACGCCCTGAACAGCGGCGCGCGGGTGTTCATGGCCGACTTCGAGGATTCCAGCACGCCGAGCTGGTTCAACATGGTGCACGGCCAGCAGAACCTCCACGACGCGGCTCGCGGCACCATCGACTACACCGCGCCGAACGGCAAGCACTACGCGCTGGGCGACGATCCGGCCGTGCTGATCGCGCGCCCCCGCGGATGGCACCTGGACGAGAAACACGTGCAGGTCGACGACCGGCCGATCCCCGGCGGCCTGTTCGATGCCGCCTGCTTCGTCCACCACAATGCCCGCACGCTGCTGGACAAGGGATCGGGCCCGTACCTGTACCTGCCCAAGCTGGAAAGCCGGCACGAAGCCGCGCTGTGGGAAGAGGCGCTGTCGCGGATCGAGCAGGTGGTCGGCCTGGAGCCGGGCACGGTCAAGGTCACGGTGCTGATCGAGACCCTGCCGGCGGCGTTCGAAATGGACGAGATCCTGTACGCGCTGAAGCAGCGCATCGTCGGCCTGAACTGCGGCCGCTGGGACTATATCTTCAGCTATATCAAGCGCTTCCGGAATCATCCTGACAAAGTGCTTCCCGATCGTGAACAGGTCAGCATGACCGTGCCGTTCCTGAAGGCCTATTCGCAGCTGCTGATCCAGACCTGCCACCGGCGCGGCGCGTTCGCGATGGGCGGCATGGCCGCACAGATTCCGATCAAGAACGACCCCGAGGCCAACGAGGCGGCACTGGCCAAGGTTCGCGCCGACAAGAAGCGCGAAGCCTCCGAAGGCCACGACGGCACCTGGGTCGCGCACCCGGGGCTGATCCCGATCGCGATGGAGATCTTCGACGAATACCTGCACGGGGCCAACCAGCTCAACAAGCTCCGGCGCGATGTCGAGGTCAGCGCCGCCGATCTGGTCCGGCCGACCGAGGGCACGATCACGGAGGCCGGCGTGCGCGGCAACATCCGCGTGGCCATCGAGTACCTGGCGGCCTGGCTGGACGGCCAGGGCTGTGTACCGATCCGCCACCTGATGGAAGACGCCGCCACCGCCGAGATTTCCCGCGCCCAGCTGTGGCAGTGGATCCGCCACGAAGCCGGCCGCCTCGACGACGGTCGCGACATCGACGCCGAGCTCGTGCGCGGCTGGCAGGCCGAGATCGTCCAGGAGCTGCGCGCCGAAGGCGGCGTCGGCGACCAGCTCGATGCCGCCGCCGAACTGCTGGACCACGTCACCCACAGCGACGATTTCATCGAATTCATCACCTTGCCGGCCTACGACCGGCTCGACTGACCCCGCCCGGAGCCACGGAGAACCACCATGAATGAATCCACCAACGTCAGCGACATCATCGAAATGGAGCGCGACTGGACCGAGAACCCGCGCTGGAAGGGCGTGAAGCGGCCCTACGACGCCGCCGAAGTCCATCGTCTGCGCGGGTCGATCCAGGTCGAGCACACGATGGCGCAGATGGGCGCCGAGAAGCTGTGGCGCCTGATGCACGACGAGCCGTTCGTCAACGCACTCGGCGCGCTGACCGGCAACCAGGCCATGCAGCAAGTCCGCGCCGGCCTGAAAGCGATCTACCTGTCCGGCTGGCAGGTGGCGGCCGATGCCAACAACGCCGGCCAGATGTACCCCGACCAGTCGCTGTACCCGGCCAGCTCGGTGCCGGACGTGGTTCGCCGGATCAACAACACCCTGCGCCGCGCCGACCAGATCCAGCATTCCGAAGGCAAGGGCAGGATCGACTGGTTCGCGCCGATCGTGGCCGATGCCGAAGCCGGGTTCGGCGGCGTGCTGAACGCGCACGAGCTGATGAAGGGCATGATCGAGGCCGGTGCGGCCGGAGTCCATTTCGAGGACCAGCTGGCCTCGGCCAAGAAGTGCGGCCACATGGGCGGCAAGGTTCTTGTGCCGACCTCCGAAGCCGTCAACAAGCTGGTCGCCGCTCGCCTGGCCGCCGACATCGAAGGCGTGCCGACGATCATCGTGGCCCGCACCGACGCCATGGGCGCCAACCTGCTGACCGCCGATATCGACGAGCGTGATCGCGAGTTCTGCACCGGCAAGCGGACGGTCGAAGGGTTCTACGAAGTCAAGGCCAGTCAGGCGCAGGCCATTTCGCGCGGTCTGGCCTACGCCCCGTACGCCGACCTGGTCTGGTGCGAAACCTCCACGCCGAGCCTCGAGCAGGCCAGGGAATTCGCCGAGGCCATCCACGACGAGTACCCGGACAAGATGCTGGCCTACAACTGTTCGCCGTCGTTCAACTGGAAGAAGAACCTGTCGGAAACCGACATCGCGCGGTTCCAGCGCGAGCTCGGCGCGATGGGCTACAAGTTCCAGTTCATCACGTTGGCCGGTTTCCACGCGCTGAACTACTCGATGTTCCAGCTGGCTCGCGGCTACAAGGCCCGCCAGATGGAAGCCTACGTCGAGCTCCAGGAAGCCGAGTTCGCGTCGGAAAAGGACGGCTACACCGCCACGCGCCACCAGCGCGAGGTCGGCACCGGCTATTTCGACGAACTGACCCAGGCGATCAGCGCAGGCCAGTCGTCGCTGTCGGCGCTGCGCGGCTCGACCGAGGAAGACCAGTTCGACGAGACCGCCTGACCCCCGAGTCCCGCGCGCGGCCGGCCGCCGGCCGCGCGCCCCCCGCAGTTGCGCGCTCGAGCGCCGACCGACTTGAATCGACGCGCCGCACCCACCACGTTGCGGTACCATCAATCGCAATTGCGAAGCGCTCGCCGAGTCGATGAACGAACCGTCCCGCAATCCCGGTCTACCGAACGACGGACTGGCCCTCGAGGAGTCCCGTCCCGAGGTCAGGAAACCGCCGCTGTACAAGGTGGTGGTCCTCAACGACGACTTCACGCCGATGGAGTTCGTCGTCGACGTGCTGAAGCGCTTCTTCGGCCTGGAGCACGACAAGGCCACCCAGGTCATGCTGCACGTCCACACCCGCGGCCGCGGCGTGGCCGGCGTGTACACCTACGAGATCGCCGAGACCAAGGTGATCCAGGTCAACGATTACGCCCGCGAGCACGAGCACCCGCTGCAGTGCACGCTGGAAGAATCCTGATCCCCGTGTCCGGAACCGGCCCGGACGCGGTATGGTCGAAGCCGGACAGACCACGCGCGTGCCGCCTGCGCGGCAAGGAGCGACCCCGCCATGTTCAGTAAGGATCTCGAGCTTTCGATTTCGCAGGCCTACCACGCGGCCCGCAGCCGCCGGCATGAGTTCCTGACCGTCGAGCACCTGCTGCTGGCGCTGATCGACAATCCGTCGGCGCGCTCGGTGATGCAGGCCTGCAGCGTCGATTTCGAACGCCTGTCCAGCGAGCTGGACCAGGTGCTCGACGAGACCATTCCGGTGCTGTCGCCGGGCGACCAGCGCGACACCCAGCCGACAGTGGGCTTCCAGCGGGTCCTGCAGCGCGCGCTCTACCACGTCCAGTCGGCCGAGAAATCCGAAGTCCTCGGCGCCAACGTGCTGGTGGCGATCTTCGCCGAGAAGGATTCGCATGCGGTCTACCTGCTGGCCCAGCAGGACGTCACGCGGCTCGACGTGGTCAATTTCATCTCGCACGGGATCAGCAAGGGCGAGCCCGGTCCGGAAAGCGATGAACCCGCTGCCGAAGCGCCGTCGGAGGAGGGCGAGGGGCAGAAGTCGCCGCTGGCCAGCTACGCGACCAACCTCAACGAGCGGGCTCGCGAAGACCGCATCGACCCGCTGATCGGCCGCGAAGCCGAGATCGAACGGACCGTCCAGATCCTGTGCCGCCGGCGCAAGAACAACCCGCTCTACGTCGGCGAATCCGGCGTCGGCAAGACTGCGCTGGCCGAGGGCCTGGCGCTGCGCATCGTCGAGGAGAACGTGCCCGAGATCCTGCTCGATGCCGAGATCTGGGCGCTGGACCTGGGCGCACTGCTGGCCGGCACCAAGTACCGGGGCGACTTCGAAAAACGGCTCAAGGCCGTACTTGCCGAGCTCAAGAGCCGGCCGCACGCGGTGCTGTTCATCGACGAGATCCACACCATCATCGGCGCCGGCGCGGCCTCGGGCGGCGTCATGGATGCCTCGAACCTGATCAAGCCGGTTCTGGCCAACGGCGAGCTGCGCTGCATCGGCTCGACCACCTTCGAGGAGTATCGAGGCGTGTTCGAGAAGGATCGCGCCCTGGCCCGCCGGTTCCAGAAGATCGACGTCGTGGAACCGACCGTCAGCGAGACGATCGAGATTCTCAACGGACTCAAGCACCGCTTCGAAGAACACCACGGCGTGCGCTACGCACCCGACGGCCTGGAGGCGGCCGCCACGCTGTCGGCCCGTCACATCAACGACCGTCACTTGCCGGACAAGGCCATCGACGTGATCGACGAGGCCGGCGCGCGCCAGCGGCTGCTGCCGACGGACGATCGGGCCGAGGTCATCGGCGTCCACGAGATCGAGGACGTCGTGGCCCGGATGGCGCGGATTCCGCCGCGCCAGGTGTCGCGCTCGGACCGGGACGCGCTGCGCACGCTGGAACGCGACCTGAAGCTGACCGTGTTCGGCCAGGACACCGCGATCGAGACGCTCGCCTCGGCAATCAAGATGGCGCGTTCCGGGCTCGGCGAGGCCGAAAAGCCGATCGGCGCCTACCTGTTCGCCGGGCCGACCGGGGTCGGCAAGACCGAAGTCACCCGCCAGCTGGCGATGACCCTGGGCATCGAGCTGATCCGCTTCGACATGTCGGAATACATGGAAGCGCATACCGTCAGCCGGCTGGTCGGCGCGCCGCCGGGCTACGTCGGCTTCGATCGTGGCGGTCTGCTGACCGAGGCCGTGACCCAGACGCCGCACGCGGTGCTGCTGCTCGACGAGATCGAGAAGGCCCACCCGGACATCTACAACCTGCTGCTCCAGGTCATGGACCATGGAAAGCTGACCGACGCGAACGGTCGGATGGCCGATTTCCGCAACGTGATCCTGGTCATGACGACCAATGCAGGGGCGGCCGACATGAGCCGACGCAGCATCGGGTTCACCGACACCGACTCACGCCCCGATGGCATGGAGGCGATCCGTCGTCAGTTCACCCCGGAGTTCCGCAACCGGCTCGACGCGGTGATCCAGTTCGATCCACTGCCGTTCGAGGTGATCCTGCGGGTCGTCGACAAGTTCGTCATGGAACTGGAGACGCAGCTGGCCGATCGCCACGTGCACATCGAGGTCAGCAACCCGGCTCGCGAATGGCTGGCGCGGCACGGCTTCGACCCGACCATGGGCGCCCGGCCGATGAAGCGGGTGATCCAGCAGCACATCAAGCGGGTGCTGGCCGACCAGCTGCTGTTCGGCGAACTGGCCGAAGCCGGCGGCACGGTGAAGGTCGAGCTGGCCGAGGACGGCAGCGGGCTTTCGCTGAGCGTGGAGGGCGAGCCGGTCGCCGCCCTGTCGACCGACTGACGCCGACCGCACGATCCGATCGAGCGCCCACGACACCGCGGCGGAGCCCCTCCGCCGCCGTTCGGATCACTGGAATGCGGTCCGCGGCACGCGCCGCGAACGCCGGGAAATCACTTCATGCGATAGGTGATACGACCCTTGCTGAGGTCGTACGGCGTCATTTCGACCTTGACGCGGTCGCCGGTGAGAATGCGGATGTAGTGCTTGCGCATCCGCCCCGAGATATGGGCGGTGATGGTGTGTCCGTTGTCGAGCTCGACGCGGAACATGGTGTTGGGCAGGGTTTCGAGAACCCGGCCTTCCATCTCGATGTGGTCGTCCTTGGCCATGTGGCTCCGTGGCTTGTTAAAACCGCGTTATTGTGCCACCAAACGGGGGGAAAGCAAGCGGTGGATGCTCAACGAGGCGTTTCCACTTCGTCCCCGTCCAGGCGCTTGGCTGGATCCTGGCCCGGATAGCGCAGCTGCTCGGGGCGGAAACCGCGCGCTACGCGCCAGTACATCTGCTGGATCTTCCTGCCGTCGCGGTAGACCGGCCGGGTCTGCAGCGGGCCGAGACCGATCAGCGCATCGACCAGCCAGGGCTTTGTGATGACCTTGGTCTCGTGGCTGACCAGCAGCACCGGCCGGGTCGGGTCGGTGTCCGGGTCGAACCAGCGTTCCCACTGCGAGCCGCCCATGCCGACCAGGTTGCGTGCGGTGATGTTCTCGCGCCGGTCGTCGACGTCGTGGAAGCTCAGCGCGGCCGCGATGCCCCACTTGGCCAGTCCGACGACGATCGGGCGCTGGCCGGTCTCGGCTTCGAGTTCGGTTTCCAGCGCGTGGACCTCGACGGCGATCTCCGGCCAGCCGAGGTAGCCGAGCCGGTGCTCCTGCCACGGCACGCCGGGCAGCCCCAGCGCGACGTAGTGCATGCCGGCGCCGGCCAGGATCAGCGACAGCGGCAGCACCGGCCGCCAGGCGGCTGCGATCCCGCGCACCAGGCGCGGCGGCGCGGGGCGGACCGGGCGGTTGCCCGCGGCCTGGACGGCAGGATGGACGGTGGCAGCCAGCATCGGCAGCATGGCCAGCCAGACCGGCACGATCCAGTGGAACTTGGTCGGTGTGAATGCGGCAAAGCCGATGAACACGGCCAGCGGGCCGAGCGTCAGCGCCAGCATGAACCTCCGCGAACGCGGCGCCGGCGCGGCGAACCGGCGCAGCCGGGGCAGGGCGGCGACCAGCAGCGCAACCAGCCCGGCCAGCGGCAGCAGCATCACCAGCGTGTGGAGCACCGGAAGATGGGCCGCGAAGCTCGGATCTTCCTCGATCCGCCGGGTCGACTGGAACAGGAACGACGCCCAGTCGTTGCGCGCGTTCCAGACCAGCACCGGCGAGACCAGCACGCAGGCCAGTGCCACGCCGCCCCACAGGTGCGGCGAGCGGACCTGGGCGCGGGCCGAGCGGTCGAGCAGCATGAACAGCAGGATGCCCGGCGCCAGGAACACCATCACGTACTTGGCCAGCGCGCCGATCCCCATTGCCGCCCCGACCGCCCACCAGTAACGGGTCCGGCCGTCGAACAGGGCGGCCCGCAGCGCGACCAGCGCGCCCAGCCAGGCCGTGATCAGCGCCGCGTCGGTGGTCATCAGGAAGCCGGTCGCCAGCCAGGCCGGCACGGTGGCCACCAGCATCGCCGAAAGCAGGCCGGTGGTCTTGTCGCCGAACGAGCGGCCGTAGCGGTAGGCAAACACCAGCGAAAGCGGCGCGAGCAGCAGCAGCGGCAAGCGAACGCCGAGCACCGTATCGCCGGCCAGCGCGGTACCCACGGCGATCAGCCAGGCCGTCAGCGGCGGATGATCGAGATAGGACAGCGCCGGGTGCAGCGTGTAGACCCAGTAATACATCTCGTCGGGAATCAGATCGACTCGCCCGAGGTAGAGCGCGCGGAGCAGCAGCGAGACCGCGATCAGCCCGAGCGCAGCCAGCCGCCAGCGCAGCGTGGGATCGCGCAGCGCAGGTGCATCCGGCCGGTCGGCAGCCGGGAAGACATAGAAGATCGAGCCCAGGTAGTTGATCACCGCGGTCAGAGCCACCGCCGGCGCGATCGCCCAGGCGGCCGGAATGCCGAGCCCGTAGACCAGCGCCGCAAGCACGCCGCCGCGAAGCGCCAGCGCCAGCAGCGCCACGGTCAGAAAACGGAAATAGCGCGGCAACGCCGGGCCGGCCGCTGCATAGTCGCCACGAAAACTCCACAAGGCGTTCAGCGCGAAGTTCGACAGCGTGGCGACCAGGAAACTGCCGGTGTGCGCCGAGGCCAGCCCGGCGCCGAGGACCGTCAGCAGCCAGAACACGGCCAGGTCGACCGCCACGCCGCTCAGGCCGACCAGCCCGAAGCGGGCCATGTTGCCGCCGCTCATTCGCGCACCGCCGAACGCCGCCAGTCGACGCAGGAACAGCCACTGCACGCGCATCGTCATCTTCGATTCGCCGGCGGCACGGTCGTGGAACGTGAACGGCACTTCCTCGACGCGCGCGGCAGGGCGGGTCCGCAGCAGCAGTTCGAGCAGCACCTTGTAGCCGCAGGTGGCAGGTTCCAGCGAGGCCAGCCGCTCGGTGGTCGTGGCGAAGAAGCCCGACATCGGGTCGCGGACCGAGGTGAACGGCCAGGCCAGCAGCGCGGCGCCGCGCGAGATCGCGCGCCGCCAGGCCGGCCAGTTGTCGATGTCGCCACCGGCCGCGTGACGGCTGCCGACCGCGACGTCGGCGCGGCCGGTGCGAACCGGTTCGAGCACGGCGGCGACCCGATCGGCCGGGTGGCTGCCGTCGGCGTCCATGACCACGCAGAACCGCCCGCGCGCGGACCGGGCGCCGGCCAGCACCGACGCGGTCAGGTCGCGCGGACCTTCGTGTTCGAGCAGCCGGACCGGTCCACGCCGCGCATAGCCCGAGACGAGCGCCTGCGTGCCGTCGTCGGAGGCATCGTCGACGACCAGGATCTCGGTGGCGTCGGGCAGGTCGTCGCGGGCGAGCAGGGCGTCGAGCAGACGGCCGACCGTCTCGACTTCGTTCCAGGTCGGAACGATGACGGTCAGCTCGAAGGCCGGATCCGGCGCGGGGGCGGGCGGGGCTGCGGAAGACATCGGCGTGGTCGCGGAAACCGGCTGCGGAACAAGGGTGGACAAGCCGTGTCCACGGCCTGCGGGCAGTATACGTGGGGAGACTGCCGGCTGCCGTGCCCGCACCGGCATGGCCGGCGATTTTTTCGCCGAGGGGTGTTGACAGCCTTCGGATCGTGATTACAATAGCCGACTTGTTCGCGGGAATAGCTCAGTTGGTAGAGCACAACCTTGCCAAGGTTGGGGTCGCGAGTTCGAGTCTCGTTTCCCGCTCCAGCTTCCGATCGACCCCGGCGCCGCCGGGGTCTTTCATTTCCGGCGCCCCGCGCTAGAATGGTGTCGCTGTTTCGGCTAGGTGGCAGAGTGGTTATGCAGCGGCCTGCAAAGCCGTGTACCTCGGTTCGACTCCGGGCCTAGCCTCCATCCTTCGCGAACCCGAAGCGCCCGCGCTTCGGGTTCGCTCATTTCGGTCGCCGGGCCTCCGGCAGCCGACGGCATCTCCGACTATCATTCATCGAGTCGCCCGGCCCGGTCAACGGCCTGGTCCGGGCGCACACCCGCGCTCGATCCGACGGGCGCAGCCCCGCCCGGGTGGTGAAATTGGTAGACACGGCGGACTTAAAATCCTCTGGCCGCAAGGCCGTGCCGGTTCGAGTCCGGCCCCGGGCACCATTACTGCACCGTCGCTGCTCTCGCGACGGGACTCTCGTGCCTGCTTTGCCTGCGGCCGAAACGGCGCTATGATCGAAGGCCGCGGGAGGTCGTCGTGCCAACCGGCATGCGGCGTCGGTCTGCGGCAAACGCCATGGCGGGGAGGGAACGCGGATGTCCGATTCCGGGAAACCACCGAAACGACGCTACATGCGCTTCGAGCCGGACGAGGTCGTGATCGCCGAGGTCCAGTTCATCGATGCCGAACCCGACGACCGGTTCTTCAAGCCGCGACTGGCCGGGCCGGTGCTGGATGAATCCTACGATGGCTGTGCGCTGGTTGCGCTCCGCCACGCGCTGCCCGACGGCGTGACCGAAGGCTCGCTCTGCCTGATCAAGCTCAACCGGATGGGCCCGATGCGGGCCGAAGTCCGCTGGATTCGGGCGCTGGACGACGATGTCTGCAAGATCGGTGTCCACTACGGCGACCCACGCTGAGACAATAGCGGCTCGTTCACGCCGGGAGCTGCCGCCAATGTCCATTTCGATCCGCCTGGACTCCGAGATCGGAGCCCTCGATACCGTGGTCGTGCACACGCCGGGCCCCGAGCTGGAGAACATGACGCCGGCGACCGCGGCCGAGGTGCTGTATGACGACATCCTCAGCCTGCCGCTGGCGCTGAACGAACACCGTCAGCTCACCGGCGTACTGCAGCGCGTCGCGCGGGTGGTGGAGCTCCGCGACCTGCTGGCCGACGTTCTCCACCGGGAACGGGTCCGCCGCACCCTGATCGAGGAGCTCTGCGAGCTGTTTCGCTGCCCGGAGCTGATCGCCGACCTCGACGCCCTCGAGCCCGAGGTCCTGGCCCGTCAGCTGATCGAGGGCACCGGCAAGCGCATCGACAGCCTGGAGAAGTTCCTGGCGCCGTCGCGCTATGCGATTCCGCCGCTGCCGAACACCTTCTTCACCCGCGATGCCACGATGTGCGTGAACCAGAAGGTGATCATCGGTTCGATGGCCTACAAGGCCCGGGTCGCCGAAGCGCTTCTGTTGAAGGCGATCTTCAAGTACCACCCGCAGCTGACCGGCGGCGGCTTCTACTTCGACGGCACCGCGAACCCCGACTCGGAAGTCACCATCGAAGGCGGCGACCTGCTGGTGATCCGCGAGAACCTGATCGTGATCGGCTACAGCGAACGGACCTCGGTGGCCGGCATCGATCGACTGATGCGCAGCATCGCCAGCCAGGGGCCGGTCACCGATTTCGTGGTCGTCGAAATTCCGAAGACCCGCGCGACCATCCACCTGGACATGCTGTTCACGATGGTCGACCGGGATGCCTGCGTGGCGTTTCCGCCGCTGGTCACCGGTTCACAGCGCTGCCGCGCGTACCACTGCAGGTTCGACGGCGACGGCGAGGGTGGGGCGCGCATACGTGAGCACGACGGGGTCCTGGAGGCACTGAGAACGCTGGAGGTCGATCTCGAACCGATCCCGTGCGGCGGCGATGACGCGTTCAACCAGGAGCGCGAACAATGGGCCAGCGGCGCCAATTTCTTCGCCTTCGGTCCCGGCCGGATTCTCGGCTACAAGCACAATGTGCATACGATCGACGCGCTGGACGCGGCCGGCTTCGCGATCGTCGACGCCACCGCGCTGCTGGCCGGCGAGGCAACGCTCCCGGACAGCGGCCGGGTGGCCGTGGGCATCGACGGCGCGGAACTCAGCCGCGGCGGCGGCGGCTGCCGCTGCATGACCATGCCGCTGGGCCGTGCGCCGGCCTGATCCGGTTCTCCGCGGCGCGGTCGCATTCGACCGAACCCACACAAGCGCCCATCGCGGAGTCGTCCAGACGAGCGATGGACCTCGAAACTTTCGAGGTTTTTCCACTATCGATCTGTTCTTGCTAAGAAAAAACGAAGAACAGCTCGCGGTTTTCGAGCTTTGTACAGTACCGTCTGCGCAGCCGTTCGTCGATTGATTTCGTCAATACCGCCTCAGGGCGCCGTGAGGCCGGCGGCCGGCGCGACCGGTCCTTCGTCGGTGTCGGCCACGCGATAGACGCCACCGCGCAGGTCGATCCGCGGCGAGAAGCCGTGGTCGTCGAAATAGCGATCGAGCGGCTCGAGCATCGCCCAGAAGTCGCGATGCGGCGATCGGGCGTGGCGGGCCAGGTTATCGGGCGTCATCCGGAATGGAAACACCTGCACGTCGACGGCATCCTGGCCGTTCTCGAACGCGGCTTCGACCAGCACCCAGAGCTGCTCCATGTAGTAGTCGGTGATCGCGAAACAGCCGACCGAGGCACAGCCGCCGTGAATCATGATGTTGCTGCCGGTGGCGCCGACCGATCGGTCGCGAGCGTTCGGAAACCCCAGATCGAAGGCCAGGTGATACTCCGAGCGCGGGTTCATCTGCGCCGGAGTGACCCGGTAGACGCCTTCGGGCGCCTGGAGATCGCCTTCGCGAAGTTTCGGGCCGAGCTCGCCGGAAAGCGCGCAGATCCTGAACGAACGGAAGTGACGGTAGCGGCCGTCGCGCAGCAGGTGGACTTCGAGCTCGCGCGATTCCTTGTACACGCGCAGATGGACTCGCGCGCCCAGCTCGAAACCGTCGCGGGCCAGCCAGTCACGCAGGTAGTCGGCCTGGTTCAGCCAGGCCCGTGTGGCCGGCGGATGCAGCGCGGCGGGTTCTGCGGCCGCAGCCGGCAAGGCACAGTGCAGACCGACAAGGGCCAGCACAGCGGTCGACAGGAATCGCGGACACGGACGGAACATCGGTGAATTGTCTACCGGGACGGCCCGGAACTCAATGAAATCCGGTCGATCGGGGGAAGACGCTGCCGATGGGCTCCATGCCGGGGCTCGGCGCCATCCCCCGGCGTGGCATCCTTTACTTAACATAATATACATTATGCGCATAATTGTCCGGGGCGTTCTGGTGCCAACAAGACCGGGACGTTGCCGATGGCTGCGACCGTTCTGTTCGCCCTCACGGTCCTGGAACCGCGCTGGAGCGATCCGGCGTGTCCCGGCCCCGGCTCGGTGGCACGGCCATGAACCGCCGTGGAACCCGCTCTGCATCGGTGAGTCCTGCGGTTGCCCGGCGGCCGTACCGCCCGATCGGATTCAGCAGCGGCGGACCGGGCCACGGATTCGGGAGCCAGGCGTCGACCGATGCAGAAACCGCAAGGCTGGCCGGCCGGCGGCCACACGATGTCGCATGCCGCGCAACAAGCCCGCCCGCACGGCAACAGGCCGTTCCGGGCCGGAGCATCCTCGTTCCGGGTTCCTCGCGTCAGGGTCGAAGACGTTGGCGCTGCGTCGGATGGCGTTCACGGATGCTGACGTTTTCATCACATAGAAATTGACATCTTTGGCAATCCGCATTAATGTCGAATTCGAATCGACCCGGAGTGCCGCACGTGAAACCCTCGACTCGACCGTTGCAGCGCCCGGTGTCGGAATCGCCCCCGGAGCCGTTCCGGATGGCGGTTCAGGACATCACGCGAATCGATTCCGATCCCGGCCATCCGCGCTGGGTGGAATTCCTCGTGCGACCTCGATCCTGTCCACCGGAATCACCGCTGAGCTTCATCCAGCGCGCCTACCGCACCCACGGAACCTTGTTCGATCTCGGCATCGCCGAGGAATGCCTCAGCCAGGTCGATCTCCTGCCCGAGGACTGCCGATTCAGCATCAACATCGCGCCCGACACGCTCTATGACGGCCGATTTCTCGACCACCTGTTCGCTCGCCTCGAACAACGATCCATCCAGTCGAACCGGCTGATCCTCGAAATCGTGGAGTTCAGCGGCGCTGTGGATCTGCGGCGAGCGACGAGCCAGATCGAGCGGCTGCGTAGCGCCGGCGTTTCACTCGCGCTTGATGACTTCGGGCCCGGCTTTTCCAACCTCGACCTCGTCGCCGCCGACCACATCGACTTCATCAAGCTCGATCGATCACTGCTGCACGACGTCCATCGTTCGCGATCGAGATTCCGCCTGATCGTGGGGTTGCAGCAATTGGCCCGTGCCACCGGCGTCGCGCTGGTGGCCGAAGGCGTGGAATGCATGGAACAACTCGATCTGATTCGCGAAACAGGCATTGAATGGATTCAGGGCTTCCTGCTGGGACGCCCCTACTTTCTTATGGAGGAAACCGCCGATGCACGCCCATGACCTGTCCCACGAAAACGAAGTGGCCGGCCAGCTGGCCGAAGTCATCGAGCGCTTGTTGCGCCCCTTGATCCGCCTGTTCGTCGGGCGGGTGTCCTGCGATTTCATGGTGCGGATGCTCAAGCGTCTGTACATCGAAGAAGCCAAGACCTGGATCGAAAAGCACGACGGTTCGCGGGTCACGAAGTCGAAACTGGCGCTGCTGACCGGCCTCGACGCCCGGACCATCGCTTCGATCGAAGAGCGGGTCTCCATCGACGAGGACATCCAGTCGCGCACCGTGTTCGCCGAAGCCTGCGTGCTGTACCACTGGACCGAGAATCCGGACTACCAGGACGAGCACGGCGCACCCGCCGTGCTGCAGATTCTCGGTCGGCCGCGCACCTTCCAGACCCTGGTCAGTCCGCTGGTCGGGCGCTCGGTCACGGCCAAGACCGTACTTCAGCGCCTGATCGATTCCGGGAACGTCGAAATCGTCGACGAAACCCATGTCCGCCTCCTCGACCCGCATTACCAACCGGTTCAACGCTCGGAAGCCACGGTGTTGAACTCGGGCTCCTGGTCGCTTTCGCGACTGTTCGAAACCATCGAAAACAACCTCAACGCCGACGACAGGGACGACCGCCTGCTGCAACAGGATCGCTACTCCATCAGCATTCCGATCCAGGACGTCCCCGCAGTACGAGCAGCCCTGCGCGAAGTGCTGCTCCGGCACATCAAGGAAGTCGAATCCCTGCTTGAAGACCACGAGAGTGACCGGGAAACCGGCACGACCCTCGGCGTGGGCTGGTTCGTCTTTCAGCAACCCCAACCTTCGGGAGAAATCGCATGACTTCATTCATCGACACCACCATCGAGCGCAACGGCACCGGCATCGAACGCAACGGCACCGGCATCGAACGCAACGGCACCGGTATCGAACGCAACGGCACCGGTATCGAACGCAACGGCACGGGCATCGAACGCAACGGCACCGGCGCGCGGCGCGGGATCGCACTGGCCTTTGCGATGACGCTGATCACGGCCCTGGGTCCGGCCACCGCGAATATGACGATCGATAGCGACGATCTCTTCGTCACCGTGGACGGTACGCGGATCTCGTTCTTCAAGGGCAGCGAGCACTGTCACATCGTCGGATCCGGCACCTTGATCGACGGCTACGCAACCTTCGACCTGACCTCCAGCGCGGGCGTGCGGGCCCTGATTGGAAGCGCCGATGCATCCTCGCTGGAAAATCAGGGCTGCGACGCGGAGTACATCCGGGTCGTGGGCAACGGCACCGGCGACAAGGTGGTTGGAAACGGCACCGGAAGCAAGGTGGTCGGAAACGGCACCGGCGACAAAGTGGTCGGCAATGGAACCGGTTCTCCGGCCGCATTCTGGGGCGAAATCGAGATCGCGCTCGACGATACCGCTTCGACGGCTTCGGTCCTTCTCTACAAGGCCGATGCCGACGGAAAGACCGCAGACGGACGTGCGCTGCAGGTGACGGTAACCGAGCTGCGCTGAGCAGGCAGGAACTTCCAGCGTCCGAGCGACGCCTGGCGGTAGGGGCAAGTGCCGCACGATCGTTCGTGCGGCACTTTTTTTTCAGCCGCCGGTCAAGGCCGCGGCGGCAGCGGGCAGGCGCGGCTCCTTCACTGCGCGCCGTCGAGCGCCGGCATCGGGCCGGGGCCACGGGTCCGCAGGTAGCGGTCCGCCGAACTCTGGTCTTCGCGGATCTCGCTGACGGTCCGGCAGCGCGTGGACTTGAAGTTCGTCCCGACGCGGTGTTCGCGCCGACAGATCACCTGGTCCTCGTCGCGGCCGATCACGGCAGCCCACAGCGCCTGGGTGGTGTTGTAGACCTCGGTCTGCGCGTTGTTGTTGAGCTGATCGATGCTGTCCACGCCGTCGAGCATCTCGCGCAGATCCTTGCTGATCTCCTGGACGCGGCGCATTTCCAGACGATTCAGTTCGCGCGGCTCACCGGCTTCGAGATCCTGCTCGAGGGTATCGAGAAAGACCAGGAATTCCGCGGTGTCGACGATCCGCGGCGCCTCGGCCCGAACGGTCGGCTCGGCGGCGGGCTCGGCCTGTGTGGGGGCCGAGGTGGTGGACGCGCAGCCGGAAACCAGCACCAACAGGCAACTTGCAGACAGCAAGGAAAGCAGTGAACGCATAGTTCGGAAACTCCGATGGAAATGGATAGGGTCGACCAACGGTATCGCAGCCGCACTCGAATGGCAACGTTTCATGGCCTTCCGGGCGGATCGTGCCGGGAAGCCGGCGTTGGATCGGACCTCGTCGCGCCCCCGGTCATGGGAACCATTCACTCCTCGGGCTGGCCGTGCAGGTGCCACATCAACAAGGCCATTGCGCTGCGGTGCGGCGACCAGGCCCGACCGATCCGGTCGGCTTCCCGAGCATCCGGCCGGGACGGCAGGTTCTTCAGCCGCTGAAGGCCGGCCCGGACGCCGAGATCGTCGACCGGCCACACGTCGGGACGACCGAGCGAGAACAGCAGGACCATCTGGGCGCTCCATACCCCGAACCCCTTCAGCGAGGTCAGCGCCGCGATGACCTCGCTGTCGGCCTTGTCGTGGAGCGACTCCGGGTCGAACCGGCCGCTCTCGATCGCCTCGGCCAGCGCGCGGGCATAGCCGATCTTCTGACGCGACAGGCCGATCGCGCGCAGATCGGCATCCTCTTCGAGCAGCAGCGCGGCAGGCAATGGTGGGTCGCCGATCCGAGCCAGCAGCCGTTCGTGGATGGTGGCTGCGGCGCGGACCGACAGCTGCTGGCCGGCCAGTACCTTCAGCAGGTGCCCGAATCCGGGCGCCCCACTCCGCCGTTCGGCCGGAAATCCATGCCGCTCGAGCGCCGCGGCCACATCCGGATCGCTACCGGCCACGCTGCGCAGCGCCTTGTCCAGATGGGCCTGGTCGAGTTCGAACGGCATCAGTCGGTGGGTCGGGTGCGAATGCGGCGGAGAGTATTGCATGACCGCAACGAACCCACGGCGACGCCGACCGGGGTACCCTGCGTCGCGTATTCGAGACCAGGATCGTCGATGGACCCCGACCCGCCTTCAGAAGCCCGCAGCACGGCGAGCGCGGCGATCAAGCGCATGAAGCTCTATCAGCACCTCGAGCGCGTCGAGCGCGCGTTGAACGCCAGCGACGCGCGTACCCCCTGCCCGCCGGAGACCTTCGAAGCGCTGGACCAGCTGCACTACGAAGGCCGCGACGCCGTCGACCATGCCGCCGGAGAGCTGGGGCTCGGCCCGGGCCGTTGCGTGCTCGATGTCGGCTCGGGACTGGGAGGTCCGGCCCGCTGGCTGGCCCACCGGCACGGCTGCCGGGTCGCCGCGCTGGAGCTGCAGCCGGAACTGGATCGAGCGGCCAGAACGCTGACCGCGCGCTGCGGACTGGACGAGTCGGTCACCCACCTGTGCGGGGACGTGCTCGATCCGGCCAAGGCGCCCGGCCCGTTCGACGCGCTGGTCAGCTGGCTGGTGTTCCTGCACATCCCCGATCGACCCCGGCTGCTGACCCGCTGCCGCGAGCGGCTGCGCGACGGTGGCGGTCTGTACGTCGAGGATTTCTACCTGCGCGCGCCGCTGACCGACGACGAGCGCCGCCTGCTCCACGACGAGGTCTTCTGCAGCCACCTGGTCGACCGCGAGCGCTACGTCGAAGAGCTCGGCGAGGCGGGCTTCGAGGACGTCGAGTTCGAGGATCGAACCGCGACCTGGCAGGAGTTCGTGATCGACCGCCAGCAGCGCTTCGATCGACAACGCGAAGCCTATGTGGCCGAGCACGATCGCCCGACCTTCGATGCCCTGAACGGGTTCTATCGCACCATGCGGACGCTGTTTGCCGGCGACCGACTCGGCGGCGTCCGGGTCGTCGCGCGCGCCGCAGCGGGGCCGACATGAGCGCGTTCGAGATCGACCCGCGGCTTGCCGCCGACTCGTTGCCGGTGATCGAGCTGGACCTGTGCGAGGTCCGCCTGATCAACGATGCCCGCTATCCCTGGCTGATCCTGGTGCCGCGCCGCGCCGGCCTGGTCGAACTGATCGACCTGTCGGCGGACGATCGCGCGCGCCTGGCCGAGGAAGTCGACCGCTGCGCCCGGGTGCTGAAATCACGCACCGGTGCCGACAAGATGAACGTGGCCGCGCTCGGCAACCAGGTGCCGATGCTGCACGTGCACGTCATCGCGCGCTTCCGCGGCGACGACGCCTGGCCGGGCCCGGTCTGGGGCGTGTTGCCGGCCTCACCCTATTCCGACCGGGCCCGAACGCTGCGGGCCGAGCTGGCCGAGGCGCTGCGGACATGAGCGATCGGACCCTGGACCTGCTGGCCGAGTATCTCCGGCACCATCCGGACGAGCGGACGACGGTCGATCGCTTCTACGAACTGATTGCAACGACGCCGGATTGTTACGAGCGCAGCGGTCGGCCGGGTCACATCACCGGTTCGGCCTGGCTGGTGTCCGAGACCGGCGACGAGGTGCTGCTGACCCACCATCGAAAACTCGACCGCTGGCTGCAGTTCGGCGGCCACAGCGACGGCGATACCGATCCCCTGTCGGTCGCGACCCGCGAAGCGATCGAGGAATCCGGACTTCAGGTGCGGCCGATCGGTCCGGGTCTGCTCGACATCGACATCCACGTCATCCCGGCCCGCCCCGACGATGATCGGCACCTGCACTACGATCTCCGTTTCGCCTTCGTCACCGCATCGGGCCGCGACTACGCCGTCAGCCACGAATCGAACGACCTGGCCTGGGTGGCGATCGACCGGCTCGACGAGTTCGTCGACGAGCCCTCGCTGCTGCGCATGGCCCGGAAGTGGAGCGACTGGCAGGGACGCGGCCTCGCCGCGCTCGACTGATCGGTGCGGAATCGCCGTCGCGACGCTGCGGCCCGAGGACTGTGCTAGCCTTCTCCGGCCATACGCCACCGTATGTCCATCCTCGGCCTGCGAACGAACGCGTTCCACTACGATTCCGGAGACCCCATGCCGACCTATTCCGCCCCGCTCGAAGACTTCCGTTTCCTGTATCACGAATACCTCGACCTGGAGCCGTGCCGCTCGCTTCCTTCAATGGCCGAGGCCAGTTCCGACCTCATCGATGCCGTGCTGGACGAAGCCGCCCGGCTGGCCCAGGAGGTGCTGCAGCCGATCAACGCCGTCGGCGACATCGAAGGCTGCCGCTACCAGGATCACTGCGTCACGCTGCCGGAAGGGTTCGGCGCGGCCTACAAGCAGTACATCGAAAACGGCTGGACCGGCCTGACCACCGATCCCGACTACGGCGGGCAGGGCCTGCCGAGTTTCCTCGGGCTGGCGCTGTCGGAAATGATCAACGCGGCCAACCCGTCGTTTTCCGCCTACCCCGGCCTGACCCACGGCGCCTACGAAGTCCTCCACGCCTATGGCACCGACGACCAGAAACGCCGCTTCCTGCCGCCGATGGTCGAAGGACGATGGAGCGGCACGATGAACCTGACCGAGCCGCAGTGCGGCACCGATCTCGGGCTGATCCGGACCCGGGCCGAACCGACCGACGACGGCCGCTACCGGATCACCGGCACCAAGATCTGGATCTCGGCCGGCGAGCACGACCTGTGCGAGAACATCGTCCACCTGGTCCTGGCCCGCCTGCCCGACGCGCCGGCCGGCACGCGCGGGATCAGCCTGTTCGTGGTGCCCAAGTTCCACGTCGGCGAGGACGGTTCGCTCGGCGAGCGCAACGGCGTTCGCTGCATGGGCCTGGACCACAAGATGGGCATGAAGGCCTCGGCCACCTGCGAAATGCAGTATGACGGCGCGATCGGTGAACTGGTCGGTGAACAGCACCGGGGCCTTGCGGCCATGTTCACGATGATGAACGCGGCCCGCCTGGTCACCGGCATCCAGGGCCTGGGCATGGCCGACGTGGCGCTGCAGAACGCCCAGCGCTTTGCGCTCGAGCGCCTGCAGGGTCGCTCGCTCGACGGCGCCCGACACCCCGACAAGCCGGCCGACCCGATCATCGTCCATCCCGACGTGCGCCGGATGCTGATGATCGGCAGGGCCTCGGTCGAAGGTGCCCGGGCGCTTGGCCTGTACACCGGCGTGCAGCTGGAGCTCGAGCATCATCACGCCGACGCCGAGGTGCGCGAGAACGCCGGTCACTGGGTCGCACTGATGACCCCGATCATCAAGGCCTGCTTCACCGACATCGGCAGCGACGTCGCCAACCTCGCGATGCAGGTCCACGGTGGCGCGGGCTATATCGTCGACACCGGCGTCGAGCAGTTCGTGCGCGATGTCCGGATCACCCAGATCTACGAGGGCACCAACGGCGTGCAGGCGCTCGACCTGGTCGGCCGCAAGCTGGTCGCCCACCAGGGCCGGACCCTCGCTGCGTTCTTCCAGCACGCCGCCGGGCTGCTCGACTCGATCGGCGACGAGGAGGGCATGAGCGAGTTCGCCACGCCGCTGGCCGAGTCGCTGGAGCGGCTCCAGGCCACCAGCAAGTGGCTGTACGGTGAAATGACCCGCGACCCGCTCGAGGCCGGCGCGGCGTCGTCGGATTACCTGCGCCTGTTCGCGCTGACCGCGCTGGCGTTCAGCTGGACCGGCCAGGCCTTCGCGGCGCGGCGCGCGCTGGCCGCCGGGCGGGGCCGGCCGGCCTTTCTCGAAGCCAAGCTGGCCACGGCGCGCTTCTTCTTCGCCCGGATGCTGCCCGAAACGCTGGGCCTGGATGCGAAGGTCCGCGCCGGCGGCGCGACGCTGATGGCGCTGGACGCAGAGCAGTTCCGGCCCGACTGATCGCTCGACGCGAGCCGGCACCGACCACCGCGCGCCCGGCGCGCGGTGTAGCCTTGACCGCTCGACTTCGCCGAAGCCCGTCCCGATGCCCTCCTCGTCCGCCACCCGCAGGAAACGCCAGCGCAATGCGTCGATCACGATCGGCGGCATCACCGTAGAGCCCGGCAGCCGGACCGGCATCGACCTCGACATGGGCCGGCTCTACAGCCACATGCCGACGACCATGCCGGTCCAGGTGGTCTGCGGACGCAAGGCCGGGCCGGTGCTGTTCGTCAGCGCAGCGATCCACGGGGACGAACTCAACGGCGTCGAGATCCTCCGGCGACTGCTGCGCCTGCCGGTGCTCAAGCGGCTGCGCGGGACGCTGATCGGCGTGCCGATCGTCAACCTGCACGGGTTCATCCAGTCGAGCCGCTACCTGCCCGACCGGCGCGATCTGAACCGGGTCTTCCCGGGCTCCGAGCGCGGCTCGCTGGCCTCGCGCGTGGCCCATCTGTTCATGACCGAGATCGTGTGTCAGTCCAGCCACGGCATCGACCTGCACACCGGCGCGGTGCACCGGGCGAACCTGCCGCAGATCCGGGCCGACCTCGACGACCCGGAGACCCTGCGCCTGGCCCGGGCCTTCGGCACGCCGGTGATCCTGAATGCGGCCATCCGCGACGGCTCGCTGCGCGCCGCGGCGGCCGAGCGCGACATCCCGATCCTGCTCTACGAAGCCGGCGAGGCGCTGCGCTTCGACGAGTTCTCGATCCGCGGCGGAGTCAATGGCATTCTCCGCGTGATGGAGGCCCTCGACATGCTGCCGATCTCGGGCCGCAAGCCGCCGCCGGAGCCGCACGTCGCTCGCTCCAGCAGCTGGGTCCGCGCACCGCAGAGCGGCCTGTTCCGCGCCCGGATGCAGCTCGGCGAACGCGTGATCCGCGATCAGAGCGTGCTCGGCGTGGTCTCCGATCCGTTCGGCGACCGCGAGCAGGAAGTGGTGGCGCCGTTCAGCGGCCTGATCATCGGCCGGTCGAACCTGCCGCTGGTCAACGAGGGGGACGCGGTCTACCACGTCGCCCGCTTCTACCGCACCGACCTGGCCGCCGAACGGGTCGAGGACTACCAGGAGTTCATGGACGGCGCCGAGCATGTCTACGGAGACGACCTGGATGTGCCCTGATCGACTGCGCGCCCTGCTCGGCCGCCTCGACCTGACCCGGCTGGCGCCCGACGACGACGCCGATTCGGTCGCCGCGTTCTGCGCAACGGCAGCGTCGCGCCACGGCGCGCCTGCGGCGGTCTGCATCCTGCCCGCTTTCGTCGAACTTGCCGCCCGCACCCTCGACCGACACGGGCTGTCCGGCACCGTCCGGGTCGCCACCGTGGCCAACTTTCCAGGCGGCGACCGGCCCGTCGACGCCGTATTCGCCGGAATCGAGCGGTCGCTGGCCGACGGCGCCGACGAGATCGACCTGGTCCTGCCCTGGCGTGACCTCGTCGCCGGCCGGATCGAACAGGCGGCCGCCCTGCTGGACGGTGCCCGGAAGCGGAGCTCGGGGGCGACCTTGAAGGTGATCCTCGAGACCGGGGCACTGACGGGCAGACAGCTCGATCGGGCGGCCGACCTGGCGCTCGACCACGGCGCGGATTTTCTCAAGACCTCGACCGGCGTCGACCATCCGGGGGCAAGCCCGGAGGCCGCCGGACGACTGCTGCAGCGAATTTCAGCGCGGCGAGCGCCCTGCGGCCTGAAGGTCTCCGGCGGCATCCGCACCATCGATGCGGCGTCGGCCTACCTGGCCCTGGCAGAGCAGCGTATGGGCCCCGACTGGCCGAGCCCCGAGCGGTTCCGGATCGGTGCATCGGGCCTGCTCGATCGGCTGCTCGAGGCGCTCGACGCGAGCCGCTGAACCCCGGTCAGTGGTCGTGCTCGGCGGCGTCTGCGCGGGTCGCGTGGCGGGTGCCTTCGGCGTGCTCCGGCGGTGCGTACAACGTGTAGAGCTTCAGGGCACGATCGCCGGTGTTGATGAAGTTGTGTTCGACGCCGGCATGCACGAACACCAGGTCGTTGGCGCCCACTTCCCGGGCCCGGCCGTCGAGCACGGCTTCGCCGCGACCTTCGGCGAAGATCAGGACCTGGTCGTGGTCGTCATGCACTTCCGCGCCGATCTCTTCGCCGGGCTGCAGCGTCATCAGGACCACCTGGCACTTCGCACCGGTGATCACGGTGCGGCGGAAGTCGTCGTTGGCCAGGGTGTCGCGGAGAATCGGAACGATCGGCGGCGTGGAAGACTGGCTCATGGCTTGGCTCGGGTGAGAGTTCGTCGGTCACGATACCAACTCCGCGTGCAGGGACACTGAAACCGGGCAGCCATCCGCCCGCCATACCGGCGAGGTATGCTGTCGACGTGTTGGCCACCGCACGCAGGAGCCCCATGCATTCCTCGAGCCCGGAATACAACCACGCCGAAGAAATCGTCAACGCGCTGACCCACGGCGTCGGCGTGCTGCTGAGCATCGGCGGCGGCGCGGTGTTGATCACCCTGGCCGCGGTCCATGCGGGCGCGCGCGAGGTCATCAGCGTGTCGATCTTCGTCGCCAGCCTGGTGTTGCTCTACAGCGCATCGACGCTGTACCACGCCGCCCGACACCCCGAGGTCAAGCGGCGGCTGAAGATCCTGGATCACTGCGCGATCTTCCTGCTGATCGCCGGCACCTATACTCCGTTCACGCTGGCGGCACTGAACGGGCCGTGGGGCTGGTCGCTGTTCGGCGTGGTGTGGGGGCTTGCGGTGTTCGGCATCGTGTTCAAGCTGTTCTTCACCGGACGCTACAAGGCGGTCTCCACCGCCACCTACATCGGCATGGGCTGGTTGGCGCTGGTCGCGTTCGTGCCGCTGGTCCAGGCGCTGCAGCCGGCTGCGCTGGCCTGGTTGCTGACCGGTGGCGTGCTCTACACCGCCGGCACGATCTTCTATCACAACGAGCGGATTCCTCACGCCCACGGCATCTGGCACCTGTTCGTGCTGGCCGGCAGCATCAGCCACTTCACGTCGGTCGCGGTGACCGTGCTGGCCTGATCAGCGCCTGCCGATGGATCATGAGTTCTGGCACGAGCGCTGGGCGCGAAACGAGATCGGCTTCCACCGACACCGAGTCCACCCCATGCTCGAGCGGTACTGGCCTGCGCTGGCTCCGAGCGCCAGCGAACCGGTGCTGGTGCCCCTGTGCGGCAAGAGCCTCGACCTGGACTGGCTGGCCGATCGCGGCCACCCGGTGGTCGGCGTGGAGTTGTCCGAGGCCGCGGTTCGGGCCTTCTTCGACGAGCGTGGCCACACGCCGCAGCCGGCACGCTACGGCGGCCTGGACGCACTGCGGTCCGGTCCGATCACGCTGTGCATCGGCGATTTCCTGGCCTTCGACCCGGGAGAGAGGTTTCCGCTGATCTTCGATCGAGCCGCGATGATCGCGCTTCCGGGCGAGCGGCGACCGGCCTACCGTGCGCACCTGGCCGAACGGCTGGCTTCGGACGGGCGCGGCCTGTTGATCACGCTGGAATACGTCCCGTCGGCGATGGAGGGACCGCCGTTCAGCGTCGAGCTCGACGAGCTGGCGCTGGACCCGGACCTCGAGTACCGCTCGCTGGCCGCGGTCGACGCCCTGCCCGATCACCCCGGCTTCGCCCAGCGCGGTCTCCAGGCGCTGACCGAACGTGCCTCACGCTTCGCCCATCGTCGCGTGCCGCGCGGGTAGTTCGATCTCGATGACGGTGCCGCCGGGCACCGGGCGAGCCGCGATCCGGCCGCCGTGGAACCGCACGATGCAGCGCGCCACGTACAGGCCCAGGCCCAGGTGCGGCGCATCGTCGCCGGCCCGTGCGCCGTTGCGGAAGGTGACCATCGAATCGAACACGGTCGCCGCGCGGTCGAGGTCGATCGACGGCCCCTGGTTCTCGATTTCCAGGCGCCAGCAGGGCCCGTCGGCGGCCAGGCGCAGGACGATCCGGCCGCCGCTGGGGGTGAACGCCACCGCGTTGTCGACGACCTTGTCGAGCAGCTGGGCCAGCAGGTCCTCGGCCCCGTCGATCGGCGCCCGCGCGAGGCCGCCGAGCTCGGCTTCGAGCCGATGGTCCGGCTCGGCGGCCGCACGCGCGGCCGCGTAGTCGCCGATCAGGCCGGCCAGGTCCATCGGCCGCAGGGCCTCGCGCTCGAGGCTTTCCTCGAGCCGGGCGGCCTGGCTCATCGCGCGCACGATCGAGCGCAGTCGCTGCGCGCCCTGCTCCGCGCGCTGCAGGTACACGGCCCGCTCGTCTTCGCCGGCGTCGTGCAGGTTGTCCAGCGAGGACTGCACCATGCTCACCGGTGTGCGCAGTTCGTGGGCCAGCGAGTCGGCCAGCGACTGCAGGTAGCGCTGGTGTTCGCGCAGGCGCTGCAGTACGTCGCGCAGTCCGCGCGAGAGATCACCGAGTTCGTCGCGAGCGGTCGAGGCTGCCGGAAGCTCATCGAGCCGGCCGGTGTCGCCGACCGCGCGCTCGGCGGCGTTGCGCAGCCGCCGGATCCGGAGCGCAAGCACAAGCACGAACCCGAACAGCAGCAGCGCGATGAGCATGAATACCGCCAGGCTGGCGCCGAGCCAGGACAGCACGGCCCGGTTGGCCAGCAGCAACAGCGGGCCGGCGTCGCGTTCCAGCACCAGTACGCCCTGCTCACCGACCGGGACCGCGTAGCGCAGGCGAATCGCCCGTTCGGGACCGACCCGCCCCCAGGCCGCGGCCTCCGCGCCGTCGACGACCGCGCTCAACCAGTCGGCGTCGAGCCGGGCGCTGCGATCGGACCAGGCCTCGATCGGGTCGAGGCGCGCGGCCATCAGGAAGTCCAGCACGCCGCTGTCGCCCGTCGCGGTCGGCGCGAGGCTTCCGGACGTCGGTCCGCGGGCATGGGCGCGGACCCAACCGGCCCGGTCCAGCCACCAGGCCGCGCCGACCGCAAGCCGGTCGAGGCGCAGCTGGGCTTCCGGATCGCGACCCACCGGCCGCATCGGGCCGCTGTCGTGTCGGGTCGGTTCGCGGCCGTCGCCGCCGCGGTCGGTCACTGCGACCGAGACCGCCGTCAGCGGCCGGTCGATCGGCACCCGCAGCTCCAGGCTCCAGCCGTCCGGCCGATCCTGCCAGTGCGCCCGCAGCAGCCGCCCGTAGCGATCGCGCAGGGCCAGCGGGCCCGGCGCGGTGGGTGCCAGTTCGAAACGACGCTGCCCGTCCCCGTCGGTCAGTTCGAGCGTCAGTGCATCGCCGGGCCGGGCGCCGTCCTGGGCGAAGCGCGGGCTGGCGTCGGCCACGCGCAGGAACAGCTCCAGCGTCCGGCCATCCCGGATCGCGGCCAGCCGCACCGGCGCGGGATGCGATTCCAGCGCCGCAGCCGGGGCCGAGCCGGCCCGACGGCCGTCCAGCGTCACGACCCGATCGATCGCCGGCAGCCAGTCGTCGGCGTACCCGTCGACGATCCTGGTGCCGAGCCCCGGGTGCAGATACAGCACCGGGACGTCACGGGCGACCGGGCCGTCGACGATCGGCGCATCGGCGGCCAGCAGGCCGGCCGCGGCCCGCGCCGCGGCCCCGACGGCCTGTTCGTGACCTGCGCGCAACAGGCGTTCGATCGGGTTCAGGAACAGCACCGCGGTGACCGGCAGCAGCGCCACGATCAGCGCGGCGAGCACCAGCTGGCCGCGCAGTCTCATTCCGGTTCGCGCCAGCGGTAGCCTGCGCCGTGCACGGTGTCGATGGCCTCGAACCCGGGGTCCAGCGCCTCGAACTTGCGCCGGATCCGTTTGACGTGGGAGGTCATGGTCGCCTCGTCGACGACCAGGTTGGCGGCATCCATCAGCTGGCCGCGGGTCTTGACGTGTCCGGGCCGACGGGCGAGCGCGTGGACGATCCAGAACTCCGTCACGGT
Organism: Wenzhouxiangella sp. XN79A; assembly: GCF_012272825.1. Classification (GTDB taxonomy): domain Bacteria; phylum Pseudomonadota; class Gammaproteobacteria; order Xanthomonadales; family Wenzhouxiangellaceae. The sequence goes on along the minus strand of NZ_JAAWWS010000137.1, from coordinate 43,385 downwards.
CAGTTCGACCGCGGTGGATCGCCAGGCCGCGCGCAGCCGGTCGACGTCCAGGCTCAGCAGGCCGAGCCGGACCGGACCGCTCTCGTCGTCATCGGCCGCGCTCAGACCCGCTCGCCGGAACAGGGCCGCGACGCGCGCGGCCAGGTGCGGCAGGCTGATGTCCTTGGTCAGGTAGTCGTCGGCGCCGAGCCGCAGTCCCGAAACGGCATCGAGCTCGCTGTCGCGGGCGGTCAGGAACAGCACCGGCAGTCGACGGCTGCGCGCGCGCAGGTATCGGCAGAGTTCGAAGCCGCCCTCGGGTTCGTCGCGCAGCCCGATGTCGATGATGACCAGGTCCGGCAGCGAGCGCTCGAAGGCGGCCTGGGCCGAGGCCCGGTCGGCGTGGGTCTCGACCCGGTAGCCGAGGCGCGCCAGCGCGTCCCGGTAGTTCTCCCGGAGCGCGGCTTCGTCTTCGACCACGGCGATTCGTTGCGGCATGACGCCAAGCGTACCGGAACGCGGTCGCGCTGCGGAGGCGCCGGCCACACTGCCCGATTTCTGCCACATTCCGTCGTCGAATCGCCCGAAAGCGCCCCGCTCACGTCCCGGACGAGCGGCTGGAATGGACGTCCGGTTCAATCGAGCTCCTCTCATGACCCACTGCCCGTTCGCATTGCCGCCCGGCGGCTCGCATCGTCCCCGCGCCGCAGTCCTTGCGCTGGTCCTGTCGGCCTTTCTGTCGATCGCCTACGCACACGCCACGTCGAGCGATTCCACCGCCCGGTTGCTGCTCGACACGGCAAACGGCGTGGTGCCGGCGCTGGCGCTGTCGACCGAGGTCCGGACCGAAGTGACCGGGCTGCTGGCGCGGACCACCATCCGCCATCGATTCGGCAACCCGAGCGCGGACTGGGTCGAAGGGCGTTATCAGTTCCCGCTGCCCGACGGCGCTGCGGTCGACCGCCTGGCGATCGAGATCGGCGACCGTCGCATCGAGGGCGAGATCCAGGCCCGCGCAGCGGCGCGGGCCACCTTCGAATCGGCGCGGGCCGAGGGCCGGACCGCCGGCCTGGTCGAGCAGCAGCGTCCGGGGCTGTTCACGACCGACGTGGCCAATATCGGTCCGGGCGAACAGGTCACCGTGGAGATCGGCTTCGGCCACCGGGTCGACTACCGACACGGGCGGTTCACGCTGCGGCTGCCGATGACCCTGCTGCCGCGCTATGCCCGGCGGATCGCCGACCCGGCGTCGACGTTCGGGCCGATCGAACCCGATCTGCCCGCAGGACCCCGTTACACCGAACATCCGGTCAATCCGCTGACGCTGTCGATCGAACTTCGCCCGGGCCCCGAACTGGCCACGCTCGACAGCCTGCACCATGCAGTGGACCTGGCGCCGGATCGGCACGGTGGCTGGACGATCCGGCTCGATGAGCCTGCGCCGGTCGTCGATCGAGACTTCGAACTGGAGTGGACGCTGATGGAACGCGAGCGACTGACCGGCGCGTTCTACGTCGAGGAATTCGACGGTCGAGCCCATGCCCTGCTGATGCTGGTGCCACCGGCCGCCTGGACGCCGGTGCAGCGGCGCCGGGAACTTGTCCTGGTGATCGATGCCTCCGGATCGATGCAGGGTGCGGCGATCGAGCAGGCGCGCAGTGCGCTGCACGCCGCGCTGGAGCGCCTCCAGCCCGGCGACCGCTTCAACGTCATCGCCTTCAACGACCGCGCCATGCCGCTGTTCGACGCACCGAAACCGGTCGGCCCGACGACGCTGGCCGAAGGCCATCGCTTCATCGACGGGCTGCGCGCCGACCGGGGCACCGAGATGGACGAGGCCCTGCGCCTGGCGCTGGCCGACCCACCCGCCGACGGACGGCTTCGCCAGGTCGTGTTCGCCACCGACGGGGCGATTGCCGGCGAGCAGGCGGTACTCGACCGGGTCCGACGCGATCTGGGCGACAGCCGGCTGTTCGCGATCGGCATCGGTCACGGCGTCAACGCCCCGTTCCTGCGGGCACTGGCCCGCCACGGCCGCGGAACCCACACGCTGCTCCACGATCCGGGCCAGCTGGCCAGGAACGTGACCGAGCTGATGGACCAGCTCGAGCGCCCGGCGCTGGAGCGGCTTGCGCTGGACTGGCCGGTGCCCGACGAGGCCTGGCCGGTGCTGCTGCCCGATCTCTATGCCGGCGAGCCGCTGATGGTGCTGACCCGACTCGACGCCCCGCTGTCGGCACTGCACGGGCAGGCCGTAGAGCTGATGGCCGAACGCGCCGGCGAGCCGGTTCGACAGCGCTGGCCGCTGGACCGATTCCATCCTGCCTCGGGCGTGGCCCGGGAGTGGGCCCGCCAGAAGGTCGCCGGCGTGCTGGACTTCGCTCGCGACGATGCCGACGCCGACGGCCTGCGGGCCCATGCGCTGGACGTGGCGCTGCGCTACCAGGTGCTCAGCCCGGTGACCAGCCTGGTCGCCGTCGACCGCACCCCGGGCCGCTCGGCCGAAGCTGCGCTGCGCGCGGCCGGAACCGGTCACGACCGACCGCATGGCCGAACGCTGGGCCTGCCGCAGACCGCGACCTCGGCGGCACGCGCGATGGCCGCCGGCCTGGTCGCGTTGCTGATGGCCGGCCTGCTGCTCGTCGCACCCCGACTGCAGCGCCCGCACGCGGCGACGGTCGGTCGATGAGCGGGGGCATGCGTGGGCCGAGGAAGGAGGCGATGCGTCGAACGATGCGTCAGGCCGTGGACCGGCGATCGACGGGAATGCTGGCGTGCCTGGTCCTGCTCGGCGGGCTGGCCCTGATCGGACACGGGGGCTGGATCCACGTCAAGGGCTGGCTCGGCCAGCACCTGATGGCCCGGTCCTTCGCCGCTGCGCTCGAGCAGCAGCGCGCGGCCGAGCCGCCCTGGCCGGGCGCACGGGCCCGGCCGGTTGCGCGGCTGGTCGTCCCGGCGCTGGACATCGACCGACTGGTGCTCGACGGGATCGAGCTGCCCAAGCTCGCCTGGGGGCCCGGAACGACCGCCGGCGAGCGGGGCCATCGCGTCATCGCCGGCCACCGTGACACCCACTTCAGATTTCTCGGCGACCTGGCGCCGGGCCAGCGGCTGTCGCTGCAACCGGCCGTCGGCCGGGCACGCGACTGGGAGGTGATCGATCGCCGGATCGTCGACAGCCGGACCACGGCCATCGATCTCGACGCGCCCGGACCGCTGCTGAGCCTGCTGACCTGTTATCCCCTCGACGGCCACCGGCCGGGCACGCCGTTTCGCTTGATCGTACGCGCCCGCCCGATCGACGATGCCGATGCATATTCCGAGGAGGCGGTGGCATGGGCACGCTGACGCTCGCCGACCTGGGCGGCGCGGCGCGCCGGGCGCTGGGACTGGACGAACGACCCTGCCGGTGCCGGTTGGCGGGTCGGCTGCCGGTGGTGCGGGTCGTCGGATCAGCCGCGGACCGGCGCACCGGCCCGCCAGGGGTCGGTCGGGCCGATCGACGGCCCACCGCCGCCCGGCCCGGACGGACCGCGCCGGAAGACCGTCAACACGATCAGCAGCAGCCAAACCGCACACAGCAGGTCGATCGCGGTGGCGCCGTAGTAGACGCCCGGAATCCCGACCCAGCGAGGCAGCAGCAGCATGACCGGCACGTACAACACCAGCTGCCGGGCCACCGACACGCCGGTCGCCAGCCCCGGGCGCTCGACCGCCGGCAGCAGGCTGAGCGCGGTGAACACGATCGGCAGGGCCGGCAGCACGACCATCAGGACCCGGAAGTGGTGCAGGTCCCGGTCCGAGAACACCACCTCGGGCAGCATGATCGCCAGCGCCTCGGCCGGGAACAGGTTCAGCAGCGCCCAGATCGGCAGGACCAGGACCAGGCCGGCGGCGACGAACACCCAGTAGTGCAGGCGCACCCGATCCCAGCGTCCGGCCCCGTAGTTGATGCCGGCGACGGGCTGGAACGCGCGCATCAGGCCGAACAGCGGTGTCAGCAGGAACATCAGCACCCGCCAGGCCGCACCGAAGAACGCGATGTCCTGCTCGTTGCCGATCCGTGACAGGACATTGAACACGACCGCGGCCTGGACCAGCCCCATCGACGAAGAAATCATCGCCGGCACGCCGAGTCGTGCGATCCGGCCGGCCAGCGCCCGCCCGACCCCGACGTAGCGCGCGTCGACCGGGTAGCTGGCCCGGCCGCGGGCGAAGCGGAGCCAGACCAGCAAGCCGCCGAGCAGCGCACCGAGGTTGGTCGCCCAGGCCGCGCCGGCCACCCCCCAGTCGAACACCGCGATGAACAGCGGGGTCAGGACCAGGTTGGCGACCAACCCGAGGCCCATGTACAGGGCCGCCAGCGCCATCTTGCCCTCGCCGCGCAACAGCATGTTCAGGGTCAAGCCGGCGATCGAGGCGATCCCGCCCCAGGCATGCGCGCGCAGATAGCTGGCCGCGATCGGCTCCAGCGGGCCGGTCGCGCCCATGCCGCGAACCAGCGTCTCGGCCAGGCCGACGCCGAGCACGCCGTAGCCGGCGGCGAGCAGCGCGGCGATGCCGACACAGGTGCCCGGCAAGCGCCGCAGCAGGTCCGAATCACCGCGTCCGATCGCGATCGACAGCAGCACGCCGCCGCCGATGCCACCCAGGGAGCCGAGCCCGAGTGTGAGCTGGGTGATCGGAAAGGCCAACGAAACGCCGGCCAGCGCCTGCTCGCCGATCAACTGGCCGATGTAGACGGCGTCCATCACCGAGTTCAGGCCGAACATCAGCATCACGGCCACGGCCGGCACGGCCATCCGGACCAGGACCCGGAACGGCGAACCCTCCAGGATCAGCCGGGCCTGCGGATCCTGGCTCAACGTCGGCGCTCCCGGTGTCGTCGTCCGCGCAGCGAACGCCGTCCGGCGCTCACTCGAAGAACCGGTCTTCGAGCTGGCGCACGCGGCGACGCAGGCGCTGCACTTCGCCGAGCAGGTCCATGACCAGCGGCAGTGACGCGGTGTTCAGGCCCAGGTCGTGCTGCAGGCGCAGCGCACGGCGGGCCCGGTCGAGCTGCTCGGGCGGGAAGGCCCAGTCGCGCCGGGCTCGGCCGTGCGGACGCAGCAGGCCTTCATCGACCCACTCGCAGACCGTTTCCTCGTGCAGTTCGAGGACCACACAGAAGCTGTCCAGGTCCAACGGCGTCCGTTCCGACGGGTCCAGTGCCCGGACCGGGGCGCCGGGCGGATCGTTGCGGGAATCGTTCGAACTCATGCGGGGTCCTCCAGGTCGGCGCGCGGATCGAACGCGCTGGCGGCTCGAAGCTGCTCGTAGAGCGGCCGGGTGTCTTCGGTGGCGGGCGGCGCGACGATCTTCAGGGTCACGTACTGGTCGCCGGGCGGCGAACCGGGCAATCCCCGGCCGCGCAGCCGCAGGCGCTGCCCGGACGCCGCGCCCGGCGGAATCTTCATCGCCACGCGCCCGGCCAGCGTCGGCACTTCGATCGCCGCGCCCAGCGCCGCTTCCCACGGCGCGATCGGCAGCACCAGCTGGACGTCGCGTTCGTCGACCTCGAAGGTCCGGTGCGGCTGCAGGTGAACGTCGAGGTACAGGTCGCCGGGCGGCGCGCCCGGCGGACCGGGTTCGCCCTTGCCGGCCAGGCGGATGCGCTTGCCCTCGGTCACGCCGGCCGGAATCCGCACGTCGAGACTGCGCGCCCGATCACCGCCCAGGCTGATCCGGCGGGAGCCGCCGGCGAACGCGGTCTCGAGATCGATGTCGATCCGGGCCCGCAGGTCGCGCCCGCGGGGTGCTTCCGGACGCGCCCGGCGGGCGCTGCCGAACAGGCTCTCGAAGAAGTCGCTGAAGCCACCGAGGTCCTCGGCGTGGAAGCCGCCGCCATCGCGGAACTCGAAACCCGCGCTGGACCAGTCCGGCGGCGGCCGGAACGATTCGCCCGGGCGATGGCCGCCGCGCCGCAGCTGGTCGTAGGCCTCGCGCTTTTCAGGATCGCGCAGCACCTCGTAGGCTTCGCCCAGTTCCTTGAAGCGCGCTTCGGCATCCGGCTCGTCGGACACGTCCGGATGGTACTTGCGCGCCAGTCGCCGATAGGCCTTCTTGATGGCGTCGGCCCCGGCGTCCGGGCTCACGCCCATGGTCGAATAGTAGTCCTTGAATTCCATGCATCACCTCGCCGTCCTACGACGATCCGAATGGGGGTCGAGGCCATCGTTTTCCATCGGCTTCGGGCCGATCAACGCTCGCCGCCGCCGCGACGTCTCAGCCGCTCCCAGTAGGCCAGCCTGCGCTGGATGTCGCGCTCGAAACCGCGCTCGACCGGCCGGTAGTACTGCTCGCGGCGCATCGCCTCGGGAAAGCCGCTCTGACCGGCAAAGCCTTCGGCGGTGTCGTGATCGTAGGCGTAGTCCTTGCCGTAGCCCAGGTCCTTCATCAGCGCGGTCGGCGCATTGAGAACGTGCGCCGGCGGCGGCAGGCCGCCGTAGCGCCTGGCCGATTTCGTGGCCCGACCCAGTGCCCGGTACAGCGCATTCGACTTCGGCGCGGTGGCCAGGTAGACCACGGCCTGGGCGATCGCCAGTTCGCCTTCCGGCGAGCCGAGCTGGTCGTAGGCCTCGCGCGCCGCCAGCGCCTGGGTCAGGGCCTGCGGATCGGCCAGGCCGATGTCCTCGGAAGCGAACCGGACCAGCCGCCGGGTCACATAGCGCGGATCCTCGCCGCCGACCAGGATCCGGGCCAGCCAGTACAGGCCGGCGTCGACGTCGGAGGCGCGCAGCGATTTGTGCAGCGCCGAAATCAGGTTGTAGTGGGCATCGCGGTCCTTGTCGTGCGCGGCCGCGCGCCGCTGGACCAGCCGCAGCAGCGCATTGCGTTCCATCGCGGGCTCGGGGTCGGCCAGCTCGACCACGGTCTCGATCAGGTTGATCAGGTATCGACCGTCCCCGTCGGCGAGTTCCAGCAGCAGTTCGCGCGCGTCCTCCTCGAGCGGCAGGGTGTGCCCGAGGTGCCGCTCGGCGCGCGCCAGCAGCGTGGCCAGCGCCTTGCGATCGAGCCGCTCGAGCACCAGCACCTTGAGCCGCGAGAGCAGCGCGGCATTGAGCTCGAACGACGGGTTCTCGGTGGTGGCGCCGACCAGCACGATGCTGCCGTCCTCGACCACCGGCAGGAAGCTGTCCTGCTGAGTCCGGTTGAAGCGGTGGATCTCGTCGACGAACAGCAGCGTACCCTGCCCCTGCGACCGACGCTCACGCGCCGCGGCGAAGACCTTCTTCAGGTCGGCCACGCCGGAGAAGATCGCCGAGATCTGTTCGAAATGCAGCCCGCCGACGCCGGCCAGCAGGCGCGCCAGGGTGGTCTTGCCGGTGCCCGGCGGGCCCCAGAAGACCAGCGACTGGACCCGGCCGGTGGCCAGCATCCGCTTCAGCGGTCCGTGTTCGTCGAGCAGGTGGTCCTGGCCGACGACTTCATCGACGCTCGTCGGCCGCAGCCGGTCGGCCAATGGGCGGGGCGGATCGGTTTCGATGGCGGGATCGGGCGTTTCGGACGAGCGTCCCACGCGATCACATGGTCTGGGTCGGGCGATCCGAGTCGAGCATGCCGGCCAGTTCGGACGCGATCCGGCTCTGCGCCTGCTCGCCTTCGGCGGTATCGAGGAACTGCACGCCGACGCCGGCGTTCGGCTGCGCGCCGGACTGGGCCGACAGCCAGGCGACGCGACCGGGAATGGCCATCCGTTCCTCGTCCATCAGGGTCAGCAGCACCAGCACCTCGTCCCCGAGCCGGAATCGCTTGCGGCTGGGAATGAACAGACCGCCGCCCTGCAGGAACGGCATGTAGCAGCGATAGAGTTCCTGCTTGTCGTCGATGCTGCAGGAAAGAATGCCCTTCTGTGCCATGACGGCCTCGCGCGTGGTCCCTGTTGGTGTCGAGTCTAACCGAATCGGCGAACGACCGGCCGGCCCGGAACGGTGGCTCGCCGGCAGCGCCCCTGCCCGAACGCGATCCCCGGCGGCCGCCGTCGCCCGGAGTGCCCCGAAGCGGGCCGGATCACTCGGCGACCGGCAGCTGGCCGGCCAGCGCGCGCCAGCGGGCCAGCCACTCAAGCATCAGCCAGTCGTGGCGGATCGGATCGGAGGCCAGGTTGCGGCCCTGCAACGCGTCCTGCCACAGCGCCTCGAGCCGATCGAACAGCGTTGGATCATCGCTGACCGCCGAGGGTCCGAGGCCGTCTGCGCGACCGATCCTGGCCCGCTTCATCCAGGCCGCCGTCCAGCGGGCCAGCCACGGCCAGGCGACCTCGGGCGATTCCACCCACTCGGCCGGCAGCTCCACCCCGCCGCTGCCGGACTGCAACAACCGGCCGAGGTGATCGCGGATGGCCAGGCCACGCGCCAGACCGTCGTCGGCGAGCCAGCCGTCGGCCACCCGCGGCGCGCCGTCGGCCAGCGCCAGTGCCAGCGTGCGCAGATCGGGATCGGCGGAAGAATGCCGCTCGGCCAGCCAGCGCTCGGCCAGCTCGCGCGGCGGCACGGCCACCGGCCGGAGCTGACAGCGGCTGCGAACGGTCACCGGCAGGCGGTCGGGTCGATCGGTGACCAGCACCAGCCAGACCCCGTCGGCCGGCTCCTCCAGCGTCTTGAGCAGTGCGTTGGCGGCGTTGCGGTTCATCCGGTCGGCCGGATCGATGCGGCCGACTCGTGCGCCACCCAGCGAGGCGGTCAGTGTGACCGACTCGATGAACTCGCGCACCTGGTCGACCCGGATCTCCTTCTTGTCCGGCTCCGGCGACAGGCGGAAGAAATCGGGATGGGTACCGCCGGGCAGCAGGCGACAGGATTCGCAGGCCCCGCAGGGTTCGCCGTCGGTGACATCCAGGCACAGCAGCCGTTCGACCAGCCAGTCGGCCAGCGCCCGCTTGCCGACGCCGGCCGAGCCGGTGAACATCGGTGCATGGCCGAGCCGATCGGCCGTTAATGCCGCGTTCAGCGCATCGCGCTCGCTGTCGAGCCAGGGCAACACGCTCACGGCGCGCCTTCCGCGCCCGGCAGCAGGGCCTTCTCGACCGCCCGGACCACCGCGCCGCGGACGGCGTCGGGCGCTTGCGAGGCGTCGATGACGACGAAGCGATCGGGTCGCGCCGCGGCGCGTTCGAGGTAGGTCCGACGGACCCGTTCGAGGAAGTCCACGCGGTCGCCCTCGAACCGGTCCGGGGCATCGCCGCGCTTGCGGATCCTGGCCAGGCCGACCTCGACCGGCACGTCGAGGACGAGCACCAGGTCCGGCTCGAGGTCCGGATGGACCAGTCCGCCGAGTGCTTCGACCGGCGCCGGACCGAGCCCGCGCCCGCCGCCCTGGTAGGCGTGACTGGCCTCGGTGAAGCGGTCACAGACGACGTCCTGTCCGGCCGCCAGCGCCGGCTCGATCGATCCGACCACGTTCTCGCGCCGGGCCGCGAACATCAGCAGCAGTTCGGTCAGCGGATCCAGTGCACCGGTTGCGGGATCGAGCAGCAGGCCGCGGATCTTCTCCGCCGCCGGGGTGCCGCCTGGCTCGCGGGTCCGGTGGACGCTGCGGCCGTGACCTTCCAGGCAGCGCACGACGGCGTCGATCGCCGTGGTCTTGCCGGCGCCCTCGCCGCCTTCCAGCGTGATCAATCGCCCGCGACTCATCGCGGTCCCCCTTTGGCGGTCGGCTCCAACGGCATCATCGGCGTCCTCGGATGTAGCGATCGACGGCCCGGTTGTGCTCGGCCAGGGTCGCGGAGAAGTGGTGGGTGCCGTCACCTCTGGCGACGAAATACAGCGCATCGCCATCGGCCGGATGGGCAGCGGCGTCGAGCGCGGCGCGGCCGGGCAGCGCGATCGGCGTCGGCGGCAGGCCGTGGCGGGTGTAGGTGTTCCAGGGATGATCGGTGCGCAGGTGGACCCGGCGGATCCGGCCATCGAACTCCGGCCCGAGCCCGTAGACCACGGTCGGGTCGGTCTGCAGCCGCATGCCGCGCTGGAGGCGACGGACGAACACGCCGGCCACGCGCGACCGCTCCGCGGCCACCCTCGCCTCCTTCTCGATCAGCGAGGCCAGCACCAGCAGCTCGTCGGCCGAATCCAGCGGCAGGCCGTCCCGGCGCTCCTGCCAGGCCGCGGCCAGCGTCTCGTTCAGGGCCGCGTGCGAGCGCGAAAGCAGGTCGAAATCGCTGTCGCCGCGCTGGAAGAAGTAGGTTTCGGGCAGGAACCGCCCTTCGGCCGGACAGGCGCAGCCGAGCCGGGCCATCAGCGTCTCTTCGGCAAGTGTTCCGGCCTCGCGCCGGAGCCTTGAATCGCGCGCCAGCGCCGCGCGCAGCTCCGCAACGGTCCAGCCTTCGATGATGGTGAAGCGATGACGGACGACCTGCCCGTCGGCCAGCCTCGACAGCCACTCGGCCGGTGTCATACCGGGGTCGACCGCATACTCGCCGGCCGCCAGTGCCACGCCCTGCTGGCGGCCCAGCAAGCGCCAGCGCCAGTCGGATCGGGTCAGGCCGAGCCGCTCGAGATCGCCGACCACGGTCGACAGCGTGCCGCCGGCGGGCAACCAGATCCTGGCGGTGCCCTGCTCGATCAGCGGACGATCGAGGAAGGCCCGGTACTCGCGCAGCGCCCAACCGCCCCCGACCAGGCCGGAAAGCAGTACAAGAACGAATAGAATCAGGAAAATGCGGCGCATTTCTCGAGTAAATTCAATTTTCGACATCCTCGGCCCAACGCCGCTGCCAGGCCCGGAGCGTTCGACCCGTCGGCCGGGCCGCGCCATCCAAACGCGCCACCGGCCGGATCCCCGCGACCGAGTTTAGCACCCAGATCGCGTCGTCCGGCTGGAGCTGATCGGTTCGGAACCCGGCCTGCTCCAGCGCGTCGCCTGCGGCGGCCCGCAGCCACGCCAGCCCGACCCCGTCGACCGCCGCGGGATGCGGACCGGGCGCGATCAACCGACCGTCGCGCTCGATGACCAGGTTGCCGGTCAGCGCCTCGACAAGGCAACCGTCCCGATCGACGACCAGTGCTTCGGGTACGCCGGCGGCCCGGCACTGCGCGCCGATCAGGACCTGCGGTAGACGATTCAGATGCTTCAGGCCGCCCAGCGGGCCGCCCGACGGCAGCTCGGTGCGAACCGTGATCAGGTCGATGCCGGCTTCACGCTGCATGTCGAGGTCGTCGGGCAGCGGTCGCTGCATGACGATCGAGGTCGGCAGCGGCCGGTCCGGCGGGACGTAGGCCCGCCCACCGCGGCCGCGCGTCCAGGTGATGCGGACCGCGCAGCGGGCCCGCCCTTCGGCCACGGCGCGGCCGTCGTCGAGCAGCCGATCGGAATCCGGAAGCGGCAGGTCCAGCGCCGCACAGCCGCGCATCAGGCGATCCATGTGCAGCGCCCACAGCCGAGCGCGGCCGTGGTGAAAGGCCACCGTCTCGAACAGCCCGTCGCCGTAGAGCAGGCCCCGGTCGTCGGCCGGCACGACATCGCTGGGGCGTCCGTTGACCCGGATCGCGCTCATGGTTCGAGCGCGCGCAGCAGGCCGCGCGCCTTGGCCTCGGTCTCGGCCAGCTCGGCGCTCGGAATCGAATCGGCCACGATGCCGGCGCCGGTGCGGAAATGAACCTCCGGGCCGGTCACCCACATGCTGCGGATCAGGATGTTCAGGTCCAGCCGGCCGTCCAGGCCCAGGTAGCCCATCGACCCGGTGTAGGCGCCCCGTCCGACCTGCTCGAGCTCGGCGATGATCTCCATGCAGCGGATCTTCGGACAGCCGGTGATCGTGCCGCCGGGAAACACCGCCCGGATCACGTCCACCGGCGAGGCGTCCGGCGCCAGCCGACCGGTCACGTTGGAGACGATGTGATGCACGTGGGCGTAGCTTTCGATGACCATCAGTTCGTCGACCCGGACACTGCCCGGCACGCAGACCCGGCCGAGATCGTTACGCTCCAGGTCGATCAGCATGACGTGCTCGGCCCGCTCCTTCGGGTGAGCGATCAACTCGTCCGACAGCGCGCGGTCCTGGCCCGGCGAGGTGCCGCGCGGCCGCGTACCCGCGATCGGTCGGGTATCGACCCGACCGTCGCGGCTGGCGACCAGCCGCTCCGGCGATGACGACAGGAGGCTGCCGCCGGGCAGGCGCGCCAGGCCGGCGAACGGCGCGGGATTGGCCTCGGCCAGGCGCCGATACAGCGCGACCGGATCCAGCCGTTCGACGGCCCGGGCCCGCCAGCCGCGCGAGAGGTTCACCTGGAACACGTCGCCGGCCAGAATGTACTCGCGAATCCGGCGCACGCCGTCCTCGAAGCGCGTGCCGTCGTCGACCTCGATCGCCAGCTCGGGCGGCCGGGCCGACGGGTCGGCCGGCGGCTTGTCGGCCAGCAGGGAGCGCATCTCGGCGACCACCTCCGGCGTTTCGCCGACCAACCGGGCGCGATTGCCCGCATGATCCAGCACCAGCGCGCCCCGACAGCGCTGGGCGTGGACATCGGGAAGGTCCGGCGAAGGTCGGGGCAGGCTCAGCGTCGGTTCGATCGCAGCGGCGGTTTCGTAGCCGAGATACACGAACCAGCCGCCGGCGAAGACCTCGTCGTCGGGCTGCGCCCGACGCTCGCGCTGCCAGGCCGCTTCGAGTTCGGCCAGGCGATCGGCGCCGCCGGTGATCGGTGGCGTCGCAGGATCGGCGAACAGCAACAGGCTGCAGGTGCTGCGCGCACCCGGGCTGGCGGTGTGGAGCAGGAACGGCCAGGCGTCCGGATTCGCTCGATGCAGAGCCACCGGATCCGGCGCGGATCCGGCCAGGGCTTCGGCCATCACTCCAGCCGGGAGAACAGCACCGTCCCGTTGGTGCCCCCGAAGCCGAAGGAATTGGAGATGGCGACACGGAGATCGGCATCCCGCGCGGTGTGCGGGACCAGGTCGACGCCGGCGAAGTCCTCGTCCGGTTCATCGAGGTTGATGGTCGGCGGCACCACGCCGTGGTACAGCGCCAGTACGGTGAAGATCGCCTCCACGCCGCCGGCGGCGCCGAGCAGGTGGCCGGTCATCGACTTGGTCGAACTGACCATGACCTTGCCGATGTGATCGCCGAAGGTCGAACGCACGGCCTGCAGTTCGGCCCGATCACCGAGCGGGGTCGAGGTGCCGTGCGCGTTGACGTAATCGACGTCCGAGGGCGCCAGGCCGGCATCGCGGATCGCGGCGTTCATGCAGCGGGCCGCACCTTCACCGCCCTCGGGCGGCGAGGTGATGTGGTGGGCATCGCCCGACATGCCGTAGCCCTTGAGCTCGGCGTAGATCCGGGCGCCGCGGGCCTTGGCGTGTTCGTATTCCTCCAGCACCAGGATGCCAGCGCCGTTGCCGAGCACGAAGCCGTCGCGGTCCCGGTCCCAGGGTCGGCTGGCCTTTTCCGGTTCGTCGTTGCGGGTCGACAGCGCGCGGGCCGCGATGAACCCGCCCATGGCCGTCGGCACGGTGCCGAATTCCGCCCCGCCGGCCACCATCACGTCGGCGTCGCCATAGGCGATCATCCGCGCGGCGTCGCCGATGTTGTGGGTGGCCGTGGTGCAGGCGGTGACGATCGAGATGTTCGGACCCTGATAGCCGTAGCGGATCGACAGGTGGCCGGCGACCATGTTGATGATGCAGCTCGGAACGAAGAACGGCGAGATGCGTCGGGGACCCGAATCGATGTAGGTCTGGTAGGTCTCCTCGATCGACTTGATGCCGCCGATTCCCGACCCGATGGCCACGCCATAGCGGGTCGGATCCTCGGGCGTTTCGGGGAGTCCCGCGTCCTCGACCGCCTGCACCGCTGCGGCCATGCCGTAGTGGATGAAGGTGTCGGTCTTGCGGGCTTCCTTCTTCGACATGTACCGGTCGAGATCGAGATCGCGGATCTCGCCGGCGATCCGGGTGGCGAACGCCGCCGGATCCATCTCGGTCAGCGGCCCGATGCCGCTGCGGCCATTGACGACGCTGTCCCAGGCCGAGGACACATCATTACCGACCGGGCTGACACAGCCCAGGCCGGTGACCACGACGCGACGATTGCCTCGCATGCCCTCGAACTCCCCGTTCGTGCCTGTCGATCAGGCGAAGTGGATTACTTGTCGACCGTCGACTTGACGTAGTCGATCGCCTGCTGGACGCTGGTGATCTTCTCGGCTTCCTCGTCGGGAATCTCGCACTCGAATTCCTCTTCCAGGGCCATCACCAACTCCACCGTGTCGAGCGAGTCGGCACCCAGGTCGTCGACGAACGAAGCGCTCGGCGTGACTTCCTCTTCCTTCACGCCCAGCTGCTCGACGACGATTTTCTTGACTCGTTCTTCAATGCTGCTCATCAGTCAGTTCCTCATTTGGATTGAAGAAAGCGCGCACATTGTAGGAGACAATGAACGCCCCTTCCAGTTTACCGGACTCCCGGCGTTGAAACGAACCCGGACACGGATTCACTATATCAATTAAATCAATGTTCTATACGATTTTCTTGAGGTATCACGTCATGTACATGCCGCCGTTGACGTGCAGGGTCTGCCCGGTCACGTAGCCGGCCGACGGCGAGGCCAGCCAGCCGACCGCCGCGGCGATGTCGTCGGGCAAGCCCAGACGGCCCAGCGGGATGCTCTCGGCCAGCCGGTCGCGCTGGGCCTCGTCGAGGGCCCGGGTCATGTCGGTATCGATGAAGCCCGGTGCGATGACGTTGACGGTGATGTTGCGCGCCGCGACTTCCTGGGCCAGCGCCCGGGAGAAGCCGGCCAGCCCCGCCTTGGCGGCCGCGTAGTTGGCCTGGCCGGGGTTGCCGCTGTAGCCGACCACCGAGGAAATGCCGATGATCCGACCGCTCCGCGCCTTGAGCATGCCGCGCAGGCAGGCCCGGGCCAGCCGCATCGCGCCGGTCAGGTTGGTTTCGATGACTTCGGCCCAGTCCTCGTCCTTCAGCCTCATCAGCAGCTGGTCGCGCGTGACGGCCGCATTGTTGACCAGCACCGTCGGCGCCGAAGCCGCGGCGCCGATCGTCGCGATGCATTCAGCGATGGCCTCGCCGTCCTTGACGTCGAGCACCAGGCCGCGCCCGTCGCCCAGACGCTCGGCGATGCCGGCGGCGCCGGATTCGCTGGTCGCGGTGCCGAACACGTCGGCGCCGAGCGCCTTCAGCCGGTCGGCGATCGCCGCGCCGATGCCGCGGCTGGCGCCGGTGACCAGGGCCACCTGGCCATCCAGGCGAAGGGACTGCATTGGGTCATCCATGGTGGTTCGTGCTCCCGTCCGTTGCGGTTCAGGCGTCGGCGCCCAGGCCGCGCAGTGCATCGACGTCGTCGAGCGGCCGCCAGGTGGCCGTGCGCTCGATGCGCTTGCCGAGGCCGCTGAGGACGCGCCCCGGTCCGCATTCGACGAATCGCTCGACGCCGTCATCGATCAGGCTGCGTATGGTACCGGTCCAGTGGACCGGATGGGTCAGCTGGTCGACCAGCGCGGCCCGGATCGCGTCCGGGTCGCTGCGCGGCTGGCGGTCGAGATTGTGCAGCACCGGGCAATCCGGAGAGCGGACCTCGATCGCCGCCAGGGCCTCGGCCAGCGGCGCGGTGGCCGGCTGCATCAGCGGCGTGTGCGACGGCACGCTGACCGGCAACACCATCGCGCGTCGCGCGCCGGCCTGGCTGCAGGCCGCCACGGCCCGTTCCACCGCGTTCCGGGCCCCGGCGATCACGACCTGGCCGGGCGCGTTGTAATTGGCCGCCACGACCACCGAATCGCCTTGCGTGGTCTCGGCGCAGATCCGCTCGACCTCGGCATCGTCGAGGCCGAGCACGGCAGCCATGCTGCCCTCGCCTTCGGCCACGGCGGCCTGCATCGCCCGGCCCCGCAGGTGGACGACCCGGATCGCGTCCCGGAAATCCAGCGCGCCGGCCGCGACCAGCGCGGCGTACTCACCGAGGCTGTGGCCGGCCATCGCACGCGGCGCCTCACCGCCGCGCTCGACGTAGATGCGCCACAGCGCGACATCGCCGGCCAGGACCGCCGGCTGGGTCCATTCGGTCCGATTGAGATCCTGTTCCGGTCCTTCCCGGACCAGCGCGGTCAGATCGCGATCCAGCGCATCGCCGGCTTCGTCGAAGGTGGCGCGGATGACGGCCTCGAACTCGTCCATGCCGGTCAGCATGCCGACCGACTGCGAGCCCTGCCCCGGAAAGAGGATGGCGGTGTTGTCCATTGGTGTCTACCCCGATGGTGTTCGTTGCGCGGCCGCGGTTGTTTTGGGTGCGGTCCGTCGCGATGGTGGGTGTGGTCAGTACCGGATCAGCGAAGCGCCCCACGTGAACCCGCCGCCGAAGGCCTCGAGCAGCATCAGGTCGCCGCGCTTGACTCGCCCGGAGCGGATCGCCTCGTCCAGCGCCATCGGCACCGACGCCGCCGAGGTGTTGCCGTGCCGGTCGACGGTCACGATCACCCGGTCCATGGGCATGTCGAGCTTCTTCGCCGTGGCCTTGATGATGCGCAGGTTGGCCTGGTGCGGAATCAGCCAGTCCAGGTCGTGCTTGTCGAGCTGGTTGTAGGCGAGCGTCTCGTCGACGATCCGGCCGAGCGTATTGACCGCGACCTTGAAGACCTCGTTGCCCTTCATCAGGATCTTCAGCCCGCCGCGCGGGCCCTCGGTGAACCCGCGCGACACGCCGACGTCGACCTTGAGCAGATCGCCGTAGTTGCCGTTGGCGTGGATGTGGGTCGACATCACGCCCGCCTCCTCGCTGGCTTCGAGCACCGCGGCGCCGGCGCCGTCGCCGAACAGCACGCAGGTTGCCCGATCGTCCCAGTCCAGCAGCCGGCTCAGGGTCTCGGCGCCGATGACCAGCGCGCGCTTGACGGTGCCGGCCTCGATGTACTGGGTCGCGATCGAGAGCGCGTAGATGAAGCCCGAGCACGCCGCGTTGACGTCGAAGGCGCCGCATTCGCCCAGCCCGAGGCGCTGCTGGATCAGACAGGCAGTGGACGGAAACACCACGTCGGGCGTGGTCGTGCCGACGATCAGCAGATCGATCGTCGCCGGATCGATCTCGGCGGCCTCCAGCGCGCGCCGGGCCGCCTGCTCGGCGAGATCGCCGGTGGTCTGGCCGTCGGCCGCGATCCTGCGCTCGCGGATGCCGGTCCGTTCCTGGATCCAGCTGTCGGTGGTGTCGACGAATTCTTCCAGGTCGGTGTTGGTCAGCACCCGATCGGGCAGGTAATGCCCGGTGCCGATGATGCGTGCATGCATGTCCGATCTCCCTTGCCGCCGTCAGGCCTCGGCCCAGAGTTGACGTTCCAGGGCCGGGATCAGTCCCCGGCGCACTTCCAGCGCGGCCAGCCCGATCGCGTTGGCCAGTCCATCGACGCTGGCGTGGGCGTGGCTCTTGATGACGATACCATTGATTCCCAGCAGCGAGGCCCCGTTGTGAAGCGCCGGATCGTAGCGCTCGCGCAAGCCGCCGAGCGCCCGCCGCAGACCGAGCCCGCGGACCGGACGACGCGCCTCGTCGGCCAGTTCGGCCAGCAGCATGCCGATCGCGCCCTCGGCCGACTTCAGCAGGATGTTGCCCGCGAACCCGTCGCAGACGACCACGTCGGCCCGACCGGCGAACACGTCGTGGCCTTCGACGAAACCGACGAAATCGATCTCCGCCTGGGCGGCCAACCGTCGCGAGGCCTCGCGGATGACGTCCGGCCCCTTGCTCGGTTCCTTGCCGATGTTCAGCAGACCGACCCGCGGCCGCCGACCCAGCAGCACGCCCACCGCGGCCCGGCCGAGCAGCGCGAACTCGAGCAGGCGATCGGCATCGACACCGATGTTGGCGCCGAGGTCCAGCACCCAGGCCCGACCCTCGCGGACCGGAAATGCCGTCATCAGGGCCGGCCGCTCGACCCCGGGCAGCATGCCCAGCGCGATTCGGCCCAGCGCCATCAGCGCGCCGGTACTGCCGGCGCTGACCACGGCCGCATCACGCCCTTCGGCCACGGACCCCAGCGCGGCGGCCATGCTGCTGGCGCGGCCATGCCGCAGCGCCTGAGCCGGGCTGACGTCCATCGGCACGAACGACGAGGTCGGCGCCAGCTCGATCCGCGCACGTGCCTCGTCCGGCAGCGCGCACACGGCCGCGTCGAGCGCGTCCGGATCGCCGAACACGCGGAGTTCCAGGCGGGGATCGTCGACGACCGCGCGACACGCCGCGTGGACCGCCGCTTCGGGTTCGAAGTCGGCGCCCATGGCGTCCAGCGCAATACGAACGACGCCGGGCTCGGGGGGCGAGCCGGTGGGGTGCGCCATCGCAACAGCGGACCGGGCCGGCGCGGACGGGCCGCGCCGGCCGCCGGTCTCAGTCCTGGTCTTCGTCCAGCTCGACCTCTTCGGCCACCTCGATCACCTGGCGACCGCGGTAGAACCCTTCGGCGCTGACATGATGGCGGCGATGGATCTCGCCGGTCTCGCGCTCTTCGGACAGGGTCGGTGCCTTCAATGCATCGTGCGAGCGGCGCATGCCGCGGCGGGACGGGGTCTTTCGGCTTTTCTGTACGGCCATTTCGGCACTCTCCAGCAGGTTGCGTTCAATCGTGGCCGAGGGTCGATCGGACCGGCTCAGCGCTTCTTCAATTGTTCCAGCGCCGCGAACGGGCTGGACGGTTCTTCCGGCTCGAACGGCGGATCGCCCGCCTGCACCACCGGCTCGCTGTCGGGCTTGACCGGCACCACCGGCAGTTGCAGCAGCACTTCGTCCTCGATCAGGTCGACGAGCTGCAGACGGCCTTCGCTGCAGACCTTCGGCTCGGCGTCCTCGGGCAGCGTCGAAAGCTCGGCCTCCGATTCGACCAGCGTCAGATCGCTCTGCGATGCGATCGGATGCAGGAAGCGATCCAGCGTGCGCTGACAGGTCAGCGGCACCGCGCCATCCAGCGCCAGGTCCAAGCGCACGTGGCCCTGCGGATCGTTCCAGACCCGCAGCCGGAACCCGATGGTTTCATCGGCGCTCGGCGAATCCAGCAGGTCCTCGACCCGCTTGAGCCAGGTCACCGGTACGCGGCCGGAGAACTCACGCTCTCCCTGTGCGGCCCGGTGCGGATCGATCCAATCCGGAAAGTCACGCGACATAGCCCACCAGTATATCATTTCGAAGCACTTCCGAACACCCATGGACGTCCCTGATGAACGACCGCTCCGCACCGCTGGTACTGGCCTCCGGCTCGACCTACCGTGCCGGCATGCTGCGCCGCCTCGGACTCGAATTCACGATCGATCCGGCCGACATCGACGAACGCCCCCGGCCCGGCGAGGCGCCGGCCGCGCTGGCCTTGCGGCTGGCGCGGGAGAAGGCCCGGGTGGTGTTCGAGCGCCATCCCGATGCCTGCGTGCTCGGCGCCGACCAGGTGGCCGGGCTGGACGACGGCCGGATCCTCGGCAAGCCCGGCAGCGTGGAGCGGGCCATCGAGCAACTGCGCACGATGCGCGGTCGGCGGGTGACCTGGCATTCGGGCATCGCGCTGCTCGGGCCGGGCATCGACGAGCATGCCGTGATCGATACCGCGATCGATATTCGCCCGCTCCTGGACGAAGAAATCCGACGCTACGTCGAGGCCGACCGGCCGCTGGACTGCGCCGGCGCGATGCGCTCGGAATCGCTCGGCATCGCGCTCGTCGACCGAATGGCCAGCGACGACCCCTCCGCGCTGATCGGGATGCCGCTGATCCGCATCTCGTGCTGGCTGCGCGCGGCCGGCTACGCCCTGCCCTGAGCGCGGCAGACCGCAGTCGTTCGCGAAATCGTCGCCGGTCGAGGCCGGCGGTCTTGATACACTTCGCACCATACGCCCACGCATGGAGCTCGACCCGATGGTCACCGAAGCGGCCCAAACGCCCCTGCCCGGCCCGTTCAAGCACTGGCGCCTCGAGACCGATCTCGAAGGCATCCTCTGGCTCTACATCGACCGCGAAGGCGAGAAGGTCAACAGCCTGAGCCGCGAGGTCCTGACCGAACTCGGCCAGATCGTCGATCACCTCGAAAAGCACGCACCCACCGGACTGGTCCTGACCTCCGGCAAGCCCGGCACCTTCATCGTCGGCGCCGACGTCCGCGAGTTCGACCAGACCCGTGACGTCTCGGTGCTGCAGGAAGGCGTCCGCGAGGTCCACGCGCTGTTCGACCGGATCGAGAAGCTGCGGTTTCCGAAGGTCGTGGCCTTCGAAGGCTTCTGCCTCGGCGGCGGTCTGGAACTGTCGCTGTGCTTCGACTGGCGGATCGCGCTGGACCACGACCGGACCCGGATCGGGTTTCCCGAAGTCAACCTCGGGATCTACCCCGGCTACGGCGGCTCCGGCCGCTCGCTGGCGGCCATCGGCGGCATGAAGGGCATGGAGATCATGCTGACCGGCCGGATGCTGCGCGCCCGCGCCGCGCGCGGCATCGGCCTGGTCGACCAGACCGTCAGCGTGCACGGCTCGCTGCGCTGGGCGGCCCGCCGCGCGGTGCTGAAGAAGCGCAAGCACAAGCTTTCCGGGATCGTCAACAAGCTCTCGCTGACCGGCCCCGGCCGCAAGCTGCTGGCCGGCCAGATGCGCAAGCAGACGCACCGCAAGGCCCGGCCCGAGCATTACCCGGCGCCCTATCGGCTGATCGACGAGTTCGAGGCGCACGGCAACTCGCAGAGCGCGATGATCCGCGCCGAGGCCGAGAACATTCCCGAGCTGCTGGTCGGCGACACCTCGACCAACCTGCGCCGGGTGTTCCGGCTGATGGAGCAGCTCAAGGCCCAGGGCAAGCGCTCCGACTTCAAGGCCCGCCGCGTCCACGTGATCGGGGCCGGCGTCATGGGCGGCGATATCGCGGCCTGGTGCGCCCTGCGCGGACTGGACGTCACGCTGCAGGACCGCGAGATGAAGTACATCGAGCCGGCCCTGAAACGCGCTGCGTCGCTGTTCCGGAAGAAGCTCAGGAAGCCCGCCGCCGTCGCTGCGGCGAAGGCACGACTGCGCGCCGACATCGAAGGCGAAGGCGTCAGGCGCGCCGACGTGGTGATCGAAGCCATCTTCGAAAACCGCGACGCCAAGCGCCAGCTGTTCGAGAACCTCAAGGCCGACCTCCAGCCGCATACGCTGGTCGCGACCAACACCTCGGCCATTCCGCTCGGCGAGCTGTCCGACGTGTTCGACGACCCCGGCCGGCTGATCGGTCTGCATTTCTTCAACCCGGTGGCCAGGATGCCGCTGGTCGAAGTCGTCCACGACACCGACACCCATCCGGACCGGGTCGATGACGGCTGCAGCTTCGCCACCCAGATCGGAAAATACGCGCTGCCGGCCACCTCGACGCCGGGCTTCCTGGTCAACCGGGTGCTGGTGCCGTACATGTACAAGGCCATGACCATGCACCGCGACGGCATTCCCAAGGAAGCGCTGGACAAGGCCGCGGTCCGGTTCGGCATGCCGATGGGTCCGGTCGAGCTGGTCGACACGGTCGGCCTGGACGTCGGACTCGGCGTGATCGACACCCTGCTCGGCGATGCCGCCGGCGAAGACCGCAAGGTGCTGGAGTCGATGGTCGAGTCGGGCAAGAAGGGCAAGAAGACCGGCGAAGGATTCTACAAGTGGGACAAGGGCAAGCCGGTGCGCGACGATGATGCGCACAAGGGCCATGACCTCGACCGGATCGCGAAGGACCTGATCCAGCCCTACCTCGACGAATGTCTCGCCTGCCTGCGCGACGACGTGGTCGAGGACAAGGACCTGCTCGACGCCGGCATGATCTTCGGCACCGGCTTCGCGCCGTTCCGCGGCGGTCCCGTCCATTACATCGAAAACACCGATGCCGAAGCCTCGGCCGACGACTCGCTGCTCGACGCGGCCCGCGCGAAGTCCGGCGGCAAACAGGACGGCGATGCGCCGAAGAAGAAGGCGATCAAGAAGAAATCGGCCAGCAGGAAGAAGACGGCAAAGAAGAAGAAGAAAGCCGCCAGGAAGACAGCGGCAGACAAGGCATCGACCGGCCGGACATCGACCGACAAGAAATCATCCGAAGCGAAATCGAACGGCGACCCGTCGGCCGACCGGGCCGACTGATCGTCCGTGCATTTCGACTCGAACCTGACCCCATTCCACGAGGATCGTTTCCATGACTGACGGATCCCTTCGACGCATCGCCGTCATCGGCGGCAGCCGGATTCCGTTCTGCCGTTCGAACACGCTCTACGCCGACGAAACCAACCTGGACATGCTGACCCACGCCATCCAGGGCGTGGTCGATCGCTTCGGCCTGGCCGGCGAGAAGATCGACACGGTCATCGCCGGCGCAGTGACCACGCATTCCAGGGACTGGAACCTGGCGCGCGAAGCCGTGCTGTCGACCGACCTTTCGCCGCTGACCCCGGGCATCACCATGCAGCAGGCCTGCGGCACCAGCCTGCAGGCGGCGCTGATGGCCGGCGCCGAGATCGCCACCGGCCAGATCGACTGCGCCATCGTCGGCGGGACCGACACCACCTCCGATCCGCCCATCGTGTTCTCGCGGAAGTTCGCCCAGCGCCTGGTCAAACTGGGCCGGGCGAAGACCTTCAAGGACAAGCTGGCCGTGTTCAAGGGCTTTTCTCCGGCCGAACTGGCGCCACAGGCACCGGCCAACGGCGAGCCGCGGACCGGACTGTCGATGGGCCAGCACTGCGAGCGCATGGCCAAGGAATGGCAGATCGGGCGACGCGAGCAGGACGAACTGACGCTGGAAAGCCATCACAAGGCGGCACAGGCCTGGGACGAAGGATTCTTCGACGACCTGGTCGTCGCGCACGCCGGCGTGCTGCGGGACAACAACATCCGCGCCGACAGCACCATGGAAGCCCTGGCCAAGCTCAAGCCGGCCTTCGACCGCTCCGGCGCCGGCACGCTGACTGCCGGCAACTCGACGACGCTGACCGACGGCGCGGCCGCCGTGCTGCTGACCTCCGAGGAGTACGCAAAGAAGCACGACCTGCCGGTCACATGCTGGCTGACCCAGGGTCGGACCGCCGCGGTGGACTTCGTCCACGACGAGGGCCTGCTGATGGCCCCGACCGTGGCCGTTGCGGAAATGCTGCAGAAGGCCGGGCTGACGCTGCAGGACTTCGATTTCTACGAGATCCACGAAGCCTTCGCCGCCCAGGTCCTGTGCACGCTGAAGGCCTGGGAATCGGACGACTACTGCCGCGATCGCCTCGGCCTCGATGCCGCGCTGGGATCGATCGACCGATCGAAGATGAACGTCAAGGGCTCCTCGGTCGCCGTCGGCCATCCATTTGCCGCCACCGGCGCCCGGATCGTCGGCACGCTGGCCAAGCTGCTGGAACAGAAGGGCTCCGGCCGCGGCCTGATCTCGGTCTGCACGGCCGGCGGCATGGGCGTCTCGGCGATCCTCGAGCGGGATCGAGACGGCTGACCGCATCGAATTGAATCGGACCGGAACCTGAAACGCCTCGCACCGCGGGGCGTTTTCGTGTCCGCTGGATCAGTTCGCGATCCAGCGCGCCAGCACCCCGCTCGCCGCATACAACAGCAGACCCCACAGGACGATGCTCGCGCGTCCCCAGACCACGGCCTGCGCCATGGCCGCGACACCGGTATCGGCCACGCCACCGACGCTGGCTTCGAGCCCGACCACGGCGAAGACCGAAACCGTGGTCAGAATCGCGCCGATCAAGACCGTGACCAGGGCCACGATGCGCAGAACGGTTCGGATGGTGTGCTCACTCATGAATTCGGCCACCTCGGACAAACCACCTCGCCGTCCATCCTAGCGGATTCCCGACCGACCGTTCTGCAAACGACTCCGGGCCGACGCCGGGTGCGAGGTCGGCTCAGTCCATCCGCCCCGGCAGCCACAGGCTCAGCGCCGGCCACCAGGTGATGATGACAAGCGAGACCAGTAACCAGCCGAGGAACGGCAGCGTGGCGCGGTAGACGGTCAGGATATCGGTGTTGAAGCGGTGCGAGGCGAGGAACAGGTTGATGCCGACCGGCGGGGTGCAGTAGCCGATCTGCAGGTTGGCCAGGAAGATGATGCCCAGGTGAACCGGGTCCACGCCGAAGGCCAGCGCGATCGGCAGGATCAGCGGCGCCATGATGACCAGCGCGGCGAAGATGTCCAGCATCATGCCGACGATCAGCAGCAACACGTTCAGCGCGACAAGAAACATCCACGGGCTGGACAGCCACGGCTCGACGGCCTCGAACAGGCGCTGCGGGACCTGCGTATCGATCATGATGTTGGTCGAGGCCATCGAGAAGCCCAGCACGACGAGAATCGCACCGATCAGCATCATCGCCTCGGCGATGACCCGGCCGAGATCGGCGAGGCCGACCTCGCGGCGGACCAGGACCACGGTGACCAGCACCCAGGCCGCGGTAACGACGGCCGCTTCGACGACCAGCAGCCAGCCGCCGTAGATGCCGCCGAGGACGACGAACGGCAACGGCAGCTCCCAGGCCACGGCGCGCAGGCTGGGGCCGATCGGCGGCCGCGGCTCGGTCTCGGGTTCCAGCCCCCGACCCACCCACATGGCCCAGCCGGCCATCAGCGAAAGCATCAGCAGACCGGGCAGGATGCCGGCCAGGAACAGGTCCTCGATGCGGATGCCCTGCCCCGGCGCGACCTGCTGGGCGACCACTGCATAGAGAATCAGCGGCAGCGACGGCGCGAACAGGACACCCATGCTGGAACCAGCGGTCACCAGACCCATCGAGAAGCGCTGCGGATAGCCGGCCTTGAGCAGCGCCGGCAGCATCAGTGAACCCAGCGCGACCACGGTGATGCCCGACGCGCCGGTGAACGCCGTCATCAGCGCGAACAGTCCCAGGCCCAGGATCGCCAGGCCGCCCGGCAGCCAGCCGAACAGCGCGCGGGTCAGGTCGACCATGCGCGCCGGCGTGCCGGATCGCGCCAGCAGCACGCCGGCGAAGGTGAACAGCGGCAGCGCGACCAGTACCGGCAACTCGCCGATGCGCTGGAACTCCAGCGCGGCCAGCACCGGATTGCCGCCGGCGTCGTGGAAGCCGATGATCGCCGCCAGCCCGATCACCGCGAACAGCGGCAGTCCGAACAGGGCCAGCACCAGCAGCACGACCATCATCATGCCGAAGGCACCTCGGCGGCCGCCGGCGCTGCGGGTGGACTGCCGAGCACGGCGCGGCGCATGAAGCGCCAGCCCATCAGTGCAAACCCGACCGGAATGATCGCCAGCACCAGCCAGCGCGGAACATCGAGAAAGGCCAGGTCACCGAACTCGCGTTCCAGCTGGACGGTCTGAAGCGACAGGTAGACCATGCCGATGCAGAACAGGGAGGTGATCGCGAACATGATCCGGTCGACGATCGCACGCGCCGCGTCCGGGAGAAAACGCCCGAGCAGGTCGATGCGGATATGCCGGGCCTCGTCGGCGGCCAGCGCGGCCGACAGCATCGCCAGCCAGAGCACGCCGGCGCGCATCGCCGGGTCGGCCCACGGCAGCGCGCTGTCGGCCAGGTTGCGAAGGCCGATCTGGGTCAGGCCGAGCAGGACCAGGGCAACGAAGAGCACGCCGAGCAGGCCGACCTCCAGATGGCGGATCCAGCGACCGAAGGCGGTGGCCGGAACGTGCCCGTTCGCCCCCTCCGGAGCGCCTTCGCTCACGGCGTGGCGGACGCGTCTGCGCCGCGCAGTTCGTCGAGTCGCTCGCGCAGCCGATCCAGGCCGGGGACCTCGAACTCGCCGGCTTCGAGCATTTCATTGAGCACGGCATTGGCCCGCGCCGTCCATTCCTCGACCCCGTCGGGCGCCGGCTGCAGGATTTCGATGCCCTCCTCGACCAGCGCCGCCCGAGCCTGGATGTTCTCGTCGACGACCGCGGCTTCCTGGGCCCGCAACGCGTCGCCGAAGTGCTGGCGCACGATCGCCTGGTGCGCAGGGTCCAGTTTCTCGAAGGCCTTCCGGTCGATCGCCAGCGTACCGGCGGTCGCCAGCACCGGCAGGTCGAGCATGTACTTCGCGCGGGTGTGCCACTGCAGGATGATGGCCCCCGAGACGGTACTGCCGAAGGTGTCGATGGTGCCGGTCTGCAGGCCGGTGTAGACCTCGGCCATGCTCATCGGTACCGCGCTGGCACCGATGCGCTCCAGCGTCCGGCGCGAAAGCGGGTCGCCTTCCGGAATCCAGACGCGCAGGTCGGCGGAAACATCCGCCGGCGCGGTGAACGGCTGGCGCGAGAACAGGTAGGCGAAGCCGCCGTTGGAGATCGCCGGCGCCATCATGCCGCCCTCGTACAGTGCGTCGAGGATCAGCGGGTCGAATTCGTCGCGCAGCGCGGCCAGTTCTTCGGCGTTGCGGAACTGGAACGGCAGCGAATACAGGTTCGACTCCGGCGCCACACCGGCCAGTTCGCCGACGGTGAACACACCGCCATGCAGCTGGCCCAGGCGGATCCGGCGCAGCACCGTATCGGCATCGCCCATCACGCCGCCGGGATAGAAGCGGATGCGGACCTCGCCGTCGCTGGCCTCCTCGATCCGGTCGCCGGCGGCGTTCAAGGATTCCATCCAGCTCGAACCGTCGGGAGCCAGCGCGGCGATCTTGAGCTGCTGGGCATTCACTGCCGGCATCAGCAGCAGAAGAAGTAGAAGAAAAGTAATAGATTTCATTGGATCAGTCGAAAATCCTCGACGTCTGGTCAAGTAGATCACGGGCCCGCTGCTGGGCGATGCGATTGGCCAGCACGTAGCCGTCCTGCTGCGGATCGGCATCGCGCACGCCTTCCAGCAGCTCGACGAACAGGTCCCGATCGAACATCAGGCGAGCGTACTCGTCGGCCATCAGAACCGGAATCAGCAGGTTCCGGCCCTGCGAAATCCTCCGTGCGCGCTCGAACTGCTCGCGGGCCAGGTCCGGACGCCCCCCGGCGGCCGGCGGGCGCTGTGAATTCAGCACGGCAAGATACAGCCAGACCGCGCCGTCGTCGTGGTTCGGGTCCCGCTCGGCGACCCATTCGAGCAGCGCCTCGACCCGCGGCAGGTCGGCCAGCGCGCGGAAGTCGTCACTGGACGCCGCGATCCAGGCGGCCCAGACCGTGCCCAGTACGTAGGCTTCGTCCACGGCCGCGGTCGGGAGTTCCTGGAGCCGCGCCTCGAAGGCCTCGAAATCACCGTCGTCGATGCGGCACAACGCAGCGACCGCATCGCAGGCTCCGCGGCGGGCATGGTCGAGCGCGCGGGTGGCCAACCGGCGCTGGCGTTGGGGTTGTTCGGCGAACAGGCCGGCGTAGGTGCCGGTCAGCTCGGCCGTGGTCAGGCGGGTCCGGGCGTTGCCGGGGTTGGCCTGCAAACGCGCTTCGAGGATCAGCAGAAAGGTCGGCAGACCGCGTTCGACGATCATCGGCTCGTCATAGTTGACCACGGCCTGTTCGAGATCGGCCGCGAAGTTGCTGGTCGCCCGGTCGATCAACGCACCGCAGCCCGAGAGCATCGGTGCGGCGACGACCAGTGCAGCCAGTGGTCCAGACCAGCGTCGGGCCCGGCTCATGGCGCGCGCACCACGAGGCCGGCTGCCTCGGCGGTGTTCTGCATCAGGCTGGCCACCGTCATCGGACCGACGCCGCCGGGCACGGGGGTGATCCAGCCGGCGCGCTGCGCTGCGGCATCGAAGTCGAGGTCGCCGCGGAGTCTGCCGTCATCGCCGCGATGAATGCCGATATCCACGACCACGGTGCCTTCGCGGATCCATTCGGCGTCGACGATGCCGGGCTTGCCGACGGCAACGAACAGGTAGTCGGCCTGGCGGACCAGCGCTTCGAGATTGTTGGTGAACCGATGCGCCACGCTGGTCGTCGCCCCGGCCAGCAGCAGTTCGAGTGCCAGCGGCCGGCCGACGATGTTGCTCGCGCCGACCATCACGGCATGGTGCCCCTTCGGCGACAGGTGGTAATGGTTGAGCAGCGTCATGACCCCACGCGGCGTACACGGCCGCACACCGGGATCGCGCAGCGCCAGCCGGCCGACATTGAAGGGGTGGAATCCATCGACGTCCTTCGCGGCGTCGATGCGGCGGGTCACTTCCAGTTCGTCCATGTGGGCCGGCAGCGGCAGCTGGACCAGGATGCCGTCGATTTCGTCATCGGCGTTGAGATCGTCGATCAGCGCCAGCAGGCTGTTCTGGTCGGTGCCGTGCGGCAACCGGAAATCGCGCGAAACCAGCCCGGCCCGGGCGCAGGCCTTGACCTTGTTGCCGACGTATACGTCCGAAGCCGGATCGTCACCGACCAGCACCACGGCAAGACCGGGCGGTCGGCGGCCGCGATCCACCGATTGGCGTACGGCCTGGGCGACGTTCTCGATCAGTCGATCGGCAACGGCGCGGCCATCGAGCACGTGCGCGGATTGGGAGGTTTCTGCCATGGCTCCAGTGTACCTGCTGTTCGATGACGCACCGATGTCGCAGCGCCCTCGTCCGAGCTCGGTCCGGGCGTTCGATCAACCCGTTCCGGCCAACCAGTCCGCTGCCTTCCGGCCGCTGGACCAGGCGCCCTCGACGCGGCTTCCCGCCAGCCAGTCGCCGGCCACGACCAGTCGCTGCTCGGCATGGACCAGCACGCCGTCCTGACGTGGCGCGGCCGCCTGCGCATAGCGCCAGCGGTGCGCAGCCACGGATTTCAGGCTCGCTTCCGGCACCTCCAGCCGCGCGCAGAGCGCCGGCGCCAGCGCGGCGGCCAGCGACTCGACGTCTTCTTCGAGATGCGCCCGGGACCATTCGGCGGTCGCGTGCGCCACCCAGCATTCGCCGCTGCGCCCCGGCTTGCTGGAGTTGCGTGCGATCCAGTCGAGGGTCGGGTCGTCGTTGACGAAGGCCGCGTCGAAGCGCGGCTCGAGCGCTCGTTCGAACGCCGCCATCAGCGTGATACAGGGATGAAACACGGTCCCGGCCAGCTCGCCATGCAAGGGATGGGTCGGACCCAGCAGGGCCGCGGCCTGGGCCGGCGGCGCGGTGACCAGTACGCGGCGCGCCTCGATCACTTCGCCGTCCTCCAGCATGGCAGTCCAGTGGGCCTCGAACTCCAGCCGCTCGACCCGCGAGCGGAAGCGGCACTCCAGACCTTCGGCCAGCCTTCGGCAGACCCCGTTCATGCCGGGCACGGCCACGAAACGCTGGACGTTCTCGGTATCGCGATGACCACCGTCCCCACCCAGCACGGCAAGCCTCGGCGTCCATTTCTCGATCCAGCCGTCATCGCGCCACTGCTGGATCTGCCGGCCGAACGCGGCCGAGCGCGCCGTGAAGTACTGGGCGCCGTGATCGAACCGGTTCTTGTCGTCACGGCGGGTCGCGCTGCGCCCGCCGGGCCCGCGCGACTTCTCGACCACCTGCACCCGTTGCCCGGCCTCGGTCAAGCGCGCAGCGGCGGTCAGTCCGGCCCAGCCGGCGCCGATCACAAGGGTATCGAACATCATTCGTCGTCCTGTGGCGTGAAATCGATCCGGTCGACCGGAAACCCCTGACGCCGGGCTTCGGCCAGAAGCTCGTCGATCCGGGCGCGAGGCAGCCCGCGTGTACGCGAAAGAATCCACAGGAACTTCCGCGAGGGCTCGCCGACCAGCGCCCACCGGTAGCCACGATCCAGCGCCATGACCTGGTAATCGCCCCAGACCATCGGGAGCCAGCTCAGCCAGGCGGGTGCGAATCGGACTTCCAGCGCGGCCGGACGATCCGGATCGGGCCGGCGGGCCCTGCCGCGGACTTCCTCGGTTGCGCCGCTGGCCAGTCGACAGCGGTTGATGACCTCGACCCGGCCGTCGTCGAGCAGCGTGTATTCGGCCCGGGTTCCGGCCACGCACTGGTCCTGGAACCGGTTCGGCAGCTTGGCAATCTCGTACCAGGTGCCCTGGTAGCGCGCCAGGTCGACCGCGTCGACCAGCTCCAGCGGTGCTTTCGACGCGCCGCCGCAGCCGGCCAGCGACAGCCCGAGCAGCGGAATCCAGTGCTTCCAGTTCACGCCATGGCCTCCAGCGCTTCGAGCTCCGGCGCGCTGAATCCGGCCTCTCGGCGCGCCGAGTGATTGAACGGACCGCGCAGCGCCCCGCCGAAATGGTCCCGCAGCAGTCCGCGGAAGGTCGGTTCGGGATCCAGGTCCCGACCTTCGCAGCAGAAGCGGAACCAGCGGCTGCCGATCGCGACGTGGCGGACTTCTTCCTCGAGGATGACCTCCAGGCAGGCCACGCTGTCGAGATCGCCGACCGCGCGCAGTTTGTCGATCATGCCCGGCGTGACGTCGAGACCGCGCGCCTCCAGCACCCGCGGCACCAGCGCCATGCGCACCAGCACATCGTCGGCCGTCTTCTCGGCCATGTCCCACAGCCCGTTATGGGCCGGCAGGTCGCCGTAGGCGGCGCCGAGCCGGTCGAGCCGCTCGGCAAGCAGCCGGAAGTGACGGGCTTCGTCGGCCGCGACGCTGAGCCAGTCGCGGTAGAACTCATCGGGCATGCCCGGAAAACGCAGCGATGCATCCAGGCCGAGATTGATCGCATTGAACTCGATGTGGGCGACCGCATGGAGCAATGCCACGCGGCCTTCGACGCTGCCGAGGCCGCGTCGCGGCAGGGCCGACGGATGGACTCGCGCCGGCCGCTCGGGTCGGCCGACGTCGGGTACGTCCACCCCACCGGGATCCCGGGGCACGAAGGCCCCGGAGTCGACATCCGCCCAAAGGCGATCGACCCGCCGGCACTTGGCCCGCGGGTCGGTTTCGGCCAGCGCGGCACGGACGTCGTTCCAGCCCATCAGGACTGCTGGATCGCCTCGATCAGCGCATCGGCGAAGCCCGAGGTCGAGACCTCGGTGGCGTCGTCGCGCTGGCGCGCGAAGTCGTAGGTGACGGTGCCGCCGACCACGACCTTTTCGAAGGCATTCTCGATGAGCCGCCCGACTTCCGGCCAGCCGATGTAGTCGAACATCATGACGCCGGAGAACAGCAGCGAGGACGGGTTGACCTTGTCCTGGCCGGCGTACTTCGGCGCGGTGCCGTGGGTGGCTTCGAACACGGCCACGTTGTCGGCCATGTTGGCGCCCGGTGCGATGCCGATCCCGCCGACCGAGGCCGCGGCCGCGTCGGACAGGTAGTCGCCGTTGAGGTTCATGGTCGCCAGCACGTCGAACTCGGCCGGGCGCAGCTGGAGCAGCTGGAACATGATGTCGGCGATCCGGTCCTTGATGACGATCCTGCCTTCGGGACGCTTGCCGTCGTGCTTTTCCCAGAGCTCGTCCTCGGTGATCGTCACGTCGCCGAACTCCTCGGCCGCCACCTCGTAGCCCCACTTGCGGAAGGCGCCTTCGGTGAACTTCATGATGTTGCCCTTGTGGACCAGCGTGACCGACTCGCGGTTGTTGTCGATCGCGAACTGGATGGCCTTGCGCACCAGGCGCTTGGTGCCGAACGCCGAGATCGGCTTGACCCCGAGACCGGCGTCCTCGAAGAAGTCCGCGCCCATTTCCTCGCGCAGGAACTTCGCCAGCTTCTCGTTTTCCGGCGTGCCGGACTCGAACTCGATGCCGGAGTACACGTCTTCCGTGTTCTCGCGGAAGATCACCACGTCGAAGTCCTCCGGCTTGCGCAGCGGCGAGGGCACGCCCGAGTAGTACTTGACCGGGCGGACGCAGGCATACAGGTCCAGCGTCTGGCGCAGCGACACGTTCAGCGAGCGGAAGCCCTCGCCGACCGGCGTGGTCAGCGGACCCTTGATCGCGACGTTGAGATCCTTGATCGCCTCCAGGGTCTCGTCGGGGAAGTAGTCACCGTCGTATATGCCGGCGGCCTTCTCGCCGAGATACAGCTCGGCCCAGTGGACCTTGCGTGCGCCGCCGTAGGCCTTCTCCACCGCGGCGTCCCAGACGCGCAGGCAGGCCGGCGTGATGTCGACGCCGATGCCATCGCCCTCGATGTAGCCGAGGACCGGATCGTGGGGCACCTTGAGCTGGTTGTTCTCGACGGTGATTCGGGAGCCGGATTCCGGCAGCTTGACGTGCTGATAGGGCATGCGATGCGTCCTCTTAACCAATGGAAAACAGCAAGACGCGTAGTGTACCAGTCTGTCGTTTGTCGACCGGCCGGCATGCCAGGCACATCAACCCCCATCTTCGGCCCGGACTCGCCCGAGAGGGCGGCATCGGCCCGCCTCGCGCCCATCCGAACCGCTGCCATGCCCGCTCGCGCCGTCGCGGTTCGCGCCGCCGCGCTGTCGCTCGGGCTGCATGCCGCTGCGGCAATGCTTCTGGTCCTGCTCGTCGAGCCCCCGCCCCCGCTGCGTACGCCAACGTCGGACATCGTCCGCGTTGCGCTGGTCGCGACGCCGCGTCCGGCATCCGACGCCGATCCGGCCAGGCCGATTCAGCCCACGGTGCCCGCGCCGCCGGCCGAATCCTCCGGCGTGCCGCCGCGTGAGCTGCCCATCGAATCGACGCTGCAGCCGGCTCGCGATCGCAGTGCGGCGGCCGAACCCGCGGTACAAGCGACGCCGCAGGACCGCAGCCCCGCGATCGATCTCGATCGACTTCGAATGCAACTCGCGGACGGCCTGCCGATCGAGGACCCGGAGGCTCGACCCGGACCACCCGGCAGCGCGGAGCCGCCGACGGCCGTGCCCTGGGCCCGGCGCGGCGAGCCGATTCGCGGGCTGCCGATCGGCGGCGGCTGGATGAATCCCTACGTCGGCCCGGTCCGGCCGCGCTCGGAGACCTGGGGCTCGCAGATCGGCGAACGACGCGGCTACTACGTGCTGGCCAACGGCCAGGCGGTCTGCACGCGCGCTCCCGCACCCAGCTTCGCCGAACTGACCCACCCGTGGAAGGCGATGACGGTGACGCTGGCCTGGGCCTGCGGTCGCCAGCGCGGAACCGCACCGCCGCCGGACGACCTCGACTACGCACCGGCGCCCGCCGCGCTGCGCGAACGGTCCGTCGATGCCGATCCGGGCGCCAACGTCGTACCCTGACGCCCTTCCCGACCAGCGAGTTCGATCATGCCTGCCACCGTTTTCCACCTGCTCGCGCTGTTGCTGCTCGTCCCGGTATCGGGCGCCGCCCAGAGCCCGTGGCCCGACAACGAGCCCGGCGACTGGGGCCTTGCGATCATCGATGTCGAAACCACCGGGCTGGAGCCCGGCTATCACGAGATGATCGACATCGGCATGATCTACACCACGCTGGACGGCGAGGAACTCGACCGGCTGTTCCTGCGCATCCATCCGCGCCATCCGGAGCGGGCCGGCGACGTCGCGCGCTCGATCAACGGCTATTCCGAACAGCGCTGGGCCGAGCTCGATGCGCTGCTCCCTGCTCAGGCCGTAGAACGGATCCTGGACTTCCATCGACAGCACGCCGATCCTCGTCGCTTCATCCTGACCGCCTACAACGCGCCGTTCGACCGGGCATTCCTCGACGCGCTGCTGACCGAGCACGGCAGCACGGTCCGCGATCTCTACACCTGGTTCGTGCTGGACCTGCCGTCGATGGCCTTCGGTCTCGGCGCCACGGCGTTGGTCAACGACCGGGTCGCCGAGCGCTTCGGGCTCGAACCGGAAACCGACGACCCGCTGGACCACACCGGGCTGTCGGGCGCGGAGTGGAATCTGGCGTTGTACCGGGCAATGCGCCAGACAAGCCGGGAGCTGTCCGTCGGGCCTGACCTGAAGCCTTGATCAGGTCGCTGCCCGTCCGGCCAGGCGCGATTCCAGGGAATCGCCGGTCGACCCGGCGGCCGACTTCGGCCGGGGATCCCGCGATCGCTCGCGGCCATCGGAAGCAATCGCTGCGCAAGCAAGCCCCGGCCAACCCGGTCCGATGCGTACACTTCAAGAATTCACGCTGGAATGTCCGACATGACCGATACCGAGTACACCCCACCGAAGATCTGGCGCTGGGAGCCGGGCAACGGCGGTCGATTCGCCAACATCAACCGACCGACCGCCGGCGCCACGCACGACCAGGCCCTGCCGGTCGGGGCGCATCCGCACCAGCTCTACTCGCTGGCCACGCCGAACGGCGTCAAGGTCACGGTGCTGTTCGAGGAGCTGCTGGCGCTGGGCCACCGCGACGCCGAGTACGACGCCTGGCTGATCCGGATCGGCGAAGGCGACCAGTTCGGCTCCGGCTTCGTCGAGATCAACCCGAACTCGAAGATCCCCGCCCTGCTCGACCGCTCCGTCGAGCCGCATATCCGGGTGTTCGAGTCCGGCAGCATCCTGCTGTACCTGGCCGAGAAATTCGGTGCCTTCCTGCCGACCGACCAGCATGGCCGCACCGAATGCATGAACTGGCTGTTCTGGCAGATGGGCTCAGCGCCCTACCTGGGCGGCGGCTTCGGCCACTTCTACGCCTACGCGCCGGTGAAGATCAAGTACTGCATCGACCGCTTCGCGATGGAGGCCAAGCGCCAGCTCGACGTGCTCGATCGTCACCTCGCCGAGCACGAGTGGATGGCCGGCGGCGGCTACTCGATCGCCGACATGGCGATCTGGCCCTGGTACGGCCAGCTGGTACTGGGCCGGCTGTACGAGGCGGCCGAGTTCCTGCAGGTCGAGGAATACGTCCACGTCATGCGCTGGGCGACGACCATCGACGCTCGCCCCGCCGTCAGCCGCGGCCGGATGGTCAACCGCACGTTCGGCGAGCCGTCCATGCAGCTGCACGAGCGCCACGAACCCAGCGATTTCGAACGCCGGACCCAGGACCGGGTCGGTGAATGAACGGGACCGGTTCTGCGCGGGATGCCGGGCAATGCCCAGCGGATGGCCGGCGAAGCGCGGACGCTGAATCGGCCGCTCGCCGAGCGGGCTGTGCTGGCTCTGCCGTCCGGGGTCCAACGAGACCCGTCAGGAACCGGCGACGGTCCGGCCGCCGCGCCAACCGATGTCCTGCCGGGCGCACCTCCCGTCAGGGTGCGTGGCGGTCGTGCTGATCGCCTTCAACAAACCCTTCGGCGTGCTCTGCCAGTTCAGCGGCGAGGGTCCGACGCTGGCCGACTACATCGACGTGCCGGGCGTCTACCCGGCCGGCCGGCTGGACAAGGACTCCGAGGGCCTGCTGCTGCTGACCGACGACGGCGCGCTGCAGGCCCGGATCAGCTCACCGAAGTTCAAGCAGCCCAAGACCTATCGGGTGCTCGTCGAGCGCGAACCGACCGACGAGGCGCTGGAACGGCTGAGGAAAGGAATCGAACTGAAGGACGGCCGTACCCGGCCGGCCGAGGTGCACCGAGTTCCGGAACCGGAAGGACTCTGGCCACGGGAGCCGCCGGTGCGCTACCGGAAGAACGTCGTCGACGCCTGGCTGGAACTGACCATCCGCGAGGGACGGAACCGCCAGGTGCGCCGGATGACGGCGGCGGTCGGGCATCCCACCTTGCGCTTGATTCGAGTGCGGATCGGGAACTGGACGCTCGATGGGCTGGACCCCGGCGGATGGAGGCCGCTCGACTGAGCACCGATCAGCGAGCCGTGGCAGTGCACCCCGCAAGCATCAGAATTCGACCGCCCCGATGGCCAGCGCCCCCAGCGCCGCGATGCCGAGCGCCGCACGAATCACGCTCCAGAACTGCGCTCGACGACGGTACGCCGGCCAGACCCGCTCGGCGTTCGACCAGTCGGCGGCCTTGAGTCCCGCGTTCAACGGCGCCTGGTGGGTCATCGTTACGCCCACCGGGCCGATCAGGTAGACCACGGCCCCCGCCATCAACCACCAGCGCTCGACCGACTCCAGAGCAAGGAACGCGATGACGCCCACCGCGCTGACCGCCAGCAGTGTGCCGATGAACAGCGCAACCGACTGCGGGCCGGCCAGACGGTCGTTGATCTGGCGCATCAGGAACATTGCCTGTTCGGGTTCGTGACGATGCAGGGCCTGGATCACGGCACCCGCGAGGAAAAGCTGAGCGCCGACCACCAACCCGCCACCGAGCAGGGACAGCGCAAGCAGAAAGGAAAGCACTGCGATCATCGGATGTCGGACCCCGGGATTTCCAGAACGTGATGATACGCAAATCAAGCGGCTCATAGAGTGAAGCCGATCACGGATCGTTGCCGGGCGAGATCGATTCGTCCTGCAGCCGAGACCTGGGGAGACCGCCCCCGAGCCTGGCTCTGGGTCGCGCCGAACCGGTACGAAAGAAAACGGCCTCCACGCGGGAGGCCGTTTCATGGGTCGTGGCGTCGGTGCAGCGATCAGGCGTCGAAGGCAGCCTTCAACTTCTTCATCGCTGCGGCTTCCAGCTGGCGGATCCGCTCGGCCGAGACGCCGTACTTGTCGGCCAGCTCCTGCAGGGTCATCTTGGGGTCGAGCAGCCAGCGCGACTGGATGATGTCCTTGGAGCGGTCGTCGAGGCCGTCGAGGCCGGCGAACAGCAGGTTGTGCTGGTGCTCCTCCATGTCGGCCGTTTCGGTGGCGATGTCCGGCGAGGCTTCATGGTTTTCCAGGTAGCCGGCCGGGGCCAGGTACGGACGATCATCGTCGTCGTCGCTGGTCAGGTCGAAGCCGACATCCTGGCCGGACAGCCGCGATTCCATCTCCATCACGACTTCGGGCTTGACGTTCAGGTCCGCGGCGACGCGGTTGACTTCGTCCTGGTTCAACCAGCCCAGGCGCTTCTTGTTCTTGCGCAGATTGAAGAACAGCTTGCGCTGCGCCTTGGTCGTGGCGACCTTGACGATGCGCCAGTTGCGCAACACGAATTCATGGATCTCGGCGCGGATCCAGTGGACCGCGAACGAGACCAGTCGCACGCCCTGCTCGGGATCGAATCGCTTGACGGCCTTCATCAGGCCGATGTTGCCTTCCTGGATCAGATCGCCCAGCTGAAGGCCGTAGCCCGAGTACCCGCGCGCGACGTGCACGACGAAGCGCAGGTGCGACATCACCAGCAGGCGCGCGGCATCCAGGTCCTCGTCGTCGCGGAACCGGCGCGCCAGGCGCTGCTCTTCTTCCAGGCTCAGCACGGGAACCTTGTTGACCTCCTGGATATAGGCATCCAGCGAGCCGGTTCCGGCCGGGGCGAGAAGATGGCTCGGTACGAGTTCCTTCGACATGCAAAACCTCCTTGATCAACCCTTCAATTCTAACAAGAACCGGCCTTTCCGGCCAATCGAACAGAACCGGGATCGATTTCGTCCGCTCGGGTTCACGCCCCGTTGGACGGGTCCTTGGGGCGGAAGTTCCCCGGTTCAATGCCGGGGACCGCGATTCCCGGATCGTCCGGGCGCCCCGATCATGGGTTGATTCGATGAAGCTGTCGTGAGACCGCCACCGCGGCACCGGCAATGCCGAGCAGGCCCGAGCCGATGATCAGCGCGGCGATCAACTCCGCCGGCGGTGCCTGCAGCGAGGCCGGCGTGCCATAGGAGGCACCCAGGTCCCGAACCGGCCCCGCCAGCAGCCAGAGCCCGAGCCGGACCAGCAGCCAGGCGCCGAGCCCGCCGAACAGCCCCAACCAGAATCCGGCGTACAGGAACGGCCGACGGATCCAGGCCGGCGTGGCGCCGACCAGCGCCATCACCTCGATCTCCTCGTGCCGCGACTGGATCTCGGCCCGGATGGTATTGGCGATGACGAACAGCACCGCCAGCCCGAACAGGACGGCGACCAGCTCGACCAGCCGGGCGAACACGCCGAGCAGCGCCTCCAGCCGCCGGAGCCAGCCGAGGTCGACGATGACCTGGTCGATGCCGTCCAGCGCGCGCAGCCGACCGGCCAGCCCGCCGACATCGCCTTCGCGCGCCGGCGTCACCTCCAGCACCCAGGGCAGCGGGACCTCGCCGAGCTCCAGGTCGTCCAGGCCGGTCGCCCCGGCCAGTTCACGCATGCCGGCCTCGGGGCTGATCGGGTCGACCGTGAGCACGTCCGGCGACGTCGACAGCGACGACGCCAGACGCCGTGCCCGGTCTTCGTCGAGCTCGGCGTCGAGAAACACCGAAATCGATTCCAGCCGCTCCAGGTCGGTGTTCATGGCGCTGAGGTTCGCCAGCGCGGTGTACAGGCCCAGCGGCAGGCTCAGCGCGATGGCCAGCACGCCGATGGTCATACCGCTTGCGACCGGCGAGCGGACCAGCGCGCCGATCGACGACAACAGGCTGTAGGCATGCCGGCGCAACCAGCCGCGAAACCCCGCTCGGATTGCCTTCGCCGCACTCATCGAAGCACCTCCGGACCGGTCGACCCCGGCGGCACCGGCACCGTGTCGTCGACCATCCGCCCGTGGTCGAGCACCAGCGTCCTGCGACCGAGCTGGCGGACCAGGTACAGGTCGTGGGTGGCGATCAGGACGGTCGTGCCGAGCTCGTTGAGCGTGCAGAACAGCCGCATCAGCTCTTCCGACAGCGCCGGGTCGAGGTTGCCGGTCGGCTCATCGGCCAGCAGCAGCGGCGGCTTGGCGACGATCGCGCGGGCGATGCCGACCCGCTGCTGCTCGCCGCCGGACAGCACCGGCACCGGCATGCCGGACTTGTCGCGCAGGCCGACCTGGTCGAGTGCCGCCCCGACCCGCCGCTTGATCTCGCCGAACGAAAGCCCGGCGATGTGCAGCGGCAGCGCGACGTTGTCGAACACCGTGCGGTCGGTCAGCAGTTTGTGGTCCTGGAAGATCACGCCGACCCGCCGCCGCAGCATCGGGATCTGGCGACGCGACAGCCGGCCGACATTGCGGCCCTCGAACAGGACCTGACCGCGACTGGGCCGCTCGAGCAGCGCGATCAGGCGCAGCAGCGTGCTCTTGCCGGCGCCGGAATGGCCGGTCAGGAAGGCCATCTCGCCGGGCTCGAGCCGGAAGTTGACGTCGGCCAGCGCCTGGACGCCGCCGGCGTAGCGCTTGGCCACGTGTTCGAAGACGATCATTGCATCATTGCCTTTCGCACCCATGGCCCTAGCCCAGCATCTGGCTGAGGTTCATCACCGGCAGCAGAATCGCCAGCACGATGTAGAGCACGACCAGGCCCACCAGCAATATCAACGCCGGCTGCAGCACGGCCAGCAGGACCGCGCCGGTCTGTTCGAGATCCGCTTCCTGGAGCTCGGCGGCGTGGTCGAGCATGCCGGCCAGGTCACCGGCCTGTTCGCCACCCGCGATCAGGCGTCGGGTCAGCGGCGGCATCCAGCCGATCTCGGCGACCGAGGCAGTGATCGAGCTGCCTTCCCGGACGCGCTGTCCGGCCTGTTCGAGATCGTCGCGCACCCGCCGATTGGACATGACGCTGGCGGCCGTGCCCAGCGCATCGACAGCCGGGACGCCGCTGGCCATGAGGATGGCCAGGGTGCGGGCGAACAGCGCGCTGGCATGGGCCCGCACGACCCGCCCGATCAGCGGCAGGCCGAGCAGCGCACCATCGAAGGCCCGGCGCGGGCCCGGTCGGCGCAGCAGCAGCGCGCCGCCGGCCGCCAGGCCGAGGAGCACGAGCAGCAGCAACCCGCCCCAGCCGGCCAGCGCATCGGAAATCCAGATCAGGCTGCGCGTCAGCGCTGGCAGCGCCTGGTTCGACTGACTGAACACTTCGACCACGCGCGGCACGACAAAGCCCAGCAGGCCCCAGACCACGGCCAGCGACAGTACACCCAGCAGCAGCGGATAGACCAGCGCCATCACGATGCCGCGCGACAGCGCCGCGCGCCGCTCGGCATGATCGGCCAGCCGGGCGATCACGGTCTCGAGCCTGCCGGCCTGCTCGCCAGCGGCCACCGAGCGCCAGACCAGCGGCGGAAACAGCGCCGGCTGCTCGGCCATGGCCTCCGAAAGCGCCGCGCCTTCGCGAACCCGCGATCGCATGGCCGCCAGCGGTCGATGAACGGCCGGGCGATCGGTCTGCTCGGCCAGCAGCGCAAGAACGTCTTCCAGCGGCAGGCCAGCACGCAGCAGGCCGGCCATCTGACGCAACAGCAATGCGCGTTCGCGCACAAGCCGCGCAGCGCCGCCGCGTCGTCCGGCCGCCTGCACCGGCCGCACCTCCAGCGGCACCAGCCCGCGCTCGCGCAGCTGGCTGCGGGCCTGGCGCGCGGAGTCGGCCTGGACCACGCCGCGCACGCTCTTCTGCTCATCGAGCGCCTCGTACTCGAACGCCGCCATCAGGCCGCTCGCTCCTCGAACAGCGCCCGCAACGCCTCCAGCGACTCCGCACGATCGGGATGCCTGCGCCGGGCCAGATCCACCGTCGAACCGGCCAGGACGGCAAGCAGCGGCAGGACCTGTCGGCCGAACGCTTCATCGTCCCCGGCCCGCGCCCGGATCCGGTCCATCATCGCCGCACAGGTGGCCGCGTCACCGCGCTCGATCGGGCCTGTCAGGGCGCCGGCCCCGCCCCGCTCGGCGATCGTATCCAGCGCTCCGGCCTGCAGCGTGGCGATCAGTCGGCGGGCGTCGCCGGCCGCCAGCCCGCCGGCCACGGCCAGGTCCTCGGCCAGCTGGTCGAGCGTGCACAGGAAATTCGAAGCCGCGATCATGGCCGCATGGTAGAGCCGCTTGTCGTCCGGCCGGAAGCGCAGGGTGCGGGCGCCGATCGCCTCGAAGGCCGGCAGCAGCCGATCCAGCGCCGCTGCATCCCCCTCACCGACGGCGTAGCGACCCGGAAACTGGCGGCGTGCCAGGTCCGGCTCGGCAAAGGCACAGACCGGATGCACCGCGGCAACCGCCGCTGCGCGACCGGCCAGCAGCGAGGCCGGCTCGGCACCCGAAAGGTGGAAGGCCAGCGCGGCGAACGGAAGGCCCGCATCGGCCACCTCGGCGATCGCGCTGTCCGGAACGCCGATCAGCAGCCAGTCCTCCGGGGCGATGCGCTCGAACCGCTCGACCGGCCTGCCCTGCCCGATCCAGTCCACGGCCTCGGCCGCACTGGCCGGGCTTCGGTTGCAGACTTCGCCGATCGTCAGCACGCCGGCCTCGTGCCACAGTCGCGCCAGCGTGCGCGCCGTGCGACCGGCGCCGAGAATGTGCAGGCACGGCGTCATTCGAGACGATCCCGGTCCGAAGGACGGACCCTGTCGTTACCGAACTGCCGCCACGGCGCGTCGATTTCATCGTCCAGTTCGTCGTCCTCGTCTTCCCAGTCATAGCGCTTCATCGGCGGCCGGTCCCAGGCGCGGAAGACCAGAGCGCACAGCACGCCGAGCACCAGCCCGCTGGCATGCAACTCCCAGCTGGTCGCCGGCGCGGACGGCAGCACGCCCCAGAGCATCGAGCCATACAGGAACCAGACCAGCAGCGCCGCGCCGACCGAGCGGAGATCCCGACGCAACAGGCCGGAAACGAACACGAACGCCAGGATGCCGTAGATCAGGCCCGACGCACCGATATGGACGTGGTCGCGGGCGAAGATCCAGGCCAACGCGCTGGTGCCGACGAACAGCAGCGGCAGCACGCGCAGCGAAGCGTTCGGAAACAGGTAGAGCATCAGCGTGCCACCGATCAGCAGCGGCAGCGTGTTCGACATCAGGTGGGACAGATCGAAATGCAGCAGCGGCGTGGTCGCCAGGCCGATGAGCCCGGCACTTTCGCGCGGTCGAAGGCCGAATCGAATCAGCTCCAGCTGAAGCATCTGGTCGAACAGGAACACCGACCAGACCACCACCAGGAAACCGAACACCAGCCTGAAGGCCAGCACGAAGTTGCCGGCCGCGCGGCGCGATGCGCTGTACCGTGGGTCCGGGACCTCAAACCGCATCGGTCGGCTCCAGCGCCGAGGCGATGACGTCGCGGGAGCGCCGATGCAGGTCGCGCACCACCTCATCGATCGTCAGGCCGTCGCCCTCCTGCTTCGCTTCGATCGGCGGATGGATGATCAGCTTCGCACGGCCCGGCCGGATCCGAAGACCGCCCGGCCGCAGAATGTCGCGCGTCCCGATGACGGTCATCGGCAACACGGCCCAGCCTCGATCCGCGGCGACCCGGAACGCGCCCTTTCGAAACGGCAGCAGCTCACCGGTGCGGCTGCGCGTGCCTTCCGGAAAGAACAGGATGCCGGTGCCCTCGTCGAGCCTCGCAACCGCGGCATTGATCGCCGCTCGGGCCTGGTCGGGGTTGGAGCGGTCGATGAAGATGTGGCCGATCGCCCGGCAGCCCTGGGCGACGAACGGAATCCGCCCGACCTCGGCCTTCATGACCCAGCGCAGGTCCAGACCCGAGTATCCGTAGATCACCGGAATGTCGTACTGGCTCTGGTGATTGGCGACCACCACGTACGATCGCCCCGGCTCGATGTGCTCGGCGCCTTCGATGTCGAGTTCGACCGGCGTCAGCTGCGCGATCAGGCGCGCCCAGCGCGCGGCGATCTGCGTATTGGCAAAGCGCTGGCCACCGAACAGGCAGACCGCCATCGCAAGCGGTGCAGCGATCATCGTATAGACCACCACGACCGGCAACAGCACCAGCCACAGCCAGAGCGGGTACAGCCGGTCCAGCCAGCCCGGCCGGTTCGATTGCGCGTGGGAAGTCGACGAAACGTCGGTCATGGGCGGATTCTAACGCCTGACCGGCGTGGCGACGAGGTGGGTCGTCGGCGTTGGTGCTGTGGATGCCGCGTCGGTCGGCTTCCTTGCGGGTGGCTTCGTTCAGTGAAAGGCCCTTCGGTGGGCGGCTGACTTGCGTTCGGTGGTTTGCTCGCCTTCGGGGTGTTGCTTCCCGGGGCTACAAACGTTTCGCCACGCGGACTTCGTCCGCATTCTGGCGATGTGCTTTTGTCAATCGCCACAAACGTACCCGAAAGGGCTTCATGATTACGCACGTTTCTCGGCCGGTAGTACAGCCCTCCGGAGGCGTGCAGGAAACTCGAGAACAGCAAGCAAGGACCCTTCGAAAGCGCTTTTTTGCCCGGGTTCGACTGTTGGAGGGCGCTTGCGCGCGAAGGGTGGCCGCCTCCGAAGTCGTTCGCGCGCAAGCGCCCTCCAACAGGCGGTCTTCCTGCCAGTCCGGCGTCGGGCTGGAA
This sequence comes from Wenzhouxiangella sp. XN79A, assembly GCF_012272825.1. Lineage (GTDB taxonomy): Bacteria > Pseudomonadota > Gammaproteobacteria > Xanthomonadales > Wenzhouxiangellaceae. Next base: position 440 of record NZ_JAAWWS010000137.1, on the reverse strand, counting down.
TCTCGCTTGGGATGGAAACCCGTCCTTCGAATCCGATCGGATGATCCAACGGCTCGCCTGTATCGCCTGCCGCGACGCTCCGATGGCGGGACGCTACCCGACCGTGGCCGAGATTCATGCGTAATCAGGAAGGTTTTTTACAAGCGCGCGTACCGGGTGGGGGTTGCCCTCCGGTGACGGTCGTGGCGCGAAGAATCGCTTCGTGCCGTGGAGTGGGAAGCGCTTGCCGGGTACAGAGGGGTAAGAGCCCGAGGCGAAGCCGGATGGTTGTTTCCGGCTTGGTTCGGTGAACGGCCCTTCGGTGGGCGGGTGTTCTGCTTCTGGTGTTCTGCTCGTCCTGGGGTTGTTGCTGCCCCGGGCTACAAGCGTTTCGCCACGCGGACTTCGTCCGCTTTCTGGCGAGGTACTTTTGTCAAACGCCACAAAAGTACCCAAAAGGG
>NZ_JAAWWS010000136.1 GCF_012272825.1 Wenzhouxiangella sp. XN79A | reverse complement strand
GAGTTATTGTCAAATCTGGTGTACGAGCGATCAGGCAGCGGCGTGCTTTGGTTGATCAACGACCTGTTCTCCATCTCGGAACTCGACGTTATCGACGACCAGTCTCAGCAACTGGAAGCCCTTGATTCGTTTCCATCGACGCCCCGCGGATTGCAACAACTTGAACACCATGGCCAGCGTGGTGTCGCGTGAGCCACAGTTGCGCGACTTGCGAGTTCGCAACCGCACCGTCGCGAAGGTCGACTCGATCGGATTGGTGGTCCGCAGATGGACCCAGTGCTTGGCCGGGAAGTCGTAGAAGGCCAGCAGGTCGTCGCGATCTTTCTCGAGGCACATCATGGCCTTGGGGTACTTCGTGCCGAAGCGCGCCAGCGCACGATCGAAAGCCTGGTGGGCCGCCTCGCGGGTCTCGGCCAGATAGATGTCATGCAGCGCGGACTTGACCTTCGGCTGGACCGCTTTGGGCAACTTGTTGAGCACGTTGGCGATCTTGTGCACCCAGCATCGCTGGTGACGAGTATCCGGGAACGCCTTGTTCAGCGCTGCCCAGAAGCCCAGCGCACCATCGCCAATGGCGAGCTTGGGTGGTCGCTGTAGGCCCCGGCTGCGCAGGTCGGTCAACACCTCGTGCCAGCTGGCCTCGGACTCCCGATAGCCGTCTTCGACCGCCACCAGCTCCTTGCGGCCATGCTCGGTGACCCCGACGATCACAAGCAAGCACAGCTTGTCGTCCATCCGGACCCGGCTATAGACGCCGTCCGCCCACAGGTAGACGTAGTGCTTCTGGCTCAGATCCTGACGCCGCCACTGGACATGCTCTTCCAGCCAGCCCGCCTTCAGGCGCGCCACGGTGTTCGGCGACAGCCCCTTGGCCTGATCACCCACCAGTGCCTGCAGCGCTTCCTGGAAGTCACCGGTCGACACGCCACGCAGATAGAGCCACGGAATCAACTCGTCGAGGCTGCGTGCACGCTTGAGATACGGCGGCAGCAGGCTGGAGTTGAACTTGATCCCGGATCCGCTCCGGTCTCGCACCTTGGGCACCCGGACCTCGACGTCGCCGACGCCGGTCTGGATGGTGCGTTCGGGCAGATAACCGTTGCGCACCACCGCCCGACGCCCTTGGTCATCACATCGATGTTGATGGTGCTTGAGCATGGCCTCCAGCTCGGACTCTACGGCGGCCGCAATCAGTTCCCGCGCGCCCTGTCGAATCAGGCTGTGCAGGGGGTCCGAAAGATCAGAAACTGGCGGCTCTACCGCCGAAAGAGTAGACTGGTTCATGGCGTATCCTTTTCTGTTGGTTGTGATCTTGGTCGTGATCAACCAACAGGATACGCCACCCAATTTTCAGATCCCTCGTACACCAGAAATCACCATAACTCTCCAGTCGAGGACCGCAGCGGTTCGGGGTTCATCCCAGGCCGTATCCACCAGCACCGCGTCGCCCTCGCCGACTTCGACCACCATTCCGTTGGTGGGGAACGCCCCCCAGGGCGGAATATCCTTGAAGCTGGTATGCATCCAGACACCGTCCGCGAGGCGTTCGAACCGGAGGTCGGGCAGCTCATCGACGGCCTCGCTGCCGGAGCCGGCGTGCCCGCCTTCGATCGGGTACTGGCCGCTGCAGCCTGCGACGAGAAATGCCGTAGCGCAATAGAGGATCGCGTTAACACACCGCACAGCAGACCTTCCCGTATCGAGATTCCTCGTCGACACAGGGGCCGACGAAATTGTGAACAACGTGGACACCCATCACCCCGGAAATAATCTACACGAATCCGAAAAAGACTTGGATTCCCGTGTCCAGACAAAGGGCTGTGGGTGTCCAGATCCAGAAAAATGTGGGTATCCATGTTCAGAGGAGGCTACAACCTGAATCGATATGGTGGAAGGGATATGGGTGTCCAGGTCCGGGGAGAGGGGGCGTCGGGGCCGGCGCGGCGCGGTCGGGTTGCCGTGTTCATCCGGGTGGACTAGCATCCCGGGGGTTGACTCGGCCCGCCGGCGCGCTCCGACGCGAATGGTCGGTCGAGCGGAAATCAGGGATTCCAGGAGACGTTCGATGAAGGTAGGTGCACCGAAGGAAACCGCGCCGGGCGAGGCGCGCGTGGCGCTGACGCCGGACAGCGCGGGCCGGCTGCAGAAGCTGGGCTACGAGTGCCTGGTCGAGGCCGGGGCCGGGGCGAAGGCGTCGATTCCGGATTCGGCCTACGAGGCCGCCGGCGTGACGGTGGTTCCGACCGCCGCCGAGCTGTGGTCCCAGGCCGACATCATCGTCAAGGTTCGCGAGCCGTCGGAGGCAGAGATCGCCGCCGCACCCGACGGCAAGACGCTGATCGGCTTCGTCTGGCCGGCGGCCAACGAGGACCTGCTGAAGAAGATGCAGGCGAAGAACATGACCGTGCTGGCCATGGACATGGTGCCGCGGATCAGCCGGGCGCAGAAGATGGACGCCCTGTCGTCGATGGCCAACATCGCCGGCTACCGCGCGGTGGTCGAGGCCGGCAACAACTTCGGCCGCTTCTTCATGGGCCAGATGACGGCGGCCGGCAAGGTGCCGCCGGCGAAGGTGCTGGTCGTCGGCGCCGGCGTGGCCGGCCTGGCCGCGATCGGCACCTCCGTGTCGCTGGGCGCGATCACGCTGGCCTTCGACGTCCGGCCCGAGGTCGCCGAGCAGATCGAGTCGATGGGCGCGGAGTTCGTGTTCCTGGACTTCGAAGAGAAGGCCAAGGACGGCGCCGAGACCGGCGGCTACGCCGCGCCCTCCAGTCCCGAGTTCCGTGAGAAGCAGCTGGAGAAATTCCGCGAGCTGGCCCCGGACGTCGATATCGTCATCACCACCGCACTGATCCCGAACCGCCCTGCCCCGGAGCTGTGGACCGAGGATATGGTCGAGGCGATGAAGCCGGGCTCGGTGATCGTCGACCTGGCCGCCGAGCGCGGCGGCAACTGCACGCTGACGAAGGCCGACGAGAAGATCGTGACCGACAACGGCGTGACGATCGTCGGCTACACGGATTTCCCCAGCCGGATGGCCACCCAGGCCTCGAACCTGTACGCGACCAACGTCCGCCACATGCTCGACGACCTGACGCCGGACAAGGACGGCCGGCCTGTCGTGAACATGGACGACGACGTGATCCGCGGCGCGCTGGTCACGCACGAAGGCGCGATCACCTGGCCGCCGCCGGCGCCGAAGGTCAAGGCGATTGCCGCGGCCAAGCCGAAGAAGAAGGAGCCGGAAGAGACGGCCGAAGAGAAATCTGCGCGCGAGGCGAAGGAGCTGAAGAAATCGCTGAACCGCACCGGCCTGATGCTGGGCATCGGCAGCCTGCTGATCCTTGGCCTGGGCACGGTGGCGCCGCCGAGCTTCATGCAGCACTTCATCGTGTTCGTGCTGGCCGTGTTCGTCGGCTATCACGTGATCTGGGGCGTGGCGCACTCGCTGCACACGCCGCTGATGGCGATCACGAACGCGATTTCGTCGATCATCATCGTCGGGGCCCTGCTGCAGATCGTCTCCGGCAGTTTTCTGGTGATGCTGCTGGCGGCGCTGTCGGTGCTGATGGCGTCGGTCAACATCTTCGGCGGGTTCCTGGTGACCCGTCGCATGCTCGCCATGTTCCAGCGGTCCTGAGGAGTCGACGATGAACGAAGGAATGATTTCCGAAGGACTGATTTCGGATGGACTCATCGGCGCGGCCTACGTGGTCGCCGCCGTGCTGTTCATCCTGGCCCTCGGCGGGCTGTCGAACCAGGAGAAGGCCAAGCGCGCGATCTGGTACGGCATCGTCGGCATGGCGCTGGCCGTGGCCGCCACCATTGCCGCGACCGGTGACGCGGCCGGCATCGGCCAGTACGTGCTGATCGGCCTGATGGTCGTGGCCGGCGGCATCGCCGGCTGGATCGTCGCCAAGCGCGTCCAGATGACCCAGATGCCCGAGCTGGTCGCCGGCTTCCACAGCCTGGTCGGCCTGGCCGCGGTGTTCATCGGCATCAACGCCCACCTGGAAATGGTGCGCGCGCTGGCGGCGAAGAGCGCGGGGACCGCCGGCGAGCTGGCCGGCTTTGCCGCGACGATCGCGAAGAAGACGCCGGTGGAGCTGAGCATCCTGAAGGTCGAACTGTTCCTGGGCATCCTGATCGGCGCGATCACCTTCACCGGCTCGATCATCGCCTACGGCAAGCTGTCCGGGAAATTGAGCTCGGCAGCGCTGACATTGCCGGGCCGCCACCTGCTGAACCTGGTCGCGATCGTCGCCTGCTTCGCGCTGGGCTACCTGTACCTCGACGGCGCGGGCCTGTGGACGATGCTGCTGGTCGCGATCATCGCCGGCGCGATCGGCTGCCACCTGATCCTGGCGATCGGCGGCGCGGATATGCCGGTGGTGGTCTCGATGCTGAATTCCTACTCGGGCTGGGCGGCGGCCGCGATCGGCTTCACGCTGGGCAACGACCTGCTGATCGTCACCGGCGCGCTGGTCGGCTCGTCGGGCGCGATCCTGTCCTACATCATGTGCAAGGGCATGAACCGCTCGTTCATCTCGGTGATCCTCGGCGGCTGGGGCGGCGAAAGCACGTCGTCGGAGGCCGTCGACGGCGAGATGATCGAAGCCCGGGCCGACGCCGTGGCCGCAGCCCTGCAGGACGCCGACCACGTGGTCATCGTGCCCGGCTACGGCATGGCCGTGGCCCAGGCCCAGGCGGCGGTGTCGGAACTGACCAAGCGACTCCGCGACCAGGGCAAGACGGTCCGCTTCGCGATCCACCCGGTCGCCGGCCGCCTGCCCGGCCACATGAACGTGCTGCTGGCCGAGGCCAAGGTGCCTTATGACATCGTCCTCGAGATGGAAGAGATCAACGAGGATTTCCCGCAGACCGACGTGGTCATCGTCATCGGCGCCAACGACATCGTCAACCCGGCTGCCCAGGACGATCCGGGCAGTCCGATCGCCGGCATGCCGGTGCTGGAAGTCTGGAAGGCCCGCCAGGTCTTCGTCTGCAAGCGCGGCCGCGGCACCGGCTACTCCGGCATCGAGAACCCGCTGTTCTTCAAGGACAACACGCGGATGTTCTACGGCGACGCCCGCGCGTCGATGGACGCGCTGCTGAAGGAACTGGACTGAACCCTGCCGGCCGGGCGGCCATCCAGCCCGGCCGGACCCACCGGGAGACCGATATGGAAATCATCGCCTTCATGGCCGCGGCCATGGCGCTCGTCTTCGCCGCCGACGCGCAGAGCAAGGTCGGCAAGTTGCAGAAGCGTCTCGAGGAAAAGGGCCTGATCGACGACAGGACCGCCCGGGACGAGGACCCGCAGTAGCGCCCGGGCCGCAACGCCGGCGCCGCGGCCCGACGGCGTGTTCAGCCGTGGTAGGCCTCCACGCGCTCGACCTCGGCCCGTGAGCCCAGGATGACCGGCACGCGCTGGTGGATTTCCTGCGGCGCGACCTCGAGGATGCGCTGCGTTCCGGTCGTGGCCGCACCGCCGGCCTGCTCGACGATCATCGCCATCGGGTTGGCCTCGTACATCAGGCGCAGCTTGCCGTCCTTGCCGGCAGCGCGGATCTTCGCATCGCAGGGGTACATGAAGATGCCGCCGCGGGTCAGGATACGGTGCACCTCGGCGACCATCGAGGCCACCCAGCGCATGTTGAAATCCTTGCCGCGCAGGCCGTCCTTGCCTTCGAGACACTCGGAAATGTAGCGCTCCACCGGTGAGTCCCAGTGGCGCCGGTAGGACATGTTGATGGCGAACTCGGCGGTCTGTTCGGGAATGCGCACGTGCTCGCGGGTCAGCAGGAACTCGCCGAAGTCGCGGTTGAGCGTGAACATGCTGACGCCGTCGCCGGTGGTGAGGACGAGAATCGTCGCCGGGCCGTACAGGCAGTAGCCGGCGGCGATCTGCTCGGTGCCGGGCTTCAGGAAGTCGGCCTCATCGGGGTTCTCGACCCCTTCCGGCGCCTTCAGGATCGAGAAGATCGTGCCGACCGAGACGTTGATGTCGATGTTCGACGAGCCGTCGAGCGGATCGCAGAGCACCAGGTAGTTGCCGCGGCGCGCGCCCTTCGGCAGCTGGTGGATCTCGTCCATTTCCTCCGAGGCCAGGCCGGCGATGTGGCCGTTGTGCTGCAGCGCCTCGATCATCAGGTCGTTGCTGATCACGTCGAGCTTCTTCTGCTGCTCGCCCTGCACGTTCTCCGTATCGGCCGCGCCGAGCACGCCGACCAGGTCGCCCTTGTTGACCAGGTCCGCGATGCGCTTGCAGGCCACGGCGATGTCGTTGAGCAGGCCGGTGAAGGTGCCGCTGGCGCCCTGGAAGCCCTTCTGCTTGTTGATGGTGTAGTTGGTCAGCGTGGTGCCGATGCGCATGGCGATCCCCTGGACGTGCGATTCGGATGGGCCGGAAGGACAGCGCGCGTAGTATAGCGGCGCGCCCCAGTCGACCGGGCCGCGCGTCGCCTCCGCGCCGCGACGGCGTCGAAATCGCTAGTATTTATCGTTTTATTTCATCAGCTTGCCGCCAATCGCTGACATCGAACTGCATCCACCCTGTCGCCAAAAGCGGCGGGCCTTGCGGTTGCCGGTCCGGAGTCGGCTCGTCAATCCAGGTTAAGGCGCCACCGGCCCGCACCGCCCACACTGCCCGCTCAGTCATCGAATGGAGCGTGACATGGAACGCAATCAGGCCGAAGCCAAGAAGGACCTGCTCACCGCCAAGCTCAAACAGCAGTGGGGCGAATTGACCGACGACGAGGTGAAGAAGGCCGAAGGAAACCGCGACGAGCTGATCGCACGGATCCAGGAGAAGTACGGCGAAAGCCGCGAAGCGATCTCCGAGAAGCTCAACCAGCTCATGGACTGAGCGAGTCCGCCCCGGCCACGATCCATGCTGCACCGAGCGCGGCGACTGCTTCGGTCGCCGTCCGTCTCCGCAGCGACGCTCGCGGCGCAGGCCCGGTTCGTCCGGGCGGCGTTGCCCAGTGCGCCCTGCGTTGCTGCTTGCTCCATGTTAAGAGCCCGCCGGCCGAAAGCGCATAGGCTGCTCATATGGTGATCCCGATCTCATCGGCACATACAGCGGCTCGAGCGTCGAATCGCGCAACCGAGTGCGCAGTCGACTGCGCGCTCGGCACTGCAGCGACGCTGAGAATGCCGGGAGGCGAATCGATTCATGGACAAGGTTCTCGATGCGCTGTTCGAGCTTTCGCCACTGACCATCTATGTGCTGATCGCGGTCTTCTGCTGGACGGAAGCCGCGTTCTTCCTGGGCTTCGTCACGCCCGGCGAACTGGCGGTGGTCACAGGCGGCATCCTGGCCGCGCGGGCCGACGTGAAGCTCGAGGTGCTGCTGGTCGTGGTCAGTGCGGCCACGCTGGCCGGCAATGCCACGGGCTTCCTGCTCGGCCGACGCTACGGCAACGACGTGCTGGACTCCGCGCCGATGCAACGCTTCCTCGGCACCCCGATCGACACTGCGCGGGCCTTCATGAAGCGGCGCGGCGAATGGGCCATCGTGCTCGGGCGGGTTTCGACCCCGACCCGGGTCATGACGCCGTTCCTGGCCGGCGCATCCGGCCTGCCCTACCGGCGCTTCGTGGTCTTCGATGTGTTCGCCAGCGTGCTCTGGGCGGCCAGTTACCTGGCACTGGGCTACCTGCTCGGCGAGTCCTGGGACCTGATCAGGGAGATCAGCGGCACCGCCAGCATCCTGGTGCTGCTGCTGGTCTTCGCGGCGCTGCTCATTCGCTGGATCGCGCTCTGGATCGCGGCCAACAAGCAGCACGTGCAGGCGGTCTTCCGAACGGCACTGCGTGCGACCGGCACGCGTGGACTGGCCCGCGCGCTGGCGCCGGGCTTCCGCTGGGTCTGGCGGCGCTTCGACCCGCGCCTGGCCCAGGGCCTGAACCTTACGGTCTGTTTCCTCGCGCTGCTGACGGCGGTCGGCGGGATCGGGCTGGTGTTCAGCCAGAGCCACGCCGTGTGGGGACTGGCCCGAATCGATTTTCCGATGCTCGAATGGATGAACCGGACGCGCACCGACGAGGCGGTGCGGCTCGCCGAGCAGCTGCTACGCGCATTCCACTGGCCCGGCATTCTCGCCGTCACCCTGCCGATCGTGCTGGCGGTGACCTGGCGAGCGGACTGGATCGCGGCAACACGCTTCATCGTCGGCACCGTCGGGGCCACCGGCGGGGCCTTCGTTCTCGATCGCTTCGTGCTCGAGGGCCACGTGCCCAACGCCGAGTTTCCGGCGGTTTCGGTGGCCTCGTCCGCCGCGCTGGTCGTCCACGCCAGCGCGCTGATCGCGCGAATGCGCGGCTGGGGCGCCGGCGTGGCCTGCGCCGCGTTCGGCAGCTTCGGCCTGTTCTGCGTGGCGCTGGCCGCCATCGTGGCCGGCTGGGCCGCACCGTCCGGCATCACGCTGGGGCTGGCGATGGGCCTCGGCTGGGCGTCGCTGCTGGAGCTGCCGTGGGCGGCCCGGCGCACGGCCCCGCTGCCGGACGAAGCGTCATCGGACGACCGCGCCGCGGCACCGCCGCCGACGCGAACGCCGAGCTGATGCACCCGACACCATTCATCGATTCAGCGGAGCGTGCCGTCGACGCAGACTGCGCGCTCCGAATCCACGAACCCACCCACCCAAGGAGCCATCATGGCAAGTGCAACCGAAAAGGAACTGCAGGAACTGAAAGCCGAATTCGCAACGCTGAAGGACGAGCTGGCCAGCATCGGCGAGACCGTCGGTCGGATTGCCCATAGCGCGTCCGACGAGGGTCGGCAGCGCGTCCGCTCGGCCGCCAACCGCTCCCGCGAACAGGCCCGCGAAACCTGGGGCGCGTTCGAAAAGGAAGTCGAGGACCGGCCGATGACCAGCATTGCCGCGGCGCTGGGCATCGGCTTCATGCTGGGCAAGCTGCTCGACCGCTGAAGCGGGCGGGCCGGATGCTGCACGGGAGCGCTCGATGATCTCGATGGTCGGGAAACTCAAACAACGCGCCGAGACCGGCGTGCTCGCCACCGCGCTGGTCATCCCGCTGGCGCTGTGCGTGTTCGCCTTTCTCGGCGTGGCCGGGTACTTCACCTTCCGCGAATCGCTGCCGCCCAACCTGGCCGCACTGGTCACCGCGGCCTGCGGAATCGTGCTGATCGCGCTGGTGCTGATCGGCGCGAAGCTGGCCAACCGGACCCGCAGCACGCCGCCGCCGAGCCAGTCGGATTTCGAGCTCGGCGAGGAGCTGGAATCGTATCTGCGCGAGCACGCCGACCCGGTACTCAGCGACTGGGTCCGCGACCACCCCGATCGGGCCGCACTGGTGTCGCTGGCGCTCGGCGTGGCGGCCGGCTACAGCGGCCGGTTCCGAAGCGTGCTGATGGACATGTACGCCCGCTACAGCGAAACCGAGCGGGCCCGGCGTGACCGGACCCGCTGACGTTTCGTGACTCCCCGGCCCCGCCGCGCCTACGCGGTGGGCTGGCCGGCCCGGGTCGCTTCCGGCACTTCGATCAGCTTTCCGGTGGCGCAGTCGTAGATGTAGCCGTGGATCGGGATCCGGCCCGGCACCATCGGGTTGGCCCGAATGCGCCGGACGTCCTCGACCACGCTGCCGGCCAGGTCGGAGATGGTCAGCCACTGCAGGTAGCGACCCTCGTCGGTTCCGCCGCCGGTGCCGGGGTCGCTCCAGCCGTTCTCGTCGATGCTGGCCGTCTCCAGGCTGCCGGCCAGCAGTTCGGCCATGATCTCGGAGGAAAAGGTCTCCATGCCGCAGTCGGTGTGGTGGATCACGAACCATTCGCGGGTGCCGAGCAGCTTGTAGGAAATCACCAGCGAGCGGATCGCGTCGTCGCTGGCCCGTCCCCCGGCATTGCGGATCACGTGGGCATCGCCCTCGGCCAGGCCGGCATACCTGGCCGGGTCCAGCCGCGCGTCCATGCAGGTGAGGATGGCGAACTGCCGCCCCGGCGGCATGGGCAGTCTTCCCTTGTCGCCGAAGTCGGCGGCGTAGCGGGAATTGGCTTCGAGAACTTCTTCAACGACCTTGCTCATCACGCACTCTCCTGGACCGATACGAAGGACTGGATGCAAACGATGCCGCGCGCCCGGTCGGTGGACCGTGAACGGCGGCAGCGCTGTTCGAAGAGACAGACCGGGCGTCGGGCTATCGGCTTTCCCGGCCGACGAAGGCCAGTCGGCGCGCCTTCGGGAAGTTGACCCGGAACGAGGTACCGACGCCGACCTCGCTCTCGGCTTCCAGCGGCCAGCCGAAGCGGCGGCACAGCCGGGCCACGATCGCCAGGCCGAGGCCGTAACCCTCGTTCGATCGATCGTGGGCGCGGTAGAACGGCTCGAACGCGCGCTCGAGGTCCTCCTCGGTCATCCCGCAGCCGGTGTCGCGCACGGTCACCGAGTGGGCATCGATGTGGATGCTGACGGTGCCCTGCTCGGTGAAGGTCAGCGCGTTGCGCAGCAGGTTGTGGAAGATGATGCCGAGCACGCGCTCGGGCGCCTCGGTCTCCAGCAGGCACTCGGCATGGAACTCGGTCTTGACGGCGGGCCGGGCGATCGCCTTTTCGACCTGTTCGAGCTGATCGGCGACCAGGTCATTGAGCACCACCGACGACCACGACAGCTTGGACTCCGACTCGCGCGCCAGCAGCAGCAGGGTCTCGACCAGCGATTCCATGTCGCGCACGGTCCGGCTCATCCGCTCGATGGTTTCCGGCAGGCGCGGTGATTCGGGGTTCTTGCGGACCAGGTCCAGGTTGGCCTTGAGCACCGCCAGCGGCGTGCGCAGCTCGTGCGAGGCATTGCGGGTGAAATTGCGCTCGCGGGCCACGAAGCGTTCCAGGCGAGTGGTGAACTGGTCGAAGGCGTTGACCAGCGCCAGCACTTCCGGGTCGCTGATGTCGGCCAGTTCGTCGAAGTGCATCTGCTCGAAGCGGCCTTCCTGGAAGTCGAAGCTTCGCACGACCTCGGCCAGCTGCACCACGGCCGACACCGCCCGCCGGCTCATCAGGTAGGCCATCCACGACAGCACGTAGATCACCAGCAGCACGCCGGTCAGTGGCGCGATGCCGAAGTAGAACGCCAGGTTGGAGACCTGGTTCTCGTCGAACACCAGGTACAGGTGATGGCCGTCGCGCTCGGTCACGTGCAGCACCGGCGTGCTGTCGCCCTTGCGCACCCGGCCGAAGCCGGGCCCGATGCCCTCCAGCCACTCGGGCAGTTCGGCCTCCACGCCGGGCCCGGACAGGTAGCCGACCAGGTTCTCGGTGTTGGGCAGCGGGAAGTCGGGATCGGCCGCGCGATGGGTCCAGAAGTGCTCGGCCTCGCCGCTGAGTGCCTCCTGCACGAGGCCGCGCTCGACGATCACCGCCGCGGCATAGACCCCGAGCACGGTCGCCGCCGAGATGGCCGCGACCTGGATGACGAACACCTTGACCAGCTTGGCCTTGATGCTGCCCTTGAAGAACCGGTTCAGCCCGTCCACGACGGATCAGCGCTTCTGGAATCGATAGTGGGCCACCAGCCACTCCGAGCCGCCGTTGAACGCGAACAGCTCCTCGCACGCCATGAAGAACATCCGCCAGCGCTGGACCCGGACCTTCGCCGGCACGTCGGTGCCGTCGTTCTCGAACAGCGCCAGGGCGCGCTCGCGATTGCGATCCAGCCGATCCAGCCAGGCCCGCGAGGTCTTCGCGTAGTGGCGGCCGTCGACCAGCCAGCGGTCCGTCACGCGCAGGTGATCCTGGAAGCGGAAGAAGGTGTCGGCCGAGGGCATCAGACCGCCGGTGAAGAAATGCCGACCCATCCAGTTGTTGTCGCCCTCGGTTTCGAACGGGTACATCAGGTAGCGGTGACAGAACACGTGTACGAACAGCCGCCCGTCGTCGGTCAGCCAGCCGGCGATCCGTTCGAGCAGACGCTGGTAATTGCGCACGTGCTCGAACATCTCGACCGAGACGACCCGGTCGAAGCGCTCGTCGAGTTCGAGTCGGTTGACGTCGCGGGTCAGGATCTCGACGTTGTCCAGGCCGCGCTCTTCGGCGCGCTTCAGGATGTGTTCGCGCTGCGAGGCGGAGTTGGACACGCCGATGATTCTCGAGGCCGGATACTGCTCGGCCATCCACAGGGTCAGCGAACCCCAGCCGCAGCCGAGTTCGAGCACCCGCTGGCCGTCGGCCAGCGCGGCCCGCTCGCAGGTCAGCGCGAGCATCGCGGCTTCGGCCTCGGTCAGCGCCTCGACGCCGGGCGGGAAATAGGCCGAGGAGTATTTCAGGTGCTTGCCCAGCGACAGCTCGTAGAACCCGGCCGGCACTTCGTAGTGCTGCTCGTTGGCGGCCTCGGTTTCCAGCGCGATGTCGGACTCGCGCAGCTCGTGGATGCGCCGCTCGAAGACCTGGCCGTGACGCTCGACGTCGTCGGCGAACTCCTCGCGCAGGCGCTCGCGCAGCAGGCGCCGGATACCCCGGCGAATCAGCGCGTCGGGCAGCCAGCCCTTTTCGGCCCAGTCGATCGCACTCATCGGCGGCCCTCGGCTTCGAGATGGTCTGAAGTCATCCGTTCACGGTCTCCGTAGTGGCGGTGGTCGGTGTGGCTGCGGCCGCGCCGGCGGCCGACCCGGTTCGGGCCCGGTCGGCGCCGCGGGCACGCAGGAACAGCAGACCGGTGGCCAGGCCCCAGAACGGACCGATGGCCAGCACGACCAGCCACGGCGCTGCCGTCCACTCGATCGCGCCGACCCGCGCGGCCATCGTATAGGACAACGGCGAGGCCACGCTGGCCAGCAGCACCCACAGCCACCAGCGCTCGCGGAACACCGCCAGTGAATGGTGAACGGTCAGCGCCAGCGCGATCCACAGGCCGGTCAGCCAGGCCGGCTGCAGGCCCTCGAACGGAACCGCCGCGGTATAGGCGACCAGGCCGAGCTGGACCCAGGCCGTGTCGAACACCAGCCCCATCGCGACGAACGCGGCCAGCGTGCGGACATCGTCCGGGTGTCGCCGCACGGGCTGAAGCTGCCAGGCCAGGAAGCCTGCGATCAGCAGCGCGGCCGGCCACAGCAGGCCGAACGCCGGCCCGATGACGCAGGCCGGCCAGGCAAGCTGGAAGAAGGCCTGGTTGACCCAGAACTCGCGCCGCCCGGCGATCACGCGCCGGGTTTCCGGTAGCCCGGACGCGCCAGCACCAGCTGGACGTCGCTGATCGCGCGCTCCATGAACCCGCCCTCGCAGTAGGCCAGGTAGAAGCGCCAGCGGCGGCGGAAGGTCTCGTCGAAGCCCATCGGCGCGATCCGCGCCCAGGCCGCCTCGAAGCGCTGGCGCCAGGCACGCAGCGTGCGCGCATAGGACTCGCCGAAGTCGTACAGCTCGATCAGGCCCAGGTCGGTGGCCCGCGCCATCGATGCGGTGATCGCCGACACCGAGGGAATGAAACTGCCGGGAAAGATGTAGCGCTTGATGAAGTCCACGCTTTTCAGCGCCTCGGCGTAGCGGAAGTCCTCGATCGTGATCGCCTGGATCAACGCCAGGCCGTCGGGCTTGAGCCGCGCGCGGATGGTGTCGAGGTAGGTGTCCAGGTACTCGGCCCCGACCGCCTCGATCATCTCCACCGAGACCAGCTTGTCGTAGCTGCCCTCGAGATCGCGGTAGTCCTTCAGCAGCACCTCGACGCGGTCGGACAGCCCGGCCATGCGGACGGCCTCGACGGCGTGGGCGTGCTGTTCCTTCGAGATGGTGGTGGTGGTCACCCGGCAGCCGGTGGTGCCGGCCATGTAGATCGCCAGCCCGCCCCAGCCGGTGCCGATTTCCAGCAGGTGGTCGTCGGGGCCCAGCGACAGGCGCTCGGCGATGCGCGCCAGCTTGGTCTCCTGGGCCTGCTCCAGCGAAGCGTCCGGCGCGCTGTAGATGCCCGAGGAATACTGCATGCGCGCGTCCAGCCACTCGGCGAAGAACGCGTTGCCGAGGTCGTAGTGCGCGGCGATGTTGCGCCGGCTGCCGGCCAGGCTGTTGCGGTTGAAGCGGTGCAGGACCTTCAGCAACCCGCCGTACAGGCGCGCGGCGCCCTTCTCCATGTCGGCCAGCGCGTCCCGGCTGGCGGCCAGCACACGGATCGCGGCGACCAGGTCCGGGCTGTCCCAGAGCTCGGCCATGTAGGCCTCGGCGGCGCCGACGCTGCCGCCGGTCGCCATCATCCGCCAGAAGCCGAGGTCGTGGACCTGGATCTCCGCGGTCAGGCCGGTGGCGCGACCGACCCGGTGCTCGCCGTCGGGATCGCGAAGGATCAACTCGCCGCCGTCGAGCGTGGCCAGGCGGGCCAGCACCCGCGCGCGGCACCAGCGCGACAGCGCGGCGCCGCGCCCGGTCGGCGAGGCCGCGGTGGGTGACTCAGCGTTCGTCACGCCGATCTCCGGACCCGTCGGCGTGCGTCCGCGGGTGGTCGTGGAAGGGGATTCGCTTGACATACAACCTGAGCGCTTGCCAGTAGATACCGCCGGCCACTTTTACGGCCTGCAGAGGAAAAGTCAACGGGAGGCGACGCATTGCCGCGGGATCGAGCTCGGCCAGCGCGAGTCGCATCCCGGCCTGGAAGAAGTCTTGACCGCCACGGGTGACCCGCATGTGAACGACAACCCGCTGGTCCTCGAGCGTGAATGTCCAGTCGTAGTCCATGTCCATCGGCAGGAACGGCGAGACGTGGAAGGCCTTGGCGAAGCCGAACCGGTACGTCGGCCCGGTCCGGTCGCGGGCGTCCAGGACGTAGGCATGCCGCTCGCCCCACGGGGTGTTGTGGACTTCGGCCAGGATCGCCAGCAGCGCGCCGTCGGCGCGATGGGCGAAGTAGAAGGTCACCGGATTGAAGCACAGGCCCCACTGGCGCAAGTGGGTGAGCATGCGGATCGGGCCGCCGGGCCTCTCGCCGAGTTCGCGCTCGATGCGGTCGCGAACCGCGTCGCCGAGCGAGGCCACTTCGGGCCGGAAGTAGTCGGCACGGCGGAACCGGACCAGCCCGAACCGTCCCCGCGACCACAGCCGCGAACGCGCGAAGCGTTCGTCGAGCCGGTCGACGTCGAGCAGGCTGAACCAGAGCCGATAGGCGAAGGCGTGATCCCTGGGCGCCCGCCGGCGGTGCCAGACGGTGCCGGTTCCGTACTGGTCTTCAGGCCGCCACATCGCGAACGCTCGACGGCAGCCCGGCGATCGCCCGCACCGCCGACCGGACCGCGTCCTCGTGAAAGCCCCAGCCCCAGCCGGCGCCGGCGAAGGAGACGCGGTCGACGCCGTCGATCTCTTCGATCCGGGCCTGGGCCCGGCGCATCGCCGGCGTGTAGACCGGATGACGGTAGGCCCGCCGGATCAGGATGCGATCGGGATCGATCCGCTCGGTCTGGTTCAGCGAGACGATCAGCGGCACGTCGTCGGGCAGGCCCTGCAGGCGGTTCATCCAGTAGGAGATCGCGGCCCGGTCCGGATCGCCGCCGGCGTCCCGACGAACCGTCCAGGCCGCCCAGGCCTTGGCCTGGCGCGGCATCCGGGAGGCATCGGTGTGCAGGACGGTGTCGTTGTCTTCGTAGTCGAAATGCTGCAGCACGTCGCGTTCGGTGCCGGTGGCCGAGCCGCCGAGCAGCGCGAGGGCCTGGTCGGCGTGGCAGGCCAGGATGACGTGATCGACCTCGATCGGGCCGTCGTCGAGCACGACCCGCACGCCCTTCCCCTCCAGCCGCTCGACCGCGCGGACCGGCGTTGCGACCCGCAGCCGACCGCCGAACGAACGCAGCGCGGCCTCGACATAACGTTGACTGCCGCCGGTGACCGTGCGCCACTGCGGCCGGCCGTCGACCTGCAGCATGTCGTGGTTGCGCATGAACTCCAGCAGGTAGCGCATCGGAAACTGCCGCACCCGCGACGACGGCGACGACCACAGCGCCGAGGCCATCGGCACCAGGTGGTCGTCGGCAAACGCCTGGCCGGGCGAATCCGGCCCGTCGAGCCACTCCCCGAGGGTGACCGACTCGTCGAGCGTATCGAGCAGCCGCGGCGCCCGGCGATAGAACCGGAGAATCCCGGCGACCATCCCGAGGAAGCGCGGCGAGGCCAGGTTGCGGCGCTGGCAGAACAGGGTATCCAGCGAGGTGGCGTTGTACTCCAGGCCGCTCGGCTCGCAGCACACCCCGAAGCTCATGTCGCTGGCGTGGCTGGCCACGCCCAGCCGCTCGAGCCAGGCGCTGAAATGCGGGTAGTGGCGGTGGTTGAAGACGATGAAACCGGTATCGACGTCGACCGGCTCGGGCATGCCCTCGGCCTGCACGCGATGGCTGTCGGCGTGACCGCCCGGCCGATCACCGGCCTCGATCAGCGTGACCTCGTGGCCGTGGTCGGCGGCCAGGTGCCAGGCCGCGTACAGGCCGGCCACCCCCGCGCCGACCACCGCGATCCGGCTCATCGGCGCAGGCGCCGGGTTTCGCGAATGGCCGTCGGTACCGGCTTCAGGTCGGAGACCAGCCCGAACCACGACATCACCTTCAGCGTCAGATAGCTGATGTCGAGCTCCCACCAGTAGAAGCCCTGGCGCGCCGCGCCCGGAAAGTGGTGGTGGTTGTTGTGCCAGCCCTCGCCCAGCGTCAGCAGCGCCAGCCACACGTTGTTGCGCGAATCGTCGCGCGTGTCGTAGCGACGGCGGCCGAACTTGTGGGCCAGCGAGTTGATGGTGAGCGTGACGTGGATCAGCACCACGGTGGAGATGAAGTAGCCCCAGACCAGCATCTGGCCGCCGCTGGTGCCGAGCCCCGGCGCGGCCCGTTCCAGCCAGGCGCCCAGCCCGAACAGCGCGACGGCAAAGAGCACCGGAACGACCAGGTCGAAGCGGTCCAGCCAGCGCAGCTCGGGATACTTCGCGAGATCCGGGATCTGCTCCCACTCGGTAGCGAAATGCCGGCGGCTCATGAACCAGCCCATGTGCGACCAGAACAGGCCCTTGCGCGGCGTGTGCGGGTCGCCCTTGCGGTCGGAATGCTTGTGGTGGCGCCGGTGGTGGGCGGCCCACCACAGCGGCCCGCGCTGGGTCGAGCTGGCGCCGATCAGCGCGAACAGGAACTGAACCGGTCGCGAGGTGCGGAACGCGCGGTGGGCGAAGTAGCGGTGGTAGAACGCCGTGATCGCGAACATCCGCACCAGGTAGCTGGCGATGCAGACCGCCACGGCGATCGGCGAGACGCCGACCCAGAACACCGCCAGGCAGGCCAGGTGCAGGCCGATGAACGGCACGACGCGGGTCAGGTCGATCCGGTGGTCGGCGACACCCGGCTCGAGTTGGGCGGTGTCGAACCAGGCAAGAATGGTCTTGATCATGAGCGCTGCGTATGTCGGACTGCTGGCGGAAGAGTACCGGATGCTCGGCCCCCGTGGTGAATCCATCGTGAACCGCGTATGCTGATCGCCCCGGGCCGAGCCGCCTTCACCGCGACGTTACGACCTGCATCCAGAATCTGCTCATGCTTCGCACCCTGATCCTCCTGTCCGCCGTTGCCCTGGTGCTGCTGGCGCTCTGGTTCTGGTGGGCCCGACCCTCGGGAGAACCCGCCATGGCCGCGTACCACGACGCACTCGAAACCCATCCCGGCTCGACCGCCGCCATCGACGCCGGCCTGCGGGAATTCGGCGAGGTGTTCGCCGACCTGACCCGGTCGGATACCGCCGAGCGCATGGCGGCGCTGTACGCCGAGGAGGTGTATTTCAACGACACCCTGCTGACGCTGACGACCGGCCGCGCCGTGGCCGACTACATGGGCGCGACCGGCGAAAAGCTCGACAGCAGCGAGGTCATCGTGCATCGGACGCTCCGCGACGGCGTCGATGTCTACGTGCGCTGGGACATGCACTTCGCGACCTCGGCCTTCGGCATGAAGATCGACTCGAAGACCATCGGCATGACCCACCTGCGCTTCGACGACGACGGCCGGGTCGTCCTCCACCAGGACTTCTGGGACGCCGCCGGCGGCCTCTACGAACACCTGCCGCTGATCGGCGCGGTGGTGCGCACGGCGAAGAAGATGATGAAATGAAAGGCGAGGGGAAAGGGACTAGGGACGAGGGACGAGTAGAACCCCGTGCCCAGTCCGCCCTGCCCTTCCGATGCTCGCCCCTAGTCCCCGTTTTTCTTCACTAGTCCCTCGTCCCTAGCCCCCTGCACTCATCCCATCCTGCCCAGCGGGCGCCGGCCGTCAGGCTCCGGCGTCAGCGCACCCAAGACGTGCAACGGCAGCAGCACGGCCACGGACCAGGCGCCGAGATAGTGCATCCGATGGAGCCGTTCGGACCAGTTGCCGACCGCCACGCCGTCGCCGAAGGGGGCCGGGCCCAGGTGCGGATCGAGGATCCAGACGCCGAAACCGAGCAGCGGCAGCCCGATGAGCAGCAGATAGAACGCGGCATGGACCGTACCGGCCAGGCGCCGGCGGAGCGGGGTCGTGCGCGCGGCGGCCGCGCGCAGCGATTCGGGATGGCGGCGCCGGATCGTCCAGCGCCAGATGGCCAGCACCGCCACCAGCCCGCCGGCCGCCAGGTGCCACGGCAGCACCAGGGCCTTCAGCGGATCGCTACGGTCCAGCTGGCCCATCCACAGGCCGAACAGGATCAGCCCCGGCAGCAGCACGGCCAGCAGCCAGTGCAGCTGCCGGAGCGATTTCGGGTGGCGAATCGCCTCGTGAGCGGCGCGGCTCACGGCGCGCGCGTCAGATCAGCGACCAGAGGGCGCCGAACTCGTGGACGTCCATGTTCGACGCCACGGCCCGGTTCTCCATCGCCTCCATGATGCCGTCGGCCTGGCGCTTGCTGAAGTAGCCGCGGATCGCGCGCTCGAACTTGTCTTCGAGCAGCGGGATGCCCTCGTCGCGCCGGCGGCGGTGGCCGACCGGGTAATCGATGCTGACTTTCTCGGTGCTCGAGCCGTCGGTGAAGAACACCTGCACCGAGTTGCCGATCGCGCGCTTGTCGGCGTCGAAGTACTCCTCGGTGAAGCGCGGGTTTTCCTTGACGGTCATCTTGTCGCGCAGCGCGTCGATACGCGGATTCGCCGCGACGTCGTCGTTGTAGGACTCGGCGGTCAGGTTGCCGAAGATCAGCGGCACGGCGACCATGTACTGGATGCAGTGGTCGCGGTCGGCGTAGTTGTTCAGCGGGCCGGTCTTGTCGATGATGCGAACGCCGGCTTCCTGGGTCTCGATCTCGATCCGTTCGATGTCGTCGAGCCGGTCCTTGACCTCCGGATGGAGCTTCAGCGCGCATTCCACGGCGGTCTGGGCGTGGAACTCGGCCGGGAAGGAGATCTTGAACAGGATGTTCTCCATCACGTAGCTGCCCAATTCGCGTTCCAGCACCAGGTCCTGGCCCTTGAACAGCACGTCCTGGAAGCCCCAGCCCTTGGCCGTCAGCGCCGACGGATAGCCGATCTCGCCCTTCAGCGTCAGCAGGGCCAGCATCACGGCGCGACGGCAGGCATCACCGGCCGCCCAGCTCTTGCGCGGGCCGGTGTTCGGCGCGTGGCGGTAGGTGCGGAGCGCGCCGCCGTCGATCCAGGCCTGGGTCACGGCGTTGATCACGTCGTCGCGCGAGCCCCCCAGCATGTGCGTGACCACCGCCGTCGAGGCCACACGGACCAGCAGCACGTGGTCGAGGCCGACGCGGTTGAAGGAATTCTTCAGCGCCAGCACGCCCTGGATCTCGTGGGCCTTGATCATCGCCTCGAGGACCCGGTCCACGGACAGCGGCGGGCGACCTTCGGCGACTTCCGTGCGCGAGATGTAGTCGGCCACGGCCAGGATCGCGCCGAGGTTGTCCGACGGATGGCCCCACTCGGCGGCCAGCCAGGTGTCGTTGAAGTCGAGGTAGCGGACCTGCACGCCGATGTTGAAGGCGGCCTGGACCGGGTCGAGCTCGAAGTGCGTGCCGGGCACCCGCGCCCCGCCCTTCAGGTCGGCGCCCGGCACCAGCGGGCCGAGCAGCTTGACGCACTCGGGGAAGCGCATCGCCAGCATCGAGCAGGCCAGCGAGTCCTTCAGGCAGTAGTGCGCCGTCTGCCAGGCTTCTTCCGACGTGATCTCGTAGTCGCAGACGTAATCGGCGATCTGCTGGATCAGCGCATCGGGCTCGGGACGCGCGGCGGCGCGAATATCGACTTCTCCGCTCATGGACGGGCTTCCTCGGGAAATGGGTAAAGGTCAGCCCGGTATTTTATCAGTCCCGGACCGGGCGACCGGGAGCGAAAGCAGGTTCTCGCAGAGACGCAGAGAAATTCGAAAATCAAACGGCAGAGGATGGGCGCGAAGACGCGAAGGCGCGAAGAGAAAGGCGGAAACCCGCAAAAAGTACCGCAGATGGACGCGGATGAACGCAGATTGGACATGCGGTCCCACCCCGATGTCATCCCGGTTGGAGCGAAGCGACGATCCGACATCACCAATTCTGTCGTTCCGGGCTTGACCCGGGATCCAGCGACTTTGGGCCTTCATTCCAGGCCCGACCCCGGAATTCATCGCCCGCTCGACCCACACAGTCATCGCCGCAGCGAACAGGATTCGTCGCCCGGGAGCGCACCGTAAGCTTCTGAATATATTTCACATTCATGAAGAAGAACGCCCTGGCCCAGGTTGAACGACCCGCCAGCGGGTGCTACCGTGGCTTGCGTTGGCTCATCCAGTAGGAAACACGAAATGCGGAATTCACTGATCGGTACCGGCATGCTTGCTACCGCTCTGCTCGCCCCCCCCCCTGCACGGCTCTGAAGCAGGACCGGCCCTCATTCATTCTCCCGAGATCGTCGCTGAATCAGTCGCCCGCGAGGCCGGGATCGACAATCGACACTCCCGCCGCTTCGCCCGGGTGGAACTTGAGTTCGACCCATTGTTGCACCCCGCCAAGCCACCCGGAGAAGGCGTTGAGCCGACCGAATTCGCACCGCTCGCCCAATCCACAGTCACGATTGAGCCATTTCCCGGCGAAATCTATCGGCTGAACGGTCGCTACGTCGAGGAGTGGACCGACTCAGCCTGGACCTGGGTCGGTGCGATCGAAGGCTACGAACACTCCGATTTTGTCGTATCCATCACCAAGACCGGCTATTTCGGCATGATGCGGGTCGGACCGATCGTCTATGAACTGCGCCAGGGCTCGGACGGCAATACCTACACTCGAGAGCCGGATATTGCCGCGTATGAGATGGAGAGCGTCTGCGCGCATGGTATTGACTCGCACAGAGACGAGAAGGCCTCAGGCACATTCGGTGCCAGCCCGGGCTCAAGGGAACCACATGCGGCCGCTCAGGCGTCGAAGTCCCCGGGCGGAACCGCAGTCATCGACATCTTGCTTCTCTATACCGGCGGCGCCGCCTCGAATTACGACATCGAAGCCCTCGCGAATGCCTCAATTACGTCAATGAACGTCTCATTCGACGATAGCGATGTTGATGCTGTCGGAAGGGTAGTTCATTACGAAGCAAGTAGTTACACCGCCCCTCTAAACGTAGACCCTTTTCAGGCCATCACGATGGCAGAGCAAATGAAAAGCACCTTCCCCGGCAACACGTTCGAAGATGTTACTCCGCTTCGCAATACCCACAATGCGGATTTGGCACTATTGATTTGGGATGAAGCCAGAGCGGGAACGACGTGTGGAGCAGGACTCCCCGCCGACTCGCCTTCAGGCAACTCCGAAACCAAGTGGACCGCGAATACAGGCGATGGCTGCATCTCGATGTTCAACAATTTTACGCATGAAATCGGTCCCAATCTGGGAATCGGGCATGATTATCCGCCGAACGCAGGGTACCAAGCATATTCATTCGGCAACGGCTACTCATACCCTGGAAGCGGCGGGGTGCCGGAGTTTCGCACGATCATGGGTTCAAATGGATCTTGCACTCTAAGCAGCTGTGATCGACTGAACCTCTGGTCTGATCCAGGCAAGACGTACCAGTCGCAAGCGATAGGTGTACCGAGCGAAAGCGATGCGGTTCAAGCTCTCGAGACTATGGCGTCTGTAATTGGGGGCTACAGAACTCCGAGCGGAGCTGCACCGGGTGCATTTGGAACAGTCTCGATTATTAGGGGCCTCTGCTTCGGGGATAACTGGGTAAATTATGCAGCCCCGACTGGCCTGGTTGGCTGGTATGAAATCGAAACGGATTCCAATAGTTGGTTCAGCAGTCCAGATAGTTTCTATAGGGGCGTGGAGGAATCAGTGCCTCTTGAAGTGACATCAAGCACATGGGTCAGGGTTCGCGCATGCAACAGCGCCGGTTGCAACGCATGGAAGACCGGCAGCCAGACTGCAACATATACGGCTGGGTGCCTCTGATGTTTTTTGAAAACCAAACTCAGCAAGAATCTCGAATTTGGTCATTTTCGACCAGCGCACTTCTCTTGGCTTCAGCAACTCTTTATCAATCTGCTTTTGCAGTCTATCCAGAACCCGGTATGTACGTAGACCAGAGTGACACCAACCGTGGCCGAGGCTTCTATGTGGAGATCCAGAACGAGATTCTTTTTCTGGTGATTTATGCCTATGACGACGAAACTGGAGAAGCTCAGATTTTTACTGCAAACTCCGAGATTCGTGATGACGCGATCGATACTGGTCTGACCACCACTGGCCATCCCCCACCGAATCCGGAAGGCTATTTTCCGTTGCACTGGATGATCGGCAAACTATACAAGGTCACCGACGGACCCTGTCTGACCTG
Source organism: Wenzhouxiangella sp. XN79A (assembly GCF_012272825.1). Classification (GTDB taxonomy): domain Bacteria; phylum Pseudomonadota; class Gammaproteobacteria; order Xanthomonadales; family Wenzhouxiangellaceae. The sequence goes on along the minus strand of NZ_JAAWWS010000136.1, from coordinate 73,207 downwards.
CGACCTTCCGGTGTCGAGTCTGGCGACTGAAGAAGTTGGCGACGTGGCGGTTTTCTTCCCGTTTGTTGGCCAAATGCAGGTATCCATAGTGCTTGACGACGACGCCGGATCGCTAGAAGCGTTCGCCGTGAAGCAAAACTACAAGCTCGGAACCAACAACACGCCGGGCTTTTATGAGGGAACCAGCAGCCTTCTTCTGCCGGAAATCATGGGTCAGTGGGTCTTCATCGACCAATCCAACCCCGAACGTCCTCCCTGGCGATTTCATTTCGATGAACGGGTTCCAGAGCTCGAAAACGATCGAAACACTCAGATCGTCGAACTGCCCTTTTCAGCCACCTATCGAGACTCGCGTTCCGGTGCCGAATTCCGCTGCGATATCAAGCAGGGCGCCGAGGGTGAAAAACTGAACGGATGCGAACTTCATCAAGGTGGGCAGGTGCTCTTTTCGGCGAACCATTTCGACATTGGCCCATCGCGAATCCGAGCCTTTCTAGGAGAACTGCCGGTCTACCTCAACGACCCACCTCTCCCTGCCCCTGAATTTTGGCGCGGCCCCGAGGCCGTCATCGGCGTTCGCATCGAAACGCCGCCCGATCTCGACAGCGGCCCCTGAGCACAATCATCGAGGCAAATACACTGGGTCCGGGGTCGTCGCTTCGCTCCGCCCAGGATGGCATACGGGGGATGGCTGCGTCCGAGTCATTCTGCGTTCATCCGCGTTCATCTGCGGTTTCATTAACGCTGTCGCTTTTCTCTTCGCGCCTTCGCGTCTTCGCGCCCATCATCTGCAGTTCCGCAGTTGCTGTTTCAATGCGCCTCTGCGTCTCCGCGAGAACTGCTTTTCAGCGACGCACCCGCCCGACCCAGGCGATGGCCAGCGCGAGGAAGAACGGCACGAGGCGTTCGACGGCGTCGCCCGGGGCGTTCGGGGTGAAGCTCAGGGCGACGGTCAGGACGAAGCCGGTCGCCATGGCGGCCAGCCGGTGGCCGGGCTTCACGCCGCCGTAGATCAGCAGGATCAGCAGCAGCGGGCCGAAGGCGTTGCCGAGGCCCTGCCAGGCGAACAGGACGCGGTCGAAGATGGTGGCGGGGAAGAACAGCGCGAGCACGACGGCGGCGATGCCCAGGACGATGATCACGATCCGGTCCAGCGCCAGCGAGAAGTGACCGTTGCGCAGGTCGTGGCTGACCGCCGAGCCGGCGACCAGCAATTGGCTATCGGCCGTCGACATGATCGCGGCCAGCACCCCGCCGGCGATCAGCCCGCCGATCACCGCCGGAAGCAGGTCGGCGGCCAGCACCAGCAGCAGTGACTCGCCGTCGGCGAGCTCCGGCATCAGCACCCGCCCGGCCCAGCCCAGCAGCACCATCCCGGTGTAGATCAGCGCCGCCCAGGTCAGCGCGACGGCACGCGCGATGCGGATCGACTCGGGTCTCTCCAGCGCCATGAAGCGGTTGACCACGTGCGGCTGGCCGGGATAACCGATACCGATGCCGAACAGGCCAGCGACGAACACCACGGCCAGCGGCAGGTTCGGTTGATCCGCCCAACGGACCAGCGAAGGATCGTCCAGCGCCCGGAGGCCGTCGAAGATGGCGTCGAAGCCGCCCACGGCGATCAGCGCCGCCACCGGCAGGACGAGGGCCACCAGCAGCATCATCAGGCCCTGCAGCGCGTCGGTCACGCTGGCGGCCCAGAAGCCGCCGAGGAACACGTAGGCGATGACGATCGCGGCGCCGGAAATGATCGCGACCGTGGCCGACACCGGCATGGCCGCGCCGATCGCCGTTCCGGCGGCCTGGAACTGCGAGGCGACGTAGAAGGTGAAGCAGAACAGGATGATCAGTGCGCCCAGTGCGCGCAGCCGCCGCTCGGTGACCGCGTCGACGCCCGAGGCCAGGAACTCGACCAGCGTCAGCGCGCCGTTGGCGTGGCTGGCCGGCTGCAGTCGCGGCGCGACGAAGACCCAGTTGATGACGAAACCGGAGACCACCGCCGGCACCAGCCAGATCGCCTCGAGCCCCCAGGCGTAGGCCGCCCCGCTCATGCCCAGCAGCGTCCAGGCCGAGGACGACGAGGCCGAGGCCGACAGCGCGGCGACCCACGGCCCCATCTTCCGGCCCGCCAGGTGGAAGTCGGCGGTGTCGCGCGTGCGGCGCTGGGCCCAGACCCCGATCGCGAGCAGCGCGACCAGGTAGGCAATCATCGTGGCAATCAGCATCTGTTCGTCCCTTTTTTTCGAGCCCGCTGAACGGATCGCATTCGTTCGGACTGATCGCCACAGAGGCCATCCATGCGACCCATTCCGCTTCGATATCGAAACGACCTTCCAGGCCCGGGACAGCGAGGTGGCGTTCGAGGCCAGCTCGATGTCGAGCCTCACGCCAGCATACTGCACCGCCCCCTGATGCCGGGGCGGTCCGACGGGAACCACTCCGTCGGGCGCGCGGCTGGAAGCCAGCAGGCCGTCCACCTGGTCGAACGACGGGCCAAGACCTGCGTCGTCAATCCATCCGGGCTTGTCGGAACGCTCCTGGCTGCCCGCAGCGGCCGAGCCGGGTACCCGCTGCGAGCGGCGTTCGGTCCCCACGCTCCGAGGCTTCTTCGACGACGCCGTGCGTGGATTCAAGGGACCACCCCATGAATCCAGGTGGACCCGTGCCGTCAGAATCCGATACCCGCTTGAACGCCTACCCGCACCGACCGATAATGAGGACGGCGGATCATCGCGATGAGCACCGGTCGTTCGAGTCCGCGGACGACTCGTTGTGCTTGCAGTTCGACGTCCTCGTGCCGCGACGAACACCCGGGACACTCCACTCGTGCTTCGCAGGCTTGCTTCAGTCGACCTTCTTCGAACCAGGAATCCATGGCCATGACCCTTGATCGTGCTTCAACGCTGTTCCTCGCCCTCATGCTCGCGACCCTGCTCGCCGGCTGCGCAACCGGCCCTCGCGTCCACACGTACTCCGCGCCGAACGTGGATTTCGCCGACTACCGAACGTTCGGATTCATCGAAGAAACCGGAACGGACAGAGGTGGGCTGGCGCCGAAGATCACGGAGTTCTTCAAGTCCGCGTCGCGCAGAGAGCTGACCGCGCTCGGCTATCGCTACGATCCGGAGAGTCCGGACCTGTTGATCAATTTCTTCGTCAACGCCGAACAACACGAAGATATCTACTTGCACGCCAACCTGCAGTCGATGGACGATTACTACGACTACCGCTATGGCATGTACAGCACCTGGCCCGTCTATACCCTCAAGGCCGAGAGCAACAATTACGAGACAGGAACGATCACCATCGACGTGGTCGATGCGCGCCTCGAACAGCTCATCTGGGAAGGACGCGTCGAAGGTCGACTCACCCAGCGCGTCGTCAGCAACCCGCGCGGGATCATCAGCGACTCGGTGACCGAGATCTTCTCGAAACTGCCCGCGGCCCGGCGCTGACCCGCCGGCCGGTCCGGGCATCGACGATTCAGAACTTGTAGGTCGCGCGCAGACGGACGTCGCGGTCGCGCTGCAGGAACTCGGCACCGATGCGGCGCTCCAGCTCGCGGCGCCAGCGGTAGCGGAACTCGAAGCGCAGCGCCGAGGTGACCTGGTACTGCCAGCGGAACTCGAACAGCTCGTTGTTCTGGCGGAAGTCGTTGGAGATCAGCATGCCGCCGTCGGACTGGCCGTAGTTGATGCCGACGGAGTTGTTCGGAAGAATGTTTTCCAGGTCCGTGCCGACCTGCCAGCCCCAACCGTCGACATCGCCCTGGCCCGGCAGGCCGAGCGCGGACTTCAGCGGGGTGTTCGGGGCGTGCGCGATCTCGCCGATCGCGATCAGCCGGCGACCGGCGTCGTCGACGTCCCAGCCGGCGCCGATCTTGAACGCCGCCATCACGTAGTCGTCGCGCTCGGCACTGGCCGTGCCGGCCGGCGCCAGGGCGTCCGGATAGACGGTCAGCGACAGCGCGCGCATCAGGATCGGCCCGGCCGCCTCGTCGCTTCCGAGCACGCCGAAGAAGCCGATCCGGGCATCGCTGTCGTCGAAGGTGATCGGACCGCGGAAGGTCTGGCCGTTACCGTCGCGGCCGTTGTACTGCAGCAGCGCCTCGCCGTACCAGCCGTTGTCGAAGTTGCGGCGGTAGGCGATCGCGTCGGTCCAGCCGATGTTGATCGCGCTGGCCTGGCTGCGGTCGAAACTGCGCGTGGCCATGTGAATGGAATCGAGGTTGGACTGCATGCGGCCGACCCGCCACTCCGACGCGCCGGATTCGCAGGCCACGAAGAACTCGTCGAGCGTCGCGGTGCCGGGGTTGACCTCGGTGCCCGAATCCCGGTTGGCCCGGATGTAGAAATCGAAGTCGTTGCCTTCGTCGACCACGGTCGCGGCGAACCGGGTCTGGAAGCGGCAGCGTTCGTTGATGGCCTCGCGCAGACGCAGCCGGAACCGGGCGCCGGACTCGGCGCTGCTTTCCGTCGCCCCGTCGCGGGTATCGCGCCAGGCCTCGGTATACAGGTGGGTCCTGAAATCACCGCTGACGTCCCAGGCGGGGGCCGCGGTGGCGACGAGCAGCGCGGAAAGCGCGATCGAACGAACGATGAGTCGAGTCATGCGTCTGGCCTTTCGATTGGATGTCGTGTCGAGAGCTGCCCTCGCGACGGCAGGAACGGTATTGCAGTTTTGTTTCATTATTGTTGCAGAGCCGGGCCCCATGCACCGGAATTGTTCCAGAACGGAATGAACACGTGGTGTCGGGTTCATGTCAGATCCGGGCCCGGAAGCCCTGCATCAGCGCCTGCATCGAGCTCGATGCCGCGTCCGGATCGGGGTGGATCAGGAACAGGGTTCCGGTCCGCACCCCGACCGGTCCCAGCGGCAGCGGCACGAGCTCACCGGATTCGAGCTCGTCGCGGATGTTCGAGGCAGCGAACCAGGCAAAGCCCAGCCCCATGCAGGCCGCGCGGATCGACGTGGCCTTGTGGCTGACCGTCCAGCGCTGCTCGGCCTCCAGCCCCCGGACCCCGGCCCGCCGCCGGCTGCCGGTGTCGCGGACCAGCAGGTGGCGATGGCGACGCAAGTCGTCGAGGGTCAGCTCGCGGCCGAGCCGGTGCAGCGGATGCGACGGTGCAGCGCAGCACAGGAACTCCATGTCCATCAACCGCTCACCGACGAATCCCGGCGGCACCCGCGAACCGATCGCCAGGTCCACGTCACCTCGCTCGATCAGCTCCTGCGTGCCGCCGAGCACCGATTCATGCAGCTCGATCCGCGTATCGGGGTGCATTTCACCGAACTCGGCCAGGATTTCGAGCAGCTGCCAGGTCGGGTAGATGATTTCCACGGCCAGGCGCAGTTCGGCCGGCTCGCCGGCGGCCAGCGCGCCGGCCAGTCGCTCGAGCCTGCCGGCCTCGTCGAGCAGCTGGCGCGCGCGTCGGACCAAGACCCCACCCGGCTCGGTCAACACGGCCCGCCGCCCCTCGCGGCGGAACAGGACGACATCGAGCTGCTCGGCAATGCGCTGCACCGCGTGGGTCACGGACGACTGGGACTTGTGCAGACGCTCGGCGGCGGCCGCGTAGCTTCCGGCATCGACCACCGCGACCAGCGCGCGCCACTGGTCCAGCGTGACCCGGGCGGCTCGTTCGATGTCTTTCATATCGATTCATTCGATCATTTATCGCGAAATTATCCGCTTTTCTATCGATCGAATCAATCCTATGCTTGCGCCATGTTCCTTCCACCGGACCCCCAGTCATGACCCATGTGCTCCTGATCACTTCCAGCCTGAACGGCACCGACGGCCATTCCTCCCGCCTGGCCGCGCGCTACATCGACGAACTGCGCGGCACGGAACCCGACCTGACCGTGACGCATCGCGACCTCGCCGCCGACCCTCCGCCGCACCTGGACGGCGCAACCTTCCGGGCCTTCGCCACGCCGGCCGCCGAGCGCGACGCCGACCAGCGCGAGCGGACCGCCTGGTCCGATCGCGCGATCGCCGAGCTGCAGGCCGCCGACCTCGTGGTCATCGCCGCCCCGATGTACAACTTCGGCGTGCCGTCGGTGCTCAAGAGCTGGATGGACCACGTCGCGCGCGCCGGCATCACCTTCCGCTACACCGAGAACGGCCCCGAGGGCCTGCTGACCGGGCGACGGGCGGTGGTGGTCTCGACCCGCGGCGGCCGCTACGCCGGCACGCCGGCCGACAGCCACACACCGTTCGTCGAGACCTTCCTCGGCTTCCTCGGGCTGGGCCCGGTGGAATTCGTTCACGCCGAAGGCCTGGCGATGGGCGAGGATCGGGCTCGAAGCTCGCTCGAACAGGCCGGTGACGAACTGGCCCGCCTGGCCGCCTGATTGTCCGGCACGGACAGGAGATTACCCATGACCGAACGCACGATCCGATTCCGCATCGACGCGATCCCGACCGCCGACGGCGCCGGCGTGAAGCTCCGGCGCAGCCTCGGCGCGCAGCGCGGCCTCCACCTGGACCCGTTCCTGATGCTCGACGAGTTCTCGTCGGACGACCCCGACGACTACATCGCCGGCTTCCCGCCGCACCCGCACCGTGGTTTCGAGACCGTGACCTACATGCTCGACGGCCGGATGGAGCACAAGGACCACATGGGCAACACCGGGCGGCTCGACCCCGGCGGCGTGCAGTGGATGACCGCCGGCCGCGGCGTGATCCACTCGGAGATGCCGCGCCAGCGCGAGGGCCGTCTGCGGGGCTTCCAGCTCTGGATCAACCTGCCTGCGGCGGAGAAGATGAGGCCGGCCGATTACCGCGACCTGGCCCCGGAGGCGATTCCGGAATCCGTTCCGGCCGAAGGCGTGCACGTACGCGCGATCGCCGGCCAGACACGCGTCATCGTCGACGACGCCGAGTCGATACTGCGCGGTGCGGTCAATCCCGACCGGGAGCGCAGCACCGACCCGCTGCTCGTCGACGTCGCGCTGGATGCCGGCCGGCGGTTGACGGTGATGCTGGAGCCGGGCCACAACGCCTTCGTCTACGCGATCGACGGAGTGCCGCGGGTCGTGCGCGAAGACGACGCCGAATCGCTTTCGGCTCACACCGCCGGCCTGCTCGGCCCCGGCGACCGGGTCACGCTGGCCGCCCCCGACGACGCCCCGGCCCGCATGCTGCTGCTGGCCGCGAAGCCGATCGGCGAACCGGTCGTCCAGTACGGGCCCTTCGTGATGAACACCCGCGAGGAAATCGAGCAGGCGCTGGCCGACTATCGGGCGGGAACGCTGACCGCGGCCTGATCGGACGAGGCCCCGGGCGTGCACACACACCGGAAACTGTACTTGCATACAGTATCCTGTGTGCATGCCCGCTCCCGCTCATCACGCCGCCGACTACGCCGAACTGCACGCGCTGAGCCACTTCAGCTTCCGCCGGGCCGCGTCGTCGCCCGCCGAACTGGTCGAGCGCGCCCACGCGCTGGGCTACCGGGCGCTGGCGTTGACCGACACCTGCTCGATGGCCGGCGTGGTCCGGGCCCACGAGGCGGCGCAGGCCGTCGGCCTGCCGCTGATCGTCGGGACCGAACTGGTCGCTGAATGCGGCACCCCGCTGGTGCTGCTGGCCGAGAGCCAGGCCGGTTACGCACGCATCTGTCGGCTGATCACACAAGCACGCAGGCGAGCGAAGAAAGGAAGTTACCGATTTCAGATCAATGACCTGAACGAAGGTCTTGACCAGGTTACTGCAATCTGGAAAGCACCCGCCGACGACCTGGAACGCGCCGCGATGCTGCTCGAACCGCTGCGCGCGGCGTTCGGCGACCGGCTGTGGCTGGGCGCGACGCGCCGGCTGGTGCCCGGCGAGCGGGCCGCGTTCGAGCGGCTGGACGCGTTCGGCCGCCGCCATGACCTGCCCCGGCTGGCCTGCGGCGACGTCCGGATGCACCGCCGGAGCCGGCGCGCGCTGCTCGACGTGCTGACCGCGCTGGACTGCAACCGGCCGCTGGCCGAATGCGGCCGCGCCCTGGCCGCCAACGGCGAGGCGCACCTGCGGCCGCGCGAGACGCTGGCCCGCCTCTACCCCGCCGCCTGGCTGGAGGAGACGGTCCGGCTGGCCGAGCGCTGCGCGTTCCGGCTCGACGGCCTGAACTACCGCTATCCGAAGGAATTGGTCCCGGAACCGCTGACGCCGACCCAGCACCTGCGCCGGCTGACCCTGGACGGGCTGCGGCGACGCTGGCCGGACGGGCCGCCGGAGGCGGTCCGCGCCCAGATCGCACACGAACTGAGGCTGATCGAGGAGATGGGCTTCGAGGCCTTCTTCCTGACCGTCCATGATGTCGTCGAATTCGCCCGCGGCCGCGGCATCCTGTGCCAGGGCCGCGGTTCAGCGGCCAACTCGGCCGTCTGCTATTGCCTGGGCATCACCGAGGTCGACCCCTCGACCCAGCAGCTGCTGTTCGAGCGCTTCATCTCGAAGGAACGCAACGAGCCGCCCGACATCGACGTCGACTTCGAACACGAGCGGCGCGAGGAGGTGCTGCAGTACATCTATGCGAAGTACGGCCGCGAGCGCGCCGCGCTGGCCGCCACCGTCATCCACTACCGGCCGAAGAGCGCGCTGAAGGACGTCGGTCGCGCGCTGGGCCTGGACCCGACCCGGATGAGCCGGCTGACCGCCTCGCTGGCCTGGTGGGACCAGCCCGACTGCTGGCCCGAACGACTGCGCGCGGCCGGCTTCGACCCGGACTCGGCCGCGGTCGGCCAGCTGCTGACATTGACCTCCGAGCTCATCGGCATGCCGCGCCACCTGTCGCAGCACGTCGGCGGCATGGTGATCAGCGATGCACCGCTGCACGAGCTGGTGCCGGTGGAGAACGCCGCGATGGCCGACCGGACCATCATCCAGTGGGACAAGGACGACCTGGAAACGCTGGGCCTGCTGAAGGTCGACTGCCTGGCGCTCGGCATGCTGACCGCGCTGCGCAAGGGGCTGGACCTCGTCAACGGCTGGCGGCGACGATCGGGCGCCGAGGACGGACCCCTGAGCCTGGCCGCGATCCCGCGCGAGGACCCGGCCACCTACACCATGCTGGCCGCCGGCGATGCGGTCGGGGTGTTCCAGGTCGAATCGCGGGCCCAGATGGCGATGCTCCCGCGGCTGAAGCCCCGCTGCTTCTACGACCTGGTCATCGAGGTCGCGATCGTCCGGCCCGGCCCGATCCAGGGCGACATGGTCCATCCCTACCTCGAGCGGCGCGACGATCCGAGCCGGGTGAGCTATCCCGGCCCGGCGCTGGAGAGCGTGCTGAAGCGCACCCTGGGCGTGCCGATCTTCCAGGAGCAGGTCATGCAGATCGCGATCGTCGCGGCCGGCTTCACCCCCGGCGAGGCCGACCAGCTGCGGCGGGCGATGGCGGCCTGGAAGCGTCGCGGCGGACTGGAACCGTTCCGCGACAAGCTGATCGACGGCATGCTGGCGCGCGGCTATTCGCTGGCGTTCGCCGAACGGATCTACGGCCAGATCTGCGGCTTCGGCGACTACGGTTTTCCCGAGTCGCACGCGGCCAGTTTCGCGTTGCTGACCTACTTCTCGTCGTGGCTGAAGCGCCATCACCCGGCGGCGTTCTGCTGCGGCCTGCTCAACAGCCAGCCGATGGGCTTCTACGCGCCGGCCCAGCTGATCGCCGACGTGCGCCGGCACGGCGTGCGCGTGCTGCCGGTCGACGTGCGGGCCAGCGACGTGGACTGCTCGCTGTGCCCGGACCCGCGCGGCGGCCATGAGTGGAACGACAATTGCAGCACCAGCAACCCGGCCATCCGGCTGGGCCTGCGCCTGGTCCGCGGCCTGGCCGGCGAGGCCGCCGAGCGGCTGGTCGCGGCGCGCGCCCATGCGCCGTTCCGCGACACCGGCGAACTGGCCGAACGCGCCGGGCTGGACGCGAAGGCAATCCGCGCGCTGGCCGAGGCCGGCGCGCTGAAGGGGCTGGCCGGACATCGGCGGCGGGCGCGCTGGCAGGCCCTCGGCGCACGCCGCCAGGGTGATCTGCTGGCCCATGCGCAGCTGGCCGAGCAGCAACCGCAGCTCGGCCTGCCGGGCGTGCGCGAAGACCTGCTCGACGACTACGCCGCCACCGGCCTGTCGCTGGACCATCACCCGATCGGACAACTGCGCCGCCGGCTGGGCGCGCGGGTCAAGCCGGCCCGGGCGCTGGCCGCCCTGCCCGACGGCAGTGCGGTCCAGGCCGCCGGCGTCGTCACCCACCGCCAGCGGCCGGGCACCGCCTCGGGCGTGGTGTTCCTGTCGCTGGAAGACGAGACCGGGATCATCAACGTGATCGTCTGGCCGAAGCTGCTGGAGCGGTTCCGGGCCGAAGTGCTGCAGGCAACGCTGCTGAAGGTCGTCGGAACGCTTCAGAACGCCAACGGCACCCAGCACGTGGTGGCGCATCGTTTCGAGACCCTGGACGGCTGGCTGGACGGACTGGCCGCGGACTCGCGGGATTTTTGCTGAAACGCCGGGACGAGGGGGCGAGGGGAAAGGAACGAGTGGGTGGCTGCCGGGACCCGGCCAAGCGCATCGCGTGCAGCCGCCGCCTGGAGGCAGGGACGGAGGGGATGGGCAGGGACCAGGTTTCAGTTTTCAGTTTTCAGTTTTCAGTTTTCAGTTTTCAGGTTTCAGGTTTCAGGTTTCAGGGTTCAGGGTTCGGGGTTCGGGTTCATCGCTCACCGCTCACCGCTCACCGCTCACCGCTCACCGCTCACCGCTTACCGCTTACCGCTTACCGCTTACCGCTCACCGCTCACCGCTCACCGCTCACCGCTCACCGCTCACCGCTCACCGCTCACCGCTCACCGCTCACCGCTCACCGCTCACCGCTCACCGCTTACCGCTCACCGCTCACCGCTCACCGCTCAGCCCTGCTCTCCACGTATCGCCGCTGGTGGTCGACGGTGCCGACGTAGAACAGGCCGTCGGACAGGCCGTAGCTGGTCGGGTCCAGTGATTCGGCGGTGTCGGCCTGCTCGCCGTCGCGGACCAGCCGCTCGTAGTCCTCGATATTCAGGCGGTACCGACGGGCCAGGTCTTCGGACGGGTCCAGTGCCGAGGCCCACTGCGCCGCGGTCCCGGTGATCTCGCCGAGGCAGAAGGTCGCGCCGCAGCCGCTGCCGTAGGAAAACAGGCTGACCGTCCGCCCGGAAAAGCGCTCGGCGGCCTGGCGCAGCAGGTCGATCAGCGACAGGAACAGCGAGCCGGTGTAGATGTTGCCGATCTCGGCGTTGAGCGTCAGCCACGGCTCGACCCGGCTCGACAGGCTGGCGGCCAGCGCTTGCCGGTCGGCATCGCTGTCGCGATCCAGCGGCGCGCCGCGCTCGATCTCGAGGTGGCGCTGGTGCGCCTTCTTGGCCATCTTCACGAACGGCACGTGATACAGGCAGGCGGCCAGCTCGTCGAGCAGCGCCGCGCCCTCGCCCACCGCGTCGGCTCGCGCGCCGACCAGCGCGTCGAGGTAGCACTGGATCGAGTAGTGCCCATCGGCAAAGGCGACCTTGGAATACAGCGGTCGCCAGAAGTCCATGACCTGGCGGGTGTAGTCGCCGATCGTGGCCGGGTCGACGGTCAGCAGGCGCGGCCGGTCGGCGACCACCAGCGCCACGGCACCGGCGCCCTGGGTCGGTTCGCCCGGCGTGCCCAGGCCATAGCGGGCGATGTCGGAGGCGATGACCAGCGCCTTGCGTCCGCGCGCCCGGCCGGCGGCGATCCAGTCCATCGACGCGGTCAGCCCGGCCATCGCGCCGTAGCAGGCATGCTTGGTTTCGAAAGTGCGGCAGCGCGCGTCGAGGCCGAGCAGTTCGTGGACGTAGACGGCCACCGGCTTGCTGTGGTCGACGCCGGTCTCGGTGCCGACGATCAGCGTGCCGATCTCGGCCGGATCGATGTCGAACGCCGCCAGCGCCCGGCGACCGGCGTCGACCGCGAGGGTGACGGTGTCCTCGCACGGCGAGGCGATCGCCATCCGGCGCTGGCCGAGGCCGAGCACGAACTTGTCGGGGTCGACGCCGCGGGCCGCGGCCAGATCGGCCAGGTCGAGACAGGCGTGGGGACCGGCAAACGCCGCGGCGTCGATCCCGACCGGCGAATTCATCGCGACATCCGCTTGCGAACCGTCATGGCTCAGCCGCTGGCCGAAGCCGGACGACCGGCGTCGATGAGCAGGAACCCGCAGGCGTGGCAGGCGTTGAGGAACGCGGCCACGTCGTCCTTCTCGGCCCGACTGGCCTCGGCCAGTTCATCGACGGTCATCGGCGCTCGGATCAGCAGGCGCGCCTGGCGCGAATAGGCCGTGTCGGACAATGCCTGGAGCGGCACCTGGGGCAGCATCAGCCGGACATCGCCGGCCAGGTCGGGATGCAGCGCTCCGTCGGACAGGGCGAGCCCGGCGCGCCACTTCAAGTGGGTGAGGTTGTTCTGCTCCAGGCCGTTGGTGTGATCGATCAGCTCGCTGCTCGACAGTTCGCGCACCGTCGAGGCGGCGAAACTGCGCTGCAGCAGCCGCGCCAGCTCGCGATCCGAGGCCCCGGAGTACCAGGCGCCGGAACCGGCGTCGATGATCAACTCGGCCCCGCCGTCGCTGGCCAGCACCACCGGCGCATCCCAGGTGTGACGGCGCAGGTGCTCGGCCAGCGGCAACTCGTCGTCGCCGAAGGCCATGACCGCCCAGGCCGGCGCGGTCCGGGCCTCGACTTCCGGCGAATGGGACGGCGAGGTCAGCTCGCCGAGCAGCTGGATCAGCGGCTGCGAGCGGATCGGCTTGGTCAACAGGAAGCGGGCCGGGAAATCGCGCTGCTTCGACAGGGCGACGGCCGGCACGGGGCCTCGGTTGAACGCTTCCCACGCCGCCCTGCCCTCGGCATCGTCGACATCGATCAGCAGGATGTCGCCCTCATCGTCCTCCGAGATCGTGACCCGCAGGTCGGTCTGGTTGCCGGCCAGGCCCACCAGCGAACGCAGGACGCGGATGTCCTTGTCGCTGACGTGATGCGCCTGGAAGCGGAGTAGATCGGTCACCGTTGCACGCGGTCGGGGAGGATCGAGTTCTCATGGTACCGGACCGCAGCGCTTTGCCCAACACTTCGATGCGCGAACCTCGTCACACTCCGATGCCGACGACACCCGGCATCACTCGGGCAGCCGGGCGACGGCCGCGCTCAACACCCGCCGCACCCGGTCCATGGCGGCGGCCAGCTCGCGGTGAATCTCGTCCTCGCTGATCGGGGTATCGGAAACCCCGGCGGCCGGGTTGGCGACCACGCACAGGTTGGCGTAGTCCATGCCCAGTTCGCGCGCCAGGCCGGCCTCGGGCATGGCGGTCATGCCGACCACCGTGCAACCGTCGCGAGCCAGCCTTCGGACCTCCGCGGCGCTTTCCAGCCGCGGTCCCTGGGTGGCTCCGTAGCAGCCTTCCGGCACCAGCGACTCGCCGAGCTCGCTGGCCGCCTCGATCAGCGCGCGCCGCGCCTCGCCCTCGAAGGGTTGCGCGAATTCGACATGCCGCAGCGGCGCCGACGGGCCGTCGCTGTAGGTATGAAGGCGACCCCAGGTGTAGTCGATGACCTGGTCGATGGCGACCAGCGCGCCGGCCGGCAGGGCCGGGTCGACGGCGCCGACGGCGCTGACCGCGATCACCGTGCGGCAGCCCAGCGTGCGCAGGACATGCAGGTTGGCGCGATAGTTGACGCGGTGCGGTGGAATGCGGTGCGGGTTGCCGTGCCGGGCCAGGAACCAGGCCGAACGATCGCCGATCGCGACCCGCACCGGGCGGGCCGACGGCGGACCGAACGGTGTGGTGAGGGCCGCCGTCTCCAGCGGCTCGTACAGCGCCAGCGCCCCTGTTCCGCCGATGATGCCGATGCTCATGTCGATCCGTCCTCCCGTATCAATGCGCGTCCGGCAGCGCCCAGATCTCGGGCAGCTCGCGCCAGCGCTCGGCGTGGTCCATGCCGCAGCCGAACACGTAGCGGTCGGGCACCTCCAGGCCGTAGTGATCGATCCAGTCGCGCGGCAGGCCGCGGTCGTGTCGCTTCAGGGCCAGCACCGCCGTGGTCACGTCGTGGTGCGAAGCGATCCGGTCGCGAACCGCGGCCAGGGTATGGCCCTCGTCGAAGATGTCGTCGACCAGAAGCACCTGCCGGCTCGAATCGGGCAGCGCGGGCCAGCGGATCCAGTCGATTTCACCGCCGCGGGTGGCGCCACGGTAGCGGGTCGCGTGAACGTAGTCGATCGTGATCGGCCGCTTCAGGCGTCGGGCCACCTCGACGGCCGGGAACAGGCCACCGGTCATGACGGTCAGCAGCAGGACCGGCCCCTCCGGCAGTGCCGCGTCGAGCCGCACGGCCAACCGGTCGTAGGCGGCCGCCACCTGGGCGGCGTCGAACAGCCGTTCGGCGCCCTCGGGCATCGTCGTCTCGGTCATCGTGGTCTCGCTCATTGCCCGTCTTCCAGGCCGGCCGGTTCGGGCGGCACGGCGTCGATCTTCAACGTCCGGGTCGGGAACGCGATCTCGGCGCCGTGTCGTTCGATGATCTCGCCGATCGTCAGCAGAACGTCCTCGCGCACCGCGTGGTATTCGGCCCAGACCGTGGTCCGCGTGAAACAGTAGACCATGATGTCCAGCGACGATGCGCCGAAGCGATCGAAATGCACCATCAGCGTCTGGTCGGTTGCAATGTCTTCGCGCTGCTGCAGCATGGCGCGGATCTCGTCGACGATCGCCCGGACCGCGGCGAAATCGTCGTAGCGCACGCCGATGTGCTCGTTGATCCGGCGGTGGGTCATGCGCGACGGGTTCTCCACGGTGATGGTGGTGAAGGTCGCGTTCGGCACGTACATCGGCCGGCGGTCGAACTTGATGATGGTCGTCACCCGCCAGCCGATCTTGTGGACCACGCCCTCGATGTCGCGATCGGGCGAACGGACCCAGTCACCGACGCCGAACGGCCGGTCCATGAACACCGTCAAGCCGCCGAAGAAGTTGGCCAGCAGGTCGCGCGCGGCCAGGCCGATCGCGATGCCGCCCACGCCGCCGGCGGCCAGCAATCCGGAAATCGGAATGTTCAGGATGCTGAGAATGGTCAGCACGCCGGTCAGGACCACGGCGATCCGGACGATCCGGGCCAGCACGCTGACCGTGGTCAGATCGATACCGCGGTCGCGCTCCTGCTGCAGGTGGACGTAGGCCTCTTCGAAGCCGGTCACCAGGCGGAACAGCAACCAGGTGGCGTTGAACACCAGCAGCAATTGCTGGGTCATCGCCAGCAGGTCCGGCGAGAACAGGATGACCTCGGTGTGCGGGGCGACCACGCGGGCGGCCATCAACAGGCCCTGCCCCCAGATCAGCACCGAGATCGGTCGCTTGCCGGCATAGACCAGCGCGTCGTCCCACAGGTTGACGCTCCGCTCGGCCAGCCGGGCGATCCGGTTCATGAACCTGCGGTAGACGAAATCGACCAGCTGGGCGCCGAGCAGGATCAGGAAGGCGTGCACGGTCCACGGGTTCACGCCGATCATGCCGGCCAGGCGGTCCATCCATTCAGCCACGGGTCTCCTCCGAAAGGGTCTTCAGGGTGGTTTTCCAGGCGCGGAACTCCGGCACCCGTTCCTGTTCTTCCAGGGTCAGCCGGGCGCGACCGTACAGCGGCGCGAGATCGGCGCCGGGCGGGGCATCGCCGAGGGCGTCGAGCGCGGTCGGCACCGAGGCCGGCTCGCAGACCAGGGCCAGGTCGCAACCGGCGGCCAGCGCCGCGTGCAGGCGGTCGGCCGCGCTTCCGGCCGATGCCGCGCCGGCCATGTCCAGGTCGTCCGACACGACCTGGCCGGCAAAGCCCAGCTCGCCGCGCAGGATGTCGGCCAGCCAGCGCTTCGAAAAGCCCGCCGGGCAGGCCTCGACGGCCGGGTAGCAGACGTGGGCCGGCATGACCAGCGCCAGGTCCCCGGCCAGCGCCCGGAACGGCGCCAGGTCCCGGGCCTGCAGGGTTTCCAGCGAGCGCTCGTCGACGACTTCGGTCAGGTGGCTGTCCGGCCGAACGCTGCCGTGGCCCGGGAAATGCTTGCCGCAGGCCGCCATGCCGGCGTCGCGCATGCCGGCGACGTAGTACCGGGCCAGGTCGGCCACGGCCTCGGGCTCGGCGGCCAGCGCACGATCGCCGATGACCTCGCTGTTGCCGCCCAGGTCGAGCACCGGGGCCAGGCTCAGGTCGACGCCGTGGCCGAGCACTTCGGCGGCCATGATCCGACCATGACGATAGGCCAGGTCGCGCGCGCGATCGGCGTGGCTGCCGTACCAGCGCCCGATCACGGCCAGCGGCGGCAGCGGCGTGAATCCGGCGCGGAAGCGCTGGACGCGGCCGCCCTCCTGGTCGACGCAGATCAGCAGCCGCGGGTCGCGCAGGGCACGGATCGCGGCAGTCAGGCCGATCAGCTGCTCCGGCGAATCGTAGTTGCGGGCGAACAGGATCACCCCACCGACCGCCGGGTGGGCCAGCCGTTCGCGCGTTTCGGCGTCGAGTTCGAGACCGTCGATGCCGACGATCAGCGGTCCGGAACGCAGTTCGCTCATGCCGCCTCCCGCTCGAACACCGCGATCGATTCGACGTGCGCGGTGTGCGGAAACATGTCGGCCACCCCGGCGCTGGCGAGCCGGTAGCCGTGGGTCCGGACCAGTTCGCCGGCGTCACGGGCCAGCGTGGCCGGATCGCAGCTGACATAGACGACCCGGCGCGCGCCGCTGGCGGCGATCACCGGCAACACCTCCAGCGCACCGGAGCGCGGCGGATCGATCAGCACGCGATCGAAATCGCCCTTCAGCCACTCCAGCTGCTCGACCGGCTGCTGCAGGTCGGCGGCCTTGAACCGGGCGTTGGTCAAGCCGTTCGCAGCGGCATTCCGTTCGGCCGCCTGGACCATCGCCGCGTCGAGCTCGACGCCGAGCACGGCGCCGGCGCGGGTGGCCAGCGGCAGCGAGAAATTGCCCAGGCCGCAGAACAGGTCGAGCACGCGGTCGTCCGGGCCGCAGTCGAGCAGGTCGACCGCCCGCTCGGTCAACTGCCGGTTGATCGCGGCGTTGACCTGGACGAAGTGCTGCGGATGGAAGACCAGCTCGAGATCGAAGGCATCGAGCCGGTAGCTGAGCCGATGCTCGGCCGGATGCAGCCGATGGACGGTGTCCGGCCCCTTGGGCTGCAGCCAGACCGCGATACCGTTGGCTTCGCTCCAGCCGACCAGGGCTTCGAGGTCGGCGTCGGTCAGCGGCTCGAGGTGGCGCAGAACGATCGCGGCCGAGTCGTCGCCGGCCGCACACTCGACCTGGGCGACCCGGTCGGGGATGCTCAGCCCGCCGATCAGCGCCGACAGGCTCATCAGGCGGTCGGCGAACACCGGGTGGAGCACCTCGCAGCCCTCGATCTCGGCCACGTAGCGGCCGCCGACTTCGCGAAAACCGACCAGCACCCGGCCCTTGCCCGGGACCCAGCGCGCGCTGAGCCGAGCCCGGCGCCGGTAGTTCCACGGCTCGGCGACGACCGGCTCCAGCCACCGCTCCGGCGCCACGCCGCCGATCCGCTTGAGATTCTCGACCAGCCGGCCCTGCTTCCAGCGAACCTGGGCGCCGGCGTCGAGGTGCTGCAGGGCGCAGCCGCCGCAGTTGCCGAACCACTCGCAGCGCGGCTCGACCCGCTCGTCGGAGGCCTGTTCGACGGCCAGCGCGATGGCTTCGTCGAACTTGCGGTTGCGGCCGGTCAGGCGGGCCAGTACGCGCTCGCCCGGCAGCGCGCCGTGGACGAACACGACCTTGTCCTCGATCCGCCCCACGCCCCGACCATCGTGGGCCAGGTCGTGGATTTCGACGGCGACCGGTTCGGCCGGCAGGCGCCGGCGCCGCTGACGACCCAAGCGTCTAGGCCTGCTGCCAGCGGCCGCCGGCGTCCTGGTAGTACCAGCCGGGCCGGGCGTTGGCGATCCAGCGGCGCGCGAAGGTCTCGCGGATCTGGTCTTCCCACTCGGGGTGGCCGTTGGCCACGGCGATCTCGCGGTAGACCGCGTTGCGATCGGCGTTCTCGGCGGCGACCACCTGCTCCAGCGTCCGCCGCTCGGCCAGCCCGACGGCCGAGCGATCGCGGATCTCGACCAGGCCGTCGTTGCTGAACCCGATCGCACCGGCGTCGAACCAGCCGGCCAGGTGCTGCCGATGGCGTTCGGCCATGCGTGACTTGATCGCGTTGATCTGCGGGCTCTCGATGTCGATGTCGGCCGACTGCGCATGGGCCGAGGGAATGACGAACCCGACCAGGGCTGCGACCAGCGACGCCCGTGGCGCCGGAATGGCCGGCGGCACAACGGCGGCCTGCGGCTCGGTCTCCGGGCCGATCACGTCGCGGATGAAACGATCGGCGGCCTGTTCGGCGGCCGCCTCGGGGAAGTACACGTTGATCGTGACGCAGGCCGCGGCCACGCTGCAGACCAGTGCTGCGACCGACCATTTCAAGTGATTCAGGTTCATCGGAAGGACCTCCGGGGTCAGGGTTCGGACAGGCAGGCAGGTGCAATCTGCGGCCCGGCCGTTGAATGGGTACTGAACGGCGCGAAGTGTAGCAAACCTGCTCTTCCCGGCCGCCACCGGAGACCGGCGAAGCGGGTCACATCGCCCCTGCGCTCGGCACGCCTTTGCCGTTGTACACCCGCCGTCGAACATCAGTCATCGACCCGGGGCCCGTCGCCGCGGGTCGCCGCCTCCAGCTGGGCCAGCAGCACCGGCCAGTCGACCTGGCGCCGGAAGCCGACCACATCGAGGCGCGGCAGGCCGCGTCCTTCTACGATCCGGTAGCCGCCCCCGTCGAGCTCTTCGAGGCCGCGCATCCGGCAGACATTGCCGGCCAGCCGGCAGCCGATGCCGACCCGGGCGTAGCCGAAGTCATCGAACAACGACAGCAGCGGCGCCGACAGCGCCGCCGCACCGCCGCCACCGAGGCTGGCGATCTGATCGACCGCGCGCTGCGAGATGCGGCGCGAGCGGCGGCTGTCGCGTGGCGTGTACAGCCAGGCGTCGAAGGCCACCGGCTGCCAGTCGAGCAGGCGCAGCTCGCGCACGTAGCCGGACAGCGATCCCTGCATCGCACCGAAATCGAACGCGGCGGTCAGCGGTGCCAGGTCGAGCCGGTCCAGGGTCAGCGTGCCGGCCAGCGCAGGCAGCGGTCCGAACGGCCGCTCGATCGCCAGGTTCTCGATCCTCGCGCTGCCGTCGAACAGCTCCAGGTCCAGCCCGCCGGCCACCTCCAGCGTCTCGCGGTCCAGCCGCACCGACGGAAAGCGCCCCGACAGCTGGCCACCGAACCGCGGCCAGCCCAGCCGGCCGGTCAGTTCGGCCAGCGACAGCGGCTCCAGCGCAGCATCCAGGGCCAGGCCGGGCGGGCCTTCGCCACCGCGCTCGATCCGCAAGCGGTCGAGTCGCAGCGCGCCGTCGAGCAGCGGAATCCGGGCCGGCTCGTCGAGCGCCAGCGCCTCTGGCGTGCCGGACAGCCGCAGCGAGGCCGGGCCGAACGGCAGCGCGTAGAGCGTGAGCGTCTCGAACGACAGTGCCGCCCGGTCGAGCGCATCGCGGCGCTGGAGCCGACCATCGAGGTCACGGATCGACAGGCGCCCGGACGGATCATCGATGCCCACGCCTGCCAGTTCGACGTCCAGCATCCCGACCTGCCCGGCGCGCCATTCCAGCCGGCCGTCGAGGCGGCCCTGCACCTGCAGCGACTCCCAGCCGGCACCGGCTGCGATCGATTCCGGACCCAGCGACCAGAGCGCGCCCAGCGAAGGAATCTCGAGTTCGAGCGAAGCGCGATCGGGTCGCAGCAGCGCGCCCGGCGCATCCCAGCCCGCGTCCAGCCCGGCGGCGATCAGGCCGTCGGCCGTCAGCCGACCCAGGACCCGACGCCCCCCGGCCGCGCGTGGAACGACGCTCAGCGCCAGCGCCACCGGCACCGGCGGCGACGGCAGATAGGCCGGTCCCAGCAACACTTCGCCGGCCCGCCAGGCCAGCCCGGCCTCGAGCTCTCGACCGTCCCACTCGGCCTCGACGTCCAGACGCAGCCCGGCGCCGGCATAGCGGCCATCGGCGGTGTCGAAGCCCAGCTCGTCGATGCGCAGATCGAACTGCCCGCTGCCGCCGGCGATCGACGCGCGCCCGGTCATCCGACCGGACTGGAGCATCACCGGGGCCTGTGGCGCGGCCAACCACGCCGCCAGCTCCAGTCCGTCGACGCGCAGGCCCCAACCATCGGACGTGCGTGCCAGGGCCAGGCCGCCGTCGGGCAGGTCCTCGGTACCCCGCGTCCAGTTCGCGGTCGCGAGCACGCCGGCGGCCTCGTCGATGCGCTGCAGCCGTCCTTCCCGGCACGGTAGCGCCGCCGGCGCGCAGTCCAGCCGGAAGCGGCCGAGCGCACCCAGCGCCGGGACCACCAGTCCGTCGACGGCGGCCTCGACGCGGCCGTCGGCGGCGCGCTCGACCCGGAGCCGTTCGACCCGGAGCCCGCCGGCGACCGCGGCGTCGGCCTGCAGCGTCCACTGAAGGGCCCCGACCGGGCCGGCAACGGACGCCGCGACCAGCGCGGCCAGCGCGGCCAGGCCCGGTGCGTGACCGGGCAAGCGTCGATCGACCGTGAGAAATCGGTGGCTCATCGGCTACCATTGTGAGCGTTGGCACGACGTTCGACAACGCACGGGGAAGCGACCATGAAGGATCGATGTGCTGGACTGGCCGGCCTGAAGGTGCTGGCCGTCGACGACCACCCGGTCAACCGGGCCTTCCTGCGCGCGGTGCTCAAGCCGCATGTGCGCCAGCTCAGGCTCGCCGACAGCGGGGCGGTCGCCATCGATCTGTGCGCGGCCGAGCGCTTCGGCCTGGTCGTGCTCGACCTGCACATGCCCGATCTCGACGGATTCTCGACCTGGCTGCGGATCCGCGAAGTGCACTCCGAGCCGTTGCCGCTGGCCGTGGCACTGACCGCCGATCATCGCGAGGAAGCGCTGGCCCGCGCTCGCACGCTCGGCTTCCGCGGCTATGTCGGCAAGCCGGTCGCACCCGACGCGCTGCTGGCTGCGCTGCATCGGATGGTCGACGGCGAATCGGTCTTCGCAACTGCCGGCACGACCGGCCGCAGCGCCCCGGCCCTGCTCGACGACGCCGGCGGGCTGCGCGCCCTGGGCTCGGCGTCCCGGCTGGCCGATCTCCGCTGCGCGTTCGCCGCGGAGCTGCGCGACGGCCTGCCCGGGCTGGAAGACGAGGTGCTGCGGGCCGATCCCGCGGCCCGGGAACGCCTGCACCAGTGGATCGGCGCGGCCGGCTACGTCGGCGCCGACCGGCTGGCCGCCAGCGCGACCGGGTTGCACAAGGCGCTGCAGCGGTGCCGACCCGACCCGCTCTCGACCGCGTACCTGCAGTTCAGGCGCACGCTCGACGCCACCCTCGCGGCGCTGGCCGCGCGCGAATCAGGCTGACGCCCGGTCGATCACCTCGCGCATTTCCGCCACCGCCCGATCGAGGCCGACGAACACGGCCCGGGCGACGATCGCATGGCCGATGTTGAACTCGCGGATGCGCCGCATCCGGACCAGCTCGGCGGTGTTGTGGTAGTGCAGTCCGTGCCCGGCGTTGACCACCAGGCCGGCCTGCTCGGCTGCCTCGGCAGCGCGCTCGATCCGGCCGAGCTCGGCCACCGCGGCGTCCCCGCCCGCCTCGGCCCAGCCACCGGTGTGCAGTTCGACGACCGGCGCGCCAGCGGCGGCGGCCGCGGCGACCTGGACCGGCTCGGGGTCGATGAACAGCGAGACCCGGATGCCGGCCTCGCCGAGTCGACGACAGGCCTCGCCGACCCGATCGGCCTGACCGGCCACGTCCAGTCCGCCCTCGGTGGTCAGCTCCTCGCGCCGCTCGGGCACCAGGCAGACGTCCGGCGGTCGGAGCGCCAGGGCGAACCCGATCATCGGCTCGGTCACCGCCATCTCGAGGTTCAGCCGTGTCGTGACCACGTCCATCAGCGCCTCGACGTCGCGGTCCTGGATGTGGCGCCGGTCCTCGCGCAGGTGCACGGTGATCAGGTCGGCGCCGGCCGATTCGGCCGCGCGCGCGGCGTCGAGCACGCAGGGGTACGCGGTGCCGCGCGCCTGGCGCAGCGTAGCGACATGGTCGATGTTGACTCCGAGCAGGGTTCGCGTCATGGGCCCTCCTGGCCTACTCTCGATACAGTTTCGGCGTTTGCAGCGGACGGCCGTCCAGCTGACGCTCGATCAATTCTCGCATGGGGCGGCGCAACGCCGAGGCGTCGGCCGCCGTGAGCGTCCGTCCGGCCGCCAGCGCGCGGAGCGCGTGACCGGGAATCGCGGTCCGGCCGCGCGCCGGCTCCGGACCGCGGTCGGGATCGATCCGATAGCCGGCGTCGGGATCGACCGCGATCCGGGCCTGGCCGACCACGTCGATCTCCGGCGCCACCCCCAGCACCGACAGCAGCGACCACTCGAAGCGCCGGAGCGCCGGACCCTGGCGTTCGGCCTCGCGCAGGCCGGGCAGCAGGTCGGCGTAGGCCAGAAAGAGTTCCGGCTCCTCGACATCGCGCGGCAGCAGGCGCAGTAGCAGTTCGTTGGCATACAGGCCGCACCACAGCGCCCGCCCCGACAGGACGACGGCCTGACCGATCGGCTCGGCACCGGTCAGCGTGGCCATTTCACCACGCCGCGTCCAGCCGGCCTCCAACGGGCGGAACGGCTCGCCGAAGGCGCGCAGCGACGAGCGCGGTCCACGCGCACCGCGCGCAACACCGACGATCCGACCGTGACGCGCGGTCAGCAACTCGACGATCAGGCTGGTTTCCCGAAACGGCCGCCGGTGCAGCACGAAGACCGGTTCCCGATCAACGCGGCTCATCGCCTCCCCGACGCGCCCTGCGACCGCTCAGCGGCCATACCCGAGCCGATCGAACAGCGCTTCCCGGTCCATCCAGCCTTCCATGACGGCCACGTTGAGATCGAGCCGTACCGGCTGGTCGAACAGGGTCTGCATGGCCTGGCGGGCGCGCGAGCCGATCCGTTTCAGCGTCTGACCGCCCTTGCCGATGACGATGCCCTTGTGGCGCTTCTCGGCGACCAGGATGCGCGCCGCGATGGCCAGCCGGCCATCGTCTTCCTCGAACGATTCGACGACCACCGTGGTGCCGTAGGGGATCTCCTGGTGCAGGTTCTCGAGCAGCTGCTCGCGAACCAGTTCGGCGGCCAGGAAACGCATCGGCTCGCGAGTGAACAGCTCGGGCGGATACAGCGGCGGCTGCTCCGGCAGGCGGGCGAGGATCGCGTCGAGCAGGCCCTCGACGCCATCGTCGCGCAGCGCCGAGATGTAGAGCACCGCCTCGGGCTTGACGGCGGCGGTCCACGCCCGGGCCAGCGGCAGCAGCTCGGCGCGGTGCTTGACCTTGTCGATCTTGTTGAACACCAGCAGGTAGGGCTGGCCCGACTGGTCGGCGGCGGCAAGCGCCATCCGGTCCTCGTCGGTCGGGTTGGCCGCGTCGACCAGCACCACGACCAGGTCGACGCCGGGCAGCGTCTCGGCGGCGACGCGGTTCAGGTGGCGGTTCAGCGCGTGGTCGCGCCGGCGATGCAGGCCGGGCGTATCGACCAGCACGACCTGGCCGCGCGGATCATTGACGATCCCGGTCACCCGGTGGCGGGTGGTCTGGGGCTTGTGGGTCACGATCGAGACGTGCTCACCGACCATCTGGTTGACCAGCGTCGACTTGCCGGCGTTCGGTCGGCCGACCAGCGCGACGGTCCCGGCGCGCGGCGGAGAGGATTCGGTTTCGCGTTCGTTCATGACGTCGCCTCCAGGCGCTCCAGCGCAGCGCGGGCCGCGGCCTGCTCGGCCTTGCGGCGCGAACCGGCAGTGGCCTGCACCGGGGCGTCGAGCAGATCGACGCCGCATTCCACGGTGAACTGCCGCAGGTGGTCGGCGCCCTGCTCGTCGACCACGATGTACTCCGGCAGGGCCAGGCCCTTGCCTTGAAGCAGCTCCTGCAACCGGGTCTTGGGGTCCTTGAGCAGCTCCGCTGCCGGCAGCGTGTCGATTCGCGG
Organism: Wenzhouxiangella sp. XN79A; assembly: GCF_012272825.1. Lineage (GTDB taxonomy): Bacteria > Pseudomonadota > Gammaproteobacteria > Xanthomonadales > Wenzhouxiangellaceae. The sequence continues at coordinate 49,074 of NZ_JAAWWS010000136.1, read as the reverse complement.
ACCGACCACGGCCTCGACCAGCTCGCGCGCGGCAACCACGCCGCCGTCGAGCAGTGCGGCACCGAAGATCGCCTCCAGCGCATCGGCCAGGATCGACTCGCGAAGATACCCACCGCTCTTGAGTTCGCCGGGACCGAGCCGGACATGATCGCCCAGATCGAGCTCGCGCGCGATCTCGGCCAGCGTCCGATCGCGGACCAGGCGAGCGCGCATCCGGGACAGGTCGCCTTCGGCGGCCTCGGGCCGACGGCGATACAGCAGCGCGGCGATCGTGAAGTTCAGCAGCGCATCGCCGAGGAACTCCAGCCGCTCGTTGTGCGGGTTGCCGCAGCTGCGGTGGGTCAGGGCCTGCTCGAGCAGGCCGGGATCATCGAAGGTGTACGGCAGACCCGGCAGCGAAGCCGGGCGCACCGGATCAGTTGAGGACTTCGACACGGTTGAACGAAACGACCACGTCGATGTTTCCGATCAGGTCCTCGCGCACTTCGTATTCCAGCTTCAGCGACGGCTGCGGCGAACGGATCAGCTCGATCTGGTCGGGTCGGAGCGAACGGACGTAGTTGACGCTGAGCTTGCGCGACAGCAGGTCGCGAACCCGGCGCTCGCTGTACTGCGCCGAACCCGGCTCGGCGGCCAGGTCCTTCATCGCGCTGACGATGTTGTAGTGGTTCATGTAGATCGGCACCAGCTTCATGCCGATATAGGCCACGAAAATCACCGCCGACAACAGCAGCAGGAACCCGATCAGGGTCATCCCCATTTGTCGCTTGGTCTTCATGCGTTCTCCCAATCACTCCAGGCCGATCGACAACGTTCCCATTGATCCGACTCCGTCCCCGAACCGCCGGAGCAGAGGTCACTCAATCCTATCACCGATCCTCGAAAAGTCGACACAGAAGCCGCGCCCGCAATCCCAGTGCATCCAGATGCGGATGGCCTTGCCGACCAGGTTCTGCTCGGGCACGAAGCCCCATGCGCGGCTGTCCAGCGAGGCATCGCGGTTGTCGCCCATCGCGAAGTAATGGCCTTCGGGCACGGTCCAGCTCTGCGCCCGTCCGGCCCGGCGACCGGGGTGGATCAGGATCTCGTGGTCGACTTCGCCGAGCTGCTCGACCCGCTGCTGTGGGCGGGTACCGGGCCGATTCCGGTTCACGCCTTCGCCGATCCAGGGCCCGACGATGGTCTGCTCGACCGCCTCGCCGTTGACGAACAGCATCTTGTCGCGATACGTGACGGTGTCGCCCGGCAAACCGATCACCCGCTTGATGTAGTTGATGCCCGGGTCGTCGGGATAGCGGAACACGAACACGTCGCCACGCTCGGGTTCACCGGTCTCGAGGATCTTCGTGTTCAGCACCGGCAGGCGCAGCCCGTAGGAATACTTCGACACGACGATGAAGTCGCCGATCAGCAGCGTCGGCAGCATCGAGCCGGACGGGATCTTGAACGGTTCGAACAGAAACGAGCGGAACACCAGGACCAGAAGCAGCAGTGGAAAGAACGAAGTGGCGTACTCGACCGGGCGCGACGGCGCATCGCTGTCGGCCTGGCCGGCCTCGACCCGGGCCTGTCGGCGGCGGCGGAGCCAGAGCTTGTCGAGCAGCCAGACGACGCCGGACGCCAGCGTCAGCAGCGTGATGATGAGAGCAAAATCCATGAATCGATCGTCCTGGAGAGCCTTGTGATTGTTGTCCGGTTGGTCGGTCCGGCCGACGCAGTCAGTTGTCGCTGTCGCTACGCAGCACCGCAAGGAAGGCTTCCTGCGGAATCTCGACCCGGCCGACATTCTTCATCCGGCGCTTGCCGGCTTTCTGTTTTTCGAGCAGTTTCCGCTTGCGCGACACGTCGCCGCCGTAGCACTTCGCGGTGACGTTCTTGCGGAAGGCCTTGACCGTCGAGCGGGCGATGATGTTGGAACCGACCGAGGCCTGGATGGCGATGTCGAACATCTGGCGCGGAATCAGATCGCGCATCCGCTCGGCCAGGTCGCGGCCGCGGCGCTGGGCCAGGTCGCGATGCACGATGCTCGACAGCGCGTCGACCCGCTCGCCGTTGATCAGCAGGTCCAGTCGCACGAACGGACCGGCCTGGTGACGTTCGAACGCGTACTCGAACGACGCGAAGCCGCGCGACACCGACTTCAGACGGTCGAAGAAATCGATCACGACCTCGGCCAGCGGCAGCTCGTAGCTCAACTGGACCTGGCCGCCGAGAAAGCGCATGTCGAGCTGGGCGCCGCGCTTTTCCTCGCACAGGCCGATCACCGCGCCGAGGTAGTCCTGCGGCACGAGAATGTTGGCCCGGATCACCGGCTCGCGGATTTCGTCGATCCTGTTCAGCGGCGGCAGTGCAGCCGGGTTGTCGAGCTCGACGACCGAGCCGTCGGTCAGCGCGACCTCGTAGACCACCGTCGGCGCTGTGATGATCAGATCGAGATCGTACTCGCGCTCCAGCCGCTCCTGCACGATTTCCATGTGCAGCATGCCGAGGAAGCCGCAGCGGAAGCCGAAGCCCAGCGCCATCGAGGTCTCCGGCTCGAACTGCAGCGCCGAGTCGTTGAGCTGCAGCTTGTCCAGCGCCTCGCGCAGGTCCGGGTAGTCGCTGGCGTCGACCGGGAATACCCCGGCGAACACCCGCGGCTGGACCGGCTGGAAGCCCGGCAGCGGCTTTTCGGCCGGGTCCTTCGACATGGTCAGGGTGTCGCCCACCGGCGCGCCGTGAATTTCCTTGATGCCGGCGGCGATGAAGCCGACCTGGCCGCATTCCAGCACGCCCTTGATGGTGCGCTTCGGGGTGAAGATGCCGATCTGGTCGGCGTCGTGTTCCTCGCCGGTCGACATGACCTTGACCTTCTCGCCCTTGCGCAGCCGGCCCTGCTGGATCCGGATCAGCGAGTTGACGCCGAGGTAGTTGTCGAACCAGGAATCGATGATCAGCGCCTTCAGCGGGCCGTCGCGGAATTCCGGCGCCGGGATCCGGCGGACGATGGCCTCGAGCACGTCGGCAATGCCTGCACCGGTCTTGGCGCTGACCAGCAGCGCATCGCTGGCGTCGATGCCGATGATGTCCTCGATCTGCGCCTTGACGCGATCGGGGTCGGCCGACGGCAGGTCGATCTTGTTGATGACCGGAATCACTTCCAGCCCCTGCTCGACGGCGGTATAGCAATTGGCCACCGACTGGGCTTCCACGCCCTGGGCGGCGTCGACCACCAGCAGCGCGCCCTCGCAGGCGGCCAGCGAACGCGAGACCTCGTAGGAGAAGTCGACGTGACCGGGCGTGTCGATGAAGTTGAGCTGATAGGTCTCGCCGTCGCCGGCGGCGTAGTCCAGCGTCACGCTCTGGGCCTTGATCGTGATGCCGCGCTCGCGCTCGATATCCATCGAGTCGAGCACCTGTTCGGCCATCTCGCGCTCGGTCAGCCCACCGCAGACCTGGATGAAGCGATCGGCCAGCGTCGACTTGCCGTGGTCGACGTGAGCGATGATCGAGAAATTGCGGATCCGAGGCGCATGGCTCATGGCCGTCCCCCGGCGCGACACGGCACGCGATGACGATGCCGTTGGACGGCGACGAAGAGGGGCTTGGCAACGAATACAGCGTTCACGGTCGGGTTCTCAGCGGGCACGGCAGCGGGTCAGGACCGGACAAACGAACGCCGCCACCGTCGATTCGCGGTGGCGGCGGCTCGATCAAGCCGGCATCTCCCCGGCCGGCGGGACGGGCCCGCCGGACCGGCAGCGAAGTATACCGCGCTCCATGCACGCGCCCGGCAACGGCAGCCGGGCTCAGCGCTCGACCTCGGGCGTGTAGGCGACGAACTGACTCGCGCCGTTGGCCCACAGCAGCAGCGCCACCGAGCGCCCGGGCTCCAGCGAATCGACGATGTCGCGGAAGTCGTCGATGTCCTCGACCCGACGATTGTTGATCATCTGCAGGATCTGGCCGCGACGCACCCCTTCGCGGTACGCCGCGTCGCTCTCGACCGCGGTGATCAGGACGCCGCTCTCGACGCCTTCGAGCTGGCGACGCTGAGCATCGGTCAAGGGCTCGACGGTCAGGCCCAGCGCATTGCTCGGCGCGTCGTCCTCGGCCGCGGCGCCGTCGTCTGCCGGCTCGGCTTCCTCGCGTTCGTCGAGTTCGACCTCGACGGTCTGCTGCTCGCCCCAGCGCGACAGCCGCACCGGGATCTCCTCGCCCGGACGGATCGAGCCGACGATCGGCGGCAGGTCGGAGAAGATCTCGATCGGCTGGCCGGCAACTTCGAGAATCACGTCGCCGGCCCGGATGCCGGCTCGGTCGGCCGCACTGCCGGGTTCGACCCGGTTGACCAGCGCTCCGACCGGGCGGTCCAGGCCCAGCGCATCGGCTTCCTCGCGATCGACGCTCTCGATGCCGACGCCGAGATAGCCGCGGGCGACGCGACCGAACTCGAGCAGCTGGTCGATGGTGTTCTCGGCGGTCTCGATCGGGATCGAGAACGACAGGCCGATATTGCCGCCCGATGAACTGAGAATCCAGGAGTTGATCCCGACCACCTCGCCGTCGCGGTCGATCAGCGGACCGCCGGAATTGCCGCGGTTGATCGCCACGTCGGACTGGATGAACGGCACGTACTGCTGGCGGGCCTGGCTGCGACCCAGCGCCGAGACGATGCCGGCGGTGACGCTCTGCTCGAACTGGAACGGCGAGCCGATCGCGATCACCCACTCGCCCGGGCGAAGGCTCGCGGCATCGCCGAAGTCCAGCGTCGGCAGGTTCTCGGCATCGATCCGAAGCACCGCGACGTCGGTCTCGGCGTCGGACCCGACCAGTTCGGCGACGAACTCGCGGCGGTCGGCCAGCCGGACGATGATCTCATCGGCATCCTCGATGACGTGGTGATTGGTGACGATCAGCCCGTCGGCCCGGAAGATGAAGCCGGAGCCGCCGCCCATGCGGTCGGGCCGGCCGCGCGGCCGGCCGTCGCCGTAGGGATCGAAGAACCGTCGGAACAGTTCGGGCACGTCCTCCGGAGGCGTGCTCTGGGTGGCGTCGGCATCCGGGCGCTCACCGAACCGGGTGGTCTCGATGTTGACCACCGCCGGAATCGTGGCCTCGACCACGTCGGCGAAGTCCTCCGGCGTGGCGCGGACAGGTCCGGCCAGGACCACGGCCGCCAGCACGGCGGCGAACAGTGAGGGAATGCGGCCGGCCGCGATGGCAGCCGCCGGGGCAGAACGTCGTTCAGACCGGTGATTCATGTGGATCGATCCTCGGTTGTCGGAATACAGGCGCGTGAAGCTTCGAACTCGATGACCCGGGATGATGCCCGGGCCTGCGACTACTGGACCGCGCAGCGCAGCGAACGTTCCGGGCCGGTTCGGCGCGGCTCGGGGTCTACATGCTTTCACCCGGCCTCGGATTCAAGCGCGCTGCAGTCCAACGGCGCTGCTTCGACGCACGGCGCCAGCTGGCTGCGGACGCCGCGACGGGCCGCGAGCAGCGTGATCAGCGCCGCGGCCGAAGCCAGCGCCAGCGCCTGTGCCTCACCGACGGCCAGCGCATCGAGCGCGACCAGCGACATCACGAAGGCCAGCAGCGGCGCCAGATAGGCCAGCGCGGCGGCCCGGAGAACGGCGCGGGCCGACATTCCGGCGCGAACCGTGCTGCCCGGCGGCAGCGTGCACGCCGCGGGCAGCGGCAGCCGCTGGGCGCGCGGGTCGCCGAACAGGCGGGCCCACTGGGCCGCCCCGCAGCCCCGGCCCGCCCGGCAGCGGGCGCAATCGGCCGGCGATGCGAACTCCAACCAGCGTCGCCCGTCGTCGTCTTCGACGATCCGCGCCGCCTGCCAGAGCGGTTCCGAAGTCATCCGACGCGCGCTCCGCCGGCCGCTCAGCGGAAATGGCGCAGGGCCGGCTGCTGGGCGCGGCGGACGTGCTGGCCGATCATCCGGACCGTGCGGGCCGGAACTTCGCCGACCACGGTGATCAGGCGGTCATCGAGCCGGCCGGTGTAGACATTCATCGAACCGACCGCGTCGAGCTGCTCGGTGACCTGGCGCCCGCGCACCGGTTCGATGTAGACCGAGAAACTCGACAGTCCGTCGGAGAACAGCAGGTGCTCGAACCCATCGTCCTGACCGCCCAGCGGCCTGCCGACGGAGACCAGCTCGAACCCCTCCGGCAGGGTCTCCGGCATCCAGGACGGCGTCTGGCCGGCAGCCAGGGTCCGATCATCGGCGCGGCCGGCATCGCGATAGCGGGTCACCCGGGCAGGATTGACCAGCGCCGGGCGGAGCTCCTCGTCGCGGATGGTCGCGCCGAGCTCGAGATCGACGAAGGCCAGGTCCTGGAGCACCCGCCCATCGGTATCGAGCAGGACGGTGCGCAACAGCATGGCGGTGCGCTCGTCGAGCCAGATCCGGCGGCCGTAGCGGAATCCGTCGCGCGGCAGGATTTCGATGACCCGCGCGGCCCGTCCGGCGACCCGTTCGCCGCCGGCCATCTGAACGCGATACAGCGCATCGGAGCGGTCGAGCACATCGAAGGCGATGCGCGGAAGCACCCGGGACGGGAAGGGATTGTCGACCACCATCGGTGCGTTGCCGGACACCAGCCGCTGGACGGCATCGTGATTACGGATGATCTCGCGCGGCGGGCCGTTCAGCGCGACGATGCGCTCGCGGATGCCGCGTTCGTCGACCCGGTGATAGACCGCCAGGGTGTCGAGCTGGCCGTCGCGGACGCTGACCATCGTGCCGCGATAGCTGATCGAGGCCACGGCGTGTTCCATCCGGGTCAACCAGTCCCGGACCGAGTCCTCGGCGGCGGCCGGCAGCGGCAGCAGAGCGGCCGTCAGCGCCAGCAGGCCGAGCGCGCGGGGCGCGATCATTCCCCGGCGTCGCCCGCGTCGTTATCGGTCGGCCCGGTGTCCAGCGGCACGGCCGCGGCGGCCGGGTCCGAGGTCAGGATCGGCGTGAAGGAAACGAAGTTCGATGCGCCGGAGGCCTGGCCGTGACGGATGATGTAGCGGCTGATCCGGTCACGCGGGTCATCGGCGGCCCGTCGCGAGGGACCGGCCGGCAGGTTGTTGAGGCCGACCGGGATGGCCTGGCGGCTGAACTGGCGATCCAGCGCAGAGCTCTGGCTGACGAAGGCCGGCGCCGGCTCGCCCGGGATCTGCTCGTTGGCCAGCCGCTGATTCAGTCCCACCACCGCCAGCATCGCGACCCCGGCGGCCATGGCGCCACCGATGCCGAACCGCGCCAGCGGCGACAGCCGGGCGACCGGGTCCATGCGCTCCTCGGCGATCGCTCCGCGGACCCGGGCGACGAGGTCGACCGGCCCCCTGAATTCCGACTTCATGCAGTCGCGCGCCAGGTGATAGCGGGCCCAGTCACGCTGCAGGCCCTCGTCGGCGATCAATCGGCGCAGCAGGAATCGGGATTCCCGACGATCCAGCTCGCCGTCCATCAAGGCCGAAAGTTGCTCGTTGTTTCGTTCCAAGGGGTGCACCTCGTCGGGGTTCGTCTCCGGAAGTCGGCCCGCGCTCAATCGCGCGGACCCTCGCCGCCCAGCAGCGGTCGCAGTCGATTGTCGATGGCCTCGCGGGCGCGGAAGATCCGCGAACGCACGGTGCCGATCGGGCAGTCCATGGTGGTGGCGATGTCGTCGTAGCTCATGCCTTCCATCTCGCGCAGCGTGATCGCGACCCGGAGATCCTCGGGCAGCGCGGCGATCGCGTCATGGATGGTCTGCTCGATTTCCTCGGTGAGCAGCTCGTGTTCCGGCGATCCACGATCCTTGAGACGCGTATCGACGGCAAATTGTTCCGCATCGCTGGCATCGACGTCCGAAAGCGGCGGGCGGCGGCTCTGCGAGACCAGGTGGTTCTTTGCGGTATTGATGGCAATCCGGTACATCCAGGTGTAGAACGCGCTGTCGCCTCGAAAGCGTCCGATCGCCCGGTAGGCCTTGATGAAGGCTTCCTGGGCCACGTCCAGCGCTTCGGCATGATCGTGGACGTAGCGCGAGATCAGACTGACGATCTTGTGCTGGTACTTGCCGACCAGGACATCGAAGGCTCGCTTGTCGCCCTTCTGTACCCGTTCGACCAGTTGTTGATCGATCTCGCGTTCGCCCATCGGGCCGCCCTGCTCCTCATCGCATTGATGCCGGCAGCCGGCGACGGTGTATGTGACCGCCTGTCCCGGCCGGGGTTCCGTCGTTTCTTCGACGCAACCTCGAGTTTCTAGAATTCTCGCGTCACGCGCAGCACTTCGTCGAGCGAAGTCACGCCCTCGAGCGCCCGGTTCCAACCGTCGTCGAAAATTCCCGGTCCGCTGCGGCGCGCCGCTTCGGCCAGTGCCGATTCCGGCGCCCGGGCATGGATCAGCTGCTGCAGCTCCTCGTCGATCCGGACCAGCTCGTAGATTCCGGTGCGGCCGGCATAGCCGGTGGCGCCCTCGGGCAGGTCGCGCCGCGGCCGGTACAGCGTGACCGGACCGGGCCGGTCGATGCCGGCGGCTTCGAGGTCGGTCGTGCTCGCCTCGTAGGCTTCGCGCAGCGCCGGGTCCAGCCGCCGCACCAGTCGCTGCGCGACCACGCCGATCAGACTCGACGAGAGCAGGAACGGCTCGATGCCCATATCGACCAGGCGGTGGATCGCACCGACCGCGGTGTTGGTATGCAGCGTCGACAGCACCAGGTGGCCGGTCAGCGAGGCCTGGACCGCGATCCGCGCAGTTTCCAGGTCGCGGATCTCGCCGACCATGACCACGTCGGGATCCTGGCGCAGGATCGCGCGCAGGCCGCGGGCGAAGGTCAGCTCGACCTTCGGGTTGACCTGGGTCTGACCGACGCCGTCGATGTCGTATTCGATCGGGTCCTCGACGGTCATGATGTTGCGGCGTCGATCGTTCAGCGCCAGCAGCGCGGCGTACAGGCTGGTCGACTTGCCCGAGCCGGTCGGGCCGGTGACCAGCAGGATACCGTGCGGGCGCTGGATCAGCCGGCGGAAGCGTTCGAGCAGGGCGTCGTCCATGCCCAGCTCGGACAGGCTCAGCCGCCCGGCCTGCTTGTCGAGCAGCCGCAGCACGACGCGCTCGCCGTGGCTGGACGGCAGCGTCGAGACGCGCACGTCGACCGGGCGCCCGGCCAGCTTCAGACCGATCCGGCCGTCCTGCGGCAGCCGTTTCTCGGCGATATCGAGCCGCGCCATGACCTTGATCCGCGAAACCACCGGGGCGGCCAGCGCGCGGGCCAGCGACAGCGTCTCGATCAGCACGCCGTCGATTCGGAAGCGGATCGCCAGCCGGTCCTCGAAGGGTTCGACGTGGACATCGGAGGCACCGTCGCGAACGGCCTGCGACAGCACGCCGTTGATCAACCGGATGATCGGCGCATCGTCGGCCGATTCGAGCAGGTCGGACGGCTCGGGCAGCTGTTCGGCCAGCCGGTCGAGATCGAGCTCGTCGCCGAGGTCGGCCGCCACTCGCCGCGCATCGTCGTCGCCAGCGGCATAGAGCCGGGCGATCGCCTCGCCGTAGGCGGCTTCGTCGAGCTTTTCGACGACCACCGGCCCGTCGAGGTGGCGGCGCACTTCGCGCAGCGCCTCGAGATCGGCCGGCAGCCGGACCAGCAGGCGGTGCCGACCGTCGGGCGCCGGATCGCCGACGGTGACGCCCCGCCGCCGGGCGAAGCCGAAACCGGGCCGGAACGGATCGATCATTCGCCCCCGTCGCCGCTGGGTGCCTGCAGGAACGCGTCGAGCTCCGGCAGCAGCGGGGTATCGGGGCGACGCAGCACGCCGGTGTCGTCGGCGCGCTGCTGCAGCTGCCGTTCACGGACCCCGGAATACTGCGCCGCGGTGACCGCGTCCATCAGCTCCGGGTCGTCGAGCACGCGCGGCCGGATGAACACCATCAGGTTGCGCTTGACCCGATTGTCGGCGCGGTAGGTGAACAGTTCGCCGAGCAGCGGGATCCGACCCAGGCCGGGGACCCGCTCGGTGCCTTCCTGCAGGTCGTCGGAGATCAGCCCGCCGAGCACCAGCATGGCGCCGTCGGGCACCATCACGCGGGTGGAAATCGTGCGCTTGTTGGTGACCAGGTCGACGGCCCCGATCACCGGGGCCAGCGACGAGACTTCCTGGTCGATCGCCAGCATGATCGAGCCGCCCTCGTTGATGTGCGGGGTGACGTTGAGCTTGACCCCGACCTCGCGCCGCTCGATGGTCTGGAACGGGTTGACCTGGCCGTCGGCGTTCGAAATGCCTTCGGCGAGGAAGCTGCCGGACAGGAACGGCACTTCCTGGCCGACGTTGATGCTGGCCGGGTGATTGTCCATGGTCACGATCGACGGCGTCGACAGCACGTTGGTGTTGCTGTCGGTGGCCAGCGCCCGGGCCAGCGCGCCGATCTCGAGCAGCTCGATGCCGAGCAGGCTGGTCCGGCCGCCGACGTAGCCGAGGTTCAGGCCGGCGCCCGGCAGCACCGTGGTGCTGCCCTCACCGCCCGTCAGGCCGGCGCTGAGATTCAGGATGTTGCGTCCGCCGGACTGGAAGTTGGTGCCGCCGAAGAAGCCCTCGTCGCCCGACTCGAAGAACTGCCACTGGATACCGAGCTCGCGACCGGTGTCGGCAGCGACCTCGGCGATGATCGCCTCGACCAGCACCTGGGCCCGCCGGATGTCGAGCTGTTCGATCACCGAGGCGATTTCGCGGTAGATCGACGGCGGTGCGGTGATCACGATCGCGTTGGTTTCGGTGTGGGCCTGGATGCGCGCGCGCGGCGCATCCTCGCCCGGCTGCTCGACCAGCGATTCCAGCACCGGGACCAGCGAATCGGCGTCGGCGTACCGCAGGTAGACGACCCGCGAGCCGCCGGCCGCGTCCAGCGGCGTGTCGAGGTGGCTGACCAGCGTGCGAAGGCGCAGGCGCTGGCCCGGCGAGCCGCCGAGGATCAGGCTGTTGGTTCGCGGGTCGGCGTAGGCCAGCGGCTGGTCGCCGGAATAGATGGCGTTGACCGTCTCGGCCAGCTCGCTGGCACTGGCGTGATTCAGCGCCAGCACCTCGGGGCCGTCGCCGACCGCCGAGTCCATCCGCCGCAGCACCGACTCGATCCGGCGCACGCCGGCGGCCCGGTCGCTGATCAGCACGCTGTTCGAGCCCGGGTGCGCGGCCAGATAGGCCGACTGCGGTACCAGCGAACGAAGCAGCGCCACTGCCTCGGAAGCCTGGACGTGCGACAGCGCGATCAACCGGGTGACCTGGTCCTGCGCGCCGGCGCCGGCATCGCCGTTGGCGCCGAAGCGCGCGGTGGCGTCGGGCACGATCCGGGTCACGTTGCCGTCGCTCAATGCGCTGAAGCCGTGCACGGCGAGCACCGACAGGAAGACCTCGTAGACCTCATCGGCATCCAGCGATTCGTTGGACACGATCGTGACGCGACCGCTGACCGCCGGGTCGATGACGATGTTGCGGCCGGTGATGTCGGCCACGGTGGTGATCAACGACCGGATCTCGGCGTCCTGGAAATTCAGCACGTGACCGTCGTCGCCGGCCTCCTGGGCCGACAGCGCCCCGGGGACGGCAAGTCCGGCCAGCAGCAGCAAGGTCAAGCAGCGGTGGATCATCGATGGGTCCTCGAGTCGGGTGCGATACTCAGAAATCGTTCAGGTCGGGCGTCAGGACCAGCTGGCGATCGCCGCGACGCACGGTAATGGCGATGCGCTCGCCCGGATTGTAGTTCTCGAACACCGCGCGGACATCGGCCTGGGTCGAGACCGGCTGGCCGTTGATCGCGGTGACGACGTCGTTGACATGGAAGCCGAGCCGGGTGAACAGCGTGGCGTCCCGCCCGGCGCGGACCCGGAACCCGCCGCCGGCGACCGGCAGGATGGTGATCTGGCGCGCCAGTTCGTCCGGGTTCAGCGCGAACGCGCCGGTCACGCTGGTCAGCGAACCGATGCCGAAGCCGCCGGTCGGATCGCCGTCTTCGGAGCTCGGGGCCCGGGCCGGGGCCCGGGCCGGCGACCGGTCGCCGCCGGCCCCGGCAGGAAGCGCGAGCGCCTCGGTCCGACCGGCCCGCCGCAGGAGCACGCGACGTGCCTCGATCTCGACCACGCGTGCGTCGCCGGGCAGATCGTCGCCGACGCGATAGACGCCCTCGTTGCCCTCGGCATCGACGATGATCGCGTAGCCGCGGTCGCCGCTCACCGCGCCTCGCAGGCGCAGCGCCAGCGGGGTCGGCTCGACCGGTCGGCCGAGCCCGTGATCGACCGCCTCGGGCGATCCGAACAGCCGCCAGTCGGCCGGCGGCAGGTCGGCCGGGCTGGCCGCATCGGGTTCGGGCAGCTGCAGTGCGCCGGTGGCCGGCAGGTCGGGACCGGTGACCAGCTGCTCGACGACCGCCGCTGCGGCCAGCAGCAGCGCGGCCAGCGCAAGCAGGCGAAGCGCCCGTTCAGCGGACGGGAATGCGGTCTGGACGGCGTGCATCGGAAATCAGCCAGGACATCGGAAACGGAACTCGGACGGGGAAGCCTCGGAACCGCTCGGAGGGTAGCACAGCAGGCCCGGATCAGGCCCTGCCGCCACCGCCGCCGCGCCGCCCACCACGGCGCCGACCGCCGCCCCCGCCCCCGCCGCCACGACGGCCGCCGGAGGCATCGTCCTTCTTCTTCGGCGGCAGCGGGCGCTCGAGCGTCGGCAATGCCTCGACATCGTGTTCCTCCATCGGGATCGGCTTGCCGATGTAGTCCTCGATCTCGGGCAGGTGGAAGGCGTAGTCCTCGCAGGCAAAGCTGATCGCCTCGCCGGTCGCGCCCAACCGGGCCGTGCGGCCGATCCGGTGGACGTAGTCGGCCGCGTCCTGCGGCATGTCGTAATTGATGACGTGGCTGACGCCGGGAATGTGCAGACCGCGGGCAGCGACGTCGGTCGCGACCAGGATCGGCAGGGTGCCGTCGTAGAACTTCTTCAGCAGCGTCTGGCGCTTGCTCTGGCGCACCGAGCCGGCCAGCATCGCGGCGTCGAAGCCGTTGGCCCTGAGCGTGCGATCGACCAGGTCGGCGGCTCGACGGGTGTTGACGAACACGATCACGTGGCCGTCGACCATGTCGCGCAGCAGCTTGACCAGCAGCGGCGCCTTCTCGCGGTTGGCCGGGTAGTAGACGGTCTGGCGGACCCGGTCGGTGGTCTTGTGGTCCTCGTCGATGCGGATCGTCTCGGCATCGTTCATGTGCTCGTAGGCCAGCTCGGTGACCTTCAGCGGGAAGGTGGCCGAGAACATCAGGCACTGGCGCTTGTCGACCGGAGGCATGGCGCGGAACAGGTAGCGGATGTCGCCGATGAAACCGAGATCGAACATCCGGTCGGCCTCGTCGAGCACCGCGATGCGGATCTTCTCCAGCGAGAACACGCGCTGCTTGTAGAAATCGATCATCCGTCCCGGCGTGCCGATCAGCACGTCGACGCCCTCGGCGAGGAGATCGCGCTGCTTCTGGTAGTCGACCCCGCCGTAGGACAGGCCGAAGCGCAGGCCGGTGTGCTTGCCCAGCGACAGCGCGTCCTTGTGGATCTGGATCGCCAGTTCGCGGGTCGGTGCAATGATCACCGCGCGTGGGTGATGGCCGGCGGCCTTCGGATCGGGATCGCCGAGCAGGTTCTTGAAGATCGCCAGCAGGAACGCCGCGGTCTTGCCGGTGCCGGTGCGCGCCTGGCCGGCCACGTCCTTGCCGTTCAGGGCCATCGGCAGGGTCCGGGCCTGGATCGGCGTGCAGCGCTCGAACCCCGCCTCGGCCAGGCTCTGCTGGACGGCCTCGGGCAGATCGAAGCTGGCGAAGGAGACATCGGTCAGGACGCGTTCGGCGTCCTCGGCGGAAAGGCGTTCGGGGGTTGCGATGGATTCGGTCACGGATACCTTCTTGATTGATTCTGGGCGTTCGGCGCGCTCGGGCCTCGCCCGACGGGACGACGGAGGCACTCTCGGGTTCATCCCGTCAAGTCGAGTGCCTCGGAGCCTCCAGCCCGCGACGTACACCTTGAAAACAGGTTCGGCCAACCGGATATCGCGGGGCATGCGGGTGCGGACTCGCACCGCTTTTGCGCTATTCTAGCACCGGATCGGCGAATCGCCGATTCTCCGCGGCCCTGCCCCGCACCGTTCCCGATCCCCGAATCACACCAGGAGACCCACGTCGTGTCCGACAACATCACCCACGTAACCGACGCCTCGTTCGAACAGGAAGTCCTGCAGTCCGACCAGCCGGTGCTCGTCGACTACTGGGCCGAGTGGTGCGGCCCCTGCAAGATGATCGACCCGATCCTGCGCGAACTGGCCGACGAATACAGCGATTCGCTGAAGGTCGCCAAGGTCAACATCGACGAGAACCAGCAGATCGCCGGCCAGTTCAAGATCCGCGGCATTCCGACCCTGATGGTCTTTGCCGGCGGCAAGGTCCAGGGCATGAAGGTCGGTGCCGTGACCAAGGGCGTGCTCAAGGAGTTCATCGACCAGCACGTCTGAACCCGGATGCGGCGGCCGCGATCCTCCCTGCGGCCGCCGACCCGATCCCGCTGTGCGCACGTGCTGGACGGCGCGCCGCGATGGTGCTAACCTTGCGCCATCTCGAGCGGGCAGCCGCCCGCCACCGTACAGACTCCAGCACCTCTCGGAACAGACGTACGCGTTCCTCGCCCGCCCTGGCGCGGGCACCGCATGGCCGATGGCCTGCACGGCGCAGGCCGTGGCTGGCGTGTGCCGAGGCAGGACACCCTGACGTATCCAAGTCACGTTGAAGACAATCCAATGAACCTGACCGACCTGAAGAAACTTTCCGTCCAGGAACTGATCGAGATGGCCGCCGATCTCGGCATCGAGAACATCGGCCGCTCGAAGAAGCAGGACGTCATCTTCGCCATCCTCAAGGCGCGGGCAAAGAAGAAGGAACCGATCTACGGCGACGGCGTTCTCGAAATCCTGCAGGACGGTTTCGGGTTCCTGCGATCGTCGCTGGGTTCCTACATGGCCGGCCCGGACGACATCTACGTGTCGCCGAGCCAGATCCGCCGCTTCAATCTCCGCACCGGCGACATGATCTCCGGCAAGATCCGCCCGCCGAAGGAGTCCGAGCGCTACTTCGCGCTGCTCAAGGTCGAACAGATCAACTACGACCGCCCCGAGGCCAGCAAGAACAAGATCCTGTTCGAGAACCTGACCCCGGAATTTCCCCGCGAACAGTTTCCGCTCGAACGCGGTAACGGCTCGAGCGAGGACATCACCGGCCGCATCATCGACCTGATCGCACCGATCGGCAAGGGCCAGCGCGGGCTGATCGTGTCGCCGCCGAAGGCCGGCAAGACCATGCTGCTTCAGCACGTGGCGCTGGCCATCCGGGCCAACAACCCCGATGCCCACATGATCATCCTGCTGATCGACGAGCGGCCCGAGGAAGTGACCGAGATGCAGCGCACCGTCGACGCCGAGGTCATTTCCTCGACCTTCGACGAGCCGGCCACCCGTCACGTCCAGGTCGCCGACATGGTCATCGAACGGGCCAAGCGACTGGTCGAGCACAAGCTGGACGTGGTCATCCTGCTCGACTCGATCACCCGCCTGGCACGCGCCTACAACACCGTCGTGCCGTCGTCGGGCAAGGTCCTGACCGGCGGTGTCGACGCCAACGCGCTGCAGCGGCCGAAGCGCTTCTTCGGCGCCGCGCGCAAGATCGAGGGCGGCGGCAGCCTGACCATCGTCGCCACCGCGCTGGTCGACACCGGCTCGAAGATGGACGAGGTGATCTACGAGGAATTCAAGGGCACCGGCAACATGGAAGTGCACCTGAGCCGCCGGATCGCCGAGAAGCGGGTCTTCCCGGCCATCGACATCAATCGCTCGGGCACCCGCCGCGAGGAGAAGATGATCGACAACGAGCTGCTGCAGAAGATCTGGATCCTGCGCCGCATCCTGCACCCGATGGACGAGATCCAGGCGATCGAGTTCATGCTCGACAAGCTCAAGGCGACCAAGACCAACGAAGAGTTCTTCAACTACATGAAGCGCTGACCGCTCGTCCAGCACCCCACCAGGCAACACGAGAACGCGCCCGCATCGACGGGCGCGTTCTCGTGTCGACACTTCTTCTTCACGGCCTCAGCGGCGAACGTCGCTGACCCGCACGCCTTCGATGACGGTGCCGAGCACGTGGGTGGTGTACTCGAACGGGTTGCCGTCGAACAGCGCGACGTCGCCGTCCTTGCCGACCTCCAGCGTGCCGACCCGGTCGTCGATGCCCAGGATCGCCGCCGGCGCCGAGGTGACCAGGGCCAGCGCCTCGGCCACGTCCAGGCCGTATCCGAGCAGCAGCCCGGCCTCGAACAGCACGACCCGCGTTTTCGGCACGTAGCCTTCGAAGTCCGACTGCAGCGCCACCGGAATGCCGGCATCGAGCAGCGTCCGCGCCGTGGTGAACGAGAAGTTGGCTCGCTCGCTGCCACCCCAGGCCCGGATCATCGTCGGGTGCAGCAGCACCGGCACGCCGGCGGCGCGGATCTCGTCGACGACCAGGTGGGCGTCGCTGGCGCTGGCCAGGATCAGCCGGACGCCGAACTCGTCGGCCAGCCGCAGCGCAGCGAGGATATCGACGTGATGGTCGGCCGCGACGATCAGCGGGCGGGCACCGTCGAGGACCTCGACCAGGGCTTCCAGCGCCAGGTCGCGACCGGCGTCCTGGCGCTCGGCGTAGCCCCGGGCCTCGATCAACTTCGCGCGCAGCAACGCGACGGCCTTGCTCCGGTTGCCCGGCGTCGATCGATCATGGCCGGTCGCGGCCGGGCCGAGCGTGGCCGACAGGCCGAAGCTCGGCACGATGACCGCCTCGTCGACCGTTTCGCCGCGGGTCTTGGCGATGAGGGTCTGGCCGGAGATCAGCTCGCCGGGCCCGTGGCCGGTATGCAGCGTGGTGATGCCGTGCTCGCGCAGCCAGCCGACCAGCCGTTCGCGCGGGTTGTAGGCGTCGATCGCGCGGAGCTCCGGCTGGATCGGTGCAGAGCGTTCGAGCTGGTCCTGGTCGTGCGGCTGGTTCATCGCGCCCGACAGGCCGACCGTCGAGCGCGCATCGATCAGACCCGGCGTGGCCACCGGCACCTCGATCACCTCGACCCCGTCGGGCAGTGCGATCGACTCGGCCGGTCCGACCGCACGGATCACGCCATCGACGATCCAGACCATGCCGTCGGCAATCGGTTCGCCGGCGCCGGTGTGCAGCGTGCCGGCGCGCACGGCCAGGTCCTGCGCCGCCGCGGGCGCGGCAGAGCACGCGACCGTGATCAGCACGGCCAGCACCGCCGTGCGCATCTTCAGTGAGGGACGGTTCATCGCAGGTCTCCATGGTCGGCGTGCGGTCCAGCACCGTGCAGGTGGCCGGCGCCGTCGCCGGGCGTCAGTGCGTTGGCCCCGCCCTCGGCGATCGCCCGGTCGTCGGGGTCGTCGAGATCGAAGCGCTTCTCGCCCTCGACCCAGGTCTCGAGCACGCGCGTGTAGACACTGAACGGATCGCCCGAGAGAATCACGAAATCGGCGTCCTTGCCGGGCGTCAGCGAACCGATCCGGTCGTCGAGATCGAGCATTTCGGCGCCGGCCAGCGTCAGTGCCCGCAGGGCGGTCTCGCGCGTCATCCCGGCCCGGACGCCGAACGCGGCCATCCGCAGGAAATAGCGCGAGTCGGTGATCCAGTCGTCGGTATGGAAGGCAACGCTGGCCCCGGCCTGCTCCAGCGCCGGCGCGCTGCGGGCTTCGAGGTACAGGGCCTCCAGCTTGCCGCCGGGGCTGTCGATCAGGATCAGCGAGACCGGCACATCGGCCTCGGCGATCTCGTCGGCCACCCGCCAGGCCTCGCTGGTGTGGTGCAGCACCATACGGAAGCCGAACTCGTCGCGCAGCCGGATCGCGGTCATCAGGTCGTCGTGGCGGTGCGAATGGAAATGCACCATCCGCCGGCCCGACAGCACCTCGGCCAAGGCGTCCTTGCCGAGATCGCGGTCCGGCGGGTCGTCGGATTCGCGTCGTTCGGCGTAGGCCTGCGCCTCGATGTAGGCCGCGCGGAGCAGCGCCGCGGATTTCGCCCGGGTGCCGGGAAACGGGGCATCGCGCATCGAGTTGGTGCCGTTGGCCATCTTCAGGCCGCCGGCCGGAGCGCCGTCGTCGAAGCGGTAGGCCAGGTCGTCGATGGTGGTCCCGGCGCGCAGCTTCATGTAGAGGGTCTGGCCGCTGATCAGGTGGCCCGAGCCCGGCATCACGTTGACCGACGTGATGCCGCCGGCCAGCGCGCGGCGCAGGCCGGAGCTGCGCACGTCGACCGCATCGAAGGCCCGCGCTTCGGGCTGGATCGGCCCGGAACGATCGCCGCCGGCCACTTCGCCGATGTGGCTGTGGCTGTCGACCAGCCCGGGCAGGATCACCGTGCCGGCCGGCAGCTCGACGACCTCGGCGCGCGAAGGAATGCGGACCTGGCCACGGGCGCCGACGGCACGAATCTCGCCGCCGTCGACGAGCAACACGCCGTCTTCGACTGCCGGTGCATCGACCGGGTAGAGCGTCGCGCCGACGAAGGCACGCAATTCGCCGGCAGCCGGCGTCGCGCACAGCGCGAGTGCCAGGCCGCAGGCCGGAAGGAAGGATCGAACCATGAACGGACTCCGTCAGGCGGGAGCCCGGAGAATGCCAGATCGGCGGCTCGAGTGCGAGTCGGGCGCGCGACTCAGAACGGGAAACCGCCGCCCCCGCCCGGCGAGCCGCCGCCGGGCATTTCACCGCCCCCGGGCATGCGCTTCATCAACTTCTTCATGGCCATCTTGCTGCCGGCCTTCTTCATCATCTTCTGCATCTGCTTGTGCTGCTTGAGCACCTTGTTCACCTCCTGGATGGAGGTGCCCGAGCCCTGCGCGATGCGGCGCTTGCGCGATCCGTTGATGGTGTCGGGGAAGCGGCGTTCCTTGGGCGTCATCGAATTGACCACGGCGATCATCTGGCGGGTCGGGTCGTTCTCCAGCTGGGCCCGGGCCGCCGCCGGCAGGTTGCCCATGCCGGGCATCTTCTCGGCCAGCGCACCGAGCCCGCCGAGCTTCTGCATCTGTTCCAGCTGGGCCTTGAAGTCGTCCAGACCGAACCTGCGCGAGCCCTTGCCGACCTTGCCGGCCAGCTTGCGCGCTTCCTTCTCGTCGACCTTGCGCTGGACATCCTCGACCAGGCTGAGCACGTCGCCCATGCCGAGAATCCGCGAGGCCAGGCGATCGGGATGGAACGGTTCCAGGCCGTCGATCTTCTCGCCGGTGCCGAGGAACTTGATCGGCACGCCGGTGATCCGGCGCACCGACAGCGCCGCTCCGCCGCGGGCGTCGCCGTCGGTCTTGGTCAGGATCACCCCCGACAGCGGCAGCGCTTCATGAAAGGCCTTGGCGGTGTTGGCCGCGTCCTGGCCGGTCATCGCGTCGACGACGAACAGCGTCTCGGCCGGCTCGATCGCCGAATGGACGCGGCGGATCTCGTCCATCATCGCCTCGTCGATGCCCAGTCGACCGGCGGTATCGAGGATCAGCACGTCGGCGATCTGGCGACGCGCCTCGGCCACGGCGGCCTCGGCGATGGCCACGGCATCGTTCGATTCGGGGTGGCGGTAGAACGCGGCCCCGGCCTGGCCGGCCACCGTCTCGAGCTGGTCGATCGCCGCCGGCCGGTAGATGTCGGCCGAGGCGACCAGGACCTTCTTGTTCTCGCGCTCGGCCAGCAGCCTGGCCAGCTTGCCGGTGGTCGTGGTCTTGCCCGCGCCCTGCAGGCCGGCCATCAGGATCACGACCGGCGGCTGGCGGTTGAGCGCCAGCGGCGCGGCGTCGCCGCCGAGAATCGCGATCAGCTCGTCGTGGACGACCTTGACCAGCGCTTCGCCCGGCTTCAGGCTCGTCAAGACCTGCTGACCGACCGCGCGCTGCTTGACGTGATCGACGAATTCCTTCACCACCGGCAGCGCGACGTCGGCCTCGAGCAGTGCGCGGCGAACATCGCGCAGCGCCTCGGCGATGTTGTCCTCGGTCAGCTTGCCGCGTCCGCGCAGGCGGTTCAGCGAATCGCCGAGTCGTTGGCTCAACTGGTCGAACATGGCAGGTCCGTGCTGGGGTTTGGTGATGGCTGGGATTATACTGACCCCGTGCCGATGCCCGCGGGGCGTCGGCGAATCCGTTTTCGATACCGTCCATCACGCAGCCGCCGACCTTGACCGATCCCGTGACCGATCCCCTGACCGTCGCTGCCGCACCCGCGCTCTACCTGCTGGCTGCGCTGGCGATCGCGTCGGGACTGCACCGCGACCGAAACCTGCTGCGCCGCGGCGGGCTGCTGCTGGCACTGCTCGGGGTCCTGGCCCATGGCGCGGTGCTGCTGTTGGAAATGCAGGCCATCGGGGGATTCACCGCCGATTTCTTCAGCGCGTTGTCGGTGGTGTCGCTGGTCATCGTCGCGGTGCTGCTGGCGTCCAGCCTGCGCTTCCCGCTGCTGGAGATCCTGCCGATCGCGCTGCCGGGGGCGGCGCTGATGATCATCATCAAGGCCGCGCTCGGCCCGCCGCCGACGCCGCTGGACGTGCCCAGCGGCATGATCGAGCTGCACGTGATCAGTTCGCTGCTGGCCTACTCGCTGCTTTCGATCGCCGCGCTGAACGCGATGTTCATCTCGGTTCAGCACAACCTGCTGCACCGGCACCGCAATCCGGTCCTGCTCGACCTGTTGCCGCCGCTGGCAACGCTGGAAACCCTGCTGTTCCAGTTGATCTCCGCCGGCTGGCTGCTGCTGACGGTGAGCCTGGCCAGCGGCCTGCTGTTCGTCGACAGCCTGTTCGCCCAGCACCTGGTCCACAAGACCGTGCTGTCGATCCTGGCCTGGCTGATCTTCGGTGGCCTGCTGGCCGGCCGCTGGCGCTATGGCTGGCGCGGGATGCGCGTCGTCCGGCTCTGCCTGATCGGCATGGCGGTGCTGGTGCTGGCCTACTTCGGCACCAAGGCCGTGCTCGAACTGATGCTCGATCGACGATGGCAGGCCGGCTGACCCGATGAACGAGCTGTCGACCGGCACGCTGCTGCTGATCCTGCTGGTACTGATCGTCCTGTCGGCCTTCTTCTCGAGTTCCGAGACCGGCCTGGTCGCGCTCAATCGCTACCGGATGCGCCACCAGGCCAAGGGCGGCCACCGCGGCGCTGCGCTCGCCCAGCGCCTGCTCGGCCGGCCCGAGCGGATGTTCGGGCTGATCCTTCTCGGCAACAACCTGGTCAACATCCTGGCCGCCTCGATCTCGACGCTGCTGTTCCTGAAGCTGCTCGGCGATGGCGGCATCTGGGTCTCGACGCTGGTCCTGACCGCGGTCATCCTGATCTTCGCCGAGGTCGCACCCAAGACCCTGGCCGCGACCCACCCCGAGCGCATCGCCTATCCGGCCAGCTATATCCTGGTGCCGCTGTTGAAGGTGCTCTACCCGTTCGTCTGGATCATCAACGTGCTGGCCTCGGCGGTGCTGCGACCGTTCGGTGTCAAGCGGGCCGACCCGCGCGCCGACCAGCTGACTCGCGAGGAACTGCGCACGCTGGTCAAGGAAGACGGGCGGCAGATCTCGTTGAACCATCGCCAGATGCTGCTGAACATCCTCGATCTCGAGTACGGCACGATCGACGATGTGATGGTGCCGCGCCAGGACATCGTCGGCATCGATCTCGACGAGGACTGGGAAACCCTGCTTCACCAGTTGACCCGCAGCATCTACACCCGCCTGCCGGTGTGGCGAGGCGATATCGACAACCTGATCGGCCTGCTGCACATCCGCACCGTGATGGTCAAACTGTCGCAGGGCACACTGACCCCGACCGAACTCGAACGCTCGATCCGGACCCCGTACTACATTCCGGAGGGCACGCCGCTGACCCAGCAGCTGCTGGAATTCCAGAGCCGCGAACGGCGCATGGGCATGGTCGTCGACGAATACGGCGACATCCAGGGCCTGGTCACGCTCGACGACATCCTCGAGGAGATCGTCGGTGAATACACCAGCGAAGGCACGGGCCGCGCACGCCAGCTGCGCAAGCTCGACGACGGCAGCTGGATCGTGTCGGCCAATACCACCGTGCGGATGCTGAACCGGCGGATGGAATGGGACCTGCCCACCTCCGGCGCCAAGACGCTGAACGGGCTGATCCTGGAGCAGCTCGAATCGCTGCCCGACGGCCACACCTCGATCCGGGTCGGCGACCACATCCTGACCATCGTCGACATGGCCGACAACCGCGTCCGCAAGGTGCTGTTCAAGCCGTGGCGGATGCGCCGAGACGCCTGACCGGATCGACCCGCGGCCGGCGATCCGGAGCGGCCGGCCTGGCGACCTCGGTTCATTAATGGTCCGGGCGAGCCTGCCCCGTCGCTCGTTCCGTAACGTCCATGGCGAGACCGGATCGACCGGGCCAGGCCCGATCCGCAGTGAATGACACGGCCTCATCCGAGGAGTGCAATGCCGCAACGATGCATCGCCGGACCGGTGCCTGGCCGCCAGGCACGGTCCGGCTCGCTGAACGTTGCGGGACGAGAGGCGCGGTACACTGGCTCGCATCATTCATGAATCGCCGCGATGATTGCGCCGGGAATCGTTCGCTCAGGGGATTTTTCGACCGAGCGGAATACCCTGCTGTATTTCCGAGCGAGGAAGATTCGCCGTGCGGACAAGGACCAAGCAAGGGCGCGAGCTCATTCATGAATAATGCGGGCTAGAATGCATCCATGACCGATGTTTCGATCCATCCCGCCATCGCCGCGATCGCGGCGCGGTGCGCTGCCTCTTGAGCCCTCGACGATGACCGCCACCCCGGATTCCGACCCGGCCGATGCCGCGCGCCGCGCCAGCGATACGACGCGACTGGCCGCGCTGATCAACCCGCTGAGCTTCCGGATGAGCCTGCGCGATCGCGCCGAGCGCACCGAGGCGCGAATCCGTGCGGCCGGCGGAACCGCTTACCGGGTCACCGACCTGGCCGCGATCGAGGCCGCGCTGGTCGCTGCGCTGGCCAACGGCGTCGACCGGCTGGTGCTGGCCGGCGGCGACGGCACGCTGCAGGGCGCGGTCAGCTACCTGGCCCGTCACCTCGGAGGCCGCGAACCGCCGGAACTGCTGGTGCTCAGCGCCGGGCGCACCAACTACGTGGCCGCCGACCTCGGCACCCGGGCCCATTTCCTGGCCACGCTGGACCGCCTGCTCGACGGCGGGGCTGCCCCGGCCCGGCTCGACCGGCACACGCTGGCCCTGAGCCATCCGTCGATCGGCGTGCAGCACGGCTTCTTCCTGGCCGGCGCGATGCTCGACCAGGCGATCCGGACCATTCATGCCGAGTGGATCGACCGCCCCGGCTGGCGGCGCGGCCGGCTGGCCTCGACGCTGGGCGTGACCCGGCTGCTGCCGGCCCTGCTGACCGATCGGCCGCCGTTCGAGGCCCGCCGCATCGCTGTCGATGCCGGCGACCTCGGCCGGCTCGACGCGCCGATGCGCTTTCTGCTGATGACCACGCTGGGGCTCGACGATCAGCATGCCCGGCCATATGCCCGGCGCGGCGACGGCGCGCTGCGCCTGACCGCGACCGCCGCCGATGCCGAGCGCTGGCGGCGCCGTGTACCGGCGGTTCTGCGCGGTCGATTCACCGAGGCCATGCATCCGGGCACCGGCTACCTGTCCGGCCACACCGACGCGGTGGTCGTGTCCGGCCTGGCCGGGGTCACGCTCGACGGCCAGGAATTCGACCTCGATCCGGCCGTGCCGCTGCGCATCGAGCCCGGCCCGACCTTCACCTTCCTGCGCCCGTGAACAGCGACGACGCGCTGGTCCGACGCATGGCCGAAGACCTGGCCGAGCCGCCGCCGCCAGGGCTGGAGCCCTTGATCGACGCACTGCGTGTGCGCTTCGGCGACGCACTGCGTGCCGTGGTCCTGTACGGCTCGTGCCGGCGCAACGCCGAGGTCGGCGAGGGCCTGGTCGACCTGATGGCCGTGGTCGGAAGCTATCGCGCGGCACACGGCCGCGGCCCGATCGGCCAGCTGACGTCGCTGTTCAACGCCCTGCTGCCGCCCAACGTCTACTACCTCGAGGCCGGGCCGGCCGAGCGGCGCGTGCGCTGCAAGTTCATCGTCGTCAGCGAGGCCACCCTGCTCCGCCGCACCGGCGGCGGCCTGGATGCCTATTTCTGGGCGCGCTTCACCCAGCCCTGTCGGCTGGTCCACCGGGCCGATGACGCGGCCGCCTCGACGATCGCGGCATGCCGCGCAGCGGCAGCTCGGACCTTCGCCGACCAGGCCCGGACGCTCGGCGACGGCACGCTATCGGCACGCTCGTTCTGGATCCGCGCGGTCCAGGCGACCTACGGCTGCGAACTGCGACCCGAACCGCCCGGCTCGGCCGCGGTCCTGGTCGACCGCGACCCGGCGTTCTGGCAAACGATCAGCGCGATCGTGCTGCCCGCCCGGCCGGGCATCGCAGCGGCCGGCGGAGACGACTACCGGATCGCGACCCACCGACGCCAGCAAGCGCTCGGCCGCCTGCGCTGGACGCTTCGGCGAGGCTGGGGCAAGACGCTGAACGTACTGCGACTGCTGAAGGCCGCCGGTACCTTCACCAACGGAATCGATTACCTTGTCTGGAAGATCGAGCGGCACAGCGGCATCCAGGTCGAACCGACCGAGCGGATGCGGCGCTGGCCGCGACTGTCGGGCCTGGTGCTGCTGGTCCGTCTCTGGAAACGCGGAGCCTTTCGATGACGGTCGACCCGTCCAATCCGACACCCGGCGGCAGCGGACGCATGCTGGTCGCCCTGTTCCGTCGCTATCCCGGGCGCAGCGTCAGCGTGCTCGTCGCCCTGCTCGTTGCCAGCCTGCTCGACGGGGTCGGGCTGTCGACGCTGCTGTCGATGATCTCGCTGTCGAGCCAGTCGTTCGATGACTCCGGCGCGGTGCTCGACGCCTCGACCGAGCAGTCGACGCCGGAACGCCTGATCGGCGACCTGTTCGCCTGGGCCGGGATCGAGGCCACGCTGCCGAACCTGCTGGCCTTCGGCATCGGACTGATCCTGCTCAAGGCCGCGGTCGTGCTGCTGGCCAACCGCCAGGTCGGCTACGCGGTCGCCCAGGTCGCCACCGACCTGCGGCTCGACCTGGTCCGCGCCGTGGTCGCCAGCCGCTGGCGCTACTACCTGTCGAAATCCGTCGGCAGCCTCGCCAACGCCATGGCGACCGAGGCCCAGCGGGCCTCGGAAGGCTACCTGCACGCAGCGATCATGGCCACCCAGATCATCACCGCCGCGGTCTACGCGGTGGTCGCACTGCTGATTTCCTGGCAGGTCACGCTCGGCGCGCTGCTGCTCTCGGCGATCGTGCTCGGCGGCCTGAACCTGCTGGTCCGCACCGCCGGCCGGGCCGGGCGCAAACAGACCGGGCTGCTCAAGACCATGCTTTCGGTCATGACCGACCAGCTTGCGGCGATCAAGCCGCTGAAGGCCATGGCCCGCGAGGATCAGTTCGATACGCTGCTGTCGGACCAGACCGAAGAACTCAACAGCGCGCTGCGCAAGCAGGTGATCTCCAAGGAGGCGATGAAAGCGCTGCAGGAGGCCCTGCTGGTGATTCTCGCGGCGATCGGCCTGTTCGTCATGCTGGTCCGGCTCGACATGCCGCTGTCGGCGGTAATGATCCTGATCTTCCTGCTGGCCCGGATCACCGCACTGTTGTCCAAGGCCCAGCGGGCCTGGCAGCACCTTGCGATTGCCGAAAGCGCGTTCTGGTCGCTGAACGAGGCGATCGAGGACGCCCGGCTCGAGCGTGAGGCCCACGGCGGCCGCAGTGCGCCGGCCCTGGAGCGCTCGATCGAATTCGACCGGGTCGGCTTCGGCCACCCGGGCAAGACCGTGTTCGAGGCCCAGTCCCTGATCCTTCCGGCCGGCGGGCTGACCGTGCTGACCGGCCCCTCGGGCTCGGGCAAGACGACCTTCATCGACCTGGTCGCCGGCCTGATCCAGCCCGACGCCGGGCGGGTCTGCATCGACGGTGTCGACCTGGCCGAGATCGACCGCTTCGCCTGGCGACGACAGATCGGCTACGTGCCGCAGGAAGCGCTGCTGGTCAACGACACCATTGCCAACAACATCACCCTCGGCGCCGAGGGGCTCGACCGCGACGACGTCGAGCGCGCCCTGGCCGAGGCCGACGCGCTGAGCTTCGTCGAGCAGCTGCCGGCCGGGCTCGACAGCCGGATCGGCGAGCGCGGCGGCCAGCTGTCCGGTGGCCAGCGGCAGCGGCTGGCGATCGCCCGGGCGCTGGTGCACCGACCGAAGCTGCTGATCCTCGACGAGGCCACCAGCAACCTGGACGCCGAGGCCGAGCGCGCCGTGCTCGACACCATCGATCAGCTCAAGTCGCGGCTGACCCTGCTGGCCGTCACCCACCACCACCCATTGATGGAGCGAGCCGATCGCCTGCTGGTCGTCCGCGACGGCACCATCACGCTGTCGACACCCGAGCCGAACGCCACCGGGAGCGCCTCGTGAGCTCGTCCGGCCCGACGCTGCGGCGCCTGCGCCGCGGGATCGGCCAGCGGCTGTCGCTGGCGCTGGCCGGCTGGGCAGCGCGCGGCGGCGTGGCTCGCGTCCGGCGTACCGGGCAAGCGGTCGGCACCGCTCACTGGCTGCTCGCCTGGCCGGCCTGGTCGCGGCTGCGTGCCGATGTCGCTCGTGCGCTCGACGTCGACCGCCGGCAAGCCAGCCGGATCCTGCTCGGCGGTGCGCGGACCAACGACGGAGCGATCTTCGAGGCGCTCACGCTCGGCCGGCCGGGGGCCGACCCGGCCGCACTGGTCGATACCGTCGACCTCCGCAACACCGAGGTGCTCGACCGCCTCGCCGAGCAGGGGCGGGGGGCGATCCTGCTCGGCATGCACATGGGCAACGGCATCCTGCTGGCCGGCCGACTGGCAGCCCAGGGCCGACCGGCCCACATCGTGTTCCGCGAGCCGCGCCGGCTCGCGCCCGGCGTGCTGCACGCCTGCATCGCGGCGACCGGCGCGGAACCGATTCCGCTCGACCGTGACAACCCGACCCGGAGCTTCCGCCAGATGCTGCGCGCGCTCAACGGCGGCGGACTGATCTACGTGCTGATGGACCAGGCCAGCAAGCAGGAGGGCCGACCGCGACGCTTTCTCGGCAAGTGCCAGCGCACGCCGACCGGCGTGCTCAAACTGGCCGAACGCACCGGCGCACCGATCGTGCCGATCGATGCCGTCGAGCGCTGGCCGCGCTGGGTGTTCGAGGTCGGCGAGCCGCTCGACACCGGACCCGACCTGGATGCCATGCTCGACGCCGTGATCGACCACATGGAGCGCCGGGTGCGAGCCCGGCCGGCGCTGTGGTCGTGGCACCAGCGACGCTGGAAGCGCTATCATTTCGACGACGGCCCGTCCGCCGATGCCGCCGCGTCCGGCGGGAGGCCGGAAGACGCACCTCAAGGAGATCCCCCATGCCGCTGATTGCGCAACGCATCCTGCGCGGCCTGACCCCGTTCATCGACCCCTACATGACGCCGGCCCGGCGCAGCCGCCCGGAGAAGATCATTCTCGGCGTCCGGCCCGGCCACCGCCCCAGCGACAAGCCGCCGGTGCGGATCTTTCTCGGCTCGGAGCGCAAGCAGTTCCGCGCCGAACGGGCCTTCCTGTGGTCGGTCGAAAAGCACCGCGACCCGGGCCGCATCTACGAGATCTACCTGCTGAAGGGCCTGAAGGGCTACATCAGCGGCTTCTGGATCACCGGCTTCACGAACTACCGGTTCGCGATTCCGTACTTCTGCGACTATGCCGGCCGGGCCATCTACAACGACGTCGACCAGGTCTGGCTGACCGATCCGGCCGAGCTGTTCGATCGCGACATGCACGGCGCCGGTTTCCTGTCGATCAACGATCACGACACCTCGGTGATGCTGATCGACTGCAAGCGCATGAGCGGGGCCTGGAACCGCGAATCGGTGCTCCGCAGCACCCGCAAGCGGATCGAGGCACGCGCCCGCGCCGCCGGCCTGTGGGGCGAGATGCCGGGCGGCTACAACGCCCGCGACAAGGAATACGAGCCCGGCGAATCGGCCTGCGTGCACTTCACCACCCTCCATACCCAGCCCTGGCGGCCGTTTCCGGACTGGTTCGTCTACGACAGCAATCCGACCGGCGATCTCTGGTTCGCACTGGAACGCGAGGCCGACCAGGCGCGCTTCCTGCCGGTCTCGAGCAAGCGACCGTCCAGCGGCTGGCCGGACGTTTCGCTGAGGCTGACCGCGCGCGCAGACGGTCCGGAGCTGGCCGCCCTGCTCGGTCCGGACGAGACGCGGATCGACCGGGTCGACCATCGACGCATCGAGGGGCTGCTCGAGCGCGTGCCCGACGGTGACCTGCCGTGGGTGCTCGACCGCCTGTTCCGCAGCGCGCGCGAGATCGATGTCGTGGTCCGCGAACCGATCCTGATCCGGCGGGACCGCACTCGCCGGCCCGCCCACTTCTGGATCGAGCAGTTCGAACTGGCCGGCCGGCTGAACCCCGACACCCGCTGGCGGCTCGAACGTCGCGTCGGTCCGCGCCGCCGGATCATCCGCGGCGGACCGGCCGGCGACGGTCCGGTCCTGCTGCTGTCCTCCAGGCGGGCCCGCCCGGTCCGCAAGGCCGAGGCCCTGGGCGACGCGCTGGCCCGGGCGACGGGCCGCGATCTGCAGCGCGCCGCCGCACCCGGCGTCTTCGGCACCCTGCTGGCGCGACGGTTCGGCCGCGGTGCCCTGCGCCGCGAGTTCGAGCGCGCCGCCGTGGTCATCGCCTCCGGCGGACCGTCCTGCCGGACGGCTCGCGCCCTGGCCGAACGCTGCGACGACCCGCCGAGGCTGGTCCTGGTCGGCCAACGCGCAGGTCGCGTGCCGGAGCACGGCGGCGTGGTGGTCAGCATGCGTCATCACCACTTGCCGCCGCACCCGAATCGGATCGAGATGCTGGTCGGCTTCGGCCACCCGGACACGTTCCGCCCGGCCGGCAAGGCCGACGCCTGGCAGGACTGGCTCAACGCCTCACGTCGCGTCGCGCTGCTGGTCGGCGAACACCCGGAGGGCAGCTGGCCCGGTCCGGAACTCGACGACCTGGCCGAGCGCGCACTGGACTGGGCCGATCGCCGTGATTCCCGGTTGCTGGTGGTGGCCCCGGACGGCAGCGGTCGGGCCGGCAGCACGCTGTCGCGCCTGCTCGACGGCCGGGCCGATGTCTACGCCGGATCGGCCGATGCCGACGACTGCCCCTACGGCCTGGCGCTGGAACGCGCCGGTGCCTTGCTGGTCGCCGGCAGCGGTGCCGGACTCCTTCAGGACGCGCTGGGAGCGCACAAGCCGTTGTACTTCTGGCCGCTGAAATCGCCGTCCGGGCTGACCCGCAGCTGGGCTGGCCGGGTCGCCGAACGGGCCTTCCGTCCCAGCTACAACAAGCGCGGCAGCGTCCGCCCGCAGCAGGGCCTGACCTACCTCTGCGCCCGCTGGATCGAGCGCGGCTGGGTCCTGCCGCCGACCGGCCCCGAGGCCTGGCAGCGCACCATCGTGGAGCGTGGACTGGCAGCCTGGATCGACGACGAAGCCACGCCCTCGACCCGCTACACGCCGGAAACCGCGGCCGTGGTCGATCGAATCATCGACGGCCTGCGCCTGGACAGCCCGCGGGAACAGGCCGAAAGCGACCGGGCCACCGGACGATGAACGGCCAGCGGGCGACCGGGGTACGGCGTGCGGTCCGGGGCCCCTCCGGGGCCGCCGTGCTCGCCGCGATCGCCGGGATCGCCCTGGCGCTGCTCGGACTGATCGAACCGGCCGGCGCCGACACCGGCAGCATCTATCGCTGTCAGGCCGACGACGGCAGCCTGGTGTTCAGTGACCTGCCCTGCGACGAGCGCGCCGAGCCGATCCGGATCGAGGGGCACCTGAGCGTGATCGCATCGGCCGACGGACTGGCCTCGATCGCCCGCTCCAACGCCGCCTTCCTGGAAATGCAGCGCGCCGAACGCGAAGCGCGGCGCGACGCCGAGCAGCGACAGCGCCAGGCCGAACGCGCTCGCAGCCGACGCGTTCCGCCGATGATGGTCCCGGTGCCGGTCTACATCGACCCGACCCGTCCGACCGGACCGCTGCGCCCGCAGGTCCCCGAGCGGACCGAGCGGCTGCAGCAGCGCGGCGAACGCAGCCGCCTGCCGACCGACGAACGTCGCCTACCGATCTCGCCGCTGTCCGGCCGCCAGCTCGGCGCCCGGCGCGGATCCGACGAGGACGGTTGAGCCGTCCGGCTACCAGTGAATGCCGCGCATCAGGTGCGCGAAGGCCATCTGTTCCTGGGTCACGCTGCGCTCGTCCTTGCCGGGGCGCTCGCCGCGCGCGGCTGCCGAATCCGGGAACATCCGGTAGGCCGAGTTCATCACGATCTCGGAAATCTTCGGCGCCACGCCGTGCAGGACCTGGCCGAAGATGCCGAGCCGGGTCGCGATGCGCTGCGGGCGATAGATGACCGCCTGCTTGACCATGTCGGCGGCGTCCTCCGGCGTGATCGTCGGCACCGAGTCGTAGATCTTGGTCGGCGCGATCATCGGTGTGCGCACCAGCGGCATGTTGATCGTGGTGAACGCCACGCCGGTATCGTTGAACTCCGAAGCCGCGCAGCGCGAGAACGCATCCAGCGCGGCTTTCGAGGCGACATAGGCCGAGAACCGCGGCGCGTTGGTCAGCACCCCGATCGAGGAGATGTTGATGATGTGGCCGCTGCGGCGCTGTTCCATCGCCGGCAACAGGCCGAGGATCATCTTCAGCGCGCCGAAATAGTTCAGCGACATGCAGCGCTCGAAGTCATGGAACCGGTCGTAGGACAGGTTGATCGAGCGGCGGATCGAACGCCCGGCATTGTTGACCAGCACGTCCACGGCACCGTGGTCCTTGACGACCCGGGTGCACAGTTTCTCGGCGGCCTCGACGTCGGCCAGGTCGCAGGTGTAGGCCGAGGCCTTGCCGCCGTTCTTCTCGATCAGCGTCTTGACCTCCAGCAGTTCGCTCTCCTTGCGCGCGACCAGGATCACGTGCGCGCCGGCCTCGCCCATCATCAGCGCCGTGGCCTTGCCGATGCCCGACGAGGCGCCGGTGACCAGCACCACCCGACCACGGACGTGGCCGCTCAGCGAGCGATCGATGAACAGGTCCGGATCGAGGTGGCGCTCCCAGTAGTCCCACAGCACCCAGGCGTAGTCCTCCAGCCGCGGCACCTCGATGCCCGAGCCCTTCAGCGCGCGATCGGTCTCGCGGGTATCGAAGCTGGTCGGATAGTTGAAGAAGTTCAATACGTCCCGCGGAATGCCGAGGTCGCCGAGCACCTGGTTGATGATCCTGCGCACCGGCGGCAGCATGCCGACGCCCTGTTTGATCGGCTGCGGAATGAAGCTGAACAGCCGGGCATCGACGCGCATCGACATCAGCGGTGCGTGGGCCGCCTCGGCGAACAGGTTCATCACCTCGCCGATCCGCTTCGGGTTCGGGTCGGTCAGGTGGAAGCAGGTGTTGTCGAGCTTCGGCTTGTGCGCGATGTGATCCATTGCCCTGGCCACGAAGTCGACCGGGACCAGGTTGACCCGGCCACCCTCCAGCCCGAGCGTCGGAACCCAGGGCGGCAGCATCTTGCGCAGTTTCTGGATCAACTTGAAGAAATAGTACGGCCCGTCGATCTTGTCGATTTCCCCGGTCTCGGAATGACCGACCACCATCCCCGGCCGATAGATCCGCCACGGAATCGGGCACTCGCGCCGGACCAGGCCTTCGGAGTCGTGCTTGGTCCGGAAATACGGATGATCGAGATTGCCGGCCTCTTCGAACATGTCCTCGCGGAACAGGCCCTGGTACAGGCCGGCCGCGGCGATCGAGGAGGTGTGGTGGAAGCACTTTGCCCCGACCGCCTCGGCGAACTGCATCGCGTTGCGGGTGCCGTCGATATTGACCGCCTCCTGGTCCTCGCTGCTGGCCGACAGGTCGTAGACCGCGGCGAGATGGAAGACGTGCTTGATCTTGCCCCCGAGCTTCTCGCGATCGCCCTTCGACACGCCGAGGAAGGGCCTGGTCAGATCGCCGCTGACGGCGACGACGCGTTTCCTGTCGTCGCTCCAACGCTCGGCCACCAGCGCGTTGAATTTCTTTTTCGATCCGCGACGGACCAGGACGTGGACCGTGCCGCGTCGTTTCAGCAGCTGGTCGATCAGGTTGCGCCCGATGAAGCCGGTGCCCCCGGTGACGAAATAGGCCATGCAAGTTCTCCTGTACGGTCGGTTTCCCTCTCGGGACGCTCTGGACAAGTCTACGCGGACTCGACGAATTCCCCGGGCGCTCCCGCGACGCGCCGGCGACCCACGCGGACGTGTTCGTCCGAACGCGAGAGACCGGGTGCACGCTGCAGCTCGGATCCCGATTCGCCGGTCCGACCGGCAGCGCGCTGTTCGAGACACGCACCGTAGCCGATCCGTCGCACGCAGTGCGCCCTTCGGAGCCAGCAGTCGCGAGCGCCGACCGCAACGGGCTCGACCCGGGACTCGTTCCGAGCTTCGCTGGCCGTAGGATAGCCGGTGAGCCGCCCGTCTGGCCAGCATTCGGCCAGGGAACGTTGACCCACGACCACGCGCATGCTAGAAGAAACCAACTGAGCGAATGCCTGCGAGGAATACCACGTGACTGATCTGAAGGCCGAATTCGAAGCCGCGGCGGAGCGTGTACAGGCGCTCGACGAGCGCCCCGACAACGACACCCTCCTGAAACTGTACGCCCTCTACAAACAGGGCTCGGACGGGGACGTCAGCGGAGACAAGCCCGGATTCTTCGATTTCGTCGGCGTCGCCAAGTACGAAGCCTGGGAGAAGCTCCAGGGCACCGATCCGGACGACGCCAAGAAACAGTACATCGCGCTGGTCGACTCGCTGACCGGCTGACTCCGGCCATCGTGACGCGCCGCAACACCCGGGAGCGGATTCTCGAAACCGCGCTGGAGCTGTTCAACCACGACGGCGAAGCCTCGACCACGACGAATGCGATCGCCGACACGCTGGACATCAGCCCGGGCAACCTGCACTACCACTTCCGGACCAAGCAGCTGCTGGTCGAGGCGCTGTTCGAGCGCTTCGAGCACCGCATGCTGGAGCTGCTCGGCGACGGGGCGCCCGACCGGATCGAGGTCGACGACGCGTGGCTGTTCCTGCACCTGGTGTTCGAGACCATCGGCGAGTTCCGCTTCGTGTACCGCGACCTGACCGACCTGTGCCATCGATACACCGGCCTGCACCGCCGCATGCGCGGCATCCTGCGACTGTCGATGCAGACCGCTGACCTGATGTTCGGCGCACTGGTCCGCAATGAAGAGATGGTCATCGACGACGAGGCCCGGAGGACACTGGTCCGGACCATGATCCTGGTCTCGAGTTACTGGGTGGCGTTCGACCTGGTGCTCGAGCCGGACCGGGAACCCCGTCCAGATCGCGCCGCCTGGCAGGTCATGAGCCTGGTCAGCCCCTACCTGGCCGGCGATGCAAGGGACGCCTTCGAACGCCTGGGACAGGCCTATCGTTCGGGCTGAGCGGCCGCAGACCCGGCCGGACCGGGCATAAAAAAACCCGGGCCGAAGCCCGGGTAAACAAGCAGGATCGGAGAGAACTCCGGCTGCTTCGGGGTAGACTCGATGGTCAGGAACGAAGCAAGGCTCAGGCCTCCTTGGTCGCGGCCTTCTTCTTGGTCGGCGGCTTGGCCGCCGCGGCCTTTTCAGCGCCCTGCGCCTTGGCCAGTTCGCGAACGCGAACGTTCAGCTCCTGCACGCGGTCGCTCAGTTCCTGAATTTCGTCGGAGGTCGGGACGCCGAGCTTGGCCAGGGCGCGTGCAACGCGCTCTTCGAAGACCTTCTCCAGCTTGTCCCAGTTGGTCCGGGCCTGTTCACGCGCCTTGCCGACGCGGCCTTCGACATCCGAGCGGACACCGCCGACGGCATCGCCCGCCATCTTGCGGCCCTTGCCTTCGAGCTTGCGGCCTTCGGACACCAGACGCTCGAACAGCTTCGAGCTTTCGCTGATGACCTGGCCGGTGCGCTCGTTGACGAGCTTGCCGCCCTTGCGGACCAGGTTGACGCCTTCTTCCTGGGCCAGCGAGAACGCACCCAGACCGGCCAACCAGATTTCGTGCGCGTTGTCCTGGACCTTGTTGAAGGACGAACTCGGCTTGCGAGCGGCCGTCTTGCGGACGACCTTCTTCTTCGCGACCTTCTTCTTTGCGGCTTTCTTCGCCATGTCGAACACCTCGAAAATGATGTGGAATCAGTTGCAGCCTTGCTGCTTTGACCAAGACGGTAGACCCGATTTCTAGAGCAGTCACACTAGAAGACCGCACTGGACGACCGGATGCGCGGCACGCCGCGGGTCATGACACCTGCCTCGAGGCGTGTTGCCACGATCGCCCCGGGCAGGGTCCCGGCTTCCGACCCGGCGGGCGCACGCCCACGGCGATGATGGTGACGGTCGCGGTCGAACCGGCACCCGGCGCCTGCAGGGCTCGGCCTGCACGAAATCGGCATTCGCCCGGACAGAAGGCCGTGATCGACCACGCGGCCCACTCGACGACTGGCCGGGCGCGACGCGAACGGGCAGAATACGAAACGTAGCGACCGAATCCGCAAGACAGGAGCAGCCTCGATGGACACGCGAAAATGGGCCGAGATCGATCTGGACACCACCGGGTTCGCCTACCCCGGCGCCGCGCTGAAGAAGGCCTGGACGGCCCTGCATGCCGGTGACCTCGAGCCCTGGCCCGAGGACAAGGCGCTCGCCGACGGATGGCGCGCGTTTCACGCCGGCGACTTCGCCGCGGCCGTCGACGCCGGCGAGGCGGCCGGCAACGCCGGCCACGCGCTGGCCAGCAAGGCATCGGGCATCTACGCCGACTACCTGGAAGAGGACGAGGCGATCAAGCAGGCGATCTACCAGGCCGGAATCGAACGCGCCGAGCACGCCATCGCGGCCTTTCCCGACGAGCCGAACGCGCACTATTTCCACGCCTATCACCTGGGCCGCTACAGCCAGTGCATCTCGGTGGCCAGGGCGTTGAGCCAGGGCCTGGGCGGGCGGATCCAGAAATCGCTCGACCGCGCCCTGGAACTGGCTCCCGAGCATGCCGAGGCCCACACCGCGAAGGGGCTCTACCACGCCGAGATCATCGCCAAGGTCGGCAAGCTGGTCGGTTCGATGACCTACGGCGCCAGCGCCGAACGGGCCATCGAGCACTTCGAGGAAGCCATCCGCCTGGCCGATTCGCCGATCGCATGGATCGAGTACGGCAACGGCCTGTACCTGCTCTACGGCGACAAGAAGCTGGATGAATCGAACGAGGCCTACGCCAGGGCCGCCGAGAAGACGCCGATCGACGCCATGCAGGCGCTGGATGTCCGCTTCGCGAACGATTCGATGGGTTGAGAGGGACGCGGGGCGGGCAAGGGGTCGGCACACTTGAACGCCGAGGTCGCTACGGCACCCGCTCCTCGCCCCCTGGCCTTCAGTCCCCGATCTCGTCCAGCCAGGCCTGGACCTGGTTCTCGACGTCCTGCGGGCTGCGGTCGGCGCCGGGGCCGAGCATCATGACCAGCGCGAGCAGGTTCTCGAATTCGTGGCCGAAGCGCTCGACGATGCGCTCGGGATCGGGCACAAGCCGGTTGTCGGTGATGACGCCGCAGAACACCTGATCGTTGTAGCTCAGAATACTGATGCCCATGCCGATGGACTCGCTCTGCGGCACCCAGAACATCATCTGCCCGATCTCCGAACCGGCCAGATACAGCGACTCGCTCGGCCCGGGCACGTTGGTCAGCACCGTGGTGGCCTTGCGCGCGAACAGCTCGAGGGCGGCCTTCTGGATCTTCAACGGCGCCATGCCGACCGTGGCCAGCAGGCCCAGTGACACGGTCGCCTGTTTGGATTTCTTCAGGTGATGCATGTTCTCGGCCACCCGGAAGATGCGCGACAGCGGGTTCGCCTCCCAGATCGGCAGGTCGAGGAAGACGGTGCCGAAGTGGTTGCCGAGGTCCTTGGCATGCTCCAGCGGCCGCAGGTTCACCGGGATCGTCGCGCGGATTTCGAGTTCCGAGGGGTCCTCGCC
Organism: Wenzhouxiangella sp. XN79A; assembly: GCF_012272825.1. GTDB lineage: Bacteria > Pseudomonadota > Gammaproteobacteria > Xanthomonadales > Wenzhouxiangellaceae. Next base: position 12,824 of record NZ_JAAWWS010000136.1, on the reverse strand, counting down.
GTAGTCGACCAGGTAGCGGTGCAGCGCGCCGGTCATGATGCCGATCAGCACGTCGTTGACGGTGCAGCCCAACGCGTGGCTGACCGCCTTGACTTCGGCCAGCGGCAGCGGCGAGGTCCAGGCCACCTTCTTGCGGATGCCGAGCTTGCCCTTGAACCGCGACGGTGGATCGTCGTGGAGCAGCAGCAGCGTCGCCAGCTCCGACAGGATCTCCGACCCGGCTTCGGCGTAGTCGGTGGCCTGCGACGGATCGCGGATCAGCGACGAGGCCTCCTCGACCAGTTTCTGCCCGAGGTGCTGCACCGCGTCGATGCCTTCTCGGGCAGGCTCGATCAAGCGCTTGAACACGTTCGACTCGCGCGCGCGGTGACGTTTCCACTGGTCGGGCTCGATCAGCTTCAGCGAGCGGACACGATCGGCGTCGGTCAACGAGAGCATCACCTGGACCAGCGCGATGCCGTCGGCGTAGCAGTGGTGGATGCGCGTGATCAGCGCCGGCCCTTCGGCGTAGTTCTCGACGTAGTGGAACTGCCACAGCGGCCGGTACTGGTCCAGCGGCGTGGAAGCCAGCTCCGAGACGAACTCCTCCAGCTCTTCCCGGCCGGCGTTTCCGGGCAACGCGATCCTGCGGACGTGCGAGCTCAGCTCGAAGTCTTCGTCCTCTTCCCAGAATGCTCCGCGCGAGGTCTGCACCGCCTTGTGGCGGAACCGGGGAAAGGCCAGGAACCGCGAGCGGATGGTGTCCTTGAGCTGGTCGTAGTCCACCGAATCGCGGAAGACGATCACGCCGGTGATCATCATCAGATTGGTCGGCTGTTCCATACGCAGCCAGGCGGTATCGACCTTGGCGATCGGATGGCGGGTCGGTGAACTCACGGGGGCAGGATCCGGACAGCGAAGCTTGTCCGGATTCTTTCACGCGCCCTGCAAGGGGTCAACCGGGGCGTGGAGGCCAGGCCCCATGGTCCACAGGATCGGGACGGATCAACGCGATTGAAATCCATGAAACGTTGCCCGGGTTCGGTTCGGAGGACACCTGGCGGACTCGATGGCCAGCGACGATCCTTGCACGATCCGGATTGCCCGAGCCGAGCGCCCGCGGTGCTTCCATCCGAGTCCATCCGTGGACGAAGAACGTTTCAGCGCAGGCCCTTGCCCTGAAACGAACGTGCCCGCCGGGGGCGGGCACGTTCGCGAAGCGGGACTTCGAGCCGGAATCAGGGCGAGGTGAAGGTCTCGACCTGGGCGGCGCTGCCGGCGGCGGCGGTTTCGCCGATGTCCAGCGGCAGATAGTCGTGGACCAGCCAGCGCATCAGCTGGTTGGTGTAGAACGGGCTGAGCAGGATGCCGCTGCGGCCGCCCGGGATGATCTCGTCGGCCACCGGACCGGACGGCGTCATCTCGGCGACGACCCGGCGCGCTGCACCGGCGCCGAACATGAACTCGTTCAGGCCGTCGGCGCGGGCGCTGTGACCGGAGGCGTCGACCACGTCGAAACCGCCGCCGCGGGCCACGCCCGGCAGGCCCGGACCGACCTGGCTGAGTCCACCGCCGTTCGGGACGTTGAACGGATCGACGCCCAGCGGGTGGGTGAACACGATCCGATGCAGCAGGCCCCAGCGGTAATCGTCCTGGTCGGTGGAATTGCCGAAGGCCGGCGCGAATTCGTCGCTGGCCAGAAGCTCCAGCGCATCGTTGAGGCTGGCCAGCAGCACCACGTCACGCGCGGTGGTCATGTCCGGCGCCTCCGGCACGTTGAAGAACGGAATGCCCGACGCGCCGATGCCCATGTTGGTCTCGAAGCTCTGCAGCAGGTTCATGAACGCGCGGTTGGCGATCCGGCTGCTCGGCAGTACGTCCTGCAGACCGATCGCGCTCAGCGTGCCGTCGATGGTGTTGGCAATGGCCTGACCACGGAACACCGAGTAGATGGTCGCTGCGATGCTGTGATCGATCTCGGCCTGGTCCGGCGCCTGCATGTTCATCGGGTCATCGCCCGGATCGAAGCCCTGCGGGATGCCCGTCGGGGTCGAGAAGTCCCAGGCCGCGAGACGGCCGACCGCTTCCTGGATGGCCGGGCTGAGCGCGAACTGGGCCAGGCCGGGCCAGGCGCCCTCGTCGGTGGCGTTGTCGAAGGCCTCGAGGATGTAGGGCACGACGATCTCGGCGTCGAGCATCTGGTTGTTGGCCTGCAGCGCCTTGATGTCGTCGACGGTGATCGGGTTGCCCGATGCGATCAGGTCCTGCAGCACGCGGTCGATCCGGCCCTGGCGCAGACCCGGGTATTCGAAGCCCAGGTAATAGATGCCGTTGGCGCCCGGACGCAGCTGGTTCAGGGGGTTGTTGTCCAGCGTGGTGCCGACCGGATCGTTGTTGGCGTTGGCAATGTAGCCGGATTCGGGGTTCACGATCTGCGGCATTTCATCGAACGGCAGCGCGGCGAAGTCGATCCCGCGGGTGACCGGCTCACCGTCGACCGGAAGCCACTCGTGGTTCAGCGCGCCACTGCCGTCGCGGATCAGGAACGGCGGAACGCCGCCATCGACGGTGTTGTTCTGCAGGTCGGCGCGCAGCGGTACCGTGCCGGTGGTGTAGTAGGCGATGTTGCCTTCCACATCGGCGTAGGCGAAGTTCTGGCCGCCGATGGTGAAGTTCTTCAGGCCCGCCTCGAATTCTTCGAGATTCTTGGCCCGCGCCCAGTCGCGGAAGGTGGCCAGCTCGTAGGTCGGCCCCCAGCCGGAGTACTGCACCGAAACGCCGGTGGTGGGGCTGGGCTGCGAGACGATCGGACCGTTGTTGCGGCGCGGTACCAGGAAGGTGATGCCGCCGGCGTCGTAACCGACGTTGGCCCGGGCCAGGTTGTCCGGCTCACCGTCGCCGACGGCGTTGACGAAGTAGGACTGGAAGACGTACTGGACCGGCTCCGGCTCGCCGTTGTAGATCGTGTGGGTCGGCAGGCCGAAGTTGTTGACCAGGAATTCCTCCTGGTAGTAGTCGGTCACGTCGCTGGAATTGACCGTCGAGCCCCAGCAGATGTGGGTATTGCAGCCCTGGATGACCAGCGGGGTGCCGGCGAAGGCCACGCCGCTGACGGCCACGTCTTCACCGCGGATGACCAGGTTTTCCTTGGTGAAGGTCGACGGCATGTCGAGCCCGAGGTGCGGATCGTTGGCCAGGATCGGATAGCCGCTGGCGGTGAGGTCGCCGGAGACCACGAACCAGTTCGAGCCGGCCGGCTCCTCGGCGCGCGCGATCGACTTGCCGAGCACCGGAAGCTGCTGCAGGGCATCGACGTGGGCCTTCAGCGAATCGGCCAGCTGCTCGGCACCGGCCGGGAGGCGGTAGATCATCGGCTCGACGTTCTTCGCATCGCCCATGCCCGCTCCGCCCGGCACCGGGATGATCCCGGCATCGGCGAACCAGGTCGGAATCGAGACCCGATCGTCTTCCGGCGCGATCCGGGCGATGTCCTGGAAGAACAGCGTGGTGCCGTCGAAGCCGGCGAAATCGCCGACGCCCTGGTAGGTCAGCAGCTGCACGGTCAGGTCGGCGTCGCTGGAATCGAACGACAGCTGGAACGCCAGCAGCTTGCCGATGGCCAGCGAATCCAGCGGCGACCAGTCACCGGCCGCGGTCAGCTCGAGCGGGCCGTATTCCGGCGGCAGCGGGTTGTTGGCCAGCCAGGTGTTGACACCGTCGGCGTAGGCCTTGACCCAACCCTTTTCCTCGGCGGTCAGGCCGGCCCAGCTGGCCAGCGCGGCGCGGCGCAGACCCAGCGTGCGCAGCTGGATGTCGTTGGGCAACGCGCCCTGACCGAGCAGCTCGGCCAGCGTGCCCGAGGCGACCCGGCGCAGGAAGTCCATCTGGAAGAAGCGATCCCGGGCGTGCAGATAGCCCTGGACGAAGGTCACGTCGGCTTCGGTCTCGCCGACGATGGTCGGAATGCCGTCGGCATCGGTATAGACGGTGACGTCGTCGCCGAGTCCGGGCACGTCCACGGTCTGGGCGCTGGCCGACATGCTGGCGGCCAGCGCCGCTGCCGGAATCAGCATCCGGTTGAGCAGCGTCTGAATCTTGTTCATGGATCTACCCCGTTGTTCTGATTGAAGGCCGGACGAAAAGCGCCCGACGCCCGTCGATTATTGCACAGCCGCATCGGCCCACCCAACTCGCCGGGGACGCTGCGCCGGGCTACAGCCGGGTGCGGACTTCGATCAGCTCGGGGAAGAAGCGGAGTTTCAGCGCGCGCTCGAGAAACCCGACGCCGCTGGACCCGCCGGTGCCGGTCTTGTGGCCGATGACCCGCTCGACGGTCTTGAGGTGCCGGTAGCGCCAGAGCTGGAACGACTCCTCGACGTCGATCAGGCGCTCGCACAGGGCGTACTCGGTCCACCACCGGGCGGTATCGCGGTAGATACCGACCAGCACCTCGACCAGCTCATCGCTGAACTCGTGCGGCTCGGCGAAGTCGCGCTCGACCCGGTCGGCCGGCACGTCGAGCCCCTGGCGGGCCAGGTAGCGGATGAACGCGTCGTACAGCGACGGCGCGGCGAGCACCGCCTCGAGTTCGTCGCGCACCGCCGGTTGATGGTCGAAGACCCGGACCAGGTCGGCGTTCTTGTTGCCGAGCAGGAATTCCACGGTCCGGTACTGGAACGACTGGAACCCGGACGAGGTCCCCAGCACGCTTCGGAACTGGACATACTCGCTGGGCGTCAGCGTCTCGAGCACGGCCCACTGGTCGAACAGCTGCTGCTGGATCATCTTCACCCGCGCCAGGATCTTGAGGCACGGCGACGGATCATCGGCCTCGAGGTGGCGGATCGCGGCCTTCAGCTCGTGGATGATCAGCTTGAACCACAGCTCGGCGGTCTGGTGCTGGATGATGAACAGCAGCTCGTCGTGGTGCGGCGGATCGCTGAGCGGAACCTGGGCGTCGAGCACACGGTCCAGCGCCAGGTAACCCTGGTAGTCCAGGCGGTCGGCCAGGTCGGTGTGGATGCCCTCTTCCAGCTCGCGCCGGTTGGGTCGCGGGTCGTCGTGAGCCATCGGCTCCCTCGTCGATTCTCGGTCCGGCCGGCAGTGTAACGCCCCCTTTCGACCGCGGGTATAATGCCGGGCTTGCCTCGGCAGGGCTCCACGATGAAGGCGCGGCAAGACGCCCGGGCCCCGGCCGACGAACGAACCCATCCCGTAGACAATGAGGTTTCTCATGGCGGCAACCATCGCCTCGTTCAAGGTCGACTATTTCCGCTTCCTCGATCCCGAGGGACGGCTGGTCGACGGTGTCCAGGTGCCGGCGCTGGCGCGCGACGTCAAGCAGCTGGTCAGCCTGTACAAGCTCATGACCCTGACCCGGGTCTTCGACAAGAAGGCCGTGGCGCTGCAGCGCACCGGCAAGCTCGGCACCTACGCCTCCTGCCTCGGCCACGAAGCCGCCCACGTGGCGATCGGCTCGGCGATGCGCGAGGAAGACTGCTTCGCGCCGATGTACCGTGAGTACGCGGCCCAGTTCTACCGCGGGGTGAAGATGTCGGATGTCCTGATGTACTGGGGCGGCGACGAGCGCGGCAACGACTTCGCCGGGCCGAAACACGACTTCCCCTGGTGCGTGCCGATCGCGACCCAGTGCCTGCACGCCGCCGGCGCGGCGATGGCCTACAAGCTGCACGGCCAACCGCGCGTCGCGGTCTCCGTGGTCGGCGACGGCGGCTCATCGAAGGGCGATTTCCTCGAAGCGATCAACGCCGCCAGTGCCTACAAGCTGCCGCTGGTCCTGGTCATCGTCAACAATCAGTGGGCCATTTCGGTGCCGCGCGACAAGCAGAACAACGCCAGGACGCTGGCCCAGAAGGGCATCGCCGGCGGCCTGCCGTCGGTCCAGGTCGACGGCAACGACCTGATCGCCGCGCGCTGGGCCATGGACAAGGCCATTGCCGCCGCCCGCGAAGGCCGCGGCGCTTCGGTCATCGAAATGATGACCTACCGCCTGTCCGACCACACCACCGCAGACGACGCCCGCCGCTATCGCGAGCAGGACGAAGTCGACACGGCCTGGAAGCACGAACCGCTGCTGCGCCTGCGCAGTTACCTGGTGGACCAGGGCGCCTGGGACCAGGTCAAGGAAGAGGAGCTGCTCGGCGAGTGCGCAGAACGCGTCCAGGGCGCGGTGGACGAATACCTCGACCGGGTGACCAACGACCCGCAGCCGATCGACGCGATGTTCGCCTACATGTTCAAGAATCTTCCCCACCACCTCGAAGAGCAGCGCGAGATCGCGCGGCGCTTCCCGCACAAGGGAGGGCACCACTGATGGCCGAGATCACTCTGGTCGAAGCGGTCACCCTTGCGCTGGCCCACGAAATGGAGCAGGACCCCACCGTTGTCGTCATGGGCGAGGACGTCGGGGTCAACGGCGGCGTGTTCCGCGCGACCGCCGGTCTGAACGCCCGGTTCGGCGATGAGCGCGTGATCGATACGCCGCTGGCCGAAGTCATGATCGCCGGGATGGCCGTCGGCATGGCCGCACAGGGCATGAAGCCGGTCGTCGAGGCCCAGTTCGAGGGCTTCATGTACCCGATGGTCGACCACATCGTCAACCACGCCGCGCGCCTGCGTCACCGCACCCGCGGTCGGATGAGCTGCCCGGCCGTGTTCCGCGCCCCGTGGGGCGGCGGCATCCACGCCCCGGAGCACCATTCCGACAGCAACGAGGCCACCTGGGCGCATTTCCCGGGCGTGCGGACCGTGATCCCGTCGTCGCCGAGCCGCGCCTACGGCCTGCTGCTCGCCGCGATCCGCGACCCGGACCCGGTCGTGTTCCTCGAGCCCAAGCGCATCTACCGCTGGCAGCGCGAGGAGGTCGAGGACAACGGCGAGGAGTTGCCGCTGGACGTCTGCTTCGTGCTGCGCGACGGCACCGACGTCACGCTGGTCACCTGGGGTGCGATGGTCAAGGAGACCATGGAAGCGGCGCTCGAGCTCGAGCAGCAGGGCGTCAGCGCCGAGGTCATCGACGTGGCCACGGTCGCGCCGATCGACATGGAGACGATCCTCGAGTCGGTCGAGAAGACCGGCCGCTGCGTGATCGTCCACGAGGCACCGAAGCACTGCGGTGTCGGTGCAGAGATCGCCGCCGGGTTGGCCGATGCCGGCATCCTGCACCTGGTCGCGCCGGTCAAGCGCGTGACCGGCTACGACACCGTCATGCCGCTGTATCGAAGTGAAATGAACTACATGCCGAGCACGGAGCGGATCGTGCACGCGGCCAAGGAAACGCTGGAGTACGCATGAAGACGTTCAATCTGCCCGACCTCGGCGAAGGCCTGCCGGACGCCGAGATCGTCGAATGGCTCGTCGCCGAGGGTGACGAGGTCAAGGTCGACGACCCCATTGTCTCCATGGAAACCGCCAAGGCGGTGGTCGAAGTGCCCTCCCCCTACACCGGCAAGGTCGCGAAGTTCTACGGCCAGGCCGGCGACGTGATCAAGACCGGCGCCCCGCTGGTCGATTTCGACACCGGCGAGGGCGGCGGCGAAGTTCCGGCCACCGAAGACGTCCCCGCCACCGAAGATGTCCCCGCCACCGAACCGGCGCCCGACGACGCCGGCCAGGCCGACGGCGAGGAACGGGCCGACTCCGGCACCGTGGTCGGCAACGTGACGACCTCCGATGAAGTCGTCCGCCAGAGCCATTCCACCGTCGGCGGCGTCAAGGTCACGCCCGCGGTCCGCGCGCTGGCGCGCAAGCTGAAGGTGAATCTCGCCGACGTCGAACCGACCGGCCCGGACGGCGTGGTCACGTCGAACGACGTGCGCAAGGTCGCCGAAGGCGGCCCGACCCGGGAGACCGCGGCGGCTGCGCCCGCCCCGGCTTCCGCTCCGGCGCCCTCGCCGGCCCCGGCACCGGCCCCGGCACCGGCCTCACCGCCGGCCGCACCCAGCGGCGACTGGGAGCCGGTCCGCGGCACCCGCCGGACCATGGCCCGGGTAATGAGCGAATCGCACAAGCGGGTCGTGCCGACCACGATCATGGACGACGCCGACATCCACGCCTGGCGTCCGGGCGAGGACATCACCGTCCGGCTGCTGCGCTCGCTGTGGGCCGGCGCCCGGGCCGAGCCGGGGTTGAACGCCTGGTACGACGACGAACAGAACGTGCGGATGGTCCACAAGGGCATGCACGTCGGTATGGCCGTCGACACCCCGGACGGCCTGTTCGTGGCCCGACTGCGCGACGTCCACGCCTCGGATCACCAGGGGCTTCGTAGCGAAATCAACCGCTTGCGCGACAATGCAAAGAACCGTTCGATTCCTCCGGAGGACCTGAAGGACTACACGATCATGCTGTCGAACTTCGGCGTGTTCGCCGGACGCTACGCGACACCGATCATCAACCCGCCGTGCGTCGCCATCGTCGCTGCCGGCGTGTTGCGCCACGAAGTGGTCCCGGTGCTCGGCGGCATGGAAGCGCACCGCATGATTCCGCTGTCGCTGACCTTCGACCACCGGGTCTGCACCGGCGGCGAAGCGGCAAGGTTCCTCAAGGCCATGATCGAGGATCTTCAGCGCGCCGATTGATCGAGCGCCGCCGGGCCCGCTCCGCGGGTCCGGCGGCTTCGTGAGCCCGCAACCCGCGGCATCGAGCTTCCGCGGTCGTCGTCACCCTTCGTCGTTCCAGGAGATCCCATGCGCGTCAGCATCTTCGGCACCGGATACGTCGGCCTCGTCACCGGGGCCTGCCTGGCGGAAGTCGGCAACCACGTGGTCTGCATGGACATCGACGCCGACAAGGTCGAGCGCCTCGAACGCGGCGAGATCCCGATCTACGAACCCGGCCTCGAAGCCCTGGTCAAGCGCAATCACGCCGCCGGCCGGCTGGCCTTCACCACCGACGCCGACGCGGCGACCCGCCACGGCGAGGTCGTGTTCATCGCCGTGGGCACCCCGTCCGACGAAGACGGCTCGGCCGATCTCCGCGCCGTGCTGGCCGTGGCCCGCCAGATCGGTCGCGTCCTGACCGAAGAGCAGCTGGTGGTGACCAAGTCGACGGTCCCGGTCGGCACCGCGGCCAGGGTGCGCGAGGCCATCCGCGAGACCACCGGCGACGGCCTGGAACCGCGGGTGGCCTCGAATCCCGAATTCCTCAAGGAAGGTGCGGCGGTCAAGGATTTCATGGCCCCCGACCGGATCATCATCGGCGTGGCCGACGAGCGGTCCGAGCAGCAGCTGCGTCACCTCTACGCGCCGTTCAACCGCAACCACGAGAAGATCATTTCGATGGACATCGCCTCGGCCGAGCTGACCAAGTACGCGGCCAACGCGATGCTGGCGACCAAGATCTCGTTCATGAACGAGCTGGCCAACCTGGCCGAAGAGGTCGGCGCCGATATCGAGCGGGTCCGCAACGGCATCGGCTCCGACCCCCGGATCGGCTATCACTTCATCTACCCCGGCGTCGGCTTCGGCGGCTCCTGCTTCCCGAAGGACATCCGCGCACTGGCCCGCACCGCCAGCGACCACGGCCGCCCGGCCCGCATTCTGGAGGCCGTCGAAGCGGTGAATCGAGACCAGAAACACCGCCTGCACGAAAAGATCGTGAATCGCTTCGGCACTGACCGCGAATCGAGTCCGGGCCAGGCGCTGTCGGGCCGCAGCTTCGCGATCTGGGGCCTGGCCTTCAAGCCGGAGACCGACGACATCCGCGAGGCCCCGGCACGGGTGCTGATCGAAGCGCTGTGGGACGCCGGGGCCAGCGTCCGCGCCCACGACCCGAAGGCGATGGAAGCGATCCGGGCCGCCTACGGCGAACGCGACGACCTGGTGCTGGTCGACGACCCCTACGACGCGATCGACGGCGCCGACGGCCTGGTCGTGGTCACCGAGTGGAAGGCGTTCTGGAGCCCGGATTTCGAGCGCATCAAGGCCGGCCTGATCCATCCGGTCATCTTCGACGGACGCAACATCTACGATCCGTCCGAGCTGGCCGCGATGGGGTTCGAACACCACGCGATCGGTCGACCGATCCGCGCGGCGATCGGCTGAACGGGTCCGCCCCGCCGGCGCCACCGTCGACGCCCGAGCATGGCTGTTTTCCACGCGGGTTTGCGTATACAGGTTGCATGAGGTCGCGATGAGCGGCTATAACCAATCGCATTCCTACATTCGAACCTTTCGGGAGCTCACATGAAACACTGGATTTCCAGCCTGATCATCGGCCTGGCCCTCACCGCCATGCTCGGCGAAGCCTTTGCGCAGGCCGGGACCACCGTGCGCGTTCGGGATGGCTCCAACCGCAGCATTGCCGAGGCCCAGGCCGACGCCTACAACGGCCCGAAGGCGCGCATCGCGGTGGCCCGGTTCGACAACAAGACCGCCGACTCCCAGGACTGGTACAGCCCGTCGATCGGCGACGGCATGGCCGACATGCTGACCACCGCACTGGTCAATTCCGGCCGCTACATCGTGCTGGAGCGCGAAAGCCTGGACACCGTACTGACCGAGCAGGATCTCGGCGCTTCGGGCCGCATCCGTTCCGACACCGCTGCCGCGATCGGCGAAATCGAAGGGGCCGAACTGCTCATCGTCGCCGCGGTCACCGAATTCGACGGCAACTCCGGGGGCACCTCCGGCAGCCTCGGCGGCAACCGGCTCGGCCGCGCTTTCGGTGCGATCGCCGGCGGTTCGCGCTCGGCCCATATGGCCATCGATCTGCGCGTGGTCGATGCGACCACCAGCCGGGTGCTGGCCGCAACCAGCGTCGAGGGCGAGGCCAAGGACTTCAACCTCGGCGGCGCGCTGGGCGGCTACACCGGCAGCTATGCCCTCGGCGGGTCGCTGTCGGGCTGGAAGAACACGCCCCGCGAGAAGGCGCTGCGCCAGGTCATCGAGGCGGCCGTCGATTACGTGATTTCGGTCACCCCGCCGCAGATGCTGCGCTACGACGCCAGCGGCCGCTCCCACTCGGGCGGCGGTGCTGCTCCGGCTGCCTCCAGCGGCGGCGACCGCGTCGTGATCACGGCCACGTCCGCCGATGCACACCAGGGCCCGAACGCGTCGAGCGCGGTGGCGTTCTCGCTGAGCTCCGGCGCCGTGGTCGAGGCGGCGATCCGGGCCGGCGACTGGATCCAGGTCCGCGACGACCAGGGTCGCACCGGTTGGGTCCAGGCCGGAGACACGCTCGACGTCCAGTAGAGGCATTCCGCGAAACCAACAGAGAACACAACGACCATGAAGACCTTCATCCGAACCGCGGCGGCAGGCGCGCTGGCCGCCCTGCTGCTGACCGGCTGCCCGACCACCGGGACCACGACCAACGTCCGCGACAGCTCCGGACGCAGCATGGCCGATGTCCAGGCCGAGCCGTACAACGGACCGAGAGCCCGCATCGCCGTGGCCCGGTTCGAGAACAAGACCGCCGATTCACAGAACTGGTACAGCCCGTCGATCGGCGACGGCATGGCCGACATGCTGACCACCGCGCTGGTCAACTCGGGCCGATTCATCGTGCTGGAACGCGACGCATTGGACTCGGTGCTCGATGAGCAGGATCTCGGCGCGTCCGGTCGGATCCGCTCCGATACCGCCGCGGCGATCGGCGAGATCGAGGGCGCCGAGCTACTGATCGTGGCCGCCGTGACCGAATTCGCGGCCGATTCCGGCGGCACCCAGGGTCGGATCGGAGGCGGCGATGTCGGCCGCGTCCTCGGCGCACTGGCCGGCGGGTCCCGCTCGGCCCACATGGCCATCGACCTGCGTGTGATCGATGCGACGACCAGCCGCGTTCTGGCCGCGACCAGCGTCGAAGGCGAAGCCCGCGACTTCAACCTCGGTGGCGCACTGGCCGGATACACCGGCAGCTACGCGCTCGGTGGCTCGTTGTCGTCATGGAAGAACACGCCACGCGAAAAGGCCCTGCGCCAGGTCATCGGCGCCGCGGTCGACTACGTGATCTCGGTGACGCCGGAATCGATGATGCGCTACGACGCAACCGGCAATGCATTTTCAACCGGCGGCGGCAAAGCCGCAGCAACAACCACCGGAGAGCGGGTCGTCATCACCGCCACCTCGCTGAACGTCCGCCAGGGCCCCGGCACCACGAACCCGGTGGTGTTCTCGCTGGCCTCCGGAGACATCGTCGACGTGTTGGGCCGCAACAGCGGCTGGATCAACGTCCGCACATCGGATGGCCAGGAAGGCTGGGTGTCGGAGCAGTTCACACTCGAAGTGCAATAGGTCCCGGTTCGACCGGCCGACCACGGAAAGCCCGACTTCGTGTCGGGCTTTCTTGTTGTGGCTGTGGGGGTGGTCGGATTGCTGTGTGTATCGGGGGATGGTTGTTCCTGGCTTCGATCGGCGGAAAGCCCCTCGGTGGGCGGGTGTCTTGCTGCTGGTGTTCCGCTCGCCTTTCGGTTGTTGCTTCCCGGGGCTGCAAGCGTTTCGCCACGCGGGTTTTGCCCGCTTTCCGGCGACGCGCTTCTGTCGATGGCCACAAACGTACCCGAAGGGGGTTTTTTCAAGCGCGCGACCTGTCGGAGTTTGCCCTCCGGTGACGGTCGTGGCGCGAAGAATCGCGCAGTGCCGTGGAGTGGGAAGGGCTTGCCGGGTACAGAGGTTTCTGAACGCTTGGCGAAGCCGGATGGTTGGTTGCGGCTTGGTTCGGTGAACGGCCCTTCGGTGGGCGGATATCTTGCGTTCGGTGATTTGCGCGCCTTTCGGTTGTTGCTTCCCGGGGCTACAAGCGTTTCGCCACGCGGGCTTCGCCCGCTTTCTGGCGAGGTACTTTTGTCAATCGCCACAAAAGTACCCAAAAGGGCTTTTTTACAA
>NZ_JAAWWS010000135.1 GCF_012272825.1 Wenzhouxiangella sp. XN79A | reverse complement strand
CGCCAACGGCAGCTTCGTCTTCGCCACGCCGCTGGATGATCTGAGCGCCTACGCGGTGACCGTGCTGACCCCGCCCACGGGCCCCAGCCAGACCTGCTCGGTGAGCAACGGCAGCGGCAACCTGGCCGGCGCCAACGTCACCAACGTGACGGTCGACTGCGTGACCGACACGTTCACCGTCGGCGGCACGGTCTCCGGCCTGGCCGGCAGCGGCCTGGTGCTGCAGAACAACGGCAGCGACGATCTCCAGATCAACGCCAACGGCAGCTTCGTCTTCGCCACGCCGCTGGATGATCTGAGCGCCTATGCCGTCTCCGTCCTGACCCAACCCACGAGCCCGATCCAGACCTGCACCGTCAGCAACGGTACCGGCGCGCTCGACGGGGCCGATATCGATGATGTCGCGGTGGCATGCGTCAGCGAACCGCCCGTGGTCAGCCTGTCGGCCGGCACCCTGGACTTCGGCATCGTCCTCGACGGCGACACCTCGGCGCGCAGCGTCACGATCACCAATACCGGCACCGGCGAACTGGTGATCAGCCAGCTGATCGCCCCGCAAGCACCCTTCGCCATCAGCGGCGGCAGCTGCACCTCGGTTCCGGTCACGCTGCTGCCCGGCGAGAACTGCGACATCGAGGTCGCGTTCGCCCCGAGCCCTGCCACCGGCGGCTTTGCCGACGCGATCGGCGTGGTCAGCAATGCCGCCTCCAGCCCGGACCTCATCGCCCTGATCGGCAGTGCACGACCGCTGATCGTGCCGACGCTGGACCGCTTCGGCCTGATGATCCTGGTGCTGCTGCTTGCAGGCATCGCGTTCCGCGGCCTGGGCGGGCACCGGAACGGATCGCGAATCGCTTGAGTGAAGGATCGAAGGGCGGTCGATCTGCTCGCCGACGACCTCGATCCACGTCAACCGCAGCCGATCGGGTTGTAGAAACGACGCAGAGGCCGCCGGACTGGCGGCCGAGGTCGGCGTGCTGATGGCCGTCGACCTCGACCAGGCGGTGGACGAGCACCGCGGCGACGGCACTGCCCTTGAAGACGCCATCGTCGAAGGCGCGGTCCGAAGGGTCCGCCCGATCACCATGACCCAGGCCACGGTTTTCCTCGGCCTGCTGCCGGTCATGCTGACCACCGGCATCGGCTCGGACGTCATGCAGCGGATCGCCGCGCCGATGTTCGGCGGCGTGTTCGCGGTCCGGCTATCGGCGCTGGTGGTGCTGCCGGCGGCGTACCCGCTGTGGCACGGGCGGTCGTCGGCCGTTCGACCCGGTTGGGCTTGAATCCAACGCGTGAGTCGGCGAATTGCTCAGTCACTGGACAGAACCGCTCGAGCGGCAGGCGGTCATGGCACATGCGGCGGTTGCCGTTTCTGCGAAGTCGCGCAGCGACACCGGGCCCGGGACATCTGCAGATCAGGCGCACCCTTCAGACATCAGGGGCCTGGCCCTGCAGACATGGCGCGGCCTGCCCGCGATCCTCGCCCATGAGCTGCCCATGTCGCGGATCGCTGATCCTGACACGCCCCGCTTCGTTGCCTGCGTACGGCGCTGGGCCCGCTTCAGACCTCCCGCCGCATCCGACTCATCGCCAGCATCGCCAACAGGAACGCCAGCACGAAAAGCGCCCATCGGCCGGCGGCCGGGACACTCAAGGGCGGCTCGGGTCCACCCGCGGCCGGTCCGGTGACCTGCACATTCTGCTCCGATTGAGCGGTACCGGCGCCAAAGCTCAATCCCGAAGCCGACGGCGGCGTGATCGTGGCCAGGTTGTCGACCGAAACCGGTACCGAGGAAACGTCGGGCATCACGGCCTGGTAGCTGAATTGCAGCGCGGTGTTCGGTCCGAACGTGTCGATCGTGGCCGTCAGCCCGGCGCTGGTGCTGGTCACGGTGGGGCAGATCGCCGTGCCCTGGGGGTTCGGAATGAACGGTGACGCAGAAATATCGGTGCAGCCGACGTTGCTGTAGCCGCTCGGGTTGGCGGCGGCCAGTTCGGGCGGAAGCGCATCGGACCACACCGAGCCGTCGGCATCGACGGCGCCGATGTTGGTGACCGTGACGGTATAGGTCACCAGCGAACCCGGTGCCGCGATCTGCGGCGTGACCTGCTTCTGCAGGCTCAGTTCCGGCGCCGGCGGCGGGCAGCTGACCGCAGTATCGTCATCGAACACCCAGCCGTTGGCGTCGTTTTCGCCGGAGAACGTCGCGGTGTTGACGATGCAACCGAAGCTCCGCGTCGGGTTGCTGAGCTCGACGGTGATCTCGAAGGTCAGCGAACTGTTCGGCGGGAAGGTGTTGTTGCCTGGCGAACCCCATTCGTGGTCGATGTCGTATGGATTCGACAGCGCCGAGGTCGGTCCCGATGCAGGGGTCTGGACACCGGGAATCACCGGCGTCGTCGGACACTGGGCACCGCCGCTGACCGGCGTGCAGTCGATGTTGACGATGTCGACGTCGACGCCGAACGCGAACGTCGTGTCGACAAAGTGCGGGATGTCGAGTGTTTCCGTCGGCGAGGTGTTGGTCAGCGTGATCGCATAGCCGATCTGGCCCGACAGCGGGATGCTGGTGCCCGTGGCCGGCGGCAGGATCTGCTTTTCGACGTCCAGCGTGCCGGGCGTGCAGGGCGGCATGCCGATGTACTGCTCGACGACGCTTTGCGGTGTGGTGACCACGTCGCCCAGCGCGTTGGAATAGTCGGCCGTGACCCGATTGCTGACCTGCTGCGGGGCGTGGCACTGGTCGTAATGGGTCGGCATGGTGAACGGGACGATGTAGGTCAGCGTTGCCAGCGGCGCCAGAGCCACCTGCTCCTGGCCGCCGTGCAAGGCCGGATCGTATTCCAGGCTCAGCGTGCGGTTGTATCCACTGCTCGTGAACGTCGTGGCCAGTTCGTGGCAGGTTTCCGTTGCCGGTGCGGCGGTGCAGGTAATGCCCCAGTCGGCCAGCGCAGTTCCGGTGTTGATGAAGCCCGAGGTCGCAGGCGTCAGGCCGCCGACGAGGAAGTTGATGTCGTCGATGTCCCCGAGCAGCACCGGATTGGCGCTGTTGGTATTGGTGGCGACGAGCTTGTAGAACACCTGCGTGCCATCGGCGATCGCAGTGCCGGCGCTCTGACCGATCAACGGTGTACCGGCGGCAGCATCGGCCGCGCTGGCGAACGGGCCGGTTTTCTCCAGTTCGATATTGACCTGCGATCCACCGCCGGGACAGATCTGCAGGCCATCGACCGAGACGATCGTCTGCATGCCGTTGTTGCCGAAGTATGCATTGCTGCCGGGGGTGAAGTCCGGCGGCTGAGGCGGCGTGGTGGTGCTGTAGACCGGATCGAACACCGCCGGAGAGGGGCCGGCCTGGCCGCTCAGGCTGATCAGGGCTTCGTCGTCACCCCAGCAGGTGAGACGCGATTCGGACAGCGGTTGCGAGAACGTCACGCTGGCGCCGGGGGGCAGCGAATCGATGCTGGTCGCGAACTGGAAGCTGGTCGCGGTGCTGGCAATGATACCGGCGCTGATCTCGGCCGGTGTCGGGCACAGGCCGGCGGGGATCGACGTGCAGGTCAGCGGGCCCTGGGTTTCGGTAAACGCCAGGCTGTAGTGCCGGAACTCGACGGGAATATCGGTGGCCGTGCCGGCGCCCGGCCCGGTGCTGAGATTGGTGACCGTGGTCACATGGGTCCAGTCGCCCTCGCCATTGCCGTCGAGGGTAAAGCTCGAAGGCGTGCCGCTGGTCGTGAATTCGATATCGGCAACCTCGCAATTGCCGGGAACCTCGGTGGTGACGCTGGCGGTGTTGTCGGCGACGCCCGGCGGCACGACGTCGGTGCCCTGGAGACCGTTGACATTGACCTCGAAGACCAGCTCGCGGTAACCGGAGTCGGGCTGATCGACGCAGACCGGTTCACCGACTTCGACCGAGGCGCGAAAACGCAGGACACCGCCGCCCGGCGGACCGTCGAGCGTGCCGGGCAGGTTGTCGAGGAAATCGGCGGACGGGAAGCCGGTCACCGGGGTCGAGTTGACGAAGCTGGTCGGCGTCGGAATCGGGATCAATCCGGTCGACGGACAGGTCTGCCAGGGTGCCGGCGAGGGCGGAAAGACGTTGGCAGGCGGAAAGCCACCGAGCGACGCGGACACGCAGTCGATCGACTGCAGCTCGGTGCCCGGCAGCGTCGAGCCCTGGCTTCCGTAGGGGTTGTTGGTCGGGTCGAGCGGGATCATCGTCCCGGCAAGCCCCTCGATATTGGCCGTCAGTTGCAGTCGATCGGACGGATGAAGCCCGAAACTGTAGACCTCGAATTCATACTCGACGATGTCGCCGGGCGAGGCGGTGGCGGGCGCCTCGACGATCTCGATTCGGTACTGGACGTCGGGCGGATACAGGAAGATATTGGTCGTGGCCGAATTGGTTTCGCCGATCAGTTCCGATTCAACCGATGTGACATCGGCCGAAATCGTGAAGTTGCCCTCGGGCACACCGAAACAGGTCCCCTCACCGGCCTCGCCGGTCGGGCAGCGAGGCACGTTTTCGAATTCGATCGCGACCTGGCTTTGCGACGGCACGGACGGAATGGTGACCGAAAAGGTCGCGCCGCTGCGCACGAACGCCGGCGACGGGGCGGTACCCGACCCGGGTGGGCAGACTGCCGGTCCGTTCGGGTCGGGTCCAGGGATCGGTTGACAGGTTGCGCTGGCCTCGAACGGCGCATCGGCAACCGGGTGCTCGACGATCAGCTCCACGCCGGTCGCAGTATCGGGCCCGTTGTTGGAAATCGTGACCGTGAACGACTCGCTGTCCAGCGACATGTAGGCCGGCTGGTCGCTGACGATGTTGACGACCAGGTCGACATCCTGGGCCTCGGCCGGCTCGATCCATAACGCCTGGAACGACGCCAGCACTGTGGCGCCGAGAAGAATTGTGCGTGCGAACGATTCCGGATTTCCCGTCATGATCTCGACCTCTCGAAGACAGATGGTTCTGAATCAGGGTCGAAATCCTCCCCGCCGGGCACAACCATGCCGGCTTCGAGGGGCCCGTCGAAAAGAGGCCCTGCAAACAGCGAATCTGCAAACAGCGAATCTGACCACTCCCTGCTGTCACCCTATCGCAAGGCGGCCTGCGCGGCAAGTTCGAGCGACGTCACGCCGAACATCGAAGCCCTTGCCGAAGGTGAACTTCGGTGGCAGGACGGGCTCGGCAGGGAGCAGGCTCGTGGACTCCGGATGTCGCCGGATCCATGCGACAACGCACAGGGCCGCGTTGCGCGATCGACCTGCCGCGGGTCAGGGAACCTCTGAACACGTCTGCACGGGCGCGACGGAGCGCTTGTCATGACGCTTGTGGTGACGCTTGTCGTGACGCTTGTCATGACAAGCGGCGCCGGGTGGCCCGCAAAGGCCCGTCCCGACCGGGTTTCGCCGGAGAAACGCGCTCCGTGCGGCCCATGAACGGGCCATTCTTGCAGACACGCGGTTCGGACACCGCGTACAGCGCCACGCCACCCTCAGCGGCCCGGGGCTCGATCGGCGGTTCGGAAACTTCAGACGAGTTCCTGCAGGGATGTCGCTGCAGCAGAAGCAGGCCGCGGACTCGGGAGCGGCACCAGAAACTGCCGGCCCGCGCCTCGGAGCAGCCAATCGCGATAGCTCGGGCTGGAAAGGACCATTCGCACCGCATCCGAGCCGTTCTTCGCCTGGAGCGCGTTCAGGACTCTTGCGCGGAGAATCTCCACGGTTCGCACACTGATCGAAAGATCGTCGGCGATCCACCGGTCGAGCTTGCCTTCCAGCAAACCTTCCATGACCTCTCGCTCACGCGGGCTCGGCGTTGGCGGTCGGTCTTCGCGATCGGCCCGGGCGCGATCAGACGAACTGCGAGCCCTTCGGGACCCGGCGCCGCGAACGCCGCAGCATGCGAGTCCGGAGCGCTTCGGAAGCTCGGACATTCGTCATGAGCCCCGCTTGATTCTCCGGGGCCTGCCGCCGGAAACCGAGCCGGCCAGGCTCGAGCCGCGCGGCCGAGCCGGCGGCCATGAACTGCATGGGTCGTGCGACGAGGGCCGCCACGAGTTCGACCGGAACCGCGACCTCGGATGAACCGATCACCGCCCTGCCGGTCCGGCGGCAGCGCGTCCATCGTGCCCTGCTCGAGCGCTGCGGCGGCGAGCCCGCGGCCCTCGAAGACCTGCCCGCGCCATGGCTTGATCTGGATCAGTACTATATTCTGATCTATGAATATAATCGGGCCTTCCCTATCAGAATGAGGGCCGCCCCATGACCCGACGCCCGCTCCCGATTCTCCTCGTCATTGTGGCGCTGACCCTGACGCTGTCGAACGCGCTGGCCGATCCCGACCCTGCGGCGCTGTACCAGGCCCATTGCGCCAGCTGCCACGGTCCGTCCGGCGCGCCCGACCCGGATGGCCCGGTGGTCCAGGGGCTCGGCGTGGTGCCGGCGAACTTCACCGATCCGCTGTTCAACAGCCGCGAGCCGGCCGCTGATTGGGCGATGGTCATCGAGCACGGCGGCGCCGCGCTCGGCCTGTCGGACCGGATGCCGGCCTTCGACGGCACACTGAGCGAAGACGAGATCGAGGCGCTGGTCGATTATCTGAAGGGGATTCCCGGCGAGCATGACTACCCGGACGGCGCGCTGAACCTGTTCCTGCCGCTCAACACCATCAAGGCCTTCCCCGAGGACGAGGTGGTCTGGAAGAGCGACTACGTGGTCCGCGACGGCGCCAACGCCTGGGAGAACGTGTTCGAGTTCGAAAAACGGGTCGGCCAGCGCGGCCAGGTGCTGGTCGAGCTGGTCCAGTCGCTCGAACAGGGCGACAGCGACTTCGACAAGATCGAGGTCGGCGGCAAGTACGTGCTGCACACCAACGACGCCCACACCTCGATCACCACGCTGGGTGCGAAGGTCGAGTTCCCGGTCCACGGCGGCGACGAAAGCTTCATTCCCTTCCTGGCCTTCGGCCGGATTCTCGGCCCGGACTGGACCTTCCAGGGCAGCGCGCGGGCCAAACTGCCGTTCGGCGACTTCGGCGACGGCAGCGCCGAACTGGCCGGCATCGTCCACTGGACCCATTCGCCGTGGCCGCGCAACGTGTTCCCCGGCCTCGAAGTGGTCGCCGAGGTCCCGTTCGACCGCCCCTCGGGCGCGGATTTCGCCGAGATCTCGATCATCCCGCAGGCGCGCGTCGGGCTGACCCGCGGTGGTCACGTGGCCCTGAACGTCGGCGTCCAGGTCCCGGTCACCGAGCGCGACCGCTTCGACACGGTGCTGCAGATGAATCTGCTCTGGGACTTCGCCGACGGGCCGTTCTGGCAGGGCTGGTAACGGCAGCGGGTCGGCTGCAGTCCCCGCGGACCCCCTGCAGGCTGTAACGCTGACCCCGGTCCGGCCGCTGATCGACCCGAACCAGGCCGTCGAGGAGGCAGCCGGTGCGCTCGACGAGGCGATCGTGGAAGGCGTGGCGCGCCGCGCCCGACCGATCACGACGAGCCGGGCCTCGGTCTTGCTCGAGCTGTTGCCGGTGACGCGGACCATCGGCATCGGGGGGAGGGTCAGGTCGTGCTGCGCGTGGCGGCTCCGATGATCGGTGGCGGGTTCGCTGTGCGGCCGTCGGCGATCGCCGGGCGTCCGGCCGCCGATCGGCCGGTGGATGCCAGGGTGTAGAGTGACGCAATAGAAGGCCGCCAAGCCCCCCGAGGAGGAGGACGATGAGCAACGATTCGCCGCAGACCGACCACACGGACTGGAAACCCTACCTCCGGTTCGGCCTGATGATCGTCAGTTCGATGCTGGTGATGTTCGGGTTGATGTACTTGCATACCTATGCCTTCGAACACGCTCGATGGAGCGAAACGCGCGCGTTCATGACGGTGATCATGGGTGGTGGCATGGTGCTGGTCATGTTCGCGTTCATGCGGTCGATGTATGCCAGCACGATCGCGAATGTCGGGATCGTGGTGATCGGTGCGGCCATGATCGTCGGCGCGACATGGCTGGTTCGCAGCCAGCACACGATCGACGATGTGGCCTACATGCGCGGCATGATCCCGCATCATTCGATCGCCATCCTGACCAGCGAGCGCGCGGAGATCGACGATCTTCGGGTGCGCGCGCTGGCCGACGGAATCGTTCGAGCGCAGCGCCGCGAGATCGCGGAAATGGACTGGTTGATCGAAGACATCCGGCAGAACGGACCGGCCGTCACCCCCGAACAGGTCGACCGACGACCCCTGCCGGACTTCGAAGAGCGGGCGGAATGAACGCCCACGACGACGACGCGAGCGAGCCGCACTGCTGCCACGGCGACCACGCCGAAGCCGAGCCGGGAAAGAACTACGACAACGTGCCCGAGGAGTTCGACGGCACGGTCTACACCTGCCCGATGCACCCGGAGGTCCGCGAACCCGGACCCGCCGACTGCCCCCTGTGCGGCATGGCGCTGGAACCGGAGACCGTGTCGCTGGAGCCGGAGGACACCACCGAGCTCGACGACATGACGCGCCGGTTCTGGGTCGGCGCGGCGCTGACGGTGCCGATCCTGGTCCTGGCCATGGGCGGCATGATTCCCGGCGTGGACATGGATGCCTGGGTGCCGCACCGGGTCCGCGTCTGGCTGGAGATGCTGCTGGCCACGCCGGTGGTGCTGTGGTGCGGCTGGCCGTTCCTGGTCCGCGGCGTGAAGTCGGTCCAGCGACGCGCGCTGAACATGTTCACGCTGATCGGACTGGGGGTGTCGGTGGCCTACGTCTACAGCGTGGTGGCGACCGTCGCGCCGGGGATCTTCCCGCCGTCGTTCCGCGGCGAGTCCGGCCAGGTCGGTGTGTACTTCGAGGCCGCTGCAATGATCGTCACGCTGGTCCTGCTCGGCCAGGTCATGGAGCTGCGCGCGCGTTCATCGACCAACCAGGCGATCAGGAGCCTGCTCGAGCTGGCGCCGAACACCGCCCGACGGATCGACGCCGACGGCAACGAGCACGATGTGCCGCTCGACGAGGTCGAGGTCGGCGACCGCCTGCGGGTCCGGCCCGGCGAGAAGGTGCCGGTCGACGGCAGCGTGGTCGAGGGTCGCTCGTCGATCGACGAATCCATGCTGACCGGGGAATCGCTGCCGGTGGAGAAGACCGCCGGCGACGAGGTGATCGGCGCGACGGTCAACGGCACCGGCTCGCTGATCATCGAGGCCGGCAAGGTCGGGCAGGACAGCATGCTCAGCCAGATCGTCCGGATGGTCGCCAGGGCCAGTCGCTCGCGCGCCCCGATCCAGGGCCTGGCCGACCGGGTCGCGGCCTGGTTCGTGCCCGCGGTCATCCTGTGCGCGCTGATCGCGTTCCTCGCCTGGTCGGTCTGGGGCCCGGCGCCGGCAATGAGCTACGCCCTGATCAACGCCGTGGCCGTGCTGATCATTGCCTGCCCCTGCGCGCTCGGTCTGGCAACGCCGATGTCGATCCTGGTCGCCAGCGGCAAGGGTGCATCACAGGGCGTGCTGTTCCGCGACGCCGAGGCCATCCAGACCCTCCGCGACGTCGATACGCTGGTCGTCGACAAGACCGGCACGCTGACCGAAGGCCGACCGAAGCTGACCGAAGTCGTCGCCGCCGACGGCTTCGACGACGCCACCGTGCTGCAGATCGCCGCAGCCCTGGAACGCGGCAGCGAGCACCCGCTGGCCGAAGCGATCGTCGAAGGCGCGCGAGAGCGCGAACTGGAACGACTCGAGGTCGAGGACTTCGACTCGATTACCGGTCAGGGCGTGACCGGCGTCATCGACGGCAGGTCGATCGCTCTCGGCAACACCGCGCTGATGGAGGCGGAGAAGATCGACCTCACCGCGCTGACCGACCGGGCCGAGGACCTGCGCGGTCAGGGCCGCACCGCGATGTTCCTGGCCGTCGACGGCCAGCCGGCGGGCCTGGTCGCGGTCGCCGACCCGATCAAGTCGACCACGGCCGAGGCGATCGCGGCACTGCACGAAGAAGGTCTGGAGATCGTCATGCTGACCGGCGACAGCGAGACCACCGCCCGCGCGGTCGCGAAGGAACTCGGCATCGACGAGCTGTTCGCCGACGTCCGGCCCGACCAGAAGGCCGATCACGTCCGGCGGCTGCAGGACGAGGGCCGGTTCGTCGCGATGGCCGGCGACGGCATCAACGATGCGCCGGCGCTGGCCCGCGCCCAGGTCGGCATCGCGATGGGCACCGGCACCGACGTGGCAATGGAGTCGGCGGGCGTCACGCTGGTCAAGGGCGACCTGATCGGCATCATCCGCGCTCGTCGTCTCAGCGAGGCGACCATGCGCAACATCAAGCAGAACCTGGTCTTCGCGTTCGGCTACAACAGCCTCGGCGTGCCGATTGCCGCCGGTGTGCTGTACCCGTTCTTCGGCCTGCTGCTGTCACCGATGATCGCTGCCGCGGCGATGTCGTTCAGCTCGGTCTCGGTGATCGGCAACGCGCTGCGCCTGCGTCGGGTCTCGATCGACTGAATCGCCCCCGGAACAGCGACTCGCTCCGAGCCGCAACCGGCACGCGTTCACGCAGTGCGTTACGGTAAAGAGCATGGACGAGGCACTCGCGACATGGAGCGAAGCCGCCCGGACCTCGCTGGGCTTCTTCTGGAAAGCCGGCTGGGCCTTCGTGCTGGGCTATGCAATCAGCGCGATGATCCAGACCTTCGTGCCCAAACACCGCCTGACGCGCCACATGGGCGAAGCCGGGTTCAAGAGCACGGCCATCGCGACCGGGTTCGGCGCGATCTCCTCGTCCTGCTCGTTCGCCGCGCTGGCCGCAGCCCGTTCGCTGATCGTCAAGGGCGCGCACTGGATCGCAGCGGTCGCGTTCATGTTCGCCTCGACCAACCTGGTCATCGAACTCGGCATCCTGATCTACCTGTTCCTCGGCTGGCAGTACGTTGTCGCCGAGATCATCGGCGGATTGATCCTGATCGCGATCAGTTCGGTGCTGATCAAGCTGGTCTACCCGAAGGCCTGGCTCGAGGAGGCCCGAGAAAAGGTCGAACACGAGGCGGCGGATGAAGACGACGACTTCGATCCATGGCAGCGGATGACCAGCCGGGAGGGATGGAACCGGGTCGGACACCAGTTCGTCATGGAATGGAAGATGGTCTGGCAGGAGATCCTGATCGGCTTCACCATCGCAGGACTGATGAAGGCCTTCATCCCGGCCGCATTCTGGGAAGCCCTGTTCCTGCAGGGCCTGGATCTCGACCTTGCCGCATGGGTGGTGACGCTGCAGAACGTGATCGTCGCGCCGTTCGTCGCCGCGGCCACCTTCATCGGATCGATGGGCAACATCCCGCTGGCCACGGTCCTGGCCAGCAGCGGGGTCGGCTTCGCCGGGCTGATGGCGTTCATCTATTCCGACCTGATGGTGCCGCCGCTGGTCAAGGTCAATGCGCGCTACTACGGCTGGCGCGTGGCGCTGTACATCGCCGGCATCATGTTCGTCAGCATCGTGTGCACCGCACTGCTGCTGGACTTCGGCTTCGGCGCGCTCGGCATGCGGCCGAAGGGCGCGGCCGACGAGGCCGGCGGCGATGCCTTCGCGATCGACTACACCTTCTTCCTGAACCTCGGCTTCGTGCTGGTTGCCGCCGTCCTGATCGGCCTGCACCGCAGCCACATGGCGGCGTCCGGGGACGGCGAAGGGCATGACCATGACGGCGACGGGCTCGGTGTCCAGGACATGGCCGCCGGCCTGGCCATCGCGCTGCTGGTCATCGGAATCATCCTGTTCTTCGTCGTCTGAGTCTTCGCGTTGCCGTTCCCGGCCGTGCCGCGAGTTCGGGCGCCGGCGCGCGGTGCCGCCTTGACGGGCCGACGAACCGCCGACCGAATCCCTTCCGGCAGCGTGTTCCGGCGAGCACGTCCCGAAGGGCAGTCCGCCCGGGCGCCGGGACGACGCGCACCGATCTGGCGGACGTCTTCGACGGTTTGCGATTGATCCATCGAACCCGCCCGACCGGGCGTCGCATCGACATCGAACGGAGAACTTCGAAATGTACCGCGTACTGATTGCCTTGCTGGCGCTTGCCGCGCTCGGCATCCACACCACCGCCCGCGCCCAGGTGAGCTGCGGCGACGTCATCACGACCAGCCGCGCCCTGACCGGCGACCTGCACTGCACCTCCGGCTGGACCGGCATCGAGATCGCCGCGCCCGGCGTGACCCTGGACCTCAACGGGCATACGCTTTCGGGCAGCATCTTCCAGGGCGTGCTGGTTTCTTCGCCCCGCGTGACCGTCCGCGGCCCGGGCGTGATCAAGGGCTTCGGCCTGGGTCTGCAGGTCCATGACGCGACCGACGTGACGATCGAGGGCGTGGACTTTTCCGACCTCGACAGCGGCATCACCGCCCGGGGTGCCGACCGAATCGTCATCCGCGAAAACACCTTCTCGTCGATGCCCGGCCACGCCGTCTCGATCTACGGCTTCGACGACGGCCGCACGGTACTGCCGACGCGGGACGGCGTCGCCTTCGACAACCGGTTCATCGACGTCGGCACCGGACTGCATATCTGCGGCGCCAACGCGACGGGCCACCTGCTGGAACACAACGTCTTCGAGCAGATCGGTGACTACGGGATCCACCTCGAGACCGGCACGTCGAACAACATCGTCAGCGGCAACTGGTTCGAGCAGTCCCTCAACACGGGGATCCGGATCACGAATTCCAGCAACAACATCCTGACCGGCAACTACCTGGAGGGTGGCCTGACGGGAATCGCGCTTCACGACAACGGCGGCCACATCTCTCCCGCGTGCGCCGCACCGATGATGCCGACGGTCGTGACCGGCAACCGGCTGGACGGCAACTACGTGGGGGACTTCGACGTGGCGATCGCCCTCGGACTCGGCCGGGACTCGCTGCCCCGCGTCATCGCGAACCGGATCGAGTTCTCGAAGCTCTATTTCAACACCGTCGGGATCCGGTTCCACGGAGACGCCTGGCGCAACACCGCGGTTCATTCCGCGTTCCACGGCACGGCGACCCCGATCATCGACATCGGCACCGCGAACGTTCACTGATCGACCGGTATCGCGTGCTCGCGGCGCGGCCCGGCCCCCGGGCCGCGTAGAATGCGCGGCATGGAAATCTTCAAGGAATTCCAGGTCGAAGCCGCCCACCGGCTGCCGAACCTGCCCGACACCCACAAGTGCTCGCGCCTGCACGGGCACTCGTTCAGGATCGCGGTCCACGTGTCCGGCGAGCCCGGCGACGAGACCGGCTGGGTGATGGACTTCGCCGACATCAAGCGCGCGTTCCAGCCGCTCTACGACCGGCTGGACCACCACTACCTCAACGACATCGAAGGCCTGGAGAACCCGACCAGCGAGGTGCTGGCCAAGTGGATCTGGGACCGGCTGGCGCCGACCCTGCCGGGCCTGTCGAAGGTGGTCGTTCGCGAGACCTGCACCGCCGGCTGCATCTACACCGGCCCCGCGAGCGACTGAGCGCCTCTACGGCATGCGTTCGCTGCAGTTCTGGGCCCTGTTCGCGCTGGCGCTGCCGGCCGCGCTGCGAACACGCCGCACGGCCGTGCGCGCCGAGGGCGCGGCCGGCCCGGAAACGGGCGCGGTCGGCGACGGACCCACGCTTCGGCTGGTGGGCCTGGGGGACTCGATCATCGCCGGCGTCGGAGCGTCCACGCACGCCGTCGGACTCGTCGGCCGCACGGCCGAAGCGCTGGCCGAGCTCGAGCGGGTCCGGGTCGAATGGACCGCAGTCGGTCGAAGCGGCCTGACCTCGACGGCGATCCGCGAGCGGCTGCTGCCGACGGCACCGCTGCACGACGCGGATGCGATCATCGTCTCGGCAGGCGTCAACGACCTGACCCGACTGTCCGGACCGGTCCGGTTCCGCACGAACCTCGGAATGCTGCTCGACGCGCTCGAGGTCGCGGCGCCGAGCGCCCGGATCGCGCTGGCCGGCCTGCCGCCGCTGGAGACCTTCCCGGCGCTGCCGCCGCCGCTGAAGCGCGCTTTCGGGTTGCGCGGACGGCAGCTCGACCGGATCATGCAGCAGGTCGTCGCCGGGCGGCCGCGCGCGGCCCACGCGCCGGTCGACATCGACCCGGTTGCGGCCGCCGACCGCGCCTCGTTCTCGGCCGACGGCTTCCACCCATCCGAAGCGAGCTACATTCCCTTCGGCCGCGGCCTCGCGGTGGCGCTGCACGCCCTCTCATCGACCGGAAACACCTGACCGCCGCGACCGTTTTCGCCGCTCGCGCGTCTGGACTGCAGATCCAACCGAGTGACGAGGACAACGCCATGATCCCGCGACGCACACGCTGGGTGCTCAACCCCCTGACCCTGTTGCTGACCGCGCTGCAGGCGGCCGGCTTCGACCCGGCTCTGCACTTCGAAAGATCGCCCTACGGCCTGCTGTTCACCGAAATCGAGGTGGCCGGCGAGCCGGTCCCGGCGATGATCGACTTCGGCGACCCGTACGTGATCCAGCTCGCCGACGGCTGGGCGGCCGAGCGGGATCTGGCGCTGGATTCGAGCGGAAAGACCGCGATGGACACCCACGGCAACCCGATGGAGCTGCTCGAAGGCCGCGCCGGACCGGTCCGGATCGGCCCGGTCGTGCTCGCCGAAGCGGTGTTCGGCAGCATTCCCGGCGAGATCGAGCGGGTCGCCGAGCAGGTCGGCACGCCATTCCGGGCGGCGGTCGGCTGGGGCTTCTTCGGGGAACGCGCCTTCGTTCTCGACTACGCGAACGGCCGGATTGCCTTCCGCGAGGACGACTGCGCCGGGTTCGACGCCGAGGCCGCCGTCGACCGGATCGACACGCCGACGCACCTGGTGACCGAGATCCGGATCGCCGACCAGCCGGTACGCGTCCTGGTCGACACCGGCTCGCCGATCGACGTGATCGACGCCGACACCCTCCAGCGCGTCCTGCCCGCGGGCGGCCGCCGCGTGCTCATCGAGCACTCGGCCGGCACCTTCCCCGGCGTGGAGGTCGATGTCGCGTTCGGTGCCGTCGAGCGCCCGGTGCAGTTCGAAGCCGGCGACCTGTCGGTGCTCGAGCCGCTGGGCGCCGAGGCCATCCTCGGCGGGACCTTTCTCCGACAGGTCGAACTGTGCCACGCGCCGGAGCGCGGTCAGGTCC
Organism: Wenzhouxiangella sp. XN79A; assembly: GCF_012272825.1. Classification (GTDB taxonomy): domain Bacteria; phylum Pseudomonadota; class Gammaproteobacteria; order Xanthomonadales; family Wenzhouxiangellaceae. The sequence goes on along the minus strand of NZ_JAAWWS010000135.1, from coordinate 4,392 downwards.
GGATCCGGCAGCGTGACGCCGGTGCGCTTCCGTCGTCGTAGTGCGTCGTGGCTCAGCCGCCGGCCGGCTGGGTGAACCCGGTCGACGGGCCGGGGTCGAGGTCCATGGCCTTGCGGAACACGACCAGCGCGCCGCCGACCAGCACGGTAAGGACCACCACCAACCCGGCCCCGAACCCCATGAAGCTCGACGTCCATGCACCTTCGAAGTACTGTGCTGCCGAGGGCCCTTCGCTCATCGGCACCATCTGCATGCCGGCCATGGCGGTGTAGTGCATGCCGCAGACGGCCAGGCCCATCAGCAGCGGACTGGCCAGGCGCTTGCCGCCGGTCCAGTGGGTGAAGATGTGCAGGGCCACGGTGGCGGCAACCACGGCGATCGCGATCGAGCCCCAGTAGAAGCGCGGGTCGTGCGTCATCGTCGCGGCCATTCGCATCGCTCCCATGCCGACGTAGTGCATGGCCGCAACGCCGAGCCCGAACAGCACGCCGGAGGTCAACCAGGCCACCGCGCTGCCCTTCCAGCGATAGACCGTGAAGAAGGCCGCGAAGCACAGCGCGACGGGGAACGCAGCCGAAGCCGCCGTCCGCCCGACATCGTAGGTCACGACCATGTCGGTCCGGTAGGCCAGCATGCCGATGAAGTGCATGGCCCAGATCGCGCAGCCGCCGAACACGATTGCCGCCAGCACCAGCCAACCGAACTGGATCGAACCGTCGCGACCGACGATGTAATCGGCGACATACAGGCTGACGAACGCGCCGATCACGGATACGACGTAGGACAGGCCGACCAGGCCGAGCTGATGCGAGGCGAGAAAGGTTTCCATCGGGTGTTCCCCTTGATTTCGAAAGCGCCGCACGATCATAGAATTCGCCGGTCAACGCCGACCTGCACCGATGTCAACCGACAGCCGACATCGATGAAGACCGCATGAACGCACGATCGAGTCCGCCCGGCCCCGACCGCCGGACTCGACCACCGGACGCAGGCTTTCCGTTCATCGGCGTCTGCCGTACCATTGAAGGCCGTCCGGCGACGGACCGCGGGGACGACACCCCTGCACCCATCCATCAGTGCAGCCGATCGGCAGCGAACGAGCAGGCCATGAGCGAGCGACCGGAATACAGCGGCATCACTGCCGAACAGGTCAGTCAGATGTACGACGAACTCCGGACCATCGCCCGGCGCGAACGCCGACGCCTGCCGTCCGCGACGCTCAACACCACGGCCCTGGTCCACGAAGCCTGGCTGCGGCTTTCACCCGAGTCGTCGCGCTACGAGAACCGGCGGCACTTTCTGGGCACGGCCGCGGTCGCGATGCGCCGGCTGGTCGTCGATTACGCGCGCGAGCGCTCGGCGCTCAAACGCGGGGGCGACGTGACCCACGTCGAGCTCGGCGACCCGGCCGAAACGCAGAACGTTCCGCTCGAGCGCATTCTCGACATCGACCGCGCACTCGACGAACTCGAAACGGTCGATCCCGGACTGCTGCAGCTGGTCGAACTGCGTTTCTTCGGCGGCCTGAGCTGCGACGAGGCCGCCGACGTGCTCGAGGTCTCGCCGCGGACCGTCGCGCGCGAGTGGGCCAAGGCAAGAGCACTGCTGAAGGTGACCCTGGCCGAGGACTGACGCATTGAGCATCGATCGCGACACCTGGGAACAGATCGGGCCGTTGTTCGATCGGTTGCTGGACCGGCCGGCATCGGAGCGCGATGCGGTCATCGGGGCCGCCGGGCTGTCGGCGGAGCATCGCGCCGCGCTGGAGAACCTGCTCACTGCCCATGACACCCAGGATGCCGATGACGAACTGCTGACCGGCTCGGCGGCCGACCTGCTCGGCTTGCCGGACGCGCACCGGGCCCTGTCCGACTGGAGTGGCCGAACGCTGGGTCCCTGGCGCGTCGAGCGGCGCCTGGCCGAAGGCGGGATGAGCGTGGTCTACGTCGGCGAGCGCGCCGATGGCCGCTTCGAGATGCAGGTCGCGATCAAGGTGCTGAAGACCGGGCGGCTGAATATCGCGCCGGAGCGGCTGGACGCCGAGACCCGCATCCTGGCCCGGCTGCAGCATCCGGGCATCGCGCGGCTGATCGACAGCGGCGCCGGCGAGGACGGCCAGCCCTACCTGGTCATGGAGTTCATCGACGGCACGCCGATCGATCGCCACTGCGCAACGCAGAACATGACCACCCGCGATCGGGTCCGACAGGTGCTGGCCGTGGCCGAAGCGCTGGAGTATGCCCACCAGCGCCAGGTCGTCCACTGCGACATCAAGCCGGCCAACGTGCTGGTGCGCACCGACGGCCGCCCCTGCATCGTCGATTTCGGCATTGCCGCCCTGGCCCAGCGCGGCGATCCGGATACCGAACAGGCCCACCGATTCTGCTCGCCCGGGTTTTCCGCGCCGGAATGCTACGACCGCGCGCCGCCGGACACCGCCCAGGACGTCTATTCGCTGGGCGCATTGCTGTCGGAACTGGTCGTCGACGGCGGCGTGCGCGCACTTTCCGACACGATCACCGGCCAGCGCACGCCGACCGAGGACCTGGTTCCGGCGCCGATGCCGGCCCACGACGGCTCCGGACGACTGCCGGCCGACCTGGCCGCCGTGCTGCGGCGCGCTCGGGCCCACGAGCCGGAATCCCGCTACCCGTCGGTCGGCGCGCTGGCCGCCGATCTGCGGGCGTGGCTGGATCACCGCCCGGTGGCCGCCTTCGACGGTGGCCGCGTCTACGCGGTCGGCAAATGGTTCCGGCGCCATCGACTGGCCGCGACGCTGGGCCTGCTGGCCGCGCTGTCGCTGATCGGCGGTGCCGGCGTCGCGCTGCACCAGGCCGGGCTGGCGCGGGACGAAGCGGCGCGCGCCCTGGCCGTCCGCGACTTCACCGTCGGGCTGTTCGAGGCCGCCGACCCGGCCCGCGAAGACGGCGAGGACCCGCCGGCCTCGGTGTTGCTGCAGCGCGGTGCCGAACGCGTCGGCGTGGACCTCGCCGATCAGCCCGGGGTGCAGGCCGAAATGCTCCACGTCATCGGCGGAATCCAGCTGCAGCGCGGGCTGATCCTGCCGGCGACCGATACGCTGGATCGTGCGCTGGCGCTGATCGCCGAGCACGACGTCGACCCGGCCATTCATGCCCGGGCGCTGTCCGACCGGGGCATGGTGGCCTTCGAGCAGGGCGACCTCGACGCCTCGATCGAGTGGATGAACCGGGCCCGCGAGCGGGCCGCGCGGGCGCGCCTGCCGCCGAGCGAACGGGCCTACCACGACGTGCATCTTGCCGACATGCACGTCATCCGGGAAGAACCCGAGTCGGCACTGGCCCTGGTCGAACCCTGGGTCGACATCGACGACCCGGAGCTGCGTGCTTACGCGCTGCGGGTCAAGGGCGGCGCGCTGGAACGCGCCGATCGTTTCGAAGACGCCGCGGCGACCTTGCAACAAGCGCTGGACGTCCAGGCCGATCTCGACCCGAACCACGTGTTCTACGCCTTCATCCTCGAAGAACTGGCCATCGTCCGCTGGCGGCAACGTCTTCTCCAGGACGCCGCGGACCTGTTCCAGCGCTCCGTGGATCACAAGCAGCGCGTGCTCGGCGACGTGCATCCGCAGACGCTGACCGCGCTCGGCAACCTCGCCACCGTGCGGACCGAGCAGGGCGACCTGGTCGCCGCGGAACGGGCCTGGCTCGAGCAGCTCGATGCGCTGACCCTCGTCCACGGCGACGAGCCGCACCCGGCAAAGGGCTACACCCACGGGATGCTCGCCTGGACGCTGTACCGACGCGGCGCCTACCGGCAGGCACTCGGGCACGCCCGAGAGGGACACCGGATCACCGAAGCGCTGGAAGGCGAGCACCCGATGGTCCGCTGGGTCCCGGCGATGACCGGGCTGGCCGCGCTGGAGTTCCGGGAACCGGACGCGGCCGACCTGCTCGGCCCCTGGGGCGAAGACTGCGCCGTGCTCGACGGGAAGCGTGAACTCGGTCTGCGGTTCTGCCTGGCCCGCGCCTGGCTCGCCGCAGCCACCGCCGCCGGCGAATGCGCGCCCGGTCTGCCGCCGAGTGCCACGGAGGAAACGATGGCGGCACTTCCGGAGCGCTGGCAGGCCGTCCACGGCGCCGTGACCGAGATCTGTGCCGGCCGGCCGATCACCCCGACCGACGCGCTTCCGCGCTGGGTGCAGGTGGCCGTGGTATCGAAGCCGGCGCGCTGACAGGGGCAGGCCGAGCCGTCGCTGGTCGGCCACAAGCTTTGGCCGAGAGGTGGTTTGCTTTCTTCGCGTCTTGCCGGAGCCCTATCCGGCGGCTGTGCCGGGGTTCTGGCTACAAGCGTTTCGCCACGCGCTTCGCGCTTTCTGGCGACCTACTTTTGTCAGTCGCGACAAAAGTAGGC
>NZ_JAAWWS010000134.1 GCF_012272825.1 Wenzhouxiangella sp. XN79A | reverse complement strand
GCCGCTTGCGGGCGAAGGCTGGGGCCTTTCCCTCGATCCGGCCTTGCTCTTCGCGCGCAAGCGCCCTCCAACAGGTGGTGGTGGCTTTGACGAGCACCCGGAACAACGCCCCGACTGTTGGAGGCCGCTGGCGGGCGAAGGCTGGGGGCCTTTCCCTCGATCCGGCCTTGCTCTTCGCGCGCAAGCGCCCTCCAACAGGTGGTGGCTTTGACGAGCGCCCGGAACAACGCCCCGACTGTTGGAGGCCGCTGGCGGGCGAAGGCAGGGGGTCTTTCCCTCGATCCGGCCTTGCTCTTCGCGCGCAAGCGCCCTCCAACAGGTGGTGGTGGCTTTGACGAGCGCCCGGAACAACGCCCCGACTGTTGGAGGCCGCTGGCGGGCGAAGGCTGGGGGCCTTTCCCTCGATCCGGCCTTGCTCCTCGCGCGCAAGCGCCCTCCAACAGGTGGTGGCTTTGACGAGCGCCCGGAACAACGCCCCCGACTGTTGGAGGCCGCTGGCGGGCGACCAATCGGGAGCGAAAAAAGCTTCGCGCGCGAGCGCCCAACAGACGAACCGGCGCAAGAATTCGCTTTTGAAGAGGCCGTGCTCTTTGTCTGCAGCTTTCCTGAAAGACTGCGGAGCGAAGCATTTTTAGCTGAGAAACGAGCGTAATCAGGATCGTCTTTGACGTTCATCTGTGTCCATCTGTGGACAAAAAAGTTGTTCAGCTTCTTGTCTGCGTTCATCCGCTTTCATCTGAGGGCAAATCAACCGACCTGCGCCCGGAAAAGACGCGACTGCGCTATCCTCGTCGGCTGACTCGAACCACCGCGAAACCGCCATGTTTTCCAGCCGTTCCAGCGTCGAAGGGCGCGTCGTTCCCGTTTCCATCGTCACCCCGGACCGCCTGAGCGACGGGCTGGACGAGCGCGCCCGGACCTGGGTCTCGGCGACCGGCTATCGCGGCGAGCCGGACACGGTGCTGCAGGTGCCCGACAGCGACGGCCGACTGGCCCGCGTGCTGGTCGGGCAGCCCGAGTACGGCCGCTTCTGGTCGCTGGCCTCCCTGCCGGCGGCGCTGCCGGAGGGGGACTATGACGTCGACGGCATCGACGAGGCCGAGCAGGAATCGCTGGCGCTGGGCTGGGCGCTGGGGCACTACCGCTTCGATCGCTACAAGAAGGGCAAGCGGCCGACGGCCCGGCTGGTCGTCGACGACGATCGCAAGGGCCGGCTGGAGATCTTCCGCGATGCGCTGTTCCGCGTCCGCGACCTGGTCAACACGCCGGCCGAAGACATGGGGCCGCGCGAGCTGGCCGAGGTGGTCGAGAAGCTGGCCGCCGATCACGGCGGCGAGTGCAAGGTCGTCCACGGCGAGGATCTCGAGCGCGAGTTTCCTGCCATCCACACGGTGGGGCGCGCCGCGACCCGCGGGCCGCGCCTGATCAAGCTGGCCTGGGGCGATCCGTCGCACCCGTCGCTGGCGCTGGTCGGCAAGGGCGTGGTGTTCGATTCCGGCGGCCTGGACATCAAGCCCGGCGCCGGCATGGTGTTGATGAAGAAGGACATGGGCGGCGCCGCGCACGTCATCGGCCTGGCCGAGCTGATCATGCGGTTAGGCGTCAAGGTCCACCTGCGGCTCTACATCCCGGCCGTGGAGAACGCGATTTCCGGCAACGCCTACCGCCCGTCCGACATCGTGACCACGCGCAACGGCACGACGATCGAGATCGGCAACACCGACGCCGAGGGCCGGGTGGTGCTGTCGGATGCGCTGACCCTGGCCGGTGAAGAGGGGGCCGCGCGCATCATCGACTTCGCCACGCTCACCGGCGCGGCCCGCGTGGCCCTGGGCGAGGACCTGCCGCCCCTGTACGCCCGCGACGATGCCCAGGCCCGTGCAATTCAGGACCTGAGCTTCGAGATCGAAGACCCGCTGTGGCACATGCCGCTGTACAAGCCCTACAAGCCGCAGATCCAGCCGAAGATCGCCGACCTGTCGAACACGGGCACCACCAGCCAGGGCGGCAGCCTGACCGCTGCGCTGTTCCTGGATCATTTCGTGCCCCAGGGCATCGACTGGATGCACCTGGACATCTACGCCTGGAACCTGGGCGACCGCCCGGGACGGCCCGCCGGCGGCGAGGCCCAGGCGCTGCGCGCCATGCTGGCCTGGCTCGAACAGACCTACGGCGCATGAGCCTCGAGGCCGCTGTGGTGACTCGCGACGCCGAAGCCTTCGGCGTCGTCTGCCTCGACATTCGCGCCGCGGCCGTCTTCGACGTCGACGCGCATCTGCGCATCACGCGTCCCGACGGCACGGTCGAAGACCGGCACCTCGGCGGTGCCGGCATCGACCCGGCCTGGCTGCCCCGGGGCCGCTACCGGCTGGAACTGCCGTCCGACCCCGAGTGGCCGATCGGCACGCAGCTGGATGTCGGCATCTCCCTCGGCGCGCCCACCGGCCGCACGGCGCTGGACCGCGTCACCTTCGAAGTGAGTACGCGCGCCGACCATGCCTCCGGCTGGCGCCTCGGCAGCTACGCGGGCAGCCCCTCGATCGAAAAACTCAGCTGGTCGCAGGGCCCGTCGAGCTGGTTCTACCGCCACTTCGACCACGCCGCGCGTGTGGTCATCGACCTGATGTTCGCCGACCACCCCAAGCTCAGAGGCGACGTGCTGGACGTCGGCTGCGGCGACGGCATTACCGATCTCGGCATTGCCTTGCGCAAGCAGCCGAAGCGCTTCGTCGCCGTCGACCCCTTCAAGGGCTACGAGCGCCTGCCCGAGATCTGCAAAGAGCACCATCTGCCGCCCGAAGTCATCGAACAGTCCGGCATCGACTTCCGCCCCGACAGCGGCAACGCCCTGGACCTCGAAGACGACAGCTTCGACGCCGTGCTGTCCTGGGGCTCGCTGGAACACATCGCCGGCGGCTACGCGCAGACCCTGTCCGAGATCAAGCGCGTCCTGCGCCCCGGCGGCCTGTTCTTCGCCCACCCCGGCCTGTTCTACGGCTCCGCCGGCAACCATCTCGGCGAGTTCTTCGACGACCCCTGGATCCACCTGAAGCTGGACCGCGAAGAGCTGAAAGAGCGCGTCCTCGCCGGCACCCCGCGCTACATGGACCGCGCCGGCGAAACATCCCCGCCCGAGCAGTACTGGCAGTGGTACACGGAACTGAACCCGATCAAGCTGCCGGACTTCGAACAGGAACTGCGCGGCATGGGCTTCGAGCCGTGGCGCTTCGCCCTGCGCACGGACCCGGTCGTCGAGTACACGCCGGAACTGCAGGGGTACGACATGGTGGCGCTGGGGATTTCGGAGTTGTACGGGGTGTTTCGTTTACGTTAATCGCGCCAACAGGCTGGCAGGACTTCATGCAATTTGATGACAAGGTAACCCTTTGGGCCGCCTGATTTAGAACAGCGCGCCGTTACGCAGCGTTCCACTCCAATCACAGTCGGTTAAGGCATGATCGAGGGAAGCCCTTCATTGTCTTTTTGAAATTGTTCTCGAACGGAAAAACCAGCCAGCGCCTGCCGCCAAAAGGGATAACGCAATTGAAAGTTCCGTGAGCAAGGGATTTGGGTGTCGTGTCAGACGATATGCGCCTGCAATCAAGTTTCTTTCGTCTCGAGCTTTCGGTAAGGAAAGCGATTCACTGAAAGTCAGACTGTCTGAGGTGGATACGACAATGGCATCAGCATCAAGGCGCTGCTCGTGTGCTCCGTGGGCGACGTTGCTGGGAAGCTCGATCGTTTGACTGGCCGGAAGAACAAAGCCGATAAACATGTAAATCGCTGGGAAGATTGCGGTGGTGAACGCGGCAATCGCAAACAAGTCCAGTGCTCTTCTTTTGTGTTCAGTAGTCATTTATCGCTCTCTTCCGATCCCTGGCGAGCGTAAGTGAATAGCGCCCGACGTGATGATAATTTGCCGGGCGCTGCCGATTCAATACCCCGAAGGAATGCTGAGATCCAGAACATGGTTCTGGATCTGAAATGTCCATGGGAGATTGTGCTGAGCGAAATTGTTCCAGGAAATGAGAGCTGCGTTTTCACCGGTGTCTTCTTCGATATCGCATTCGATAGTGCTGCCCGGCCCGACTCCGCAGGCTCCCACCGAAATGCTGGAGAATCCGTGACCTTGACGTTCGCAGTCAGATATCAGTACACGCCGGGCCATCATCCAGCCGGCTCCGCAAGTTACGCCTGAAATCGCATTTGTCCCCAGCCAGATCAATAAGGCAGGCAGCACTTGAACTTGTTCGTCGGTAGAAGTGCTGGCTGCTGCGGCAAAGGGGCTGACGTCATGATTCGGGATCGTAACCCCGCCGCCGCCACCACCGCCCAGGGGTGATGCATTGACTTCCAGGTCAAGATGGTCGGTCGGTGGAACATTGCTGGATCCTGAAAACCAGAACAGGTCCTCACCCACAGCTCCAGACAGTATCTCACTACTCCCGTCCGGGCGAGTCAAAACCCAATCGGTGTAGATCTCATGATTGGCATAATCGATATGAGTATTGAACGACGTTAGGGTGATTTCGCCTGCTGACGCACCCGCGCTTAGCGCAAATGCAACAAGAGCTGAGCTGATCTTGAGTTTCATTGGATTCTCCCTACTGATTGGATGAAGTGTCCATGTTGGACACGATCATTGTAGGGCTCCAAGCCTGATGCTCGAATTAGGAGATTTCTTGATTTCATGTAGGAGATTTCCTACGTCGGTGTGTTTGATTCTTTGCGTTTTCCCTCAACTCAAGAAGAGAATGAAGCAAGAGCGAGGATGATATGAGCAGCAGCTAGTTGCCGAAGCCAAGTGCGCGCCTCGAGTTTCAAGAGAGCGTTCAGCCTGCCCTTTCCGGGGCAGTGGTTCCGCCGGCAACCACTGCGGCGAGTTCTTCGACGACCCGTGGATCCACCTGAAAATGGACCGCGAGGAACTGAAGCAACGCGTCCTCGCCGGCGCCCCGCGCTACATGGACCGCGCCGGCGAAACATCGCCGCCCGAACAGTACTGACAGTGGTACACGGAACTGAACCCGATCAAACTGCCCGACTTCGAACAGGAACTGCGAGGGGGGCTTCGAGCCGTGGCGCTTCGCCCTGCGCACGGACCCGGTAGTCGAGTACACGCCGGAGCTGCAGAAGCACGACATGGTGGCGCTGGGAATTTCGGAGTTGTATGGGGTGTTTCGCCTCGTTGACTCTTGCGCGCGTTCAGATGCGGAGTAGCACCGGATTCTCTCGGCAGTTCCTGTTGAAGCGTTGAAGCGCGACTAAGGTCTTCGTTCGTCAACTGCTGGCTTGGGAAGTCGAGCTCTCAGGCTCGCCGCTGCAGCTTCTTGAAATGGAGTCAGGTTGGAAGATCGCAAAACCTCTTCTACGTACAAGTACGCCAAGCCTTGATCCGTGTAGGCTGGAAACTCTCCAGCAGAAATCTTCGCCAACCTCAGTTTGGCATCGATATTCCCGACGTTCGAAAGCTCCTCTAGCTGATCTACGGTCCTGTCTTGCCATTTCGCGAACATCTCACCTGCTTGTCCTCGGCCATAGCTTGAAAACGGAGGAGGGAAAGAGGGCCTGAGTAGTATCGCTTCGGGCTGGTTCAGATCTGCAGCGCGATCGATCAATTCATGCCTGGCCAGATTGGCTGAATCCAGAATTTCCTGGCAGGCTTCGCGTGCCTCTGCAACGCCAGTAGCGGCTTCAATATCCGACGTTGTTGCGTCAGCCGGGGGAATCTGATTGCACCCATCCAGAACTCGGAATGCTGATAGTGCAGCATCACCGTCAAAATCAGCCCTCGCTTCGAAGTCAAGATATTCATCAACATGATCTGAATTGCCGACTGGAATTCCGAATACAGCAAATACATGACCTTCCGACTGAGTTTCGGCAGGGTGCGACTTTTCTGTACTCAAATCGGTTACCACCGACGTTACCGGAAAAGTTGCAGATTCAACTCGTTTCTCAGGTCCCTTGTCTCCTTTGCCGGCAATTGGAGCATGCTTCTCATGGATATCAGATTTCCATGGGGCAAGGAAGGCAAGGCCGGCGACGGCAATAAGGCCAGCGCAGAAAATAATATTCTTCAGGCGCATTCGAATATCCTCGTCTGTATAGCTTTCCGGTCAAGATGGAGTTTGAGCTCCGCAGCCTTGCGCGTCCCAAGCGCTAAGAACGGTCACGCAATTGGCGTATCTGCGTGCATCGACAAGCAGCTCGTTGTATTGATCGAGTGGAATGAACGGCCCCACGAGGTCCACGGCAACATAAAAGGCCCTGATGATGCTAGCTGATTATCCTCAAAATACCTGTACCAGAATGAAGGCATCCTAGCAGAGGGTATGGTCGCCATGCGTAGATCGATATTGTCGGCTCCGAGAATGCAGAGTTCGCGATCTGTCATGTCATTTCTTGCTGTATTTGTCGGGTGTGCATAGATGTTGCAGGTGTTTCTGATCGTCGCTCTATACTGCATCTCGCAGAGTGCGGGGTCATTGGAGCCATCGCTGTAGCAATTTCGAAGGCCGACAAGGCTCATGTCGAAGAAAAACCGCAGAACACTGCTGTTCATTGCATGCGAGCTCAGGTGTTCGATTTGCCAAGGATTCTCTATGTGGCTGATGCCAGGTGGTCCACCTGCAACAAACTGACGGGTGCAGCCCTCCGGGAAGCCTTGATCGAGCAAAAGCGCGCAGTATGGTGATTCAGGAGGATTGTGTAGTCGATCGTCATGGGGGCGTCCAGGAGCGGTATAGAACCGACCGGTCTGCTTCCCGACGTCCTGAATCGTCGCTCAGGTCCCGATCAGGAAGTCGATCGCCTTCGAGCTGTTGTCCATCAGCACACTGTAGAACTCCGTGTGTCCGCAGTAGTTACAGACAACGGCATGGAACTTCTCCGTTTCCACGCCCAGCCATGCCCATGCGGCGCTGCCGGAGGCGCGGATCTGCTTTTCGTGGAAGATCCTGTGCTCGCAGCGGCGGCACTGCCAGTCGTTTCGCGGGTCGCGTCGCTTCAGTTCGGCTTCGACGCGTTCCTTCAGGTCGCCGTCCCGTTCGCGCCAGCGCTTGCTGCGGAATCGCTGGAGATCGCTCAGAGGCATCGTCTTCAAGTCGAGATTCGATATTGCCCCGGTGCCGGACTTCCACTCGGTCATGTCGTTCTCCTGAGAGTCCTGATCCAGTGTCTCGACGGTCGATCGCGCCGAGTCTCGCTACTTCGCGATCCTTCAGCCGCCGGTAATCCCCATCGCATCCAGCCGCTGCCTGGCCTGCTGTCCCACCGGCGTGTCCGATCGGGCAGCCACGCGATAGTTCTCGATCGCCGCGGTTCGGTTGCCGGCGCGCTGCTCGATGGTGCCGAGCAGGTAGTGGCCGATGGCGGTGGGCATGCGCTGGTTGGCGGCGGCCAGGTCGCCGCGGGCGGCGTCGTAGCGCTCGAGTTCGTTGCGGGCCATGCCGCGGCGCAGGTGGTGATAGAACCAGCCTTCATTGCGGGCCAGGGCGTCGCTGAAGGCGCGTTCGGCCTGGGCGTAGTCGCCGCGGGCGGCGTGGGCGTCGCCCTTCAGGCCGTGAAACAGGGCTTCGGCGGGCTCGATGCGAATGGCGTCTGCGGCCTTCTGAAGGGCCAGGGCCGGCTCTTCGTTTTCCAGCGCCTTGCGGCCTTCGTCGTAGGCGTCGTAGGCGGGCTGGGCGGCGCGCAGGCGGGCGGTGGCGCGTTGGTAGCGCTCGCGACCGACCTCGCCGCTGGCACCGAGTTCGGCCAGCAGTTCGCGGTTGTTCTCGACCCGCTCGCGGCTGGGCGGGTGGGAAGCGAACCAGGCGTCGAAGGCGCTGCTCTGGCGGCCCTCGGACAGGCGCACGAAGGTTTCCTGCAGTTCCACGGCGCCGACCGGGTTGTAGCCGGCGCGCTTCATCATCCGCATGCCGTACAGGTCGGCCTCGCGCTCGGCGTCGCGCGAGTAGCGTTGGTTGATCAGTTGGGCGCCGACCATGCCGCCGAGCAGGGCGACCTGGGTGTAGCGGTCGTCGTCGGCGGCGGCGCCGACGGCGATGCCGCCGGCCAGCACGGCGCCCTGCAGCAGCAGGTTGCGTGTCTGCCCCTGGGCGCCATGGCGGGCCGCGGCGTGGATGATTTCATGGCCGAGCACGGCGGCCAGTTCGGACTCGGAGTCCATTTCGGCCAGCAGGCCGCGGTTGATCGCGATCTTGCCGCCGGGCAGCGCCCAGGCATTGGGCACCGATTCGTTGATGACTTCGAACTCGTAGGGCAGGTCGCGCTCGGCGTGCGCGGCCAGCCGTTGGCCGACGCCCTGCACGTAATCGACCAGGCCCGGGTCCAGCACGAAGTCGCCGCCCTGGGCCTGGCGCAGCGGGGCGTACTGCCGGGCGCCGACGTCCAGTTCCCATTGTTCGCCGACCACGCTGAGCTCGCGCTCGCCGGTCACCGGGTTGACCGCGCAGCCGCCGGCCAGCAGCAGGGCGGCCAGCAGCAGGGGAAGGAAACGGTGCAGCGAGCGGGTCGGGGGCGGGTGGTTCATGGCAGCTCCGGGACGCGAGGCGTGGTCCCAGTCTAGTGCACCCCGCCATTCATTGCGTAACGTATAGCGAGTCGGAGAGCGTTTGGCTGCAAGGCCGGTCTGGCAGGGAATGGCAGCGTCCTTTCCAGGAGAAAGCACGCCGCGGATGAAGGCGCTCCGGCTCGCCCTTCAAGGAGCGCGCCCGAACCGACAGTGCGGCATTGCGTCCCTCGCAGAGGGCTGGCCATTCACTGCGGGCCGCGCCTTGCCCTGTCGATTCAGGCGCACGCCATACGTCACACAATGAATGGCGGGGTACGCTGGTGGGCCATGCGACAAATCAGGTAACGCCAGAGCCACTGTGCCGGCGCGACGGCTGCGTGTCACCTGATTTGCCGCATGGCCGACGACTAGGGAAGCTTCCCGGAACTGTCCACGGGGCGTGGGCAGTCGCCGCCCGGCGGCGGCAGCCGATCGCTGGGCGAGTACTCGATCAGCTCGATGACCAGCCGGTCGTCGTCCTCGTGGTGAACGGTGCGAACGGGAATCCAGTCCAGTTCGGCAGCGTGCCAGGCCAGGTAGTTGCGCGACGAGCCGGGCTTGCGGAAACGTTCGATCACGGCGGTGTCGAAGCAGCGTCCGGCCAGCTCGATCGTGGTACGGCGGAGGAAGCGGATCTGCTGGGTTTCCAGCTCGTCGCGCTCGACGACCAGGACGTCGAGCCCGGCGTCCCGCTCGGCGGCCTCGGGCAGCGCGCTGGCCACGGCCAGCCGCAGCGTCAGCGGGTCGAGCGCGCCCCGGGCCAGCGGTACGCGCGTCTCGCCGTCGTGGGTGAGGGTGTCGGTGTGCAGACCGCCCCAGTCATAGCGGTGCTGCCAGAATCGGTCCTTGCCGGGACGGCGCGAGACGTGGTGGTAGGTCAGCGGCACGATCTGCCCGTCGCGCCAGTCGAACCAGCCGGATTCGAAGGTCGACACGCCGAGCATCCGGACCAGGAAAGCGGTGGCCTCGGAGTCGACGCGGTAGTACCACAATCCATCTTCGCGCTGCGACAGCTCGGCGTTCATCCGCCCGAGTTCCTTGCCGTTGCGGGTCACGCGGTACACCGCGCTGTGCTCGCGAAACGGCGCGGCGTCGGCGCCGGATTCAGCCGCCGGAGCGCGGAGCGGGAGCAGCGCGGCCAGGGTCGCGCCGGCGACCGTCAGCGTCCAGGTCGCGATCCAGCACCAGCGGAGGGGTCGAAGTTGCATCATCGGAAGGTCCGACCGCGCCGCGGCCAAGAAGTGCCAGAACGGCGGGATAGAGCCGGTGCTCCTGTTCGAGCACGCGGGCGGTCAGCGCGTCCACGTCGTCGCCGGGTGCAACCGGCACCCGCGCCTGGGCGATGACCGGGCCGCCGTCGAGTTCCGGGGTCACCCAGTGGACGCTGGCGCCGTGCTCGGTCACCCGGTCGGCCAGTGCGCGGGCATGGGTGTCCAGGCCGCGGTAGGCCGGCAGCAGCGAGGGGTGGATGTTGATCATCTGCCCGGCGTGGCGCTCGACGAAGCCGTTGGACAGCACGCGCATGAAGCCGGCCAGTGCGACCAGGTCGGGCTCGAAGCCGGTCAGCGCCTCGTCCAGCGCCTGCTCGAAGGCGGCCCGGTCCGGAAAGGCCGGGCGCGGGATCTCGACGGTGTCGATGCCGCGTTCGGCCAGCCGGTCCAGGCCCTCGGCGGGGCGGTCGGCAATGGCGCCGACCAGCGTCATCGGTACGCGGCCGGCCTCGATTGCATCGAGGATGTTCAGTGCGTTGCTGCCGCGGCCGGACAGCAGGATGACCAGGCGGTTGCAGCGGCGCACGAGGCGTCAGGCGTCGAGGTAGCGCACGCGTTCGGCGCCGGCGTCGTCGACGACCCGTCCGATCACGCCCAGCGAAGGCTCACCGGCCTGCGCGAGCGCGGTCACGACGGCGTCGGCGGCATCGGCCTGGACGATCAGCACGAAGCCGACGCCCATGTTGAAGGTACGCCGCATCTCGGCGGCCTCGATGCGGCCGACCTCGGCCAGCCAGCCGAACAGCGCCGGCGGCGTCCAGGCGCCGGTATCGAGTTCGATGCCCAGGTCGGCCGGCATGACGCGCACGATGTTCTCGGTCAGCCCGCCGCCGGTGATGTGGGCCATGCCGCGGATCGGGAATTCATCGAGCAGCGGTCGCACGGCTTCGACGTAGATCCGGGTCGGCGCCAGCAGCGCCTCGGCGCGTTCGCGCTCGGCCTCGACGCCACCGGCCCGGTCGAGCACCTTGCGGATCAGCGAGTAGCCGTTGGAGTGCGGGCCGGAGCTCGGCAGGCCGATCAGCGCGTCGCCGGCGCGGATCGTCGAGCCGTCGATCAGCCGGTCGCGCTCGACGGCGCCGACCGTGAAGCCGGCCAGGTCGTAGTCGCCGGGGCCGTACATGCCGGGCATCTCGGCGGTTTCTCCGCCGATCAGCGCGCAGCCGGCCTGGCGGCAGCCTTCGGCAATTCCCGCCACGACCTCGGCCGCGCTGTCGACCTCGAGCGTGCCGCAGGCAAAGTAGTCGAGAAAGAACAGCGGTTCGGCGCCGGTGACCAGGATGTCGTTGACGCACATCGCGACCAGGTCGATGCCGATGGTGTCGTGCCGGCCCAGCGCGCGGGCCAGCAGCAGCTTGGTGCCGACCCCGTCGGTGCCGGACACCAGCACCGGGTCGCGGTAGGTCCGGCCCAGCGCGAACAGGCCCCCGAAGCCGCCGAGACCGCCGAGCACTTCCGGCCGGCTGGTGGCCTTGACCAGCGGTTTGATCCGGTCGACCAGCGCGTTGCCTGCATCGATGTCCACGCCGGCGTCGCGGTAGCTCAGGCGCTCGTTGTGCGGGTCGTTGTCGGGCGGCTTCGAGGCCATCGGGCTTCCCTCGTGCGAGTGCGTGGGCGGATGCGCCGCATTGTGCCCTATCGTGCTTCGAGCCGGGTGTCCGAGGCACGGTTGCAGGCCCGACGCTGTGCTATCGTTCCGCGAATCATGCATGCGCCGCGGTTCGTCTTTCCGATCGTCTCGACGATCCTCCTCGCGCTGGCCCTGGTCGGGCCGGCCGCGGCCCGGTCGTCCGGTCAGGCGGCGCTGTACGTCGGTGAGGTGCCGGCCGAGCCGTTGCCGGTGGCCGATGCCGATCCGCTCGACGGCCGGGCCGAACCGCTTCCGCCGTTGCTGGCTGCGCTGAACCAGGTGCTGGTCCGGGTCACCGGACAGGTCGGCGCCGATCTGGTCGCCGAGCTGGGCATCGATCGGGCCGAGGCGCTTTCGCTGTCGCTGGCCCGTCAGTACCGCGAGGTCGAAGTGCCGATGGACGACCGCGCGGCCCGTCTCGAGCGGCGCCTGCGGGTGGATTTCGACCCCATTGCGATCGATCGCCGGCTCGACGACGCCGGGCTGGCCCGCTGGGGGCGCGAGCGGCCGGAGATGCTGCTGTGGATCGCCGAGGAAGGGCCGGGCGGGGCGCAGTACCTCGAGCCGGACCCGCAGCTGAACCACAGCCTGGACCAGGCCATGTTCCGCTATGGCCTGTCGATCACCCGTCCGATCCTGGATGCCTTCGACCGGATCGAGGTGACGCCTTCGGACATCCGCGGCGGCTTCGCCGGCCTGACCGACGCGGCGCGCGAGCGCTACGGCGCCGATGGGGTCATCCTGCTCGACCTCCGTCAGGGCCCCCGGTACTGGACCGGTCGCTGGGTCTGGCGGCTCGGTGATCTCGAGTTCGGCTTCGCACGCTCCGGCGCCACGCCCGAGGAGGTGGTCGAGCTCGGCATCGCCCGGATCGCCGCTGCGCTGGCCGCGCGCTTCGCGGTACGTCCGGACGTTGCGGAACGTCGACGGCTGGTCGTCTCGGGCATCGATCGGCCGATCCACTACGCCGAGGTGCGCGGCTTCCTGGCCGGGCTGACCGGCGTGGAATCGGTGCGCCTGCTCGGCGCGGCGGGCAGCACCCTGACCTTCGAACTGGATTCCAGTGCCAACGGCCTGCAGCAGCGCATCGAGCTGTCGGGTCCGCTGCGTTTCGAGCGCCACGACCTGGCCTCGGGCACGCTGTACTACGCCCTGGCCCTGTGAACGGGACCGCTTCGCAAGCGTCGGCCTGGCGCCAGCTGCCCAACGTGCTGACCGGCCTGCGGCTGCTGCTGGTGCCGCCGATCCTGGTGCTGCTGGTCCAGGGCATCTACGGCTGGGCCCTGGCGCTGGCGATCGTTGCCGGTGTCAGCGATGCGCTGGACGGCTGGCTGGCCCGCCGCTTCGGCTGGCAGACCCGGATCGGCGGCATCCTCGATCCGCTGGCCGACAAGCTGCTGCTGGTCGGCACCTACCTGACCCTCGGCGCGCTCGGTCATCTGCCGGCCTGGCTGGTGGCGCTGGTGGTGCTGCGCGACGTGGTGATCGTGGCCGGCGCGATGGTCTATCACTTCCGCTTCGAGGTGGTCCAGCCCGAGCCGACCCAGCTGTCGAAGGTCAATACCGTGGCCCAGTTGCTGCTGATGATGGTGGTGCTGGTCGAGTTGGCCGGCGCGCCGGTGCCTTCGCTGATCGAGGCCGGGTTGGTCCGGGTCGTCGGTGCGCTGGTCGTGCTGACCCTGGCCCAGTACGTCTGGATCTGGAGCCAGCGCGCCTCGCGGATCGCCCGCGAGCGGAGCGGCCGATGAGCGCGCCGCAGCTGCCGCTGGCGCTGTCGCCGCCGCGCCGTCCGCGCTTTTCCAACTTCGTGACCGGCGACAACGGTCTGGTCGTGCGCACGCTGCGCGACGGGCTGGAGCCCGGCCAGTGGTTGCGCGTTTCCGGTCCGCCGGGCTCGGGCCGCAGCCACCTTGCGCTGGCCACCGTGGCCCGGCTGGCCGAGCGCAACCTGCGCTGCGTGTTCGTGCCGGGCGCGATGCCGGCGGCCGCGGCGCTGCTCGAGGCCGCCGGCGGCGACTGGGTGGTCGTCGACGACTACGACGCGCTGGCCGGCGACGAGGCGCGCGAGCGTGCGCTGTTCAATGCCTTGAATCGCTGGCGCGCCGACCGGACCGGCGTGGTGCTGACCGGCGGCGATCGCTCGGCCTTCCTGCTGCCCGACCTGCGTTCGCGGCTGGGCCAGGCCGCCCACCTGGTGGTCAAGCCGCTCGACGACCGCTCGCTGGAAGCGCTGGTGCGCCAGCTGGTCGAGGACTACGGGGTGGTGGCCGGACGCGGCCTGATCGACTACCTGATGCGGCACGGCCCGCGGGCGGCGGCACCGCTGGCAGCGCTGGTCGAGCGGATGAGCCAGCAGGCGCTGGCCGAGCGAAGGGTGCTGTCGATTCCGCTGGCGCGGAGCTGCCTGGACGATCCGGGCCGGGCTTGACGATGCCGCGCGGAAGGCCGCGCGGCATCGGGGGCTGCGATCAGTCGATCGCGTCGGCGTTGAGCCGCGCCTCGAACACGAAGTCGATGCCGGCTTCGGTCAGGGCGATGCGGAACGCGCCCTGGTCGTAGTATTCGGCCATGCGCTCGTACTGGGCGCGCTGGGCTTCGAGCATCTCGGCGGTCTCGGCCTCGACGTCCATGCCGCTGGACTGCATCGATTTCATCCCGACGTCCATCAGATCGATCAGCAGGTCGAAGTCCATCCGGCCGGTCATCAGGAACGGGTCGGCCTCGGTGCGGTCCAGGCCGGCGGTCAGGCCGTCGACCGATTCGGCGCCGATCGCCATGCCGATGGCGTTCTCGCTCATCGCCATCCAGGCCTCCAGGCCGGTGCCGGCCAGCTGCGGAATGGCCTCGACCGGCACCTTCTGCGGCTCGCCGCCCGGCTCGAGCTGAAGCTCGGCGACCTGCGGCGAGAACATCTGCGCCATGCCGACCAGCAGCTGCGGGTTCTTCATGAAGAAGGCCAGGGTGCCGCCGCCGGTGGGCAGGCCCTCGTCGCTGAACGACAGGCTGTCGGCCTCGAGGAACAGGCCCTTGATATTGGTCACCACCGGTGGAATCGGCCGGTTCAGCGCAGCCTGCACCTGCGGCGCCTGCTCAGCGACGGTGGCGAAGGCCTCGCACTGCGGCGGCGTCTCGACCCAGCCGTCGACCAGGCCTCGGGCGAAGTCCCGCGCAGCAAGCAGTTCGAAGGCCATGCCGAAGCTCATCAGGCCCTTCAGTTCGCGGTCGATCGAGACCGGGGCGCGTGCGATCGGCGCCAGCGCCTGGCCGATCGACGGCGAGGTTTCGATCCGGAGCAGCGCATCGGCGCGGGTTTCGGTCATTTCGGAGTAGCCCATCACCATGCGCGGCATGGCCGTGGCCAGGGCCTGGAACTCGGCCGGGCAGGCCGGATCGTTGCGAAACGCGTCCAGTTCGCCGTCGACGTCCAGCGCACCGATCACCGGGTCGGGACCGAGCACGCGGGCGATGACCCGCTCGAAGTCGAGGTAGCCGCTGCCGTAGGGGGTCAGGCCGATCTCGCGGTTGAGCGCGCGCAGCGCGCCGGGCGCCATGGCGTCGACCGGATCGGTGGCGCCGACCAGGCGGCTGAGCACCGCCGGCTGGTCCGGCACCAGGCCGGCGGTGACGACGCCGTCCTCGATCAGCACGGCGATGCCGAGGGTGGCTTCGAGTCCGAACCAGATCACTTCGCGGCCCTCGATCTGGCGGCGCGACAGCGGGCGTTCGAGGCCGGCCTCGATGCGATCCAGCTTGGCCCGGAAGGCATCGGTATCGGCCAGCTCGACGTGGGCGACCGGGAACAGCGACACGCCGTGGATGGCGAACATCGGGTTGGTGTGCAGACCGGCGGCTTCCCAGCCCTCGCGGGTCAGCATGCTGGACATCTCGTTGACCAGCGCGCGCGCTTCCGGCGGCAGTTCCTCGTCTTCGGCGACGGCGTCGAGCATGGCCTGGTTGCTGTCGGCCGAGGCGTCGTTGATCGCCCACATCGCATCGACCAGAGACTCCGGCGTGCGCTGGAGGTTCGCGAACAGGTAGGGCGTATCGGCGTCGATTCGATCGAAGAAGGTCGGCCCGGATTCGCCTGCCGCCTGCTCGGGGGTGCGGTCGGCGGCCGAATCGGCGGTGGCGTCGGGCGCCTTGTCGTCACCGCAGCCGGTCAGCAGCAGCGCAGTGCTCAGCAGGGCAAGGGGCAGCAATCTCATGATCATGGCTCCAGGATGTTGGGTTGGATGCGCCGGCGGTCGGCTGGCCCGGTCGGTCTGTGCGGGACAGGTCGACGGGGGCGGACCCCGGGCGCGGTGCATATATAGTGTTATACAACAGTAACACACTGTCAAGTCCCTTGTACCCCGCTCCGGCTCGACCCGACGCCGGATCGCCGTCGAGTCGGCACTTCGCCCAGCCGGATCGGTCATACTTCGCGAGGAGTCGGCCAGACAGTCGCTGGTCCCGATCTTCGGGGCCGGAGGAAAGTCCGGGCTTCACAGGGCAGGGTGCCAGGTAATGCCTGGGGGGCGCGAGCCTACGGAAAGTGCCACAGAAAACAGACCGCCTGCGGCTGATCCAGTCGCCGGTAAGGGTGAAAAGGTGCGGTAAGAGCGCACCGCGTCGCGGGTAACCGTCGGCGGCACGGTAAACCCCACCCGAAGCAAGGCCGAATAGGGATGCCATAGCGTGGCCCGCGCTGCATCCGGGTAGGCTGCTCGAGGCGGCTGGTGACAGCCGTCCCAGACGAATGACTGTCCACGACAGAACCCGGCTTATCGGCCGACTCCTTTTTCTTCGATTCCACCCGGTCGCCGGAAGGCGGCGGCCGGGTGTGATCTCCGTCACGAATTCCGCTTCGCTGTATCTCCGTACAGTGCCCCTTCGCCGTGCCCGTGGGACCCGCTCAACGCCCTGATTTTCCGGGGCAAACCGGCTTGACAGCCTTGTGGTGAGGGTCTATTGTGGCGCTCAGTGGGAAATTGTGGGATTCAGTGGAGAGTCAGGACCAGCCATGTTCTTCGGCGAAACGGCAATCAACCTCGATTCCAAGGGCCGGATGGCGCTTCCGACGCGCTATCGCCCGGGCATCGAGGAGGTCTGCGCGAACCGGCTGGTGCTTACCTACTCGGCGTTCGACGCCGGCTGCCTCTGGCTGTATCCCGAACCCGAATGGGAGCGCGTCCGCGACCAGGTCATGGCCCTGACCACCTTCAATCCATCGCATCGCGGCCTGCAGCGCCGGCTGGTCGGCTCGGCCACGCCGCTGGAGCCCGATGCCAGTGCCCGGCTGTTGCTGCCGCAGACCCTGCGCCAGGTGACCGGGCTGGAGAAGAAGGCGGTGCTGATGGGTATGGGCGCGCGCTTCGAGATCTGGAACGACAACGTGCTGAACCAGCGGCGCGCGGAAGAAGAGCGTTCCATGCAGGAGCAGGCCTCGCCCGAAATGGCCCAGCTGGTGCTCTGAGTCGTGGCCCATGTTCCGGTATTGCTGGAGGCAGCGGTGGATGCGCTGAACGTGACCGAAGACGGCACCTACGTCGATGCGACCTTCGGGCGTGGCGGGCACAGCGCGCGGATCCTCGAGCGGCTGGGTCCCTCCGGTCGCCTGATCGCGATCGATCTCGATCCCGAAGCGCTGGCGGTGGGCCGGCAGCGCTTCGGCGACGATGCCCGGGTCCGCTTCGTCCAGGCCAGCTTCGGCGAACTCGGCGAGCGGGCCGATGAGCTCGGCCTGCGCGGCCGGGTCGACGGCCTGCTGATGGATCTCGGCGTGTCCTCGCCGCAGCTCGACGATCCGGCGCGCGGCTTCAGCTTCCGCGAGGACGGGCCGCTGGACATGCGCATGAACCCCGAGGCCGGGCCGTCCGCGGCCGACTGGCTGGCATCGGTCGACGAGGCCGAGCTGACCGAGGTGCTGTTCCGCTTCGGCGAAGAGCGGCATTCGCGTCGGATCGCCCAGGCCATCGTCCGGGCCCGTGCCGAGACGCCGATCACCGGCACGGTTCAGCTGGCCGGGATCATTCGCGCTGCAGTGCCGAAGGCGGCAGCGGCCCGCGACCGGATCGATCCGGCCACCCGAAGCTTCCAGGCCATCCGCATCGCGGTCAACGGCGAGCTCGACGCGATCGAACGGGCGCTGGACGCCGCGCTCGAGCTGCTGGCCGCCGGCGGGCGGCTGGCCGTGATCAGCTTCCATTCGCTCGAGGACCGGATCGTCAAGCGCTTCATCCGCGAGCACGCGCGGCCGCCGGCCGCCAGCCGCCGGAGGCCGGCCGCGCCGTTCTCGGCCCGACTGCGCGAGATCGGCAAGCTGGTCCGGCCCGATCAGGCCGAGCAGCAGGCCAACCCGCGCGCCCGCTCGGCCCGGATGCGCGTGGCCGAACGGCTTGCCACGCCGGCAGCCGGGGGTGCGGCATGAAGACCTGGATCGCGCTGATCGTCCTGCTGGCCGCCACCGTGGCGAGCGCGGTGGCGCTGGTCGGCGCGCGCCACGAAGCCCGCCAGCTGTTCATCCAGCTCGAGGCCGCCGCCCAACAGCACGATGCCGAACGCGTCGAGTGGTCGCGGCTGCAGCTGGAGCTGGCCTTCCTCGGCGAATCGAGCCGGATCGAGGCGCAGGCCCGGGAGTCGCTGGGCATGCGCCAGCCGCGGGACGTCGGACTGCTGGTGCGCAGCGATGGCTGAGGCGACGACCGCACGACCCACCGGCAGCCGGCTGCGCGTGGCGCTGCTGCTGGCGCTCATGGCGCTGTGTGCGCTGGGCCTTCTCGCCCGCGCGGTGAAGCTGCAGGTCATGGACACCGAGTTCCTGCAGGGCGAAGGCGAGGCCCGGTTCCTGCGCCAGGTCGAGACCCCGGCCATGCGCGGCTCGATCCTCGACCGCAGCGGTGCGCCGCTGGCCGTGTCGACGCCGGTCGAGTCGGTCTGGGCACACCCCGGCGAGTTGCTGCAGGCCGCCGATCGCATCCCGCTGCTGGCCGGCGTGCTCGGCGAGAACGCCGAGGCGATCGAGCGCCGACTGACCCAGCGCGCCGACCGCGAGTTCGTCTGGATCATCCGCCGGATCGCGCCCGACCTGGCCGAGCGGGTTCGCGAACTCGACATTCCCGGCGTGTTCCTGCAGCGCGAGTACCGGCGCTTCTATCCGACCTCCGATGTCAGCTCGCAGGTCGTCGGTTTCACCAACATCGACGAGGTCGGCCAGGAAGGCCTGGAGCTGGCCTACGACAGCTGGCTGATGGGCCGCAGCGGCGCCAAACGCGTCATCAAGGACCGCCTCGGCCGTGTCGTCGAGAACATCGAGCAGGTGCGCGAAGCGCGGCCCGGCCAGGACCTGACCCTGACCCTGGACCGCCGCCTGCAGTACCTGGCCTACCGCGAACTGACCCGCACCGTGTCCGAGCACCAGGCGCGTTCGGGTTCGGTGGTGGTGCTGGACGTGACCACCGGCGAGATCCTGGCGATGGTCAACGTGCCGTCGTTCAATCCGAACGCGCGCGACCTCGGTAACCCGGACGGTCGCCGCAATCGCGCCCTGACCGACGTGCTCGAGCCGGGTTCGGTGGTCAAGCCCTTCGTCGTCGCCGCCGCGATGGAGGCCGGCCTGGCCTACCCCGACCTGGTCGTCGACACCGCGCCGGGCACCATGCAGGTCTCCGGCCACACCATTCGCGACATCCGGAATTTCGGTGAACTGACCGTCACCGGCATCCTGACCAAGTCGTCGAACGTGGGCGTCGTCCAGCTGGCCCTGGGCATGGACTCGCGCCACTTGTGGAGCATGTATTCGCGACTGGGCTTCGGCCAGGTCACCGGCACCGGGTTCCCCGGTGAGTCGGCCGGCGTGCTGCGCGACCACGAGCGCTGGCGCAAGCTGGAGCAGGCCACGCTGTCCTACGGCTACGGCCTGTCGGTCACCCCGCTGCAGCTGGTCCGCGCCATTTCGGCGATCGCCGACGACGGCCGGCTGCGCCAGCCCAGTTTCGTGCTCGGCAGCGACAACCCGGTCCAGACCGTCATGGATCCGTCGCTGGCCGGCGAGCTTCAGGACATGCTCGAAACCGTCACGCTGCCGGGCGGCACCGGCACCCGCGCCGACGTGCCCGGCTACCGGGTCGCAGTCAAGACCGGCACGTCGCGCAAGGTCGGGGTCGGCGGCTACGGCGATCGCTACGTGGCCAGCATCGGCGGCTTCGCACCGGTCTCGCGACCGAGGCTGGCTGCGGTGGTCGTGATCCACGACCCCGGCGGCGACGAGTACTACGGCGGTGCCGTGGCCGGACCGTTGTTCGGTCGCGTGATGGCCGATGCGCTGCGTTTGATGAACGTGCCCCCGGACGATGTCGGCACCCTGATCGCCCGGCTCGGAGACCCGCAATGACCCGGCTGGCGACGCTCCTCAGCGGCTGGCCGGTATCCCCGGGGCTGCTGTCTCCGCTCGATGTCGGCGGGCTGACCCGGGACAGCCGCCGGGTTCGACCCGGCGATGCCTTCGTCGCGCTGCCGGGTGCGCAGGCGCATGGCCTGGAGTTCGCTGCCGAGGCGCTGGCCGCCGGGGCCGTGGTGGTCCTGCACGACGCCGCCGACGCGCCGCCGACCGAGCTGGCCGATCGCTGCGTGGCGATCGAGGGGCTCGGTGCGCGCACCGTCGATCTCGTTCGCCGGTTCCACGGCGATGCGCTCGCCGGGCTGGACCTGTTCGCCGTCACGGGCACCAACGGCAAGAGCTCGGTGGCCTGGCTGATGGCCCAGGCACTGGACGGTGCGATGATCGGCACACTGGGCATCGGCCGGCCGGGTGCGATGGTCGAGTCCAGCCACACCACGCCGGATCTGTTCGCGACCTGGGCCGCGCTGGCCGAGCTGGCTCGCCAGGGCGTTCGCCACGTGGCGCTGGAAGCCTCGTCGCATGCGCTGGACCAGGGTCGACTGGCCGGCCTGACCTTTACCGCGACCGCATTCACCAATCTCGGTCACGACCATCTCGATTACCACGGCAGCCGCGAGGCCTACGGCGCGGCCAAGGCGCGGTTGTTCCGGGATCACGCCAGCCGGCGCCAGTGGATCAATCTCGACGACGCCTTCGGTCGCGCGCTGGCCTCGAACCTGCGCGGCAACGACGGTCTGCGCACCTATGCGCTGGATCCGTCCCGAGGCGCCGATGTCACCGCCGAGATCCGGCGCGCCGATCTCGACGGCCTGGCCCTGACCCTGCACCTGCCCGACGGCCGGGTCGAGGCCGAGACGCCGCTGATCGGCCGGGTCAACGTGCTGAACCTGATGATCGTCGCCGGCGAGCTGGCCGAGCGCGGCGTCGACCGCGAAGCGATCGCCGCGAAGCTGGCGGCCCTGGTACCGGTGCCGGGCCGGATGAACCGGGTCGACGGCGCCGAGCGTCGGGTCGTGATCGACTACGCCCATACCCCGGATGCCCTGGAAAACGCGCTGGCCGCGCTGCGCCCGCTGACCCGGGGGCAGCTGATCTGCGTGTTCGGCTGCGGCGGCAACCGCGATCGCGCCAAGCGCCCGGAAATGGGCCGGATCGCCGAAGGCCTGGCCGACCGGGTGATCCTGACCGACGACAACCCGCGGCACGAAGACGGCCTGTCCATCGTCCGCGAGATCCAGGCCGGCATGCAGCGTCCGGACCGATCGCGGGTGATGCGCGATCGCGCCGAAGCGATCCGGCTGGCGATCCGCGAGGCCGGCCCCGACGACGTCGTGCTGGTGGCCGGCAAGGGTCACGAGCGCGAGCAGATCGTCGGCGACACGGCCCGGCCGTTTTCGGATTTCGATGCGGTGCGTGCCGCGCTGGAGGCCGCCGCATGATCCGCTTCGATCTCGCAACGGCGGCCCGGATCACCGGCGGGCGCGCGGTCGGTGAGGCCGCCACCTTCGAAGGCGTGGCGATCGATTCGCGCACCGTCCGGCCCGGCCAGCTGTTCTGCGCGCTGCCCGGCGAGCAGGTCGACGGCCACGCGTTCGTGTCGGCGGCCGCCCGGTCCGGCGCCGCGGCGGCGCTGGTGGCCCGCGAAGTCGAGGCTGCGCTGCCGCAGCTCGTCGTCGACGACGTCGCCGGCGCGCTCGGCCGGCTGGCCGCGGCCTGGCGCGAGTCGCTGGACGTGACGGTGGTCGGCATCACCGGCAGCAACGGCAAGACCACGGTCAAGAACCTGGTCGCCGGCGTGCTGGGCCGGGTCGGGCCGACGCTGGCCACCGAGGGCAACCTGAACAACGAACTGGGCGTGCCGCTGACGCTGGCGCGGCTGGACGACGCACACCGCTTCGCGGTGATCGAGATGGGCTGCGGTCAGCCCGGCGACATCGAGTACCTGGCCCGGCTGGCCCGGCCTACGGTCGGCATCGTGACCAACGCCGGGCCGGCCCACCTGGAGCGCCTGGGCAGCGTCGAGGGCGTGGCCCGCTGCAAGGGCGAGCTGTTCGAAACCGTCGGTGAGCTGCGCGGTGCGGCCGGCCACGTGATCGTCAACCGCGACGATCCGTTCTGTGCGGCCTGGATCGAGCGCGCCGGTAACGCGCGCGTCCTGAGCTTCGGCCGCGATGCGTCGGCCGACATCCAGCTGATCGAAGGCGACGGTGCGCCGCGGCTGGAGACGCCCGCCGGCACGATCGAACTGCACCTGGCGCTGCCCGGTGCGCACAACCGGGCCAATGCCGCGGCCGCCGCCGCCGCGGCGCTGGCGCTGGACGTGCCCACGGCCACCGTCGAGGCCGGTCTGGCCGCCGTCCACGGCGTGCCGGGCCGGCTCGACGTTCGCCACATGACCGGCGGCTGGACGTTGATCGACGACACCTACAACGCCAACCCGGCCTCGCTGTACGCGGCGCTGGCGGTGCTGGCCGAGCAGCCCGGCGAACGCTGGCTGGTGCTCGGCGACATGGCCGAGCTGGGCGAGGACAGCGAGAAACTGCATGCCGAGGTCGGTAGCGCGGCGGCCGAGTTCGGCGTGACCCGGCTGTATGCAACCGGCCCGAACGCGACCCGCGCGGCCGTGGCCTTCGGTGCGGGCGGCGCGGCCTTCGACTCGACCGGAACGCTGGCCGCGGCGCTGTCCGAGGCGGTTCACGACGGCGTGGTCTGCCTGGTCAAGGGCTCGCGCTCGGCCCACATGGAAGACGTGATCGCCCGGTTGATCGATCGGCAGGCGACCGGGGAGGGCGAGGCATGCTGATCTGGCTGCTCGAAGACCTGCTCGCGCTCGATGTCGCGCTGTTCGGCTTCATCACCTTCCGGACCATCATGGCCGCCCTGACCGCGCTGGCGGTGTCGCTGCTGGTCGGCCCGATCTACATCCGCTTCCTGATCTCGCGCAAACTCGGTCAGCCGATCCGCGCGGTCGGCCCGCAGACCCACTTCGACAAGCAGGGCACGCCGACCATGGGCGGCGCACTGATCCTGATTTCCATCGTGCTGGCCACGCTGCTGTGGGCGGACCTGGCCAACCGCTACGTCTGGACCGTACTGTTCACCACCACGGCCTTCGGCGCGATCGGCTTCGTCGACGACTGGCGCAAGCTCAAGTACAACGATTCGCGCGGCATCTCGGCGGCGGCGAAGTATGCGCTGCAGTCGGTCGCCGCGCTGGCCGCCGCCGTGTTCCTGTACCTCACCGCCGACGTGCCGGGCGCGACCGAGCTGTTGGTGCCGTTCTTCAAGGATGTCGCGGTGCCGCTGGGGCTGGGCTTCGTGGTCCTGACCTACTTCTGCATCGTCGGTTCGTCGAACGCGGTCAACCTGACCGATGGTCTGGACGGGCTGGCGATCGTGCCGGCGGTGATGGTCGCGATCGGCCTGGGCATCTTCGCTTATGCGGTCGGCAACACGATCTTCGCCGACTACCTCGGCTTCCCCTACATTCCGGGCGCCGGCGAGGTCGCGATCTTCTGCGCCGCGCTGGCCGGGGCAGGGCTTGGCTTCCTGTGGTTCAACACCTATCCGGCCCAGGTCTTCATGGGCGACATCGGCGCGCTGGCCGTCGGCGCCGCGCTCGGCGTGGTTGCCGTCATCGTCCGCCAGGAGCTGGTGTTCGTGCTGATGGCCGGCATCTTCGTCATCGAGACAGTGTCGGTCATTCTCCAGGTCGCTTCGTACAAGCTGACCGGCAAGCGGATCTTCCGCATGGCGCCGATCCATCACCACTTCGAGCTCAAGGGATGGCCGGAGCCGAAGGTCATCGTCCGGTTCTGGATCATCGCGGTGGTGCTGGTCCTGGTCGGCCTCGCCACGTTGAAGGTGCGCTGATGGCCGCGGTGCGCAGACAGGCCCGACGCCACGGTGAGCCGACCCGCTCGGGCGGCTTCGACCGACCGCTGGTGCTGGCGGCCCTGGCGCTGCTCGGCATCGGCGTGGTCATGGTCGCCTCGACCTCGGTGGCGGTGGCCGAGAAGTACTCGGTCGGTGAGTGGCATTTCCTGAGCCGGCACGTGATCTTCGTGCTGCTCGGCCTCGGCCTGGCCGCCGGCTTCCAGTGGATCGACACCCGCTGGCTGGAAACGACCGGCCGCTGGTGCCTGGTCGCTTCGTTGTTCCTGCTGGCGCTGGTCTTCGTTCCGGGCCTCGGCGTGACGGTCAACGGCGCCCAGCGCTGGATCAACCTCGGCATCACCCGGTTCCAGGCGGTCGAGGCGGTCAAGCTGCTGATCATCCTCTACGTCGCCGGCTACCTGGCCCAGCGCCCGATGCTGTCGACCGCCGGCTTCGCCGAAACGCTCAAGCCGCTGCTGGTCGGTGCGCTGCTGGCCGCGGTGCTGCTGCAGCAGCCGGACATGGGTTCGGCGATGGTCATCCTGGCGATCATCGGTGGCATGGTCTGGCTGGCCGGCGCGGCGTGGAAGTACCTGACCCTGCTCGGCCTGAGCGCGCTGCCGCTGGTCACCTTCGCGGCGCTGGAACCGTACCGCTTCCGCCGCATCGCGATTCTCGGCGACCCGTTCTCCGATCCCTACAACGCCGGCTTCCAGCTGGTCCAGGCGCTGATCGCGGTCGGCCGCGGCCAGGTCACCGGGGTGGGGCTGGGTTCCAGCGTGCAGAAGCTGTTCTACCTGCCCGAAGCGCACACCGATTTCATCTTCGCCATCCTGGCCGAGGAACTGGGCCTGATCGGCATCCTGGCCGTCCTGGCGCTGTTCGGCGTGCTGGTGTTCCGGATCT
Source organism: Wenzhouxiangella sp. XN79A (assembly GCF_012272825.1). GTDB lineage: Bacteria > Pseudomonadota > Gammaproteobacteria > Xanthomonadales > Wenzhouxiangellaceae. Next base: position 160,868 of record NZ_JAAWWS010000134.1, on the reverse strand, counting down.
TCCGGATCGGCCTGAAGGCACAGCGCGCCGAGCGGCCGTTTCCCGCCTTCGTCGCGTTCGGCGTCGGCCTGTGGCTGGGCCTGCAGGCGCTGGTCAGCATCGGCGTCAACCTCGGCGTGCTGCCGACCAAGGGTCTGACTCTGCCGCTGGTCTCGGCCGGTGGCTCGAGCCTGATGATGACGCTGGCCGCCCTGGGCCTGGTGCTTCGGATCGGCTGGGAGCTCGATCGTGCCGAACTCGCCCGACCCCGTCGGCGCAAGGAGTGGGCGGCATGATCCCCGGCCTCCCGAACGCCGCGACCCGGAGCGCCCTTGCAGACTTCGGCATGCTTGCGCAGTCCGCACAGCCGGTGCCGCGCGTGACCATTCTGGCCGGGGGCACCGGTGGACACATCGTGCCCGGCCTGGCGGTGGCTGCCGAGCTGCGCGCTGCCGATGTCGAGGTGCGCTGGTTGGGCACGCCGCATGGCCTGGAGAACCGGCTGGTTCCCGCTGCCGGCATCGAGCTCGACCGGGTCGCGATCACCGGCCTGCGCGGCCGCGGCCTGACGGGCTGGCTGGCGGCCCCGTTCCGGGTGCTGCGGGCGCTGCTCCAGGCACGCCGGATCCTCAAGCAGCACCGGCCCGACTGCGCGCTGAGCATGGGCGGCTATGCGGCGGGCCCGGCCGGGGTAGCGGCGCGCACGCTGCGCATCCCGCTGGTGCTGCACGAACAGAACAGCGTGGCCGGGCTGACCAACCGGCTGCTGGCTCCGCTGTCGCGGATCCGCTGTACGGGATTTCCCGATACCTTGAAAGACGCCCGCGTGACCGGCAACCCGGTCCGTGCGGAGATTTCTCGCCTGCCCGCCCCGGCCGACCGATTCGGCGATCGCAGCGGCCCGCTGCGTCTGCTGGTGATCGGCGGCAGCCAGGGAGCGGCCGTTTTCAACCAGGTGGTGCCCGAGGCCCTGGCCCGGCTGCCGTCACATGAACGCCCCGTGATCCGGCATCAGGCCGGTCGACAACTGCAACCGGCAGAGAACAACTACGCCAAGGCCGGTGTCGATGCGGAGGTCGTCGAGTTCATCGACGACATGGCGGCAGCCTGGGCCTGGGCCGATTTTGCGATCTGCCGATCGGGTGCGCTGACCGTGGCCGAGCTGGCCGCGGCCGGCGTGCCGGCGATCCTGGTCCCGTTCCCGGCCGCGGTCGACGACCACCAGACCGGCAACGCGCGCTACCTGGCCGACGCCGATGCGGCCTGGCTGATGCCGCAGAGGGACTTCACGCCCGAGGCGCTGGCCGAGCGGATCGCCGAGCTCGACCGCAGCCGGCTGCTGCCGATGGCCGAGCGGGCCCGCGAGCGGGCACATTTCGACGCCGCCGCACAGGTCGCGGCGGCCTGTCGGGAGGTGATGGCATGACGCCCGATCCACGCCCGGCACCGACCCTGATGCACCGCGTCCGCCGGATCCACTTCGTCGGCATCGGCGGCGCCGGCATGAGCGGCATCGCCGAGGTGCTGGCGGATCTGGGTTTCGAGGTCAGCGGCAGCGACCTGCGCGACTCGAGCACCGTCCGCGCGCTGGGCGAGGCCGGCATCCGGGTCGCGATCGGCCACGACCCGGCGGCGGTGGCCGGCGCCGACGTGGTCGTCAGTTCGACCGCCGTGCCGGACGACAACCCCGAACTCGAGGCCGCCCGCGCGGCGCGCATTCCGGTCGTTCCGCGCGCCGAGATGCTCGGCGAACTGATGCGGTTCCGCCAGGGCATCGCCGTGGCCGGTACCCACGGCAAGACCACCACCACTTCGCTGATCGCCAGCCTGCTGGCAGCCGCCGACATGGACCCGACCTTCGTCATCGGCGGCCTGGTCAACGCCTTCGGTTCGAACGCCCGGCTCGGGCAGGGCCGTTACCTGGTCGCAGAGGCCGACGAGTCCGACGCCTCGTTCCTGCTGCTGCAGCCGGTGATCTCGGTCGTGACCAACATCGATCGCGACCACCTCGACGCCTACCAGGGCAGTTTCGACCGCCTGCAGCAGGCTTTTCTCGAATTCCTGCATCACCTGCCGTTCTTCGGCGTGGCGGTGCTGTGCATCGACGATCCGCACGTGGCCGAACTGGTGCCCGAGGTCGGTCGCACCACGCTGACCTACGGCAGCCACCCGGACGCCGACGTGCGCGCCACCGACATCCGCCAGGCCGGGCGGACCATGGCCTTCGATCTGTGGCTGCCCGGTCGCGACGAACCGCTGCCCGCGCGGCTGGCCCAGCCGGGCCGGCATAACGTGCTCAACGCGCTGGGCGCCGCGGCGGTGGCCTGGGAAGTCGGCGCCGGCCCGCAGGCGATCGGCCGCGGCCTCGAAGGTTTCGCCGGCATCGGCCGGCGCTTCGCCGAACTCGGTGAGCACGCGTTCCCGCACGGTCGCGCGGCGCTATTCGAGGACTACGGCCACCACCCCACCGAGCTCGACGTGGTGCTCCAGGCGGCCCGGGCCGGCTGGCCGGAGCGACGTATCGTGCTGGTGTTCCAGCCACACCGCTTCACCCGCACCCGGGACCAGTTCGATGCTTTCGCCCGGGTGCTGGCCGCGGTCGACGATGTCGTGCTGACCGACATCTATGCCGCCGGGGAAGCCCCGGTGGCCGGCATCTCGTCGGACACGCTGGCCAGCGCCGTCGAAGCGCGCGGTCCGGCCCGCGTGACCCGCGTGGCTGGCGTCGACGACGTGCCGGACGCACTCAACGAGCGGGTCCGCGACGGCGACCTGGTGCTGATCATGGGGGCTGGGGACATCGGCCGGCTGCCCGAACTCCTGAAGGAGGCCGCGGTATGAGCGCCTTCAACGCACAGCGCTTCGGACGCGTCGGGCTGGCGCTGGGTGGCGACAGCGCCGAGCGCGCGGTCTCGCTGAGGAGCGGTCGCGCCGTGGCCGAGGCGCTGGCCCGGCTGGGCGTCGAATTCGTCGAACTCGACGGAGTGCGCGCAACCGTCGAGGCCGCGGCCGCCGGTCGCATCGACCGCGTGTTCAACGTGCTGCACGGCCGGGGCGGCGAAGACGGCTGCCTGCAGGGCGCGCTGGCGGCCTACGGCATTCCGCTGACCGGCTCGGGCCTGCTGGCCTCGGCGCTGTCGATGGACAAGCTGCAGACCAAGCGCATCTGGCGGGCCTGCGGCCTGCCGACGCCCGACTGGCAGGTGGCCGAATCGGACCGAGACGCCGCGCGGATCGCCGCGACGCTGCAACCGCCGCTGTTCGTCAAGCCGGCCCGCGAGGGCTCCAGCGTCGGGATGGGCCGGGTCGACGCCCCCGAACAGCTCGAAGCGGCGTTGGCCAATGCGCTGAAGCACGACCAGCGGGCGCTGGTCGAGCGACTGGTCGACGGTCCGGAGTACACCGCCAGCCTGCTGCACGACGACGTGCTGCCGCTGATCCGGATCGAAACACCCCGCGATTTCTACGACTACGACGCCAAGTACGCCAGCAACGACACGCAGTACCACTGCCCCTGCGGCCTGGCCGCCGACGAGGAAGCCGCGCTGGCGGCGCTGGCCCGCGAGGCCTTCCGGGTGCTCGGTTGCAGCGGCTGGGGGCGGGTCGACTTCCTGCTCGACCGCGACGGCCGGCCGTGGCTGCTCGAAGCCAACACGGTGCCGGGCATGACCGATCATTCGCTGGTGCCGATGGCCGCGCAGGCCGCGGGCCTGGACTTCGACGCGCTGGTCGGCCGCATTCTCGAGACCGCCGTCGGCGGGGAGGCTGCGCGATGAACCGGGGATTGTGGATGCTGATGACGCCGGCGGCGCTGGCCGTGCTGGCCGCCGCGGTCTGGTTGTTCGGCGGCTGGCAGGACCCGGACCGCTGGCCGATCCGCTGGCTGGACGTCGAGGGCCAGCTCGAGCGCACCACCGCAGCGCAGGTCCGCGCCGCGGTCGCCGCCGAGGCCCGGCGCGGGTTCTTCGTGATCAACGTCGAGCGCGCCCGGCGGTCGGTCGAGGACCTGCCGTGGGTGGCCGCCGCGTCGGTCAGCCGCGAGTGGCCCGATGCGCTGACCGTCGAGGTCCGTGAACACCAGCCGGTGGCGCGCTGGAACGACCGTGCGCTGGTCAGCCGCGAAGGCGAAGTGTTCGACGTCGCTGGCACCTCGGGCATGCAGGGCCTGGTCCAGCTGCGCGGTCCGGACGCCCGGCGCGCCGAGGTGTTCGACACCTGGCAGGCGCTGGACCGGCGGATGCGCAGTTTCGGCGTCGAGATCGCGCGGGTCGAGCTGAACCCGCGCGGTGCCTGGATGCTGGTGCTCGACACCGGCTGGGAGCTGCTGCTCGGGCGCGAGCAGCTCGAGTCGCGGGTCGATCGGTTCCTGGCCGTCCAGGACCGCCTGGCGGAGGTGCCCGGCGTGCGCCGCGTCGACCTGCGCTATCCGAACGGGCTGGCGCTGAGCCGGTCGGCACCTCCCATCAACGAATTGGCCGCGCGCGACGAGTCCGTTCGTCGGCCCGATCCGCACAGGGACGGAGATCATGGCTAGGAAAACCGACAAGTCGCTGGTCGTCGGACTGGATATCGGCACCAGCAAGATCGTCGCCATCGTCGGCGAGATCCAGCCCGACGGCGGCGTGGAAGTGATCGGCCTGGGCTCGCACGCCTCGCGCGGGCTCAAGCGCGGAATGGTCGTCGACATCGAGTCGACCGAGCAGTCGATCCAGCGTGCGGTCGAAGAGGCCGAACTGATGGCCGACTGCGAGATCCACTCGGTGTTCGCCGGCATCGCCGGCACCCACGTGTCGTCGCGCCAGTCGCACGGTGCGGTGGCCATCCGCGATGCCGAAGTGACCGATTCCGATGTCGAGCGCGTGCTCGAGTCGGCCCGGGCGGTGGCCATTCCGGCCGACCAGCGCATCCTGCACGTGCTGCCCAAGGGCTACGTCATCGATTCCACCGACGGCATCCGCCAGCCGGTCGGCATGTCCGGCGTGCGGCTGGAGGTCCAGGTCCATCTGGTCACTGCGGCCAACAGCGCGGTCCAGAACGTCACCAAGTGCGTTGCGCGCTGCGGGCTGCAGGTCGACGACCTGATCCTGCACTCGCTGGCCTCGGCCGAATCGGTGCTCAGCGAGGACGAGAAGGAGCTGGGCATCGGCCTGATCGACATCGGCGCCGGCACCACCGACATCGCGGTGTTCGCCGAGGGCGCGATCCAGCACACCGCCTGCATCCCGATCGCCGGCGACCTGGTGACCAGCGACATCGCCGTGGCGCTGCGCACGCCGACGCTGCACGCCGAGGAAATCAAGATCAAGTACGCCTGCGCGCTCGAGCAGCTGGCCGCCAGCGACGAGACGCTGCAGGTGCCGTCGGTCGGCGATCGACCGCCGCGCCGGCTCGAGCGCCAGACCCTGGCCCAGGTGGTCGAGGCGCGCTACCGCGAACTGTTCCATCACGTTCAGAAGCAGCTGCGCCAGTCCGGTTGCGAGAACCTGATTCCGGCCGGCCTGGTCCTGACCGGCGGCGGCGCGCGGATGGAAGGCGTCGTCGAACTGGCCGAGGAAATCATGCACATGCCGGTGCGCCTCGGCGCGCCGCAGCACGTCCGCGGCCTGTCCGAGGTCGTCGACAACCCGATTCACGCCACCGGCGTCGGCCTGCTGCTCCGAGGCAGCAAGCTCGATCGCCCGCGGCACGGCGGCCTGGGGCGAAGCAGCTCCGGCGGCATGGTGTCGCGGCTCAAGCAGTGGTTCCAGGGGGAATTCTGAGCATGCATCCCCTTGCATCTCATTCAAGCATGCGGTTCCAGCCGGATGCGGCGCAGAGCACCCAGCAAGAAGGTGCGCGCCGCGTCTTTTCCGGCCCCGCATTTCTCAACGGCGAGCAACAGGAGAATCATCATGGCATTTGAACTCATCGAGAACTACACCCCGAGCGCGACCATCAAGGTCCTCGGTATCGGCGGAGGCGGCGGCAATGCCGTCAACCAGATGGTCGAGGCGAGCATCGAAGGCGTCGAGTTCGTGTCGGTCAACACCGACGCGCAGGCGCTGAAGAGCTTTGCCGGCAAGTCGACCCTGCAGATCGGCTCCAACGTGACCAAGGGGCTCGGCGCCGGCGCCAACCCGGAAGTGGGTCGCCAGGCCGCGCTGGAGGACCGTGACCGGGTCGCGGAATTGCTGGAAGGCTCCGACATGGTCTTCATCACCGCCGGCATGGGCGGCGGCACCGGCACCGGTGCAGCGCCGGTGATCGCGCAGACCGCCAAGGAAATGGGCATCCTCACCGTGGCCGTGGTCACCAAGCCGTTCCCGTTCGAAGGCCAGCGCCGGCTCGGCGTGGCCCAGCAGGGCATCGACGAACTCGGTCATCACGTCGACTCGTTGATCACCATCCCGAACAGCAAGCTGCTGAGCGTGCTCGGTCCGGACATCACGCTGCTCAACGCGTTCAAGGCGGCCAACCAGGTGCTGTCCGGCGCCGTCCAGGGCATCGCCGAGCTGATCACCCGCCCGGGCCTGATCAACGTCGACTTCGCCGACGTGCGCACCGTGATGTCGGAGATGGGCATGGCCATGATGGGCTCCGGTAGCGCCACCGGCCAGGACCGCGCGCTGATGGCCGCGCAGTCGGCGATCGGCTCGCCGCTGCTCGAGGACATCAACCTGTCCGGGGCCTGCGGCATCCTGGTCAACGTCACCGCCGGCATGAACCTGTCGATGCGCGAGTTCGAGGAGGTCGGCACCACCATCGCCGATCTGGCCAGCGAGGACGCCACGGTCGTCATGGGCACGGTCATCGATCCGGACATGAACGACGAGATCCGGGTCACCGTCGTCGCGACCGGTCTCGGCCACAAGCGCATCGAGCGCGAGAAGCCGATGAAACTGGTCCGCACCGGCACCGACGATCGTCCGGTGTTCAGCGAGGAGGACGACGAACCGCAGGGCCGCGTGCCGACCGGTCGGACCGTCGGCAGCCGCCACTCGGGCGCCGGTGCGCAGGGCGCCGGCGAGCGTGGTGGTCGCAGCGATGCCGAGCAGAAGGAGTTCGACTACCTCGACATTCCGGCCTTCCTGCGCAACCAGGCGGACTGAGTCGGCGTCCGCGGCGCGCTGGACGCGCTGCGGTCCAGGGTCGCGGACAAGCGTCCGCAACGAGCCGGCGTCGATTCCGGGTGGCCACTCGCCGGGTCACTCGGGACGCGTCGGCTCGTTGCGTTTACGCCACGTTTGTTACCGGAATGTGGCAAAAACGCGTCGGGAACCCGAAGGCTGTGCTACCATCCAACGGTTATCCGCGCGAAATTTCCCCGTGATCCAGCAACGCACCCTCAAGAACGTCATTCGAGCGACCGGCGTCGGTATGCATTCCGGCGAGAAGGTCATCATGACGCTGCGCCCGGCCCCGGCCGATACCGGCATCGTGTTTCGCCGGGTCGACCTGGATCCGGCCTTCGAAATCCGCGCCGAGCCCCACAATGTCGGCGATACCGCGCTGTCGACCACGCTGGTCGGTGGCGACGGCGTGCGGGTCGCGACCATCGAGCACCTGATGTCGGCGCTGGCCGGACTGGGCATCGACAACCTCTACGTCGACCTGACCGCCTCGGAAGTGCCGATCATGGACGGCAGCGCCGGCCCGTTCGTGTTCCTGATCCAGTCCGCCGGCATCGCCGAGCAGAACGCACCGAAGCGGTTCATCCGTATCCGCAAGGCGATCACGCTCGAAGACGGCGACAAGTGGGTGCGGTTCGAGCCCTACGACGGCTTCGCGGTGAATTTCGAGATCCACTTCGACCACCCGGTGTTCCGTCGCCGCAACTGCCGGATCGAACTGGATTTCTCGACCACCTCCTACCTGAAGGAAGTGGCCCGGGCGCGCACCTTCGGCTTCATGCGCGACATCGAATACCTGCGCCAGCGCAATCTGGTGCTGGGCGGCAGCCTCGACAATGCCGTGGTCGTCGACGACTACCGCGTGCTCAACCCCGACGGCCTTCGCTACGAAGACGAATTCGTCAAGCACAAGGCGCTGGACGCCATCGGCGATCTGTACCTGCTCGGCGCCAGCCCGCTCGGCCGGTTTACCGGCTACAAGTCCGGGCACGAGCTGAACAACCTGCTGCTGCGCAAGGTGCTGGCCGACGAAACGGCCTGGGAAAGCGTCACCTTCGACGCGCCGGAACGCGCGCCGATTTCCTACCTGCAGCCTGCCCAGGCGTTCTGACCGAACCGATCGCGGCCGGTTCGGACACTACTCGTCCGGAACGATGATCACGCGAACCTCCGTCAGCGGTGTCGGCCACAGCCGGCTCGCGGCTTCGAGAACGACCGCCTGCTGCAGCCGGGCCTGGGTGGCCCGGGCCGGCGATGCGGCGGCCAGGACCAGCGTGGTGTCCTCGATGCAGGCCACCCGCACCGCGTCGCGCATGGAGTCCGGCAGCATCGGCGCCAGCCGCTCGTTCAGGGCCAGGTAGGCTTCGGCCCGACGCAGCGCCTGGCGCAGGCCGCCGGCCTGGCCACCGGCGTCGCGGGCGATCTCACGGACGTTGCGGGCACGGGTTTCGCGTTTTCCTGCCATCGGCACATTGTAGGTCCGCAGCGCTGCGGCCGTGTTCGATCGGCTCGCCCGGATGATTCGTCGATCCACGTCGCGAGGCGACCCCCGGCCCCGGCACCCGGAGTGTTCGGCGATCGACCGGGTCGCGCTCGGACCCGAACATCCGCGGAGGCTTCGTGGTCGGGCGAAACGCCGCGGATGCGGGGCCTGGCGGTGTCACGGCCTTCGGCTTCATGAACGATCCGGGCTAGAATGGCGGATCGATGTCGTGTGCCGGGCGCCGGGCCTTCTTGCGGTTCGCGTCGGGCGCCCCAATCCTCAGAAATCGCCGGTCGCAGGGCCGGGCGACCCGAACACAAACGCAATGGATTCACCATGCTGAAGCGAATGATCACCAGGCTGGTCGGCAGCCGCAACGACCGGCTCCTGAAGCAGCTGCAGAAGGACATCGTCCGAATCAACGAACTGGAAGCCGAAATCCAGCCGTTGAGCGACGAGCAGCTCAAGGCCAAGACCGAAGAGTTCAAGCAGCGGCATGCCGACGGTACCTCGCTGGACGCACTGTTGCCGGAGGCCTTCGCGGTGGTCCGCGAGGCGGCGCTTCGTACGCTGGGCATGCGTCACTTCGACGCCCAGTTGATCGGCGGCATGGTGCTGCACCAGGGCAAGATCGCCGAGATGAAGACCGGCGAGGGCAAGACCCTGGTCGCCACCCTGCCGGTGTACCTGAACGCACTGACCGGAAAGGGCGTGCACGTGGTCACCGTCAACGATTACCTGGCCCGTCGCGACGCCGAGTGGATGGGGCCGGTCTACCGTGCCCTGGGCATGGAGGTCGGGGTGTCGGTGCCGGGCATGACCTCGGCCGCCAAGCGCGCCGCCTACGCCTGCGACATCACCTACGGCACCAACAACGAATTCGGTTTCGACTACCTGCGCGACAACATGGCGTTCTCGCAGGAACAGAAGGTCCAGCGCAGCCAGTTCTTCGCGATCGTCGACGAGGTCGACTCGATCCTGATCGACGAGGCCCGTACGCCGCTGATCATTTCCGGCCCGGCCGACGAAGGGCCCGAGCTCTATGTCAAGATCAACCGCATCGTTCCGGAACTCTCGGTCCAGGAAGAAGAGGACGGTCCGGGCGACTTCTCGCTCGACGAGAAGACCAAGCAGGTGCATCTGAGCGAAGACGGCATGGCGCGGGTCGAGGAGCTGTTGACCCGGGACGGCCTGCTGGAGGAAGAGCAGAGCCTCTACGATGCCTCGAACCTGGCCCTGGTCCATACCCTGAACGCCTGCCTGCGCGCCCATCACCTGTTCAACCGCGACGTCGACTACATCGTCAACGACGGCGAAGTGGTCATCGTCGACGAGTTCACCGGCCGCACGATGCCGGGCCGCCGCTGGTCCGACGGCCTGCACCAGGCCATCGAGGCCAAGGAAGGCGTGCCGATCCAGCGCGAGAACCAGACGCTGGCCTCGATCACCTTCCAGAACTACTTCCGCCTGTACGAGAAGCTGGCCGGCATGACCGGCACGGCCGACACCGAAGCCTACGAGTTCCAGTCGATCTACGGCCTCGAAGTGGTCGCCATTCCGACCCACAAGCCGATGATCCGCGACGATCGCGCCGACCTGGTGTTCCTGACTCCGGCCGAGAAGTACCAGGCCATCATCGAGGACATCGTCGAGCGCACCGCCAACGGTCAGCCGGTGCTGGTCGGGACGACCTCGATCGAGACCTCGGAGCTGCTCTCGCGCGAGTTGAAGAAGGCGAAGATCAAGCACGAAGTGCTCAACGCCAAGCAGCACGAGCGCGAAGCGACGATCATCGCCCAGGCCGGCCGGCCGGGTGCGGTGACCATCGCCACCAACATGGCCGGGCGCGGCACCGATATCGTGCTCGGCGGCAGCCTGGACGCCGAACTGGCCGAGCTCGGTGACGATGTGTCCGACGACAAGGTGCGCGCGGTCAGGGAAGAGTGGCAGAAGCGTCACGACAAGGTGCTCGAGGCCGGCGGCCTGCACATCATCGGTACCGAGCGACACGAATCGCGGCGCATCGACAACCAGCTGCGCGGCCGCTCGGGCCGCCAGGGCGATCCGGGCTCCAGCCGCTTCTACCTGTCGCTGCAGGACAACCTGATGCGCATCTTCGCCTCCGACCGGCTCGGCGCGATGATGCAGAAGCTCGGCATGCAGGACGGCGAGGCCATCGAACATCCGTGGGTGACCCGCGCCATCGAGAACGCCCAGCGCAAGGTCGAAGCGCACAACTTCGACATGCGAAAGAACCTGCTCGAGTTCGACGACGTGGCCAACGACCAGCGCCGCGTGATCTACGCCCAGCGCAACGAGTTGATGGAATCCGAGGAAATCGGCGACTTCATCGCCGAGATCCGCGACGAAGTGTTCGGCGAGCTGTTCGCCCGCCACATCCCGCCGGGTTCGATCGACGATCAGTGGGATCCGGAAACCCTGGAGAAGACGCTGGAAAGCGACTTCGGCCTCGACGCACCGGTCCGCAAGTGGCTGGACGAGGACGACGAACTCGACGAGGACGGCCTGCGCAAGAAGGTCTTCGACGTCGTCGACGCCCACTTCAAGGCCAAGGAAGAGGCCACCGGCGAAAAGGTCATGCGCCACTTCGAGAAGGCCGTGATGCTGAACGTGCTCGACCAGCAGTGGAAGGAACACCTGGCCAGCATGGACTACCTGCGCCGTGGCATCGGGCTGCGGGCCCATGCCCAGAAGAAGCCGCAGCAGGAATACAAGCGGGAAGGCTTCGACATGTTCACCGAGATGCTCGGCAGCGTCCGCTACGAAGTCATCCGGATTCTCGCTCGCGTCCAGATCAAGAGCGACGAGGACGTCGAGGCCGTCGACCAGCAGCGCCGGCGCGAACAGCCGATGGAGTTCCGGCACCAGCAGGCCGGCAGCCTGGCCACGGCCGGCGCGGCGGCAGGCGCCGCCGGTGCTTCGGCCGGCGGACCGGCAGCGGGCAGCGCCGAGGCGCCCGAGACCTTCGTCCGCGACGGCCGCAAGATCGGCCGCAACGAACCGTGCCCGTGTGGTTCCGGGAAGAAGTACAAGCAGTGCCACGGCAAGCTCGATTAGGTCCGGGCCTTGCCCCGGAACAGGGGCGAGCAGCGAGGGGCGAGTCTCACTCCTTCACGGAATGGACTCGTCCCTGAGCGCTTGCCCCTTTCCTCTTTCCCCTTTCCCCTTTTCCCTGTTCTCCGCGCCCTCATCCCTCCGAAGCAGATCGCCGGCCCGCGGCTCGGCTCCGAACAGTGCCGAGCGGGCTGCGCGAACCTCGCCGCCCGGCCTGCGGTCGGGTGCCTCCGGTTCGCGGTCCGTGCGGGCTCCGCGCTTCTTCCCGGGGCTGACGATGGAACAGGTCGGAAACCGATCCACAGTTCCTGACCAACGGACCGACGACGCGAAGGGATTTTTTGTATCTGCTGAACTGGACGGGCGGGGAACGAGCGTGATGGTGTTGCTCGAGGAGGTATTCCCGTAGCATGGCCAAGCGAAGCGCACCCGGGGATGTTGTCTACCCCTGATCAAGTCCGGGGCGACCGGGGCGGGCAATGCTTGGGATCGGATCCCGACTTGCATCGGCGTCAGCGCCGTCGAGACGCGGAAGGGCGAGCGAGAAAAACAGGCAAAAAGGTGCCTGAGCGAAGCGAGTTCGTTTTGCCCCGCTCGCACTGCGGATCGCAGGGGGGCGGCCGCAGGCCGGGCGGCGATGTTCGCGCAGCGCTCTTGGGTCCTTTCGGCGCACCAGAAGTACCTCGCCATCAGCCCGCGAAGCGGGCGGGCGAGACGCTCTTGATGTTCAAGTCGGCCCGAGTCCAGCTGGATCGGCAGATTCGGATCCGTGCGGCCCAGTGGTGTTGGATCAGGCGGCCCATCGCCCGCAGCGCGATCAGATCTCCACCGCCACCCGCACCCCATCCTCGATCGCCCGCTTCGCATCGAGCTCGGCGGCGAGCTTGGCGCCGCCGATGATGTGGACGGACTGGCCGGCGTCCTTCAGGGCATCGAAGAGGGCGTTCTCCGAGACCTGGCCGGTGCACAGGACGATGGTGTCGACTTCGAGGACCTGCCTGGTCTCGTTGCCTTCCTTGTCCTTGACGGTGATGTGCAGGCCCTGGTCGTCGATCTTCCGATAGTCGACGCCGGAGAGCATCTTCACCCCGTGGTTCTTCAAGGTGGTGCGGTGGATCCAGCCGGTGGTCTTGCCCAGGCCCTTGCCGGGCTTGCTGGTCTTGCGCTGGGTCATCCAGATCTGGCGGGCCGGTTCGTGCCGCTTCGGTTCGACGCCCTCGACGCCGCCGCGGGTGCGGAAGTCCATGTCCACGCCCCATTCGGCGAAGAAGTCCTCGACCGAGACGTCGTCGGGGTCGGGCTGCAGCGGGACATCGTCGTGCAGCAGGTATTCGGAGACGTCGAAACCGATGCCGCCGGCGCCGATCACGGCCACTTTCTTTCCGACCTCGGCGTTGCCGGCCAGCACTTCGGCATAGCTCAGCACGTTGGGTCGGTCCTCGCCGGGAATGCCGGGGATGCGCGGCTTGACGCCGGTGGCGATGATCACTTCATCGAAGCGCTGGCGGGCCAGCTCGCCGGCGCTGAGCTTGCTGTTGAGCTTCAGTTCGACCCCGGTCAGTTCGATCTGGCGGCTGAAGTAGCGGATCGTCTCGATGAATTCTTCCTTGCCGGGGATCCTCAACGCCATGTTGAACTGGCCGCCGATCCGGTCGCTGGCCTCGTAGAGCGTGACCTGGTGGCCGCGCTTCGCGGCGGTGGTCGCCGCCGACAGGCCGGCCATGCCGCCGCCGATGACGGCCACGCGCTTCGGTGCGTCCGTTTGCGTGATCACGATCTCGGTTTCGCGCGCGGCGATCGGGTTGACCAGGCAGCTGGCCTTCCTGTTCTCGAACACGTGGTCCAGGCAGGCCTGGTTGCAGCCGATGCAGGTGTTGATCTCGTCAGCACGGTCCTCGGCGGCCTTGACCGCCCAGTCGGGGTCGGCCAGGAAGGGCCGGGCCATGGAGATCATGTCGGCGTCGCCGCGGGCCAGCACCGCCTCGGCGGTGTCGGGCATGTTGATGCGGTTGGTGGTCACCAGCGGAATGTCGATCGCGTCGCGCATCATCCGCGTGACCCAGGTGAAGGCCGCGCGCGGCACCGAGGTGGCGATGGTCGGGATGCGGGTTTCATGCCAGCCGATGCCGGTGTTGATGATCGTTGCTCCGGCCGATTCGACGGCCCGCCCCAGTTCGACGACTTCCTCGCGGTTGTTGCCGTCGGCCAGCATGTCGAGCATCGACAGCCGGTAGATGATGATGAACTCGCGGCCGACGGCTGCCCGGATCCGGCGGACGATCTCGACCGGCAGTTTCATGCGGTTTTCGAAGCTGCCGCCCCATTCGTCGGTCCGGTGGTTGGTGCGCGGGACCAGGAACTGGTTGATGAAGTAGCCCTCCGAGCCCATCACCTCGACGCCGTCGTAGCCGGCGGCCTGCGCCAGCTTCGCGCAGCGAACGAAATCCCGGATCTGCTTCTCCACGCCCTTGCTCGACAGCGCCTTCGGCTTGAACGGGTTGATCGGCGCCTTGATCGCGCTGGGGGCGACCGAAAACGGGTGGTAGGCATAGCGGCCGGCGTGCAGGATCTGCATGCAGATCCTGCCGTCGTTGGCATGCACGGCCTCGGTGACCTTGCGGTGGCGCTGCACTTCCCAGCGGTTGGTCAGCTTCGAGGCCAGCGGCGCCAGGCTGCCGCGGCGGTTGGGCGCGATGCCGCCGGTCACGATCAGGCCGACACCGCCTTTCGCGCGCTCGGCGAAGTAGGCGGCCAGGCGGTCGTAGTCCCAGACCCGGTCTTCGAGGCCGGTGTGCATCGACCCCATCAGCAGTCGGTTCTTCAGCGTGGTGAAACCGAGATCGAGCGGTTCGAAGATGTGGGGATAACGTGGGGCGTGGGTCACGGCCGGTCCTTCGCGGTGGAACGCAGAGCAGGCAGGCTGCCGATTCTAGCCCGCATTATTCATGAATCGCCGCGATGATTGCGCCGGGAATTGCTCGCACAGGGGATTTTCCGACCGAGCGGACTACCCTGCTGTATTTCCGAGCGAGGACGATTCGCTGTGCGGACAAGGACCAGGCAAGGGCGCGAGCTCGTTCATGAATACTGCGGGCCAGTGTACCCCGTCGTTCACCCGGTAACGTTCAGCGAGCCCGGGCCGGGCTCAGCGGCGCCGCCGGCGCCGCCGGCGAAGCGTGGCCGCGGTGCGGTCCGGGTCGTTGGCCACAGTGTCCGGCCGGGAGGGCTCGGACGGGGGCTCGTGCTCGCGTTCGAAGGTCGCGTCGGGGGCCTCGGGCTCGGGCTGGTCGGTCGCGGTCTCGTCCGCTGCGAGCGCGGCGTCACGCTCGGCCTCGTCCAGCTCGTCGGCCCAGTTGTCGAGTTCCTCGTCACCCCAGCCGGAGCCGGCGTCGGCCTCGGTCGTCGGGTCGTCGTCGCCCGGCGCGGGTTCGAGTGGTTTCCTGCCGACGGCGTTTCCGGCTTCCTTCTCATCGGCCGCGAGGCCGGCGTCTTCGGGATCGCCGGGGTGCAGCAGCGGCCCCAGCTCGTCGTCGCCCGGTGGCGCCGGCGCTGCCGGTCGCCGAGCCGGTTCGGGCTCGAGCTCGGGCTGCAGCGGTGCGTCGGGGTCCGGCGGCGGAGCCGGAGTCGCGACCGGTGCCGGCTCGGGTTCGAGAAAGGCATCGAGTTCGGACTCGACGTCGTCGGCCGGCGGCGCTTCGACGGCCGGCACGATCACCGCGCCGTCGGCGAAGACCGGCTCGCCGTCGAGTTCGATGGCCACGACCCGGCCGACGCCGCGCGCCGTGGCCATCCGTTCGGCCAGCGTCTCGATGTCGTCCGGGTCGCCCTCGGCGCGAATGTCCAGCGTGCCGCCGCGGCCTTCGCTGGCGCGGGTCAGCTTCTGGGTCTTCAGTTCCAGGCCTTGCTGGGCCAGGGCGGCAACAATACCGGCCAGGACGCCGGAGGCCCGCTCCAGGTCCAGGTGCAGACGAACTTCAGCCACGGTGGGCATACCCCTCGAGTCGGTTCATGGACGTCGCCGATGGGGCCCGAACGGCCGGTCCGGGCGACGTGCAAACAGCGTGGAATATAGCAACAACGGCCCCGACCGTGCCATGAACCGCGTCACGCTTCGGCCCCGATGTCCGCCCGGCCCTCCGGGCGGGAGCGTCGCATGCGCAGCGCCTGCAGGCCCGGCGGTTCGCTCCTGCACCCGCAGCCGCAGGCCGGCGACCGGCGGACACGGCGAAGTGATTCGTGCACGGCGATTTCAGGTCCGGTTCAGGGTCGGCTGGTAGTATTGCAGCGTGCCCATCGCACACGGACCGCAGCCACCATGACCACGACCGATTCCGCAGCTCGCACGTCCGCCGACGACGGTCCGTTCAAGCCGTTGCCGGAACACGAGGTCACCCAGTTGCTGCAGAAGATCCGGTCGGAACCCGACCTGTTCGACCAGGTCGTGCCGATGGTCTACGACGACTTGAAGCGGATCGGCCACAACCAGCGCAAGCAGTACGCCTCCAGCCTGACCATGCAGACCACCGCGCTGGTCCACGAGGCCTTCATCAAGCTCAAGGAGCACTCGTCGGGCGAGATCGAGAACCGCGCTCACCTGCGGCGGCTGGCCGCGATGGTCATGCGCCAGTTGATCTTCGATTACGCTCGTCGCCAGAACTCGCAGAAGCGCGGCAGCGGCCAGGTGCCGGTCGAGTTCGAGGACGATCGCGTGGCCGACGTCGACGCGGCCGACCGCGACCTGGTACTGGCCATCGAGACCATTCTCGAGCAGATGGAGACCAGCAACCCGCGCATGGCCGAGATC
Organism: Wenzhouxiangella sp. XN79A; assembly: GCF_012272825.1. Taxonomy (GTDB): domain Bacteria; phylum Pseudomonadota; class Gammaproteobacteria; order Xanthomonadales; family Wenzhouxiangellaceae. The sequence goes on along the minus strand of NZ_JAAWWS010000134.1, from coordinate 144,418 downwards.
GTTTCGGCGCGGTTCTTCGCCGGTTTCTCGATCGAGGAGATCGCCGAGATGCTCGACCTGTCGGGGCGCACCGTCAGTCGCGATCTCACCCGGGCTCGGGCCTGGCTGAAAACCGAGCTCGAGGACTACCGGAGCGCGCGCTGAGCGAGCCGTCGATCCGGCAGGCCGAAGCTCACAGCGCGGCCAGCACCTCGACCAGGGTCTCGCCGCAGTCGGCGTGCACATTGAACATCAGCACCGCATCGGCTCGCGTCCGGCCCCGGGTGGCCGCGGCAATCGGCAAGCCGCGTCGCTGCGCCTCGCGGACGATCCGGTAGCCCGACCCCACGACCAGCGACGAGCCCACCACCAGCAGCGCGCCGGCCCGGTCGAGCCGCGCGCCGATCGTCTCGAACCGGTCCCGCGGCACCGATTCGCCGAAGAACACCACGTCGGGTTTCAGCCGGCCACCGCATCCGCCGCAGGCCACGACCCGGAACCCGGGGTAGGCGGCTTCGTCGAGTTCGGCATCCCCATCCGGATTGATCGACAGCACGTCGGGCGCCCAGTCGGGGTTGGCGGTCAGCAGGTGGTCCTGCAGCACGCTGCGGTCGATCGGCGCGCCGCAATCCAGGCAGAGTACCCGCTGCAGTCCGCCGTGCAGCTCGAGCACCCCGGGCTGACCGGCGGCCTGGTGCAGGCCGTCGACGTTCTGCGTGACCAGTCCGGCCAGCAGGCCGCGCCGGTCCAGCTCGACCAGTGCGTGGTGGGCCGGCCCGGGACGGGCGGCCTGCATGACCGGCCAGCCGAGAAAGCTGCGCGCCCAGTAGCGGCGGCGGACCGTGGCCGACGCGACGAAGTCGGGGTAGAGGATCGGCTGGCGCCGATTCCATTTGCCGGTTGCATCGCGGTAGGCCGGGATGCCCGAAGCGGTCGAGCAGCCGGCACCGGTCAGCGCCAGCACCGGGGCGTGTCGCTCGATGAACGCGGCCAGGCAGGCCGGCGAGCCGGCCGGCGCGGCGGGGCCGTTGCCGTCGCGGAACTCGGGAATGCGGATGCCGGGCGACCGGCCAGGAGCGCTACGATCCATGCGGTGGATCGTAGCGGGTCGGAATGAAGCCCGGGCGGAGGTCCGCCCGGGAAAAGACGTTCCGGTGAACCCGGAACGCTGCCGTCGGAAGCGTTGCCGTGGCGAACCCCGGGCGGCCGGGGTTCGCTCGGGTCCGGCTCAGAACCGTGCGCGCAGACCGGTGGTGATGTTGATGCCCGGCAGCGGCGCGACGTCCTTCAGGAACGACGTGTGCACGCGCTGCTCTTCGTCGAGCAGGTTGGCGCCCTTCAGGAACAGCTCGAACTCCGACATACCGATGGTCCAGCGGTAGGCCAGGTTGGCGGTCAGCATGTTGTAGCCGTCGGTCTCGGACTCGAATTCGGCCACGTCGTCGACCTCGAACACCCGGACGAACTCGACGTTGCCGCGCCAGCCGCCGCGGTGCCAGTCCAGCCCGGCGCCGAGCCGGGTCGGCGACAGCCGCGGCACGTTGCCGTTGCCGACGTCGATGTCGGCATCGACCGTGTCGCCGAAGCCGCGCAGTTCGAAGTCACCGAACGAGGTTTCCGGCAGCTTGACGCTGGCCTCGGCTTCCAGGCCCCAGAACTCGGCGTCGGCCTGGCTCCAGATCTGTACCGGCAGGCCGTCCTCGATGTCCCCGGTGTCGGCCAGGTAGACGAAGTCCTCGATGTCGTTGTAGAACACATCGGCGCGGAAGTGGAACGGGCCGGCGTACTTGTGGATGCCGATATCGATGTTGTTGGAGGTTTCCTTGCCCAGCGACGGGTCGCCGACTTCGAAGTTCTGGGTGGCGATGTGCGGGCCGTTGGCGAACAGCTCTTCCTGGGTCGGTGCCCGCTCGGAGCGCTGCCAGTTGGCGCTGGCCTGCCAGTCGGGCGCGAAGCGCCAGACCGCACCGGCCGACAGCGACAGCAGGTCGAAGTCGCGCGAGCGGGTGCCGTCGGCCAGGACCGAATCGGCCAGGCTGATCTCGTCGGTCTGCAGACGCAGTCCGGCCGACAGCAGGATCGGGTCGAGGTCGAATTCCTCGATCACGAACAGCCCCTTGGACTGGGTGTCGGCGGCCGGAATGAAGGCTTCTTCGCCGACGGCCTCGAGCGTGGTGTCCTCGAACTGGAAACCGACCACGCCGGACAGGCGGCCGATCGGGGCGTGGCGGGCTTCCAGCCGCAGCTCCTGGCCTTCGACGTCGAAGGTGGTGCCGATCTCGTCGCCCTCCAGTTCGATGTGCTGGTACTCGTTGCGCGCGAACTTGATGCGGAACTCGTCGATCAGTTCGACCGGCTGCCAGAAGCCGGCGCGGAACTCGTAGCGATCCTGGTCGAGGTCGATGCTGACCGGCTCGTCGCCGCCGCCCTTGGCCAGGATGCTCGGAAGTTCATCGTCGTCGTCTTCTTCCTTTTCCTTCTTGGGTACGCCGTAGAGCGTCTCGAAGCCCTTCCAGGCCACGCCGGCAAAGCCCCAGTCGCCGACCACCGAGACGCCGATCGTGGCGCCCTCGCTTTCCTGGGCGGTGTTCTTCAGCACGCCCTCTTCCTGCTCGGCGCGCTCCTCGGCGTCGAGCTCGGCCAGTTCTTCGGCGGTCAGCGCGAACCCCGGGATCTCGTAGTCGTCGGTTTCGCGCTGGAAGCCGTCGATGTGGAACTGGAACGCGCCGATGCCGCCGTCGAGGCGGACCACGCCGGCCCGTTCGTCGGCGGCGGTGTTGGCGCGGAACTCGGCCTGCGCGCTGAAGTCCTGGCGCTGCTCGGGAATGCGGTTGTCGATCAGGTTGATCACGCCGCCCGAGGCGGTCGAACCGTACAGCAGGTTGGCCGGCCCGCGCAGGATTTCGATCCGGTCGATCAGCAGGGGTTCGGCCGAGACCGCGTGGTCGGGGCTCAGTGCCGCGGCATCGAGCGAACTCAGGCCGTCTTCGGTGATCCGGACCCGGTTGCCGCCGAGACCGCGGATGATCGGCCGGCCGGCGCCGGGGCCGAAGTAGGTCGAATGGATGCCCAGTTCGGTGGCCAGCGTTTCGCCCAGCGTGGCTTCCTTCTGGTCATCGAGCTGCTCGCCGGTGATCACGTCGACCGGCTGGGTGGAATCCAGCGGCGTGCCGCCCTGCGGCAGCACGCGGACCTCGACGGTGTCGAGTTCGACCGCTTCCGGTTCGGCGGCGTCGGCCTCGGACTGAGCGTGAGCGGTCGCGGCCAGGGAGACGGCCAGCGCCAGTGAAACGGCGTGGGCAAGAGGAGAGCGTCGGAGCTTCATGAGGCGATGATTCCGGTGGTTGGGTTAAAGATGGAATGTTATAACATTTTTTTCATGAACGGCAAGCGGATCGGCGTCTCGACGCTCACGCGGGCTGGACGGCCGGGCTGCAATCTATCGGGTCTTTCACCGGTCCCATCGGTCATGAAACGACGACATCTGATCACCGGCGCCCTGGCCGGCACCCTCGGCGCGGGACTCGCCGCCCGCCTGATCGCGCAGGACGATGGCGCGAGCCTGCCGGCCGATGCCCCCGAAGCACCGACGGTGGGCTACACGCTCGAAGACTGGCGGCGCATCCTGCCGCCGGATCGCTACGACATCCTGTTCCGGGAGCAGACCGAGCGTGCCGGCACCAGCCCGCTGAACGACGAGAAACGCGACGGAACCTACGTCTGCGCGGCCTGCTACCAGCCCCTGTTTTCCAGCCGGCACAAGTACGATTCGGGCACGGGCTGGCCGAGTTTCTTCCAGCCCATCGACGCCGAAGCGATCGGCACCAAGCGCGACTACAAGCTGATCTGGCCGCGCACCGAGTACCACTGCAGCCGCTGCGGCGGCCACCAGGGCCACGTGTTCGACGACGGCCCGCCGCCGACCGGGCAGCGCTGGTGCAACAACGGCCTGGCGCTGGAGTTCGTGCCCGAAGGCAGGGACCTGCCGGAGTTGCGCGGATGACGCCTTCGACGACCAGGGTGCCGGCGCGACCGACCGCGCCGCGAGTGAACGCTTCGGCGCTGCTGCTGGTCGCCGTGGCCGCCGTCCTCGTGGCGGCCACGGCGCGGGCCGAGGAGCGCGTTGCGACCTTCGGCGGCGGTTGTTTCTGGTGCATGGAGCCGCCCTACGACGACATCGACGGCGTGATCTCGACCACCTCGGGCTACATGGGCGGCACCGTCGACCATCCGAGCTACGAGCAGGTCGTGCGCGGCGGCACCGGGCACGTCGAAGTGGTGCAGGTGCGCTACGACGACGAGCGGGTCAGCTACGAGGAGTTGTTGTACGTGTTCTGGCGCAACATCGATCCGCTGACCGACAATCGCCAGTTCTGCGACGCCGGCGAAAGCTACCGGCCGGTGATCTTCGCCCACGACGCCGGCCAGCGCGTCGCGGCCGAGATCTCCAGACGCGAGCTGGTCGATTCCGGCCGCTTCGAGCAGCCGATCGTCGTGCCGATCGAGACGGCCGGAACGTTCTGGCCGGCCGAGGACTACCACCAGGATTACTACCGCAAGAACTCGGTTCGCTACAAGTACTATCGCTGGCGCTGCGGACGCGACGAGCGGCTCGAGGCGCTCTGGGGCGACGAAGCCGGCGGCTGAACCGAGACGTCCGGGGCGTGGCCTTCAGGGCCGGTCGCGCCAGCCGACCTGCACGAACAGGCTCCGGCCCGGACCGGGGAAGTAGCGGTAGGAACCGAAGGCGAAGTCGGCCCGCTCGGCATAGCGCTCGTCGCCCAGGTTGCGCAGTTTGAGATCCACGAACCAGCCGGTCGGTGAGCGATAGCCGGCAAAGCCGTGCACCAGCAGGTGCCCGTCGTAGCGGCGGAGGTTGGCTTCATCGAGATCGTAGCGGCCGGTCGACTCGGCGGCCAGCTGCAGCACCCATCCGGGGTCGGGTCGCCAGGTCAGGTCGGCGCTGGCCAGTCGTTCGGGGGCCGAGGCAATGGAGTTGCCCGACTCGATCACCTCGCCACCGAGCGCGCGGTCGAAATCCCAGCGATGCCGCGCCCAGCTGCCGCGCAGGCCGGCCACCAGGTCGCCGCCCAGCGCCTTTTCGAGATCGAACTCCACGCCCAGCGCCCGGGTCCGTCCTTCGGACACGTTGAAGCCGTTGCCGTCGCGGAAGATGAAGTTGCGCTTGCGCTGGGCGAAGCCGACCAGCTGCCAGTCGGCCCAGCCGCGTCCGGCCGCGCCCAGTTCTACCGCGTCGAGGGTTTCCGACGCCAGGTCGGCCACGGTCTGGCCGCGCTGCAGCCGATACAGCTCGGTGGCCTGCGGGGCGCGATACCCGCGCGCGATGCGCAGCCAGGTTCGGGCGCGATCGAGACGCCGGGTCAGGGTCAGTTCCGGCGCCAGCTCGGTGAAGCGGTCGGTGCGATCGGCCGGGCGGGTGAACAGGCAGCCGCCGAAGCCGCATTCGTTGCCCTGGTCGTCGAGGTTGCCGGGCGCCAGGTCGGTGTCGTAGTCGTAGCGGATCCAGTCGCCGTGCAGGCCGGCCCGAAGTCGCCAGCGCGAGCCGAAATCGACGGCCGCGGCGAGGTAGCCGCCGGCGCGCTGGCCGACGACCGTGTAGTCGTAGTGGACGCCGACCGGGCGGGTCTCGACCAGGAACGGCGAGCCCTCGGCCGGCCGGTCCTGGACTTCGAACAGGAAGCCGTCGAAGACTTCCGCGTCCAGGCCCCACTCCAGCGTCCAGCTCTCCAGCGGTCTGACCCGGTCGAACTGCAGCCCGGCCGAGACCTGGCCGTTCTTTTCCAGCGGTTTGCCGGGCAGGAAGTGCTGCAGGAAGTTCATCCGCGAGCGCCGCACGAAGCCGGTCAGCCGACGCTCGCCGCCGTCGTCGTCCAGCCAGCTCAAGCGGCTGATCAAGCGGGCCGCGCTGGCCGACCGGAAGGCTTCCGGGTTGTCGTTGTCGGTCCGTCGGTCGGGGTCGCGGTAGGCCTGGAAGCCGGTGATGAAGCCGGCGGTGTCCTGGTCGAGCTGAGCGAAGCTCAACAGCGTCGAGCCCTCGGCCTCGCCGAGCCGGAAGCGATGGTGGGCGGTCAGGAACCCGTGCTCGTAGCCTTCGTCGTCGCGGAAGCTGCCGGCGTCGGTGTAGCGGGCGTCGATGCCCAGCGCGCCCCGTTCGCCGCGGCCGGTCAGGCGCAGACGGACTTCGCGGAACTCGTCGCTGCCGTACTCGAAGGCCACGCCGTTGACCGGGTCGGCCCATGGATCGCGCGGTCGCACGTCGATGACGCCGTGGAGTCCGCCCGAGGCGTGCCCGAGGCCGCCCGGGCCGCGCAGCACGCGCAGGCCCGCGGCGTGGACCAGGTCGACCTCGAACAGGTTGTTGACGTTGCAGAAGCCGGGCGGCCGGATCGGCACGCCGAACTCCAGGTAGAGCAGTGCGCCGCAGCCGCCGGCGCCGGTCAGCAGCGGCGAGCGGATCGCGGTCAGGTGCTCCTGGCCGCTGCCTCGGGTGACCCAGGCACCGGGGATCCGAGCGAACAGCTCGGCGGGATGGGTCGGCGCGATCGCTTCGATGTCGGCCCGGTCCAGTTCGGCCACTGCACGTGGGGCCTCGGGGTCGAGGTCGCGCCCGGTGACGGTCATCGGATCGAGATCTTCGGCGGTGGTGGCGGCCGCGGCAGCGACCAGCGGCAGCCAGGCGAGTGTCAGGTTCATGAGGAGGGTTCGCGGTTCGAATGGGAGAGTCGTTCGCGCCGACGCTTGCCGGCCAGCACGCCGAAGGTCACGGCACCGGCCAGCGTCAGCAGCGCCGGGAACACCAGCACGTAGCGGCCCAGGCCGGGCTCGCGGCGCTCCAGCGCCTGGTACAGCGCCACGCCGACGACCGGGGCGATCAGGCCGCGCACGCCGGTCAGACTGACGTGGATGCCCATGTACAGCGTCGAGCGGCCGTCGCTGGCGAAGTCGTTGTGACCGAGGTTCCAGCCCAGCTTGCCGCCGGCGAAGGCGGCGCCCAGCGCGACGGCGCCGGCCCAGAACAACTCGATGTGGCCGAAGATCGCACCCGGCACGAACAGGCCGAGCGCCAGCACGAACGTCCAGGAATGCTTCGCCCGGTAGTCGAGGATGTGGACCTTGTCGAGGCGACGGGCCCAGAACGGCGTCAGCACGGCCACGGCCAGCAGCGGGACGGTGGTGGTGATCAGCACCTGGACGAAGCGCGCCGCGCCGAGCTGCTCGGTCAGGATCACCACCAGCAGCGCGATCACCATCAGGTTGCCGGAGCCGAACAGGAACATCGTCAGCATGTAGCGGCGATACCAGGTGTCGTTCCGGAGCACCTCGACGGCGTCGGCGAAGCGCACGCCGCCGGCCCGGTCGCCCCGCGCCGCGGCTTCCTCGCGCAGCAGGCGGCCCTGGCCGCGGACGGTGAACCGCCGGTAGCGCCAGGCCGCGACCAGGCCGAGCAGCGCGGCCAGCGGCACCAGCCCCCGCCATGCATCGGCCCGCCATTCCATGGCCAGGCCGATCAGCGCGGCGGTGATGGCCATCAGGATCGAGTAGGTCACGGCGATGCGCCCGGTGATCGTGGCCCGGACGTGGCGCGGGAAATTGGCCCGCCAGATCGCCGCGCGCAGCGTGATCACGCCGCAGTAGGCCAGCCGGGCGACGATCATCCAGGCCGTCAGCCAGATCAGACCGAAGGCCGAGACCGGGGCCAGCGCGATCATCAGTGCGCCGAGCGCGGTGAGCGCCATCAGGGTCGAGACCCATGCGGTCTTGCTGCGGCCGTGGGCGAGATTGGCAAAGCCGAGACTGGCCACGTTGGCCAGCGCCGGTGCGCCGGTGACCAGGGCAACCGCGAAGTTCACCGTTGCCGTGCCGGCCACGCCGTCGAAGCCGGTCTTGACGATCACGCCCAGCAGGCCGCCTTCCAGCGCGCCCAGCGTCACCGCCATCAGCGCGTTGACCTGGACTTCCCGCGGCATCAGGGTCCGCGCGACGAACGGCAGGGAGGACTTCGAGGACACGTGGTCGGAACTCGGGGGCGGCGCGGAGTGACCCATCATTATGGAGGATGGACGGGGGCACCGCGTGCAGCCGGGGCTGCCGCCGTCCCGTCGATCGAATATCCTGTCCGGCCTGCCGACCTCCACCACCGCTGCGAACCCGCCCATGAAGTTCAAGAGTGACAACGAAGCCCCGGCCCACCCGCGCATCCTCCAGGCCGTCGTCGAGGCCAATGCAGGCCATGCCGCGGCCTATGCCGAAGATCGCTGGAGCCGGCGCCTCGACGAGGCCTTCTCGGCCTGCTTCGAGACCCGCTGTCGAGTGTTTCCGCTGGCCACCGGCACCGCCGCCAACTCGGTCACGCTGGCCGCGTTCAGCCCGCCCTGGGGCGCGGTGATGTGTCACCGCTCGGCGCATATCCACAACGACGAGGGCGGTGCGCCGGAGTTCTACACCCACGGGGCCAAGCTGCTGCCGCTCGACGGCGAGAACGGCAAGCTCTCGCCCGGGCCGCTGGCCGCAGCGATCGACGGCGCCGGCGTGCACGGTGTGCACAACGTGCGGCCGGCGGTGGTGTCGATCACCCAGGCCACCGAATGCGGCACGGCCTATCGGCCCGACGAGATCGCCGCACTGGCCGAAGTCGTCCATGCGCGCGACCTGCCGCTGCACATGGACGGCGCGCGTTTCGCCAACGCGGTGGCCCACCTGGCGGTCTCGCCGGCCGAAGCGACCTGGCGCTCCGGGGTCGACGTGCTGTCGTTCGGCGCGACCAAGAACGGCGCGCTGACCGCCGAGGCGATCGTGGTGTTCGGCGACGACCCGGATCCGGCCGTGCTCGAGGCCATGGCCCGGATGCGCAAGCGCGGCGGCCACCTGTTGTCGAAGATGCGCTACGTGTCGGCCCAGCTGCTGGCCATGCTCGACGACGAGCTCTGGCTGGACCTGGCACGCTCGGCCAATCGGCAGGCCGCGCGCCTGGCTGCAGCGATCGAGGCGCACCCGGCGGCTCGGCTGGCCTGGCCGGTCGAAGCCAACGAGGTGTTCATGCAGCTGACCCCCGAGGCGCTGGCCGGGCTGCATGGGCAGGGCTTCGAATTCCATATCTGGCCCGGTCACGACGACCTGGCGCGGCTGGTCTGTTCGTTCGCGACCACCGACGAGGAGGTCGATCGCCTGATCGAGGCGCTGAACGCAAACGTAACGAATGGTCCCGGCTGATTCGGTAAGGTAGTCGGTCCACACCGCAGCACAGGGAGTTGACGATGAACTACTGGATGATTCTGCTGATCAGTGCCGGGCTGGTCCTGGCCGGTTGTCAGCGCGACGACGATTCGAACGGCTCCACCGACGACACGATCCCGTATCCGACGCCGGAGCAGGCCGAGCCCGAGGCCGAGGATGCCGGCGATACCGCCGAGGCGATCTACGACGAGTCGATGGAAGCGGCCGACGAGGCCGGCGACCGGATGCGCGACGCGGCCGACGAGGCCGGCAGCGCGATGAACGAGATGGCCGGTGACGTTCAGGACGGTGCCCGGGAAGCCTGGCAGGAGGCGGCAGCAGCGGCGGCAGAAGCCCGGGCACGGACCCAGGCGCTGATCGATTCCGGCCTGGAGCGCGGCAGCGATGCCTGGAACGAACTCAGCCGCGAAGCCGCGGAGGCGCGTGAACAGGCGCAGCAGGCGCTGGCCGAGGCGCAGGAATACGGCGGCGAGGCCTGGTCGGACCTGCGTGAGCGGACCAACAACGCGATGGACGAGGTCCAGTCGCGCTGGAACGAACTGACCGACGACGAGAACGAAGGCGGCGGCGACGGCTGACCGCACACGGCCGGTTTCACGAGGGCCGCTTCACGAGGACCCGCCGCGGCTCGGCCGCGGCGGGTCCGTTTCGTTTCAGGCCCGGTCGATTTCGCTCGGCCTGCGGCCCGTGACGGTCGCTTCGGTTATCCTTCCGGTTGCGATTTTCGATATGCCGCCCCGACCGTGACCGAAGCCTACAATCCGGCGTCCCTCGAGCCTGCCGCGCGCCAGCGCTGGCAGGACGAGGGCGCGTTCCGCTCGCCCGACCAGCCGGGCGAGGATGCCTACTACTGCCTCAGCATGTTTCCGTACCCCTCGGGCAAGCTGCACATGGGGCACATGCGCAACTACACGATCTCCGACGTGATCTCGCGGTTCCACCGGATGAACGGCCGGCCCGTGCTGCAGCCGATGGGCTGGGACGCGTTCGGTCTGCCGGCCGAGAACGCGGCGATCGCGCGCGGCGTGCCGCCGGCGAAGTGGACCCGCGACAACATCGACCACATGCGCGACCAGCTTCGGACGCTGGGCTTCGCGATCGACTGGGACCGTGAACTGGCGACCTGCGATCCGGCCTATTACCGCTGGAACCAGTGGCTGTTCCTGAAGATGCTCGACAAGGGCATCGCCTACAAGAAGACCGGGACGGTGAACTGGGATCCGGTCGATCAGACCGTACTGGCCAACGAGCAGGTCATCGACGGGCGCGGCTGGCGCACCGGCGCGCTGGTCGAGAAGCGCGAAATCCCGATGTACTACCTGAAGATCACCGACTATGCCGACGAGCTGCTCGACGCGCTCGACGGACTGGACGGCTGGCCGGAGCGGGTCCGCGCGATGCAGGCCAACTGGATCGGCCGCAGTCACGGCATGGAGATCGAGTTCCCGTACGACGGCGGCCGGCTGAAGGTCTTCACGACCCGCCCCGATACCCTGATGGGTGCGACCTACATGGCCGTGGCGCCGGAGCATCCGCTGGCCGTGCGCGCTGCCCAGCGCGACGAGGCGGTGGCCGATTTCATCCGCTCCTGTTCCACCGGCGGAGTCTCGGAAGCCGAGCTGGCCACCCAGGAAAAGCGCGGCATCGACACCGGTTTCACCGTCGAACACCCCCTGACCGGCGAGGCGCTGCCGGTCTGGATCGCCAACTACGTGCTGATCGGCTACGGCGAAGGGGCCGTGATGGCGGTGCCGGGCCACGACGAGCGCGACTTCGAATTCGCCAACAAGTACGGCCTGACGATCACCCAGGTGATCGCGACGACGGACGGCGACGACTACGACGCCACCCAGTGGCACGACGCGTACGCGGCCAAGGACGGCATCCGGCTGGTCAACTCCGGCGAGTTCGACGGCCTCGACTACGCGGCCGGCTTCGACGCGATCGCATCGGCGCTCGAAGCCAGGGGGCTGGGTCGGCGCCGGGTCCAGTACCGGCTGCGCGACTGGGGCGTCAGCCGCCAGCGCTACTGGGGCTGCCCGATCCCGATCATCCACTGTCCCGACTGCGGCGACGTGCCGGTGCCCGAGGCCGACCTGCCGGTGGTGCTGCCCGAGGACCTGGTCCCGGACGGCAGCGGCAGCCCGCTGACGAAACACGAGGAATTCCTGGCCTGCCGCTGCCCGAACTGCGGCGCCGAGGCCCGGCGCGAGACCGACACCATGGACACCTTCGTCGATTCGTCCTGGTACTTCATGCGCTATCCCTGCAGCGACAACGACCGGGCGATGGTCGACGAGCGGACCCGGGCCTGGATGCCGGTCGACCAGTACATCGGCGGCATCGAGCACGCGATCCTGCACCTGCTGTACGCCCGTTTCTGGACCCGGGTGATGCGCGACCTCGGCCTGGTCGAGGTCGACGAGCCGTTCGCCAACCTGCTGACCCAGGGCATGGTCCTGGCCGAGACCTGGTTCCGCGAGGACGCGGCCGGCCGGAAGACCTGGTTCAACCCGTCCGAGGTCGACGTCAAGCGCGACGGCAAGGGCCGGATCGAGTCGGCGGTGCTGGCCGAAGACGGCGAGCCGGTCCGGTTCGGCGGCATCGAGAAGATGGCCAAGTCCAAGAACAACGGCGTCGACCCGTCGACGCTGGTCGAGCAGTACGGTGCCGATACCGTGCGCCTGTTCTCGATGTTCGCCGCGCCGCCGGAGCAGTCGCTGGAATGGTCCGATGCCGGCGTCGAAGGCGCCTGGCGGTTCCTGAAACGACTCTGGCAGCAGGTCGGCGACCACCTGGCCGGCGAGGCGCCCGGCGCGCTGGACCCCGACGCGCTGGGCGAGGCGGCCCGCGACCAGCGCCGCCGCGTCCACGAGACCATCGCCAAGGTCAGCGACGATTTCGGCCGCCGCTACACCTTCAACACCGCGATCGCCGCGGTCATGGAGTGCAGCAACCACCTGGCCCGGTTCGAGCCGGCCAACCCGGCCGAGCGCGCCGTCGCCCGCGAGGGCTGGGAGGCGCTGGTCCGATTGATCGCACCGGTCACGCCGCACATCGCCCAGGCGCTGTGGTCGAAGCTCGGCCACGCCGAGTCGATTCTCGAAGCCGGCTGGCCGGAGGTCGATGAGCGCGCCCTGGTCCAGGACCGGGTGACCGTGGTCGTGCAGGTCAACGGCAAGGTGCGCGGGCGCATCGAGTGCGCGCCGGGCGCCGAGCGCGACACGGTCCAGCAGGCCGCGCTGGACGAGGAGAACGTAAAGCGCTTCGTCGACGGCAGGAACGTGCGCAAGGTGATCGTCGTGCCGGACAAGCTCGTCAATATCGTGGTGGCCGGCTGATGGCGCGGCTCCTCCCGATCGCACTGTGCGCGCTGGCCCTGGCCGGCTGCGGCTTCGAGCTGCGCGGATCGGCCAGCCTGCCGGCGGAGATGGATCGCACCCGGCTGCAGGTGGCCGATCCCGACAGCCTGTTCGCTCGCGAGCTGCGGCTGCTGCTCGAGGCCAACGGTGTGACCCTGGTCGACGCCGCCGAGGACGCGGCCGTGCTCCGGATCCTGCGGCAGCGGATCGATCGGCGCACGCTGACGGTGTCGGGCAACGCCCGGGTCCGCGAGTTCGAACTGGTCTTCGAGCTGCGCTTTGCGCTGGACGGCCCGGGCGGCGAGACGCTGGTCGCGCCCGAGAGCCTGCGCCTGGCCCGCGATTTCCAGTTCGACGAGCAGGAGATTCTCGGCGCGACCAGCGAGGAAGAGCTGCTGCGCGAAGACCTGCGCCGGTCGATGGCCTCGGCCCTGATCCGGCGCCTCGAAGCGGTCCGCACGCCTTGAAGCTGTTTCCCGAGCGCCTGCCGGACGCGCTCCAGCGCGGGCTGGCTCCGGTCTACCTGGTCGCCGGCTCCGAACGCCTGCTGGTCGAGGAAGCCTGCGACCGGATCCGTCAAGCCGGCCGGGCCGAAGGCATTGCCGAGCGCATCCGGCTGTCGGCCGACGGCCGGTTCGACTGGAACGAACTGGAGCGCGCCACCGAGACCGGTTCGTTGTTCGCCAGCCGGCGCCTGGTCGAACTGCGGCTGCCGACCGGCAAGCCCGGGGCCGAGGGCGGCAAGACGCTGCGCGCCTGGGCCGAGGCCGACCGCGACGACGTCCTGCTGATCATCTGCGATGCATGGGAGCTGAACCAGGAGAAGGCGGCCTGGTTCAAGGCCGTCGACGGCGCGGGCGTGTACGTGCCGTGCTGGCCGGTCAAGCCCGACCGGCTGCCGCAGTGGATTTCGCACCGCATCCGCAGTCGCGGCCTGGCCGCCGATGACGAGATCGCGCGCTTTCTCGCGATGCGCCTGGAAGGCAACCTGCTGGCCGCCGCCCAGGAAGTCGACCGGCTCGCACTGCTGTTTCCCGGCCGGACCCTGGCGCTCGACGCGGTTCGCGAGGCGGTTGCCGACAGCGCCCGTTTCGACGGCTTCCGGCTGGCCGAGCTGGTGCTGGCCGGGCAACCGGGCGGCGCGCTGCGCTGCGTGCGCGGCCTGCGCGAATCCGACGCGCCGCCGCCGGCGGTGCTGTGGGCGCTGGGCCGGGAGCTCGACATCGCCCGCGAAGTCGCTCACCGCAGCGCCAGCGAGCCGATCGCGCGGGTGTTCGGCGCGTTGCGCGTCTGGACCTCGCGCCAGCCGGCGATCCAGGCCTGCATCCGCCGCGTCGGTCCGGCCCGTCTCGATGCCGCGATCGGCACGCTGAGTCGCTTGGACCGGATCGCCAAGGGTCGCGCCAGCGGTGACTTCTGGGTCGAGCTGGAGCGGCTCTGCGTGCGCCTGGCCGCATCGCCCGGCCGACCGGGACGGGCGGCGGCATGACCGACCACGGCAAGCGTTCCGGCGATGCCGCCACGCACCACGCCATCGCGATCTTCGGCGGCACCTTCGACCCGGTTCACTATGGCCACCTGCGGGCCGCCGCCGAGGTGGCCGAGCGGCTCGGGGTGTCGGATTTCCGGCTGCTGCCGGCCGGCCAGCCGCCGCACCGGGACAGTACCTGGGCGCCGCCGCGTCACCGGATGGCCATGCTCGAGCTGGCCCTGGCGCCGCACGCCGACCTGTCGGTGGACGATCGCGAAGTCCAGCGCTCCGGTCCGTCCTACATGGCCGATACGCTGGCCAGTATCCGCGAACAGGCCGGCGAGCTGCCGGTGGTGCTGTGCCTGGGACAGGACGCGGCCAACCAGCTCGATCGCTGGCACGAATGGACCCGGCTGATCGAGCGGGCGCACCTGCTGGTGATGACGCGGCCGGAGTCGGAGCCGGAGTATTCCGACGAGGTGGCCCGGGTTCTTGCCGGGCGCTGGGTCGAAGACCCCCGGGCGCTGATGGATGCGCCGGCGGGACGGATCTGCAACGTCGATGTGACCTGCCTGGCGATTTCCTCGACCGACATCCGCAACCAGCTCGCGCGCGGCCGCGACCCGCGCTTCCTGCTGCCGTCGACCGTGCTGGCCTACATCCGCAAGCACGGCCTGTATCGCGACGCCTGCGGGCGAGCCGCTTCGCCCGAGGCCTGACCGACGTCAGTCCGGTGCGGGCAGGTCAGCCCGGGCCGCTTCCCGTCGCTGCAGCCAGCGCCGCATCGCCCAGCCGAAGCCCAGCAGCGAGGCCAGGCCCAGCAGCGGCAGCAACAGCTCCGGCCGGGCCAGCACCGTGCTCGTGTCGATCCGATCGAGCTCGACCAGGCTCTCGGCGCCCGCGCCGATGCTGGCATAGATCGCCAGCAGCGGAAGCAGGCCCAGCGCGGTGGCCAGGGCGAAGCCCGGCAGCCGGACCCGAAGGGTCGCGCCGGCCGCGTTGATCGCGAAGAACGGCGCGACCGGCACCAGCCGCAGAATCGTCAGGTAGAACAACGCGTCGCGCTCGATCAGTTCGACCAGCGGTCGGGTCCGGCCGCGCAGCAGGAGCCCGCGCAAGCGTTCGCCGGCAATGAAGCGGATCATCAGAAAGGTCAGCACCGCGCCGGTCACCGCACCGACCCAGGACAACAGCGTGCCGGCCAGTGCCCCGAACAGGAAGCCGCCGGCCAGGGACAGCAGGGTCGCGGTCGGTAGCGTCAGGCAGGTGGTCACGGCCATCAGCAGGACAAAGGCGATCATGGCCTGCAGCGAAGCGGCCTGGATCCGCGCCTCCAGCGCCCGGAGCAGTTCCAGCAGCGGCCGGCCCTCGTCGAGGAACAGCAGGTACAGGCCGGCCGCGCTGGCCAGCAGGATCAGCAGGCCGGTCGCCCAGGCCAGGCCGTGTTCGCGACGGATCACGACCGTGGGCGATCCGACCGAATCAGCACCGGGGCCTCGCCGTTGTCGGGTTCAGGCCGCGTCCAGCCGGGCATCGTGCAGCAAGCCGATCAGCCGGTCGACGTCCTCGACGCTGTTGTAGAGCGGGTTCGGCGAAATCCGGATGATGTCCGGTTCGCGCCAGTCGCCGACCACGCCCTGGTCCTGCAGCCGGTCGAACAGCGCGCGACCGGCATCGCGACCGGCGCGCACCGCGATCGAGACCTGGCAGCCGCGTCGATCCCGCTCGCGCGGCGTGACGATGCGCAGCGGCTGGCCGGGCAGGTCGTCGAGGCCGGCCATCAACCGTTCGGTCAGGTCCGTCTCGGCGTCCTGCAGGCTGTCGATATCGGCCTCGCGATAGACGTCCAGCGCGCCGCGCAGCGCCGCCAGGTTGAGCACCGGCGCGCCCGATACCTGCCAGCCCTCGGCGCCGCGGATCGGTTCGAAGTCCGGGCCCATCAGGAAGCGCGTCGATTCATCGTGACCCCACCAGCCGGCCAGCCGCGGCCCGCGGAAATCGGCGTGTCGCGGATGCACGAACAGCCCGGCCACCGCGCCCGGGCCGGCGTTGAGGTACTTGTAGCTGCACCACACCGCGAAGTCGATCTCGCCGTCTTCCAGCGCCAGCGCAACGTTGCCGATCGCATGGGCCAGGTCCAGCCCGATCGTCACTCCGGCTTCGTGCGCGGCGCGGCCGATCCGGCTGCAGTCGAACCGCTGGCCGGTCGCGTACTGCACGCCGGGCCACAGCACCAGGGCCAGCTCGTCGGCCCGGTCGCGGATCGTTGCGATGACCCGGTCCTCGTCGATCAGGCCGTCCTCGCCCGGATCGATCTCGATCAGGTCGGCCTCGGAGTGGCCGTGCAGCTCGAGCTGCGAGACCACGGCATAACGGTCCGACGGAAAGGCGCCGCGCTCGATGAGGATTCTTCGCTTGGAGCCCTCGGGCCGATAGAAGCTGGTCATCAGCAGGTGCAGATTGATCGTCAGCGCGCCCATCGCGACCACGTCGCGCGGCTGCGCGCCGGTCAGCCGGGCGAGCACGTCGCTGCACTGGCGGTGATAGCCCAGCCAGGCCGGATCGCCCTGGAAGTGGCCGTCGACGCCCAGCGTCGACCAGCGTTCGAGTTCCTGTTCGACGGCCGCGCGCGCCGCGTCGGGCATCAGCCCCAGCGAGTTGCCGCAGAAGTAGGTCTTGTGCCCATCGTCGCCGTGGCGCGGGAACGAGAATCGGTGGCGGAATGCAGCGGTCTGCATGGTTCGGAATCCGTGGCGGGAACGGCCGACAGGATGCCAGATTCGTGCAAACGGCGTTGGTCCTGCGCGCCGGCGCGGCGAGTGTACCCCGCCACTCGTTGTTTGACGCATGGCGAGCCGGAGAGCATTCATCTGCGGCGTTCTGTCGCCTGGAAAGGACGCTGCCGTTCCCTGCCAGACGGGCCTTGCAGCCGAACGCTCTCCGACTCGCTATACGTTGCCCGATGAACGGCGGCGTACACTCGCCCGCATTATTCATGAATCGCCACGATGATTGCGCCGGGAATCGTTCGCACAGGGGATTTCCCGACCGAGCGGAATACCATGCTGTATTTCCGAGCGAGGACGATTCGCTGTGCGGACAAGGACCAAGCAAGGGCGCGAGCTCATTCATGAATAATGCGGGCTAGAATCCGGGGCCGACCCGATGGACCCGACCCATGGACGTTGCCGACTTCGACTTCGACTTGCCCGAGGAACTGATCGCCCAGCAGCCGCTGCAGGAGCGCACGGCCAGCCGGCTGCTGGTGATGGATCGCCGCACCGGCGCGCTGCAGGATCGGACCTTCCGCGACCTGCTCGACCTGCTCGACCCCGGCGACCTGCTGGTGTTCAACGACACCCGCGTGATTCCTGCCCGGCTGAACGCGCACAAGGACAGCGGCGGAAGGGTCGAGGTCCTGGTCGAGCGCATCGTCGACGAACGCCGGGCGCTGGTCCAGCTGGGCGCCAACCGCAAGCCGGCGCCGGGCACCCGGATCCGGATCGACGGCACCGATATCGACGTCGAGGTGGAGGGCAGGGACGATGCGTTCTGGCGCCTGCAGCTTGCCGACGGGGCGCCGGGCTGGCTGGACCTGCTGCACGAACACGGCCACGTGCCGCTGCCGCCCTACATCACGCGCGAGGACGCCGACGAGGACCGCGAACGCTACCAGACCGTCTATGCCGACAAACCGGGCGCCGTGGCCGCGCCGACCGCCGGCCTGCACTTCGACGAGGCGCTGCTTGCCGCCCTCGACGAACGGGGTGTCCGGCGGGCCTTCTGCACGCTGCACGTCGGCGCCGGCACGTTCCAGCCGGTCCGGGTCGACAAGGTCGAGGACCACGAGATGCACCCGGAGTGGCTGAACGTATCGGCCGAGCTGGTCGCGGCGATCGAGGAAACGCGGGCGTCCGGCAGGCGGGTGATCGCGGTCGGCACCACGGCGGTCCGCTCGCTGGAAACGGCCGCCGAGGGCGGCCTGGCGCCGTTTACCGGCGATAGCCGCCTGTTCATCTATCCGGGCTACGAGTTCAAGGCCATCGACGGCATGATCACCAACTTCCACCTGCCGGGATCGACGCTGGTGATGCTGGTCTCGGCGTTCTCGAGCCGCGAGGCGATCCTCGCGGCGTATGCGCACGCCATCGAGCAGAAGTACCGCTTCTTCAGCTACGGCGACGCGATGCTCATGCTCTGAGCCTCCCGGCCCGGGCCCGGCGTCACTCGAAGCCGTCGCTCGTCATGTCGTCGCCCGGGCCGTAGTTCGGCAGCTGGTCCGGGCCGTTGACCACGCCGATGGGCTGGTAGTTGTAGTAGTACGGAAAGACCATGCCGAGGTTCGGATTGCCCTGGCGCCGGATCAACACCTCGCTGAGCACGCGGCGGAAGTCGTTGGTGGTTCTCAGGTCGTTGCCCTGGAAGAGCTCGCCCGGGCTCATTCCGGGCCATTCGCCGTGGAACTGCCCGCCGTTGACGTTGCCGCCGAGCAGCAGCATCGGGTTGCCGGAACCGTGATCGGTGCCGTTGTCGGCGTTGTTGTAGGCGCGCCGGCCGAACTCGCTGTGGAAGATCACGGTGACCCTGGACCGGCGATCCTGCCCGGCGTCGAACTGGCCGGCCATGTCGGCCCAGAAGGCGTTGACGGCCAGCGAGAGGCGCTCGAGTCGGTTGTAGTAATTGCCCGAGGATCCGCTCGTGCCCTGCGGTAGGGAGCCCTGGACGGTGTGATCGTCCCAGCCGCCGTAGTCGACCTGGGCGATGCGCAGCCCGAGGCTCGGTTCGGCCTTGATCAGGCGGGCCAGGGTGATCAGCTTGTCGCTGATGGTCTCGAGGTTGCTGTCGGGGTCGGCCGGATCGCGGATCGGGTAGGGCCGGCCCAAGGCAATGTTGTAGTCCTTGTTGCTGACGTCGAATACTTCTTCGATCAGCGACTGCGCGATCATGGCCTGCTCGCCGGCAATCCCGATGTCGGAGCCGTCGGCGGCGTAGATGCTGGTCAGTCGGTCCTCGACCTGTTCTTCGAAGGTGTTCAGCGCCAGGTCGAAATCGTCCGGGTAGCGCAGGGTGGTCGCGGCCGGTTCGTTGGTCAGCGACAGCGTGACCTGGGTTTCGGTGGCGACCACCGGCATCGTCATGGTCGACGGCAGGTTGGTCGCGCTGGCCAGGTGGCGGGTCAACCAGCCGGTCGAGGTGGTCCGAACGCCGTCGATCTGCGGCTGGTCCGGCGGCAGTCCGACGGTGGCGCCCGGGGTGCCGAGCTCGATGAAGCGCTCGGCCTCGAAGTGGCTGCGGTTGACGATCGGCAGGCCGGTGGCGTGGACGATGGCCAGGTCGCCCTCGGTCCACAGTTCGCGCAGCGCCGCCGCGGCGGAATTGATCCCGAAGCCGTCGGCCAGCGGCAGCATGGCGTTGCCGCCGGAGATCGGCAGCCGGACGCTCAAGCTCGGCCGCAGGCTCTCGTAGAAGCCGCGATCGGGGTGGCCGCTGCCGGGTGCATACAGACTCAGGCCGTCGATCCCGCCGCGCAGGAACACGTAGATCAGGACTTGGTCGTTGTCGCCGCGCGTGCCCGTGGCCATGCTCAGGCCCGGGAGCAGGGAGGTCGCGGCACCGGCAGCGCCGCCGGCCAGGAACGTGCGTCGTTTGATTCGGTTCATCATCGTTCTCCGCTCAACGGGCCATGCGTTCGGGCAGCAGCGCGATCAATGTGAACAGCCCGCGCATCAGGTGCTGGTAGGTGCTCCACTCCGCGGTGTTGCTCGTGTCGATCGCCAGCGGTTGATCGTTGCCCGCGGCGTTGCCCTGCTCGCGCAGAAACGCCACCAGCTCCGCGCGCTTGGCCGCCGAGGTCGCGTGGCCTGCCCCCTGGATCCGGTTCAGCCAGTAGTCGGCGATGGCATCGGGCGTCAGCGCAATGCCGGCGGCGTTGGTCCGTTCGGCGAAGTTGATCCACGTCGGCGCGTTGGCCGAGGCGACGTCGCGAAGCATCCGGGTGACCGTGCGCCACGACATGACCAGCGGACCGGAACCCTTCCAGAACGCGGCGTCCTCGGGGTAGCCGGTCGGCGGTTCGCAGTTGAACGGCAGCTGGCCGGTCAGCCGCCAGGTCCAGTAGAAGCCGGGGAAGCCGGCGTTGTCGGCGGCGCTGTTGAGTTCGAAGTCGTACGGCGCGTTGGCAGCCCGGAGCGCCGAGGCGATGATCTCGGTCGGGCGCTTGACCTTGTCGGACCAGGTCGACTGGAACTCGCTCGACAGGATCAGTGCGCGATAGACCTGCTGCAGCTGGTCGGGCTGGTCCCAGCCGGCCTGGAACAGGTCGGCGGCGGCCTGGACCACCGGCGAGGACGCGCTGAAGCCGTCGCCGATCAGCCGCACGGCGAGCTTCCAGCACACGTACTCGGCGGTGCCGCGGTGCCGGGCGAGGTCGTCCAGCAGGTCGCTCAGTTCCTGTTCGCCGGTGCCCGGGTAGGTCCGGCCGAGGATGGTCTTGGACGTCCAGTCGTGCCAGTCCGAACGGAACAGGAAGGCCCCGGTGTCCGGCGCGCTGTCGTCGCCGTCGGCCACGCCGAAGCCGGTCAGCAGACGGGCGGTCTCGAGCACGTCGGCCTCGACATAGCCGGCCGGCTCGCCGTCGACATTGGTCGGGACCTGGCCCGGCGGAACGAACCCGTAGTAGTTCTCCACCGCGCCGAGGGTGTGAAGTTCGAGCAGCTCGCGCGCGTAGTTCTCGTTCGGGTTGGGCGTGGAATTCCGGCGGTTGTCGAGGTAGTACATCATCGCGGCGTGCTTGACCACGCCCTCGAGCATCACCCGGAAGTTGCCGAAGATCTGCGGGCGGATCACATCCCGGTCGTAGCTGGTCAGCGTCGAGCGAACCACCTCTTCGCCGCCGTCGACATTGAAGTGGTTGTGCCAGAAGTCGGCCAGCACCTCGCGTAGCTGCCAGCGCGAATGCACCATGCGGGTCAGGGCCAGCATCTGCATTTCCCAGTACGGCCGGTTGCGCATCGGCCAGCCGTCGGGACCGGAGTAGCGGTGATGCTCGGTCCAGAGTTGCTGCAGTGATTGTCCGAGCGTGCGCCAGTGCGGATTGGCGGACAGTCGGGCATCGACGGCCGGGTCCGGGCCCGGGCTCATCTGCTCGTTCAGCCAGGCGTCGAGCCGTTGCGCATCGCTCGTGCCCAGGCCCTGGAACCAGGTCAGGTCGTCGACGTCGCCGGGGTTGGCCGGGTTGGCCGGGCGCGGCCCGAAGGCCAGCTTGGAGTAGACGCGGTAGGCCAGCGAAGGCAGCGCGGCGCCGCGACCGGCGCTCGGCAGCCGGGCCGGCCACAGCGAGGTCAGGCGGACCTGTTCGGCCAGCGCGGTGATCGGAATCAGGCCCGCGCCGATGCCGGCCACAGCCAGGCCGAGCGTGCCCGAGCCCAGCAGGAATCGTCGGCGCGAGTCAGCGCCTGCAGCGTCGGGTCGAGGAGAATCCTGGGTGCTGCTCGGGGTGCTGTTCATGGTGTCCCGTTCCATGCATCATTTCCCCTTGCATCCGATGCGCAGTTCGCATCGGTCCTGAGTCGTCTAACATACTCTGTGGGGGGTGGCTGTTCAACGTTGTTCTTGCTGAAGATCCCCTGGGTTTTCGTCGGCACTTCGCAAATTCCCGCCCGAATCTCGAGGTCCATCACATGTCGTCTCCGTTGCCCCTTCGTCGCACCGTTTTCCTCGCCTCGCTGCTGCTGGCCGCCGGGTCGGCCGTTGCCGATACGATCCAGCTCGCGCCCGATCGCGACAACACCTTGTTCGAGCGACCCGCCGGGGACCTGTCCAATGGCTCGGGGACCGGCCTGTTCTTCGGTCGAACGGGCGCAAATGCCGGCGAGTTGTTGCGGCGGACGCTGATCCGCTTCGACCTCTCGTCGATCCCGCCCGGCTCGACGGTCAACAGCGTGGAGTTGACGCTGCAGGTGGACCTGGTGCCGCCGACGGCGACCGGGTTCGATGCCTCGATCCATCGGGTCGACGCCGACTGGGGCGAAGGGGCCTCGGTCGCGCTCGGCGCCGGCGGCGGCGGTGCCCCGGCGGTGGCGCCCGATGCGACCTGGTTGCACCGCGAGTTCGATACCGTGCTGTGGACCTCGCCCGGCGGCGATTTCCAGGCGGTACCGAGCGGACTCGCCGCGGTCGGGGCCGGTACCGGGCCGATCACCTTTCCGTCCTCACCCGGCCTGCTGGCCGATGTCCAGGCCTGGGTCGACGATCCGAGCCAGAATTTCGGCTGGGTGATTCTCGGCGAGGAAACCAACCCGCAGAATGCCCGCCGCGTCGGTAGCCGCGAGAATACGGCGCTGGCGCCGGTGCTGACGGTGGACTTCGAACCGTTGCTGCTGCCCGAGGCGCGGGCGGTGCCGGCCCTTGGGGGCTGGGGCATCGTGCTGCTGGTCCTCGCCGTGCTGGCACTGGCCGCTCTGGCGAGCAGCTTGCGGATCCGGCCGGCCTGACACCGCTGTCGGTGAGTCGCGCGTTCCGGCGCTCACCGTGATTCCGGACACAGCGGAGCGGAGATCCGGCATCTCCTGATGGAGCGCTGTCGGTGGCGAGGCGCCGGCGGCCGGAGATTCCGGGTTCCGGCTTCGCCGACCCCGGCACGACGGAGTCGCGGGGTGATACTGGCCGTGCCGATCTGCACTCGCGTTCATCCCGCCCTCTCCCCCAGCCGGAAAAAAAGCCCGGCGGGCTCGGCCTGGAAGAGAGGCAGCGTCGCGGGTGGGATGGACTGCGCCGCTGTGCGGCTTGCCCTCGCTTTACTCGGGTTGCGGCGGCCGCTGCGCGGCCTTGCATCGATCCCTCTCCCCCGGCCGACTCGCAAAAAAAATGCCCGGCAGAGCCGGGCATTCGCGAGTTGGCTGGGGGAGAGGGATTCGAACCCCCGCTGACGGAGTCAGAGTCCGTAGTCCTACCACTAGACGATCCCCCATTTGGATCGTTGACTCGTCAAGCTCACGAGTCTGGCGAGTGATTCGCCGATCTGATCGGTGGCGCGCGGAGCGGAGGATCCGGAGTGGGCATTGGAGCCCATGAGGAATCCGAGCACCGCACGACGCCGGGCAGGTCGGCGAAGTGCCGCCAGAATCAGCGCTTGGAGTACTGGGTGGCCTTTCGTGCCTTGTGCAGACCGATCTTCTTCCGCTCCACGGCGCGCGCGTCGCGGGTCAGGTAGCCGGCGATGCGCAGCTGGCCGCGCAGGCTTTCGTCGTACTCGGTCAGCGCGCGGGCCAGGCCCAGGCGCAGCGCACCGGCCTGCCCGGTGGTGCCGCCGCCGGAGACGGTGGCATAGATGTCGAACTTGTCGGCCAGTTCGACCAGCTCGAGCGG
Organism: Wenzhouxiangella sp. XN79A; assembly: GCF_012272825.1. Lineage (GTDB taxonomy): Bacteria > Pseudomonadota > Gammaproteobacteria > Xanthomonadales > Wenzhouxiangellaceae. Next base: position 120,985 of record NZ_JAAWWS010000134.1, on the reverse strand, counting down.
CTGGCGGGCGATCATGCGCGCGGTCTCGCGGCCGAAGAACTGGTCGATCGGCTTCTGGTTGACCACGATCTGGCCGGTGCCGCGGCGCAGGAACACCCGCGCGGTCGAGGTCTTGCGACGGCCGGTGCCGTAAAACTGTTCGGTTGCCATGTCGTATTTCGTCCGTTGCTTACAGGTCCAGCGCGCGCGGCTGCTGAGCGGTGTGCGGGTGCTCGGTACCGGCGTAGATCTTGAGCTTCTTGATCATCGCGCGGCCCAGCGTGTTCTTCGGCATCATGCCCTTGACCGCGGCCTGGATGACGCGCTCCGGATGCGAGGCCAGCTGCTTTTCCAGCGTGATCGACTTCATGTTGCCGATGTAGCCGGTGTGGCGGTAGTAGACCTTGTCGGTCATCTTGCGGCCGGTGACCGCGACCTTCTCGGCATTGACGACCACCACGTAGTCGCCGGTGTCGACGTGCGGCGTGAATTCCGGCTTGTGCTTGCCGCGCAGCCGGCGGGCGATTTCACTGGCCAGTCGTCCGAGGGTCTTGCCTTCGGCGTCGACCAGCAGCCACTCGCGGCGCACTTCGTGCGGCTTGGCGCTGAACGTTTTCATGGAAAGCGTGGGCTCCGAATTTGGAACGCGATTCAGTAAAGAGCGGGGATGTTACTAGAATTCCTCCGGCGAGGCAAGGCCCGAGCGCGATTGCGTGCCCGGATTCAGCTCGAGGGGATCACCAGCACGGCGCCCGGGTGGATCATGTCGCTGTCGAGCCGGTTCGCTCGCCGCAGCTGGGCCAGGCTGACCGAGTATCGCTGGGCGATGGTGCCGAGGGTGTCGCCGCGCCGGACCACGTATTCCGCCCCATTGTCCCGGTTGGCGGCGAACCAGGTGCCGCGCGGTGCGGTCTGGCGGAAATGGTCCTCGATGCCGCCGAGAATGGCCGAGGCGATCCGCGCGCGATAGCGCGGCGAGCCGAGGTTCTTCTCGTCGTCCGGATTGCTGATGAAGCCGGTCTCGATCAGCACGCTGGGAACGTCGTGCGAGCGCAGCACCACGAAATTGGCGCGTTCGACCTGGCGGCGATGGGTCTTGCCGACCCGGCCGAGCTCGTCGAGGATGGTCTGGGCGGCGGCGTTGCTGTATTCCATCGAGGCGTTCTGCGACAGGTCGAGCAGCACCGAGCGCAGCATGTCGTCGCTCTGCTCGAGGCTGACGCCGCCGGCCCGGTCGGCCGCGTTCTCGCTCTGGGCCAGCAGTCGGGCGGCTTCCGACGAGGCACCGCGGCGCGACAGGACGTAGACGGAGCTGCCCCGGACCCGGAAGTCGCGGAAGGCGTCGGCGTGGATCGACACGAACAGGTCGGCGCGGGCGTCGCGGGCACGCTGGTAGCGTTCCTTCAGCGGCACGTAGTAATCGCCGGTCCGGATCATCACCGCGCTCATGCCGGGCGCCTCGTCGATCTGGCGCGCCAGTTCCCGCGCGATCGCCATCACCACGTTCTTCTCGTGGGTTCCGGCCGGGCCGATCGCGCCCGGATCCTCGCCGCCGTGGCCGGCGTCGATGGCCACGATCATGTCGCGGTCGTCCTCCGGCAGGGTGCGCGCGACCTGGCGGACCCGCTCCGAGGCGCTCTCGGCGCCCTCGGGGAACAGGTCCAGCACCAGGCGATGGCCGTAGCGGCCGGTTGGTTCGAGCAGGAAACTCTGGGCCCGGGCCCGGGCGCCGAGGTCGAGCACCACGCGCAGGTCCTCACCGTCGCGGATGCCGTGGCGGACGCGCTGGACCACGCCGGCGTGCTCCGGATCGAGTTCCGGTGCGCCGGTCATCCGCGCTCCGTCGATGTCGACCACCAGCCGGTGGGGGTCGTCGAGCGTGAACAGGCGGTAGTCGACCTGGTCGTCGAGGTCGAGAACGACGCGGGTCTTGTCCGGTCCGGCCCAGATGCGCACGTTCTGCACGTCACCGGCCCCCGCGGGCGCGGCGAATGCGGTCAGCAGCAGTGCGAGGACGAAGAATCTGGACATGATCGCTGGCCGGCGGCTCCGGACGTTTGCTCGATATACCCCGATGATGCACCGGATCGGTTCGAATTTCAAGCCACTAAAACCTTTCATTCTCAGCGCTCTACCGTAACTTCGTGACGCGCTGTCTTGGAGTTGGCGGTTCCCGTTTCCACGCACGATGCCGCCGCGGGATTGGCTATGCTGGGCATGCAGGATGTGCCGAAGTCGCTGAATCGCGGCTGAAGCGCTCCGCGATTCGACCCACCCAACTTTTCGAGGAGCCGAGAATGTCGAGTGAAGGACTGCATGCGCCGCGCGAACGGCTGAGCAAGAAGACGCTGTCGATGCACCAGGCCATCGTTTCACTGATGGAAGAACTGGAAGCGGCCGACTGGTACCGTCAGCGCGCCGACGACTGCGAGGACGACGCGCTGCGCGAGATCCTGCTGCACAACATGCGCGAAGAGGTCGAGCACGCGGCCATGATCCTGGAGTGGCTGCGCCGCAACGACAAGGATTTCGACGAGCAGCTTCGCGCCTTCCTGTTCAAGGACGGCGAGGTGATGGATCACCACTGAGTCGGTGGCGCAGCCCGGCACGCGCCCCGGGCCGCTGAGGCCCGGAGCGCGTGCATCGCTGGCCTGGTGGACCCCGCCACGCATTGTGTGACGTATGGCGAGCCGGGGAGCATTCATCCGCGGCGTTCTGTCACTTTGGAAAGGACGCTGCCATTCGCTGCGAAACGCGCCTTGGATTCGCACCGGCACAGCGGCTCTGAGCGGTACCGAACGATCCACATAGCCCACTAGCCCGCATTATTCATGAATGCGCTCGCGCCCTTGCCTGGTCCTTGTCCGCACAGCGAATCGTCCTCGCTCGGACATACAGCATGGTATTCCGCTCGGTCGGAACATCCCCTGTGCGAACAATTCCCGGCGCAATCATCGCGGCGATTCATGAATAATGCGGGCTAGCGGCTGCCGGCGGCGCCGGCGCGATCGGCAATCAGCCAGACCTCGACCCGTCGGTTCTTTGCCGCGCTGGACGAGCCGGTACCTTCGGCCAGCGTCAGCGCATCACCGAAGCCGCGGGTGCGACGGACCGGAATGCCGGCCCGGGCCAGCAGCGCGGCGACGTAGTCGGCGCGTTCCATCGACAGCGTCACGCTGAAGTAGCGCAGGGTTTCCGACGGATCGGCGAAGCCCATCAGCATCACGTTCATGTCGCGGCCGCGCTCGGAGCCGAGGAAGTCGATCAGCCGATCGAGGTCGCGTTCGGACTTGCTGTCGAGCACCGGACGGCCGGCTTCGAACCGGAAGTTCAGCGACGCGCGCAGCGCGCCGTCGACGAATTCGCGGTAGGTCCGCGGCGCGCTGGCCGGGATGGCCACGCGCTGCAGCTGGATCTCCTGGCCGACGAAGCCGATCTCGTCGACGATCTCCTGGCCTTCGGCACGGACCGCGAAGCGGGCCAGGTCGCCGCCGAGCCCGTCGAGCTCGCGATCGGGCACGTAGATATAGAGACGGCGACTCAGCGGATAGTCTTCGGTGGCCGACGAGAAGCGCTCCGGCGGCACCGCCTCGCCGCCGGCCGACACTGCCAGCGCCCGGGCCCGGTCGATGTACGGCAGGCCGATGAACCCGATCGCTCCCGGGTCGCTGGCGACGCGGTCGGACAGCGCCGACGACGATTCGAAGCGCGCGCTGCCCGCGGCCAGCGCAGTGTCCTGCAGCACCATCGATTCGAACGAGTCCCAGGTGCCGGAGTTCTCGTCGCGCGCGTAGCGGGTGATCCGACGGTCCGGGCCGCCGAAGGTCCGCCAGTTCTCGACCCGGCCGGAGAAGGCGTCGCGGATCTGCTCGATCGACAGTGCTGCGATCGGGTTGTCCGGGTGGACGATGACCGCGAGGCCGTCGATTCCGACGACGAATTCGTTGCTCGGTCGGTCGAGTCGGCCCAGCGGCTGCAGGCGCGCGACCTCGGAGTCGCGGATCCGGCGCGACGACATGCCGATGTCGGCCAGGCCTGCGTCCAGGTCGCGGAACGAGGTCGACGAGCCGTGCGCGTGGATTTCGACCCAGCGCGTGTCGCCGGCCGCGTTGGTGCCGGTGATGGTGCGCTCCAGCGGCGCGTCCTCGACCGTTTCGATGCGGTCGAAGCCGTTTTCGGCGAGCCAGGCACGGACCAGGGCCGGCGCCAGCTGCTCGCCGACGGTGTTGGAGCCGTGCAGGCGGAGCTGGGCGGTGGCCGGCGTGGCGAACGCCGCGAAAAGAACGACGAGGAGCGAGAAGCGACGAAGCATGGGAACGACCCTTCGACTGGATGGTGAAGATCCGTCGGGCAGTTTCTGAGTCGTTCATGACCCTTTCATGCCGGTCACGTTGCGGGTTTGTTGAACGGCGTCGTGGCCGTCACGGGACCGGGTCCCGGGCGTGATCAGGGTCGCAATATACGCAGCCACCACCAGAAGTTCAGCAGCCCCATCAGCGATGCGGCGACGTAGGTCAGTGCCGCGGCGGTCAGGATGCGACGGGCCGGTCGGCGGTCCTCGGGCTTCAGGTAGCCGCCCTTGTCGAGCAGCGGCAGCGCGCGCCGGAACGAGGCATCGAACTCGGTCGGCAGCGTGACCAGGTGGACGACGATGCCCGAGGCCAGGGCGGCCAGGCCGAACACCAGCAGGGTCAGGCCGGCACGGGGCAGGCGCAGCGCCAGCAGCACGATCGGCATCGCGGCGATCAGCAGCAGGCCGATCCGCTGGACCCGCTGGGCCGTCTTGACCAGCCGGGTCCGCCAGACCAGCGGGCCATAGCCGACCGCGTGCTGGATGGCGTGGCCGACCTCGTGGGCGGCGACGGTGATCGCGGTCAGCGAACGCCCATCGTGGTTGTCCGGGCTCAGCCGCACGGTACGCGCTTCGGGGTCGTAGTGGTCGCCCTGGTCGGTGCGTTCGATCGGAACCGCGTCCAGCCCGACCCGGTCGAGCAGGTCACGGGCAAGCTCGGCGCCGGTGCCCGGATAGCGGTCGGCCGGCTGGTGGTGGCGCTTCATCACCCGCTTCACCCACCACCCCGGCAGCACCACGACCGCGGCCAGAAGCACCAGACCCAGCACGATCGGCACGCTCAGCTCTCCCGCTCGCGGCGCGCCTCGACCAGCGCGAAGGCGTCGGCCCGGGGCAGGCCGGTCAGGGCCCGGATGACCCGCGCGGCCCGGGCCGGCGGCAGTTCGCCGGCCAGCGCATCGGCCAGCGCCGAGGCCGTCACCTTCGATGCGGTCGCGCCGTCGGTCCCGGGCGCGCCGGCGACCAGGACCACGGCTTCGCCGCGCTGTCGATCGGGATCCGCGGCGGTCCACTCGGCCAGTGCGGCCAGTCCGTCGCGGCGGACCTGCTCGAAGCGCTTGGTCAACTCGCGCGCCACGCAGCCCGGGCGTTCGGCGCCGAAGGCCTCGGCCAGGTCGCCGAGCACGCCCACCAGGTCACGCGCCGGGACGTAGAAGATCAGGGTGTGCGGCGCCTCGGCCAGCGCGGCCAGCCGCTTGCGGCGGGCGCCGGCCTTTGCAGGCAGGAAGCCCTCGAACGCGAACCGGTCGCTGGCCAGCCCCGACGCGCTGAGCGCAGCGATCGCCGCGCACGGTCCGGGCACCGGCAGCACCGCCAGGCCGGCGGCGTGCGCGCCGTCGACCAGGCGATAGCCCGGATCGGAGACCAGCGGGGTGCCGGCGTCGGAGACCAGCGCCACGTCGTCGCCGGCCCGGAGGTGGTCCAGCACCCGCTCGGCGGCGCGCGCTTCGTTGTGGTCGTGCAGGGCGATCCAGTGCGGCGGGATGGCGCGGGACGGCACCAGCTTCTGGCTGGTCCGGGTGTCCTCGGCGGCGATCACCGGGACCCGGCCGAGCAGTTCGGCGGCGCGCGGCGACAGGTCGCCGAGATGGCCGATCGGCGTGGCGATCACGTACAGCGTGCCGGTCGAGTCGGGAGCGTCGGATGCAGGCAAGGCGGCGCGGTCTCGGCGCGGATCGGCGGGTATTATTGCACCCATGACGATGCCCCGGATTTCCGCTACTCCGCGACTCGGCCGGTTCGGTCCGGTCGCCGTCGTGCCGCTTCTGTTCGTGCTCGCCGTGCTGAACGGCTGCGCCGCACCCGCGCCGCGTCCGGACGGTCCCTCCGAGTTCGACGATCCGCAGACGCTGTTCGAGGCCGGACGCTTCGCCGAGGCCGCCGAGGCCTGGCTGGCCGGTCCGGAACCCGGCATCGATGCGCGCCTGCGCGCCGCCGAGGCCTGGCTGGCCGCTGGCCGTTCCGAGCGCGCGGTCGCCCTGCTCGATGCGCTCGAGCCGGCCGGACTGACGCGGGATCAGCGCTTCCGCTACGACCTGGTCCAGGCCGAACTGGCCCTGGTCCGGGGCGACTTTTCTGCCGCGGAACGGGTGGTCGCGCTGGCGCCGGACCGGGTGCCGGCCGAGCTTGTTCCGCGCCTCGAGCGGCTGCGCGAGCGGCTCGAAGCGGTCGATCCGGAATCGCCGGAAGCGCGCGTCGAAGCGTTGCGCGGTGCGCTGGCCGAGCGGGACTTCGATCCGACCCTGGCCCTGGCCCTGCTGATCGACGTCCCGCTGGGCGGCCTCGAGGACATGCGCGACCGGTTCGCCGACGATGCCGAGCTGGCGCCGTGGATGGACCTGGCGGTGGCGGTGCGCGGCAGCTTGCTCGACCCGCCGGCGCTGCGTTCGGCGGTCGGCGCCTGGGCGCGTGCCTACCCGGCGGCCGGGCTCGATGCCGGCAACGTGATCGACTGGGTCGATGCCTGGCGCACGCAGCAGCCGATGCCGGCGCGGGTCGCGGTGCTGCTGCCCGGCGAAGGTCCGCTCGAAACCGCCGGCGAGGTGCTTCGCGACGGCATCGTCGCGGCCTGGCTGGCGCTGCCCGAAGCGCGCCGGCCGGTGCTGGATTTCATTGCCGTCGGCCGCGGCCCGGACGCCGCGGTCGGCGCCTGGTTCGAGGCCCGCGAGCGCGGCGCCGACTTCGTGCTCGGGCCGCTCGACCGGGCCCAGATCCCGGCTCTGCTGGCGCTGCCGGATTCCAGCGTGACGACGCTGCTGCTGAACCGGCCACCGGACGGCCTGGATCTGCCGACCCCGGCGCGGCCGCTGGCGATCCTGGCGCTGCCGCCGGAAGAGGAGGCCGAGCTGGCCGCGGTGCGCGGCCTGGTCGAAGGCGGCCGGCGCGCACTGGTCATTGCCCAGGACACGGATTTCGGCGCCCGCCTGGCCGGTCGCTTCGTCGAAACCTTCGAACTCGGCGGAGGCCGGGTCGTCGAGCGGGTCGACTTTCCGCCGAGCGAATCCGACGTGACCGATCGGCTGGAACAGGCGCTGCTTCTGGATGCCTCGGCGGCGCGCATCGATCGCGTCTCGGCGCTGCTCGGCGAGCCGGTCGATGGCGAGCCGCAGCGGCGGACCGACATCGACCTGGTGTTCCTTGCCGCCCGTGACGAGGCCAGCCAGGTCCAGCCGCAGCTCCGCTTCCTGGACCTTTCGCCGCTGCCGACGCTGGCCACCTCCCACGTGCTGACGCCGGAGCGCGATCGCGACCTCGACGGCCTGGCGCTGCCGCTGTCGCCGTGGCTGCTGGCGACCGGCGAGCTGGCCGAGCAGCGCGCGGCGGCCGCGCAGGCGTTTCCCCGGGTCGGGCGCTCGATCACGCTCAGCCAGCTGCACGCGCTGGGCCGCGACGCGGTGGCCCTGCTGCCGTGGCTGGACGCGATGAAGCGCGATCCCCGGCTCGGCCTGTCGGCGCGGGTCGGTCGACTGCGGCTGGCCGATGGCGTGACCCTCGAGCGCGACCTGCCGTGGGCGGTGATCCGCGACGGCCTGCCGGTTCGTCCCTGACGTGCTCAAGCGCCTGATCGGTCAGCGCGGCGAGCGGCAGGCCGAGCGCTTCCTGGCGATGAACGGCCTGCGCCCGGTGGCGCGCAACTGGCACTGCCGGCACGGTGAACTCGACCTGGTCATGCTCCACGACGACACGCTGGTGTTCGTCGAGGTCCGGATGCGCTCGCCGCGCGGCTTCGGCGACGGCGTCGACAGCGTCCACGCCGGCAAACAGCAGCGGCTGGCCAACGCCGCGGCGATGTTCCTTGCCGACCACCCCGAGTGGCAGGAGCGTCCGTGTCGTTTCGACGTGATCGCCATCCACGGTGATTCCGCCGAGATCGACTGGCTGCAGAACGCGTTCGAGTCCAGCGGCGGGTACTGAGAGCGGCCGCACCGCTCACCGGGCCTCAGGCCAGTCGTTCCAGCCCGTAGCCGATCAGCGTGATGATCGCGATCGCATAGAGCGCGGCGACCAGGTCGTCGATCATGATCCCGAGCCCGCCGGACACCCGTCGGTCGAGCCAGCCGATCGGCCAGGGCTTGGCGATGTCGAAGACCCGGAAGGCGACGAAGGCGGCCAGCCATCCGGCCGGCGTGGTCGGCACGAACAGCAGCACCAGCCACACGCCGACGAACTCGTCCCAGACGATGCCGCCGTGATCGTGCACGCCGAGCGCGCGCGTGGCGTGGCCGCAGATCGGAATTCCGACCAGGAAGGTCGCGCCGACGACCAGCGCGGCGATCACCGGGTCCAGCCCGATCAGCGGCAGCGCCAGCAGCAGGCCCGCGGCGGTGCCGGCGGTGCCGGGCGCGCGCGGGCTCAGGCCGCTGCCGAAGCCGAAGGCCAGGAAGCCGATCGGGTCGTGGAGGGCGACGGCGCGGGTGGTCTTCGCGTTCGGTGCAGTCGCGGTCATGCCTTCCCCCGGTCGGCATCGGCGAAGTGGTCCCAGCCGCGCACCTGCGGCACCCGGTCGCAGCCGGCCGCGTCCAGGCAGCGGATCGGTCCGGATTCGGTCACCCGGCCGATCACGGTCACCGGCACGCCGTCCAGTGCCTCGGGCAGGTCGGTGTGCGGCGGCAGGATGGCCAGCAGTTCGTAGTCGCCGCCCCCGCCCAGCTGCAGCGCGGTCCGCTGCTCGTCGTCCGGTACCGCCTGGCGCAGCGCCTCGGAGGCAGGCAGCGCTTCGGCGCGAAGCTCGGCGCCGAACTCGCCCAGCGCATGGCCGAGGTCGGCCACAAGCCCGTCGGAAATATCGATCAGGCCGCGGGCCAGTCCGGCCAGCCGCTGTCCTGCGGCAATCCGTGGGCGGGGTCGGAGCAGGCGATCGCACAGCGGGTGGGCGCGGTCCAGGTTCAGGGCGAGCGCGGCAGCGGCATCGCCCGGCCAGCCGGTCACGACGACCCGGTCACCGGGCCGGGCGCCCCGGCGGCGCGCGAACTGGCCGGCCGGCACTTCGCCCAGCGCGGTGATCGCGACGTTCAGCGGTCCCCGGGTCAGGTTGCCGCCGACCAGGACGCAGCTGTACGCATCGGCCAGCGCCAGGAAACCGTCGAGAAAGCCGTCCAGCCAGTCCGGATCGGCTTCGGGCAGGGTCAGCGCGAGCAGCAGCCAGCGCGGTGTTGCGCCCATGGCCGCGAGGTCGCTGAGGTTGGCGGCCAGCGCCAGGTGACCGAGATCGGCCGGCGTGGCGCGCTGATCGAAGTGCCGGCCTTCGACCAGCTGGTCGGTGGTCGCGACCAGCTGCATGCCTCGACTGGGCTGGACCACCGCGGCGTCGTCGCCGATGCCCAGCCGTACATCGTCGCGCTCGGGAACGCGGGCGCGGATCCGTTCGATCAGGTCGAATTCGTTCATGTCGCGGTCGCCCAGCGGCCGCCGACGAGCGTGCGCAGCACCGGGTTGCCGCCGAACTCGAAGGCCAGGGTCCGCAGGTCGGTGGCGTCGAGCACGATCAGGTCGGCGCGCAGGCCGGCCTCGATCCGGCCGCGGTCGGGCAGCTCGAGCAGTTCGGCCCCGGCCGCGGTCGCGGCCTCGACCGCCTCGGCCACGGTCAGGCCGAGCTTGCGCACCGCCAGCTGGATCACGAACGGCATCGCAAAGCATGGTGCCGAGCCCGGGTTGTAGTTGCTGGCGATGGCCAGCCGGCCGCCGGCCTCGACGAAGGTCCGGCCGTCGCCGTAGCGCTCGTCGAGGTGGAAGCCCGAGGCCGGCAGCATCACCCCGAAGACCGTCGAGTCGGCCAGCCGGCGCAGGCCGTCGGCGTCGCTGGCTTCGAGGTGATCGACGCTGCGGTAACCGCGTTCGACCGCGGCCTCGATCATGCCCAGCGCGTTGAACTGGTCGGCGTGGACGCGGATCGGATGCCCGGCGGCCTGGCCGGCCTCGAACAGCGCCAGGCAGTCGTCGCGCGACCAGGCCCCGGTTTCGCAGTAGGCATCGAGCGCGATGCCGGGAAACTCGGCGCTGACGGCCGGCAGCGTTTCCTCGATCGTGCGCCGGATGAAGACATCGCGATCGAGATCGGGATCGAGGGCATGGCCGATGCAGGCGGTCGGCACCACCGTCATCGCGGTGGCCTCGCCGGCCCGGCGGATCGCGCGCAGCATCTTCAGCTCGGTGGCGGTGTCGAGGCCGTAGCCCGACTTGACCTCGACCGTGGTCGTGCCGTGGCGCAGCATGCGCTCCAGCCGCTCGCGCAGCGAATCGACCAGCGCGTCTTCGTCGGCCGCGCGCGTGGCCCGGACCGTGGCCATGATGCCGCCGCCGTCCTCGAGCAGTCGAAGGTACGGCACCCCGGCGAGTTTTTTCTCCCATTCGTCGAGCCGGGCGCCGGCGAAGCAGGCATGGGTGTGGGCGTCGACGAAGCCCGGCAGCACCACCCGGCCGGCGGCGTCGAACACGCTGCGGGCCGTCGGCAGCGCCGCGCCGCCGGGTTCGAGCACCGCCTCGATCCGGCCGTCGTCGATGGTCAGCGCAACCTCGCCGTCCCGGCCCGGGAGGCAGGCGCGATCGATGCGCAGGTCAACGGCCACGCTGGGCGACCCCGGTGAGAAAGCGCAGGAACAGGTGAGCGGCCAGCCGCGCGGTGCGGCCGTGCTCGTCGTGCGCCGGGCACAGCTCCATCAGATCGAAGCAGCACACCGCCGACGAGCGTCCGGCGGCTTCGGCGTAGTCGGCGATCCGCTGCGCCGGCCAGCCGGCCGGGTGGGGCGCGCTGACGCCGGGGGCCTGGGCCATGTCGATCACGTCGAGGCAGATCGAGACGAACTGGGCCGGTGAACGCGGCCAGTTCCCGGGCGCGAACTCGGCCAGCTCACCGCCGTGGGCGCGGAACCAGTCGAGGTGCGCCGGCGTGTTGCTCAGCGGGTCGAACCCGAACAGCGACAGCCGGTCGATGCCACCGTATTCGAGCAGGCGGCGGAACGGCATGCCCGAGCCGTCGTCTTCGCGCACGTCGAGGTGGGCGTCGAAATAGATGCCGTGCAGGGTCCGTCCGGTCGGGCGGATCAGCGTATCGATCACCGCGCGGACTTCCGGAAAGGTGAGGTCATGGCCGCCGCCGATAGCGACCGGCAGCAGGCCGAGCTCCAGCGCGGCCGTCACCGCCCCGGAAACGCGCTCGTGGGTGGCGTGCAGATCGTCGGCGGCAACCACATCGCCGAGATCGATGACCGGCACCGGCAGGCCGTGCAGCGCGACCGGATGCGCCGCGCCGTAGCCGGCCAGCGCGGCCCGGAACGCATCCGGGCCTTCGGCCGCGCCGGGCCGGCCTCCGTTCAAGCGCACGCCCTCGTCGTCGGCCAGTCCGAGCAGGCCGATCGCGCGGAATTCATGGCCGGCGCCGTTCAGCGCTGCGTCGCGCAGCGACGCCAGCGGGTCGCCGTCGCGGTGGACCTCGACGAGGCGTGCTGCAAAGCGACCCGGCCGGCGCTCGGGCCAGCGGCCGGGCTCGGTGAACTCGCGCAGCGCGTCGATGGCCTGGCCCACGCCTCAGTCCCCGAGCGCGCGTCGATCGAACGGGAGGTCGAGGCCCTGCGCTTCGGCGCAGGCCCGGGCCTCGTCGTAACCGGCCGAGACGTGGCGGAACACGCCCATGGCCGGGTCGTTGGTCAGCACGCGTTCGAGACGCCGCTCGGCGGCGTCGGTGCCGTCGGCGACGATCACCTGGCCGGCGTGCTGCGAGTAGCCGATGCCGACGCCGCCGCCGTGGTGGAAGCTGACCCAGGACGCGCCGGAAGCGGTGCTGACCAGTGCGTTCAGGATCGCCCAGTCGGAGATCGCATCCGAGCCGTCCTTCATGCCCTCGGTCTCGCGGTTCGGCGAGGCGACCGAGCCGCAGTCGAGGTGGTCGCGTCCGATGACGATCGGGGCCTCGACTTCGCCGGTCCGGACCAGGTCGTTGAAGATTTTCCCGGCCCTGGCCCGTTCGCCCTGGCCCAGCCAGCAGATCCGCGCCGGCAGGCCCTCGAACTCGATCCGGTCGCGCGCCAGGGTCAGCCAGCGGGTCAGGCCTTCGTGGTCCGGGAAGGCCTCGAGCAGGGCGCGGTCCGTGCGGTAGATGTCTTCCGGGTTGCCCGAAAGCGCACACCAGCGGAACGGCCCGCGGCCGACGCAGAACTGCGGGCGGATGAAAGCCGGCACGAAGCCGGGGAAGTCGAAGGCGCGCTCGAAGCCCTCGTCGAAGGCGCGCTGGCGGATGTTGTTGCCGTAGTCGAAGGTGATGCTGCCGGCGTCCTGGAGCGCCACCATGGCCTCGACGTGGCGCTTCATGGTGGCCAGCGAATCGCGGACGTAGGCGTCCGGGTCCTGTTCGCGGTAGCCATTGGCCCGGTCGAAGTCGTAGCCGACCGGCACATAGCCCGTCAGCGGGTCGTGGGCGCTGGTCTGGTCGGTCAGCGTGTCGGGCACGATGCCGCGTTCGATCATCCGTTCGAGCAGGTCGACGGCGTTGGCGACCACGCCGACGCTGGTGCCGGCGCGCCGGGCTTTCAGCTCCAGCGCGCGGTCGATTGCCGCGTCGATGTCGTGCAGGACCTCGTCGAGGTAGCGCTTGCCCTGGCGCCGCAGCAGCCGGGATTCGTCGACATCGGCGATCAGGCAGGTGCCGCCGTTCATGGTGATGGCCAGCGGCTGGGCGCCGCCCATGCCGCCGCAGCCGCCGGTGACGCTCAGCGTGCCGGCGAGATCGCCGCCGAAGTGCTGGCGGGCGCACTCGGCGAAGGTCTCGTAGGTGCCCTGGAGAATCCCCTGGGTGGCGATGTAGATCCACGACCCGGCGGTCATCTGGCCGTACATGATCAGGCCCTTCTTCGCCAGCTCGTCGAAGTGCTCCTGCGTGGCCCAGGCCGGCACCAGGTTGGAGTTCGCGATCAGCACGCGGGGCGCGTCCTCGTGCGTCTTCACCACGCCGACCGGTTCGCCGGACTGGACCAGCAGCGTCTCGTCGGCTTCGAGCCGCTTCAGCGTATCGACGATCGCGTCGAAGGCCGGCCACGAGCGCGCGGCCTGGCCGCGGCCGCCGTAGACGATCAACCGGTCCGGGTCCTCGGCCACTTCCGGGTCGAGGTTGTTCATCAGCATGCGCATCGCGGCTTCGGCCTGCCAGGTGCGGCAGGTCTTCTCGGCGCCGCGTGGCGCACGCACGGTGCGGGGAGAACTCATGGCTCACTGCTCTCGGTCGACGTTCTGCCGCATTCTAGACGCTTCCGGCGCCCGGGCCGGGCGATGCGACGCGGGTGCCCGGTCGCGCTGCAGGACCGGGATGCCGGGAACGGCCTACCCATCCGGCGGTCGAAGCGGGCAGAACCCGAACCCTTGTCGAAGCCGAGCGGCCCGATCCCCACCCGATGGCCGCGCGCCGAGCGACTCGGGCCGGACCCTGGAAACCGGAGAACGACGCATGGTCAAGACGAACCGGACATCGATTTTCTGCGCGATGGTGCTGCTGGCCGTTGCCGGCTGCGCCACGGTCGAACCGCCGGCCGAGGGCGAACGGCAGGCCGCGTCGCAGCGCGAGGGCAAGGCGATGCTGTCGGGTCGCCCCGCCATCCCCAACCGGGACCTGTTCGCGGTCCGCTTCATCGCGATCGACGGCCGCAACATCTCGCCGCGCGACATCCTGTGGGTCGAGCCGGGCCCGCGCACGATCACGGTCGAGATCCCGCGGCGCTTCACCGAGTCGCTGATCAACCAGCAGCGCGAGACCTGGCCGGACTTCGTCGATATCGAGCTCGAACTGAAGCCCCGCCACGCCTACGAGATTCGCGGCCGCTACAACCGCACCGACCGCGACAACCCCTACGACATCGTGGTCGACCGGGTGCAGTCCTTCGAACGTGACTGAACGGCCGCGCCGGCGGAGCGTCGCCGCCGTGCTCGCAATCTCCATCGCGGCCACCGCCGCGGCGCAGCCCGAGCACCGGCTCGACGTCGACGACCCGATTCTCGAGGTCGCGTTCCTGGCCGTCGCGCTGGACTCGGGCACCGAGTGGACCGGGACGCCGATGGGCGGCGACGAGGACGCGCTCGACGTCCGCCGGCCGCCGTTCTCCACCTTCAAGATTCCGAACCTGCTGATCGCGCTGGACACCGGCGCGGCGCGGGCGCTGGACCACGAAATCGCCTGGGATCCGGCGCGCCGTCCGGCCGCGGCGCACTGGCCCGACGACTGGGCCCGGGACCAGACCCTGGCCAGCGCGTTCCGGCGCTCGGCGGTCTGGTATTTCCAGGATCTTGCCGAGGAGGTCGGGGGACCGCGCTACCGCGAGCGGTTGGCCGCATTTGCCTACGGCAATGCCAGTGCGCCCGACGGGTCCGACACCTTCTGGCTCGACGGGACGCTGCGGATCAGCGTACGGGAGCAGGTCGATTTCCTGGCCGCCCTGCTGCGCGGTGACCTTCCCGTGTCCGACCACGCGTTCGATGCCCTGCGCGAGGCCGCGCGGCTCGGCGAACGCGGCGAATACCGGCTGTACGGCAAGACCGGCGCGGGCCCGGTGGCGCCGGGCGACTTCGACGGCGCCTTCCGCGGATGGCTGGTTGGCTGGATCGAAGCGCCGGACCGCGCCCCTGCCGTGTACGCCCTGTTCGTCGTCGGCCCGGACTGGCGGTCGATCGCCCGATTCCGGCGCGAAGAGGCGGAGCGGCTTCTGGCCGCCGCCGGCCTGTGGCCGGGGCACGGCGAGGACTGAAGTGTCTGGCCGGCGGGGCCGCCGGCCGCCGGCGATCGCGATGTTCAGCCGCCGAGCGCGCCGATCAGCGTGCGGCAGAAGGCCGGCAGGTCGGGCGGCGTGCGGCTGCTGATCAGGTGGCCGTCGACGACGACCTCTTCGTCGACCCACTCGGCACCGGCGTTGACCAGGTCGTCCTTGATCGACGCGACCGAAGTCACCCGGCGGCCCCGGACGATATCGGCCGAAGCGGCGACCCAGCCGGCGTGGCAGATCCAGGCCACGGGCTTCTTCGCGTCATCGAGGGCGCGGACCAGGTCGATCAGGTGCTCGTCGGTGCGCATCGCGTCGGGCGCCATGCCGCCGGGGATGACCACGGCATCGTAGTCGCCCGGATCGACGTCGGCCACGTTCCGGTCGGCGTGGACGCCGTAGCCCTTCTCGCTGAGATAGCGGTCCTCGCCGGTCCCGAGCACGTGCACGGTCGCGCCGGCCTCGAGCAGCCGCAGGCGAGGGTAATGCAGTTCGAGTTCCTGGTAATCGTGTTCGGCCAGAACGGCCACGGTGCGGTCGGAGATTGCCATCTGCGCCT
This sequence comes from Wenzhouxiangella sp. XN79A, assembly GCF_012272825.1. Lineage (GTDB taxonomy): Bacteria > Pseudomonadota > Gammaproteobacteria > Xanthomonadales > Wenzhouxiangellaceae. The sequence continues at coordinate 105,360 of NZ_JAAWWS010000134.1, read as the reverse complement.
CCTCGTACGTTCGAAAGTGGACTCAGGGTCGCAATCGCGCGGCACGATCGCGTGAGGGAGCGCGCGGCTGCATCGCGGCCGCGGATCCTGTAGCCTGTGGCCTGCGCCGTTGGCGGCGCACGATTCCATAGCAGTAGGAGAACGTGATGATCCGATGCCTGATCGCGGGCGCGCTGGCGCTCGTCCTTTCCGCCTGTGCGACGACCCCGCGCAGCGAACCCGTCCTCGACGGCCCGATCCGCAACATCCATTCCGGCGACCTGATGCGCTACTGGGTACCGTCCAACGAAACGGTCCGCATTCCCGGCCACGGCATGCGCGTCGACTGCGGCTACGTCCTCCAGCAGTTCGTCATCGATTCGGCCGGCGAGATCCGGGGCTACGAAGTGCTCGAGGCAGCCCCGGACGAGCGCCTTGCCGGCGACGCGCTGCGCGCCATCGCCGGCTTCGATTATCGAGCGGCCGAGACCAACCCGGACCGGACGCCGGTTCGGCTGCGGTTGATGACCACGTTCGACCGCAACGGCGGCGAGGACTGTGAATGGCCGGAGGTCGAACCCCTGGCACCGCGCCACGGCGAGGGCTGAGTCAGCCGCAGTCCTGCTGGACGATGCTCCGGTCCGCGCCGTCGACGACCCAGGCGGTCAGGCAGCCGCCCCAGACGCAGCCGGAGTCGAGGCACAGGACCTGGCCATCGTCGTAGTAGCCGAGCATCGACCAGTGGCCGAACACGAGGGTCCAGTCCGACCAGTCGGGATGCAGCAGTTCGAACCATGGCTGGTAGCCCTTCGGACGGCGCTCCAGGTCGCCCGAGGATTTCAGCTCCAGCTTGCCGTCCGATCGGGCGAAGCGCATCCGGGTGAAGACATTGGTCAGCGTGCGGGCCCGGACGTAGCGCTTCTGGTCGGGTTTCCAGCGCACGGGTCGGTTGCCGTACATGTTGTCGATGAACCTGCCGAACTTCGGGCCGCGGATCAGCGTCTGCAGTTCGTCGGCGCAGGCCCGCGCCCGGGCCCGGTCCCAGCGCGGGTCGATGCCGGCATGGACCAGCGCGACGCGGAGGTCGGCGTCGGTCCACAGGATCGGCTGCTGCCGGAGCCATTCGAGCACGGCCGGCCCCTCGGCATGGTTCAGGATCTTCTCGAACTCGGGGTTCTTCTTCTTCACCCGCGGGTGGTTCTGCCAGTAGGCCAGCAGGTGCAGGTCGTGGTTGCCGAGCACGCTGAAGTGCGGCTCGCCGAGCCGGCGGACCTGGCGCAGCACCTTCAGCGACTTGCCGCCACGGTTGACCAGGTCGCCGGCCAGGCAGAGTCGGTCGCCGGCCGGGTCGAAGTTCAGTCGATCCAGTAGTCGCTGGAGCGCACCCCAACAGCCCTGGATGTCGCCGATGAAGATATGGCGTCGCATGGGCGATCAGTCTACTGAGGCCGGGGCCCGCAGTGGGCGTTCATGCCGGTCCGGCGCTCGCGGCCAGGGCCCGGAAGTCGTCCAGCGTCAGGGTCTCGGCGCGCCGTCCCGGGTCGATGCCCGCGGCGGCGAACCCGTCGCTATCGACGATGCCCTTCAAGGTGTTTCGCAGCGTCTTGCGGCGCTGCGAGAAGGCCGCGCGCACGACCCGCTCGAGCTGCGGCAGCGCGGCGCGGTCGGCCTCGCTCTGCGCTCGGGGCACGATCCGTACGATGGCCGAGTCGACCTTCGGCGGCGGCCGGAACGCGCCGGGCGGCACCGTGAACAGGTGCGTTGCATCGGCGCGCAGCTGGGTCATCACGCCGAGCCGGCCCCAGGTCTTGCCACCCGGCGCGGCGCAGATCCGATCGACCACTTCCTTCTGCAGCATGAAGTGCATGTCGCGGATCGATTCGGCCTGGTCGAGCAGGTGGAACAGCAGCGGCGTGGAAATGTTGTAGGGCAGGTTGCCGACCACGCGAATCGGACCGTCTGCGGCCAGCGATGCGAAGTCGAAGTCCAGCGCGTCGGCCTGGTGGATCACCAGGCCGGCGGGATGACCGAGTCGCTCGGCCAGTGTCGCCACCAGGTCCCGATCGAGCTCGACGACGTGCAGCTCGTCCAGTCGCTCGAGCAAGGGCCGCGTCAGCGCCCCGAGCCCCGGTCCGATCTCGACCACCCGATCGCTCCGCCCCGGCGCGACCGCCCCGACGATCCGGTCGATCACGCTCGCGTCTTCGAGAAAATTCTGGCCGAAGCGCTTGCGGGGCGTGTGATTCATCGGGGGACGAGGGCCGAGGGGCCGCGGGCGAGTCGAAAGGGTGCCATGGCGATCACTCGCCCCTCGCCCCTTTCCCCTCGTCCCTCGCGAGCGCCAGCTCGCGCGCCAGGTCGACGGCGGCGTTCAGGCTGCCCGGGTCGGCGGTGTCGGTGCCGGCGCGGTCCAGGGCGGTGCCGTGGTCGACCGAGGTGCGGATAAAGGGCAGGCCCAGGGTGATGTTGACGGCCCGGCCGAAGCCGGCGTACTTGAGCACCGGCAGCCCCTGGTCGTGGTACATGGCCAGCACGGCGTCGACGTCGGTCAGGCGGTCGGGAACGAAGGCCGTGTCGGCCGGCAGCGGGCCGACCAGGTCCAGGCCCTCGGCGCGCAGGCGATCGAGCAGCGGCTCGATGATCTCGATCTCTTCCCGGCCCAGATGGCCACCTTCACCGGCATGCGGGTTCAGGCCCAGCACCACGATGCGCGGCGCGGCGATCGAGAAGCGGTCGACCAGGTCGGCGTGGAGGATCCGCAGGGTGCGCTCCAGCGAGGCCTGCGTGATCGCGTCGGGCACGTCGCGCAGTGCCAGGTGGGTGGTGGCCAGGGCCACGCGCAGCGTATCGGCGGCCAGCATCATCACGACCCGGTCGACGCCGGCGCGTCGGGCCAGGAACTCGGTGTGGCCGCTGAAGGCAATGCCGGCATCGTTGATCACGCCCTTGTGGACCGGGCCGGTGACCAGGGCACGGGCGCGGCCGTCGGCGACCCGGTCGCAGGCCGCGGCCAGGGTCTCGAGCACGTACCCGGCGTTGACCGGATCGAGTCGGCCGGGTTCGGCCGGGGCCGCCAGCGCCACCGGCAGGCAGCGGAGTCGGCCCGGGCCCGGTGGGGCGTCGGCATCGACGATCCGGGCCGGCCGGCCGAGCCGGTGCGCGGTGGCCTCGAGCAGCTCGGGGTCGGCGACCAGGACCAGTTCGTCGCGGCCGCGCTCCAGCGCGATCCGGACGGCCAGCTCCGGCCCGATCCCGGCCGGCTCGCCCGGCGTGATCAGGATCGGGCCGGCCCGCTCGTCGGTCACGGCCGGATCAGAGCCGGATGTCGACGTAGGCCTCGGAGCGCATCCGCCGGAGCACGCGTTCGATCTCGTCGTCGGCCTTCTGGCGGATGATCATCTCGCGGGCCTCGTTACGCATCGATTCGACCGTGCGGTCGGCCTCGCGCTGGTCCTCCAGCCGGATCACGTGCCAACCCTGCGGGCTCTGGAACACTTCGCTCATCTGGCCGATCGCGAGGCTGTCGATGACGTTCTGGAAGCCGGTGCCGTAGGCGCCCTCGGGGAACCAGTCGATCATGCCGCCGAGGTTGGCCGAGCCCTGGTCATCGGAGAATTCGCGGGCGATTTCGCCGAAGTCCTCGCCGGCTTCGAGCCGGTCGTGCAGCGATTCGATGAGTTCGCGGGCCTCTTCGGCCGGCAGCAGCTCCGACGGGCGAACCATCAAGTGGCGCATCCGGTACTCGGTGACGATCACTTCGCGCTGGGCCCGCCGGTCGTCGACCCGGGCGATGATGAAGCCGGACTGGATCCGGAGCGGCTCGGTGTACTGGCCCGGTTCCAGGTCGCGGATCACGTCGGCGATCTGGCGCGGCAGCGCGTTGAGGTTGCGCCAGCCCACGTCGCCGCCCTCGAGCGCGTCCGGCGCGTCGGAATAGGCGATCGCGGCCGAGGCGAACTCCAGCCCGTCCTGCAGCTCGCGGTAGGCTTCGTCGGCACGCGCGGCGGCTTCGTCGAGCTCGTCCGGGCCGGCCGACTCGGGCACCTGGATCAGGATCTGCGACAGCTTGTACTCGTCGCCCCGGAAATTGTCCGAGGCGAGCATGATGTCGATCTCGGTGTCGGTGATCTCGTCCATGCCGTCGACGATCCGCCGGCGCAGGGCCTGGGTCGTCAGCTCGGAGCGGATTTCCTGGCGGAATTCGTCGAAGCTCAGCCCGTCGCCTTCGATCGCGGCGCGCAGCTGGGTCAGGGTCAGGCCGTTCTGGCGGGCCAGGTCGCCGAGCGCCCGGTCGACGTCCTGGTCGGACATCCGGATTCCGGTCTGCTCGGCGCGCTGGATCTGGACCTGGTTCATGATCAGCCGCTCGAGCACCTGTTCTTCGAGCACGCTGCGCGGCGGCAGCCGCTCGCCGCGCGCCTCGACCTGGCGCACCACGCCGGTGATGGCCGCCTCCAGTTCGGAGCGCAGGATCACCTCTTCGTCGACCACGGCCACGATCTCGTCGATCGGCTGGCGCGGTGACGCGTCGTCCTGGGCCAGGGCCGCCAATGGCAGCAGGGCCAGCAGCAACGGAAGAATTCGGAAGATTCGATCCATGGGAAGACTCGCTAGTACGTGAACAGGTCATAGGGGCGGCGGCCGAGGCTGCCCAGCCCCTTGAGATGGAGTTCGAGGAAGAACGCCGTGCGCTGGTCGGCGTCGCGATCGCTGACGTAGCGGCGGATCGATGTCCGCAGCGCCCAGCAGCAGCTTTCGTATTCGAGGCCGGCCAGCAATTCCAGCGGCTCGTCGTCCTCCAGTGAGTAATTGACCCGGCCGATCAGATTGAGTTCACCGCTCAGCGGATAGCGGAAGCGGACGTCGAACTGGTCGACCCGGTCGCGCCGGAACCGGTAACCGACCTGGACCTGGCGGGCGTCGCTGCCCTTCCAGCGCAGCCCGAACGCGGCGACGTCCAGCTCGGTGTCGTCGGGATCCCACTGCAGGCCGGCGTTGACCAGGAACCGGTCCGACGGTCGCCAGTTGATCTCGCCGACGGTGGCCGACAGCTCCCGGTCGTCCTCCGGCTCGTCCGGCAGCCGAACGCTGGGGTCGTCGAAGAAGAAGATCTGGCCGAGGCTGGCATCGAGCAGGCTGCGGCCGTCGTCGCGCGCCAGCAGGCGGCTGGTCACGGCCAGCGTGAGCTGGTTGGCGTCGGTCTGGCGGTCGGCGCCGCTGTAGCGGTTGGTCCGGAACAGCTGGGCGAACCCGAAGGTCAGTTCGCGCGTATCGAAGACGGGAAAGTCCGACTGCGAGCGGCCCGGGACGTACAGGTAATAGGCTCGCGGCTCCAGCGTCTGCAGCCGGCCCGAGGGGGTTTCGCGCTCGAACACCAGACCGCCGTCGAGGCTGATGATGGGCTGGATCCGGCTGGGATCGTCTTCGGCGTCCGGATCGTCGCGATCGAGGCTGTAGGCCGTGGCCCGCAGGCCGACCCGAGGCTCGAGGAAGCCGCCGGGCCGGACCAGCCGCCACGACAGCTCGGGCAGCGCGTCCAGCCGCAGCCCGGTGACGCCGATCGAGCGATCGAAGTACACCGCCTCGGAATCGAGTCGGAAGGCGAAGCCGTTGGGCAACGGCAGGTCGGCGTCGAACTCGACGCGCGGAAGACGGTTGTAGGGCTCGCGCTCGTCGGCCACGTCGCGGTCGAGGACCTGGAAGGTGTCGAAGGTCGTGGTCAGCGTCCAGAAGCGGCCCTGGCCACGGACCCGCAGATCCGAGCGCAGGTACTGGATCGTGCTCGAGTCGAGATCGTTGCCGAGGTCGAAGAAATAGTCGGCGTCGCTGACCCGGTTGAAGTTCACCCGACCGGTCCAGTCCTCGGCCAGCCGGGCCGAGTAGCGCGCTCGGGCCAGCCAGCGGTCGCGGTCGGCCTCGCGATCGTCGGGCAGGTAGTCGAGCTGCAGAGTGCCGGCCTGTCGGCGGGTCAGGAAGCGGAACTCGCCGCCCATCGACAGGCCGCGCTCGCCGATCAGCCGTGGGGTAAAGGTGGCGTCCATGTTCGGCGCGATGTTCCAGTACCACGGCACCGCGACATCGATGCCATTGTCGCTCGATGCGCCGATCTGTGGATACAGCAAGCCGGACTTGCGGCGGTTGTCGAGCGGGAAGCTCAGCCACGGCGAATACAGCAGCGGCACGCCCTTGAATTCCAGCCGTGCGTCACGCGCCGTGCCGACGCCGGACTCGAAGTCCAGCTCGACCTTGCCGGCCTTCAGCTGCCAGTCCGGATCCTCGATGTCGCAGGTGGTGAAATCGAAGGTCTCGACCCGGGCGCGCTCGGGGCCGAGCATCCGGACTTCACCGGCGTGGCCTGCGCCTTCGGCGCCGGCGATGTAGTAGTCGACGCCGCTGAACCGCCCGGCCGAAGTCTCGGTGTTGTAGGCCGCCGATTCGGCGCGCATCCGGATCACCGCGTCGGTGTACTCGAGCCAGCCGGGCAGTTCGACCTGGCCGGTCTCCGGGTCGTAGATCAGCTCGTCGGTGCGCAGCTGCTGGTCGCCGTAGACCAGCAGCACGTCGTCGCGGAACTGCATCGGCGCATCGGCCGGTGCCTGCATGTCATTGGCCTGGATGTCCATCGGCAGCGGGCCGGTGCGCTGGAGCCGGCCGCGGGGCGGGACGCTGCCCGGCGCTCGGCACTGCTGCGCCGCGGCCTGGCTGCCGCCGGCCGTGGCTGGTCGGCCATCGTCGGTCTGCGCCTGGGCCGGGCCGGGCGACAGCAGCAGCGTCATGCCCAGCGTCAGCCCGAGACCACCGGCGGCCGCTCGCGAGGTCTGCTTGCAGCCGCGCGCGCGGCGTGTCGGAATCGGCTTCACGGGCAGGCTGTGGTCCGGCATGAATTCAGGAATGCATCGCGCGCCTCGGGGCCCCGGTCGGCCAGGGCTTCGGCCGCCGCATGGAAGCGCGCGAAATCGCCGTCGTATTCTGCCAGAAGCGCACCGAATGCGCGCGTGCCCTGCTCGTAGGTGGCGCGCAGCGCGAGATCGGCGTTGTTGAGTTCGATCCGCGCCCAGCCGGCATAGGCTCGAGCGCCGGGGCGCTCGGCGAAGGCCAGGATCTCGGCCCGGAGCTGCTCGAAGCGTGCGGCCTTGGCCAGTCGTTTGGCTTCGTTGCTGCGGCGCGACGCGTAGACGGTGGCCAGGTCGTCGCGGGCGGTCAGCAGCAGCGCGGTGAAGGCCTCGGCCCGCTGTCGCCGTTCGGCCACGCGCTGGCGGCCCGCGGTGTCGCCGCGCGCGGCCAGCCAGCGATCGAGACCGGCCCGCTCGACCGCCGTCGCGTAGGCTTCGCTGAATGCCGTGTCGCCGGCCACGAACAACCGCTGGTGGGCCAGCTCGTGGATGATCAGCCCGGCCAGGCGTTCGCGGTCCCAGGCCAGCATCGGCGTGGTCAGCGGGTCGTCGAAGGTGCCGAGCGTGGAATAGGCCGCGACCGGCGAGACGCGCACGTCGTAGCCGTCGTCGGCCAGGCGCTTCGCGGCGCGCTCGGCGGCCTCGCGCCGGAACCAGCCACGATAGGCCAGGCAGCCGACGAACGGATAGCACCAGGCCTTCGGCGCCAACGACAAGGCCGGCACCGCGATCACGTTCCAGAGCACCGCGTCGCGGTCGAGCTCGACATAGCTGCGGTAGCTGTCGTTGTCCGGCAGGGCCAGCGAGCGGCTGGCAAAATCACGGACGTCGAGGGCCAGTTCCAGCTTGGCGCGGCGGTCCTCCGGCAGCATCGGGTCGGCCAGCAGCCGTTCGACGTCGGTCCGGTTGGCGAGCAGCTCCAGCTGGCCGCGCACGGCCTGTCCGTACCAGCCCAGCGTGGCGCAACCGCTGGCCAGCAGCAGCAACGAGACCAGGAGAATCCGCGTGAGCGATTGGTACATCGACGATGAGTTCTGGCGGCGGTTCGGGCCGCTGATGTTTTCCGAACCGCAGTTTACCGAGGCGGCCGAGCAGGTGTCCCGGATCCTCGAGCGGCTGGGCCTTGACGACGGCACCGTGCTCGACCTGGGCTGCGGTCCCGGCCGGCATGCCCTGCCGCTGGCCCGGGCCGGCCTGGCGGTCACCGCGGTCGATACCAGCGCCTACCTGCTCGGCGGGCTCGAGACCCGCGCCGGCATCGAGGGCGTTGCGGTCGAGACCGTCCAGGCCGACATGCGCAGCTTCGAGCGCCCCGGGGCCTTCGATGCGGTGCTGGTGATGTGGACCTCGTTCGGCTACTTCGAGGCCGAGGACGATCACGGCCGGGTACTGGACCGGATCCTGGCCTCGCTGAAGCCGGGCGGGCGATTGCTGCTCGACGTGGTCGGGCTCGAGACGCTGATCCGCGACCTGCAGCCGGTCCACTGCACCGAGAACGACGACGGCACGCTGCTGATCGAGCGGCCGGTCCTGACCGAGCACGCGACCCGGCTCGACAACGAGTGGCTGCTGATCGACGGCGATCGGGTCCATCGCCGCGCCTGGTCGCACCGGGTCTGGTCGGCCGGCGAGTTGAGCCGGCTGCTGGAGGCGCACGGCTTTGCGGTCGAGGCCGTCGACGGCGATTTCGACGGCACGCCCTACGGGCTCGACAGCGATCGACTGATCGTCATCGCCCGCCGGCCCCCGGCTGCCGGCGAGTAGGCGCAGGCCCGGGTCCGCCGAACCGGACCACGTAGAGCACGATCGAGGTGTCCGGCCGCTCGGCGCGGGTCGCGCGCGCGCTGATCCGTTGCTCGAACACCATGCCCAGTTTTTCGGCGACCCGGATCGACGCGCTGTTGGGCGGATCGATCACGGCGTACAGCCGATCCAGCTCGAGGGCGTAGCGGGCGTGGGCGACCACCGCGGCGGCGGCCTCGGTGGCGTAGCCCTGGCCCCAGTGGTCCTTCCAGATCCACCAGCCGAGTTCGAAGGCGCCGGAGTCCAGCGGCTGGATGCCGGCCAGGCCGATGACCCGGTCGCGAGCGCGGTGGGTGACGGCGCCGAAGGCCAGTCCGTGCTGTCGATAGCCTGCCGCCTGGTCTTCGAGAAACGCGTCGATGCGTTCGGCCGACCATGGCTCACCGCCGGTCACGTAGCGCATCATGTCGCGGTCCAGCGCCATCCGCTCCAGCGCCGGTCGGTCGCCGGGACGCCAGGGTCGGATCTGCAGGCGCGGCGTGCTCAGGACCGTCACGTCGGGTGGCTGCGCAGCTGGTCGTGGTGATGGCGAGTCAGGGCCTCGAGCTCGCGCCGGTCCGCCTGGCCCGGTGCGACCGGGTCGAGGATCTTCAGCTGGACCCGCGAGAAGAAGCCGCGGTCGCGCCGTCGCCAGCGCCCGGGCGCGCGGCTGAACACACCGCCCCACAGCCCCTCCAGCGCCATCGGGATGACCGGCACCGGGCGCCGGGCGAGGATCTCGCTGATGCCGGCGCGGAACGGCTGCACGTCGCCGTCGGGACTGAGCCCGCCTTCGGGGAAGATTCCGACCAGCTCACCGCGGGCCAGCGCGTCGTCGACCGCCTCGAAGGCCCGCTGCAGCAACGCCGGGTTCTCGCGAGCCGGGGCGACCGGGATCGCCCCGGCCAGCCGGAACAGCCAGGTCAGCCCGCGCAGGTGGTAGATGCGATGGGTCATGACGAACCGGATCGGCCGCTGGATGGTGCCGCCGATGATCAGCGGGTCCATGAAGCTCAGGTGGTTGCAGGTGATCAGTGCCGGACCCTCGGCCGGCAGATGCTGGATGCCGGTGCCGACGACCCGGACCCGGTAGACCAGCCGCGAGATCACCCACATCAGGAAGCGCAGCGCGAACTCCGGCACCAGCAGCACGATGTAGACCCCCACGGCGAGGTTCAGCAGGGCGACCACGCCGAACAGCTGCGGAATCGACAGTCCGGCCACGCTGAGCAGCAGGATCGCCAGCGCGCTGGCCAGCACCATGAACAGCGCATTCATGATGTTCATGCCGGCGATCACCCGGGCCCGCTCGTCGTTGCCCGACTGGCTCTGGACCAGCGCATACAGCGGCACGATGAACAGTCCGCCGGAGACCCCGATCAGGACCAGGTCGGCGACGATCCGCAGGCTGCCGTCGCGGGCCAGCAGCTCGGCGATCGATGCCTCGGTCAGCGGCGTGGACGGACTGGCCAGCATCAGGTCCAGGCCGAACACGGTCATGCCGACCGCACCGATCGGGACCAGGCCGATCTCGATGGCGCCGCGCGAGAGCTTGTCGCAGAGCAGGGCGCCGGTGCTGATGCCGACGATGAACAGCGCCAGCAGCGCCGCCAGCGCGCGTTCGTCGCCGCCGAGCACGCCCTGGGTGTAGGCCGGGATCTGGACCAGGAAGATGCTGCCGTAGAACCAGAACCAGGCCACGCCGAGCACGCTGTGCAGGCGGTTCCGGTTGCGGCCCAGCCGGCGCAACGTGGCCCAGGACGCGGTCACGGGGTCGAGGTTCAGCTTCAGCGACGGGTCGCCGATCGGCACCGGGGGCAGGGCCAGCGCCGCCAGCCAGCCGATCCCGGCGATGATCAGCGTGCCGACCAGCACCGCCCACGGCCAGCCGAGCTCCAGCCCGGCCAGCAGCGGTCCGAGGATGGTGCCGGCCAGGATCGCGATGTAGGTGCCGGCCGCGACCAGTCCGTTGCCGGCGGTCAGCTGCGCCGGCGGCAGCAGCTGCGGCAGGATCGAATACTTGATCGGCCCGAACAGCGTCGACTGGAAGCCGAGCAGGAAGACCACGCTCATCAGCAGCACCACGTCGCCGAGGTACAGCGCGAGGCCGGCATAGGCACAGATCACGATCTCGAACAGCTTGATCCAGCGGATCATGCCGGACTTCTCGAAGCGGTCGGCCAGCTGTCCGAACACGGCCGAGAACAGGAAGAACGGCAGGATGAACAGCAGCGCGGCGAGGTTGACCAGGCCGGCCGGGTCCCAGCCGGCCTCGACGCCGATGCCGAACACCAGCAGCGTGGCCAGCGCGTTGCGGAACACGTTGTCGTTCAGCGCGCCGAGCGCCTGCACGGTGAAGAAGGCGCCGAAGCGGCGCTGGCGGAGCAGGCGAAGGGCGTTCATCGATACGTGGCGCCAGGACGGGAACGGCGTTCGACTCTACCCGGCGGATCGGTCGGCCACAAGCGCGCCGCCGGTCATTCGGGCGTCGCTTCGCCGTCCGCCGGGGGCGCCAGCGCGCGGTCGATCCAGCCGCCGCCGAGCGCCTTGTACAGGCCGATCAGGGCGCGCAAGGCGTCGGCCGCGGTGCGCAGCGCCTGCAGCTCGCCGTCGAACAGCGAGCGCTCGGCATCGAGCACGGCCAGGTAGCTGGTGTAGCCGGTGTCGTAGCGCATCACCGCGAAGCGTCGATAGTCGCGAAGCGCCGCCACCCGCCGCAGCTGGGCATCGCGCTCGGTCCGGGTCGTGGCGTGGACGACCAGCGCGTCCTCGGCCTCGCGCAGCGCCGTCAACACCGCGGCGCGATAGCGCAGGTCGGCCTGGGCCGCCGCGGCCTCGGCGGCTTCGATGCCGCCGCGCACGCGCCCGGCGGTGAACAGCGGTCCGCTCAGCCCGGCGGCAAGCGCTGCCTGTTCGGCCGACGACTCGGCCAGCCGCGACAGCTCGCTGCTGGCCAGGCCGAACAGCCCGGTCAGCGCGATCCGCGGGAAGCGTTCGGCGCGCGCCACGCCGATCCTGGCGGTGGCGGCGACCAGCTGCTGCTCGGCCGCGCGCAGGTCGGGGCGGCGCTCGAGCAGGGTCGCCGGCAGGCCGGCCGGGATCGGCGGGCCGGTCAGTTCGGTCAGTGCCCGGCCGCGCGGGATCGCGCCGGGCGGCCGACCGAGCAGCACGCTCAGCGCGTTTTCGGTCAGCGCGATCGCCCGTTCCAGCGCCGGCAGGGTGGCGGCGGTCCGCTCGAACTCCGAGCGCAGCTGGGCGACTTCGAGCTCGGACAGCACGCCGCGCTCGAGCTGCAGTTCGAACAGCTCCAGCGACTGGCGGCGGCTGTCCAGCGAAGCCTTCGCGACCTGCAGCTGGGCGTCCAGACCGCGCAGTTCGATGTAGGTCTCGGCCACCGCGGTGACCAGCGCCAGGACCAGTGCGCGCCGGTTTTCCTCCACGGCAAGGAAGTCGGCCTCGGCGGCGTCCTCGGCGCGCGCGATCCGGCCCCAAAGGTCCAGCTCCCAGCTCACGTTGAGGTTGGCCTCGAAGCTGTCGGCGGTGCGCGAACCGCCGAGTGCGCCGATGCCGGTCTCGCGTGACAGCCGGGCGCGAGCGGCCGATGCGTCGTAGCCGAGCTGCGGCCAGCGACCCGAAGCGGTGATGCCGACGCGTGCGGCGAATTCGCGGACTCGCTCCAGCGCCACGGCCAGGTCGAGGTTGCGGGCCACGGCCTGGTCGATCAGGGCATCCAGCGCCGGGTCGTCGAACGCCCGCCACCAGGCCGTGTCGATCGCGGCCTCGGCGTGGTCCAGTTCGATCCGCCAGGTCTCGGGCAGCTCGAGCGCCGGGCGCTCGTAGCTCGGGCCCACCGCGCAGCCGGTCAGGACCAGGGCCAGCAGGGCCGGCCGTGCGCTACGCCACATCGCGACCTCCCGGCGCGGCGTCGCCGCGGTTCGATACCTTCATGATCAGCACGTAGAACAGCGGAACGAAGAACAGCGCCAGCGTGGTCGCGGCGATCATCCCGCCCATCACGCCGGTGCCGATCGAGTGCCGCGCGTTGGCGCCGGCGCCGGAGGCGATGACCAGCGGCAGCGTGCCGAGGATGAACGACAGCGAGGTCATCAGGATCGGTCGTAGACGAAGCTTCGCCGCTTCGAGTGCCGCGGCGGCCGGCGCCATGCCTTCGCTGAACTTGAGCTGGGCGAACTCGACGATCAGGATCGCGTTCTTGGCCGACAGCCCGATCAGCGTGATCAGGCCGATCTGGAAGTAGACGTCGTTGTCCATGCCGGCCAGCCAGATCGCCATCAACGCGCCGAACAGGCCGAACGGCACGGACGTGATGATGGCCAGCGGCAGTGACCACTTCTCGTACTGGGCGGCGAGGATGAGGAACACCAGCACCAGTCCGAACGCGAAGGCCACCGCGGCGGTCGAGCCGGCTTGTTTTTCCTCCAGCGCCAGGCCGGCCCACTCCAGCGTCATGCCGTCGGGAAGGACCTCGGCGGCCAGCCGCTCCATCTCGGCAATGGCCTGGCCCGACGAATATCCGGCTGCGGCGTCGCCATTGACCCGCGCGGCCGGGAAGCCGTTGAACCGCGTCACCAGGTCGGGACCGGCGCGCCACTCGGTGGTGATCACCGCCGACAGAGGAACCAGGTCGCCCTGGCGGCCGCGCACGTGGACCCGGTCGAAGTCGCCGGGATCGTCGCGGAACACCGCGTCGCCCTGGACGATGACGTTCCAGACCCGTCCGTACTGGCTGTACTGGCTGACGTAGGCGCCGCCGAACATCGTCTGCAGCGCATCGTAGATGGCCTCGGTCGGCACCCCCAGCGTTTCGGCCCGGGTCCGATCGACCTGGACCTGCAGCTGCCGCGAGCTCGGGTTGAAGGTGCTGGTCACGCCGGTCAGCACCGGGCTTTCGCCGGCCGCCCCGATCAGGCGCTGGATGGCCTCGGCCATGACCGTCGGGTCGGAGGTCTCGCGGCTCTGCACCCAGAGCTCGAAGCCGCCCTGGCTGCCCAGGCCGGGCACCGCCGGCGGGTTGATCGGAATGCCGACGGCCTCGCCCAGCCCGCCCATCAGCTTGGGCCGGACGTCGGCCAGCAGCGCGTCGAGCGACAGCGCCCGGTCGCTGCGGTCGTCGAAGTCCTTCAGCGAGACGAACACCGTCGCGGCGTTGGTCTTGAACTGGCCGTCGAGCAGGCTGTAGCCGGTCAGCGCCGAGGTGTATTCGACCGCCGGCTGCGCGCGCAGGAGGTCCGCGGCGGCGCGGGCGGCGGTTTCGCTGCGGTCGAGGCTGGCGCCGTCGGGCAGCATGATGGCGGCGAACAGGATGCCCTGGTCCTCCTCGGGCACGAAGCTGGACGGCAGGATCCGGAACAGGCCGGCGATGGCCAGGAACATCACGCCGACCAGCACCACGCCGAGCACGCTGCGCCGCAGCACCACCGCGACGCCCTCGCCGTACAGCTCGGTCATGCGGTCGAGTCCGGCGTTGAAGATCCGGAACGGCCGGGCCGGTTCGCCGCGCGGTTTGAGCAGTACGCCGCACAGCGCCGGGGTCAGGGTCAGCGCGACGAAGCTCGAGATGCCGACCGACACCGCGATGGTGACCGCGAACTGCTGGAACAGCACGCCGGTGGATCCGCCGAGAAAGGCGACCGGCACGAACACCGCGATCAGCACCAGCGTGGTGGCGATGACCGGCCCGATCACCTCGTCCATCGCGCGAACCGTGGCCTCCTTTGCCTGCAGCCCCAGTTCCTGCATGTTGCGCTCGACGTTCTCGACGACCACGATTGCGTCGTCGACCACGATGCCGATCGCCAGGACCAGCCCGAGCAGGGTCATCAGGTTCAGGCTGAAGCCGAGCAGCAGCATGCCGATGAAGGTGCCGACCACCGCCACCAGGATGGCCGCGGTCGGGACCAGCGTGGCACGGACGTTCTGCAGGAACAGGTAGGTGACCAGGATCACCAGCAGCACGGCGATGATCAGCGTCTCGATGACTTCGTCGATCGAGGCCTGGACGACCTTGGTGGTGTCGAAGGACACCGCGTACTCGATGCCCTCGGGGAAGGTCGGCGCCATCTCCTCGAGCATCGCGGTGACGTTCTCGGCCACCGCCAGCGCATTGGAGCCGGGCTGCTGGTAGACCGCGATGAAGGTCGCCGGCGTGCCGTTGAGCTCCGAGCGCAGCAGGCTCATCCGGGTGCCGACCTCGACCCGCGCGACATCGGCCAGCCGGACCACCCGGGTGCCCTCGGTCTCGGCGCGCAGGATCAGGCGCTCGAATTCCTCCGGGCTGGCGAAGCGCGGCTCGGTGGTCAGCGGCACGGTCAGCGGAACCGGGCCGGCGGTCGGCGCCTGGCCCAGCGTGCCGGCGCCGAACTGCCGGTTCTGGCGGGCGATCGCGGTCTGCACTTCCGCGGCGGTCAGGTCCAGCGCGCGCAGCCGGTCGGGGTCCAGCCAGACCCGCATGGCCAGGTCCGGCAGGCCCATGATCTCGGCCTGGTTGGCGCCCTCGACCCGCTTGAGCGCGTCGAGCACGTAGAGGTTGGCGTAGTTGCCGATGTACTGCTCGTTGTAGCGGCCGTCGGGCGAGTACAGCGCAAGCAGCATCAGGAACCCGCTGGAGCGCTTCTGGACCCGCACGCCGCTGCTGCGCACGCTGTCCGGCAGCTTGGGCAGCGCCAGGCTGACCCGGTTCTGGACCTGGACTTCGGCGGTGTCGGGGTCGGTGCCGAGCTCGAAGTAGGCGGTCAGCGTCATCAGGCCGGACGGCGATGCGGCCGAGCGCATGTACATCAGGCCGTCGGCGCCGTTGATCTCGGTTTCCAGCGGCGCGGCCACCGTGTTGGCCACGGTTTCGGCGTCGGCACCGGCATAGTTGGCCGAGACCGTGACCTGGACCGGGGCGATGTCCGGGTACATGTTGATCGGCAGGTTCAGCCCGGCCACCGCGCCGGCGATGACCAGCACGATCGACATCACCGAGGCCAGGATCGGCCGCCGGACGAACACCGTGGTCAGCATCGGAGCGCGCCCTCAGTCCGCAGCGGCGAGATCGGTCGGACGCGGCTGCACCGGCGTGCCCGGCGACAGCCCGACCACGCCCTCGACGATGACCCGGTCGCCATCGAACAGGCCCTCGTGGACGATCCAGGCCCGGCCGTCCCAGGGGCCGACTCGCACCGGCCGGCGCTCGGCCTTCGACCCACCGTCGACGACCCAGACGAACGGCCCCCGGGGCCCCTGCTGCACGGCCGCCTGCGGCACCGCGATCGCATCCGGCCGCAGCGCGCCGTCGAGGTGCACGGTGACGAACTGGCCCGGCCGCAGGCGGGCGTCGGGATTCGGCACCTCGGCGCGCAGCAGCAGCGTGCCGGTGCGCTCGCTGATCTGTGCATCGGCAAAGGAAATGCGTCCGGTGTCCGGGTGCGGGGTGCCGTCGGCCAGGGTCAGGCGAACGTCGAAGGCGCCATCGGTCGGCAGCTCGATGCGATGGGTTTCGGTGCCGTGCCGGGCGGCCAGCAGCGCGCCTTCGGCAATGCTGAACTCGACCCAGACCGGGTCGATGCGGGCGACTTCGGTCAGCGGCTCGGCCGTGCCGCCGACCAGCGCCCCCTGGCGGAAGCGGGCGGCGCCGGCAATGCCGGTGACCGGCGCCGTGATCGTCGCGTAGCCGAGCTCGAGCTCGGCCTCGAAGACCCGCGCCGAAGCCGCCTCGACCGCCGCGGCCGACTGCGCGACCAGGGCGCGGGCGTCGTCGGCTTCCTTCTGGGCCACGGCGCGAGCCTCGACCAGCGGTTCGACCCGGGCCAGCAGGGCCTCGGCGTTGTCGAGCCGGGCCTGCTGCTGCGACAGCTCGGCGCGCGCGCCGCGCAGTCGGGACTCGAACGGTTTCGGATCGATCCGGAACAGCACATCGCCCCGGTCGACGAACCCGCCTTCGGTGTACTCGATCGAATCCAGGTAGCCGGTGATGCGCGGCCGGATTTCCACCCGCTGCGAACTGGCGGTGCGTCCGGCGTAGTCGAAGGTCACCGGCCGGTCAGCGGCGGCCACCTCGATCACGCCGACCGGGCGCGCGCCGGGGGCCGTCGGCGAATCGGACGGCTCGGAGCAGCCGCTCAGCAGGAAGGCAGCGGCCAGGGCGCCGAAAAGGGTCCGGCGGTCAATGCGTGTCATCGAAATCGTCCCCTGTTCATCGATGGCTGCCGACTCGGGGCGGTGTCGCCATCGTGACTCGGCCGTGCGCGGATCTCGGGGAAGCCTAGGCCACCGGCCGTCGGAAATCAATTGCCGTAGCGCCCCGGCCGGCAAAACGTCCAGGCGCGCCCGGGTCAGTCCGGCCCGATCAGCTTCGGCAGGACCTCGCCGCCGGGCCGGGCCAGGACGAGATCGGCGAACTCGCGGATCGCATCGGCTTGCGGGTTGACGTCGATGATCGTCGCGCCCTGCTCGCGAGCGATCCGCGGCAGACCGGCCGCCGGGTGGACCTCGCCGGAGGTGCCGACGACCAGCATCAGGTCGCAGTTCGCGGCGGCTTCGAACGCGGCCTCCAGCACGTCGGCCGGCAGCGCCTCGCCGAACCAGACGACGTCGGGGCGGGCCAGTCCGTCGGGGTGGTGCGGCGACGGCGGCGGATGATCGTCGGCATGGCGGGCCAGCCAGTCGGCGTCGATCGCCCGCCGGGTCACCGAGCAGACCGTGCGCTGGACGCTGCCGTGCAGCTCGAGCACGCCGCGCGACCCGGCGCGCTGGTGCAGGCCGTCGACGTTCTGGGTGATCAACACCAGGTCCGGCCGGCGCCGCTGCAGTTCCGCCAGCGCCCGATGACCGGGGTTCGGCGCGCTGTTGCCGATCAGGGTCCGCCGCCATTGGTACCAGTCCCAGACCCGGCCGGGGTTCTCGGCGAAGCCCTCCGGCGAGGCCAGCTGGCGTGGATCGAACGTCGCCCAGAGGCCAATCTGCGCCTCGCGGAAGGTCGGGATGCCGGACTCTGCCGAGATGCCGGCGCCGGTCAGCACGGTAACGCGTCGGGCGGCAGTCAGCGCGCGGCGGGCCTGGTGCAGTGGATCGGCGGCGGTCATGGTCGGCAGTCTGCCATGCGCAACAGGACGGGCGTGGCTGGCTATGATGTGCGCGCTTGCACGCCGATCGTCCAGCGCGACACAGGGAGCGTCCGCCGATGACCACGACCATGGAATTCGTTCTGGCCATCACGTTCGTGGTCTCACTGCTGGCGATGGTCGAGTCGGGACGCTGGCTGGCCGACCGGCACCTTGCGCATGGCCGCGACCGCGCGATCGACGCCGGCGCCATCCAGGGTGCCATGCTGGGGCTGCTCGCCCTGCTGCTGGGCTTCAGCTTCGGCGGCTCGGCCAGCCGGTACGTCGAGCGCCAGGACCTGGTCGTCGCCGAGGCCAGCGCGGCGCATGCCGTGGCGCTCGAGGCGGGACTGCTGCCGGCCGAGGACGCTCGGGCGGTGCAGGCTGCGCTGCGGGCCTTTCTCGATCATCGGCGCGACCATTCGATGGAGCGCGACGGACTGGCGGCGGCCGAACGCCAGCGCAGCGATCGGCTGCTCGAAGCGATCTGGATCCGGGCACTCGAGGTCGACGGGCTGGCGCCGGAGTATCACGTCGAGGTCCTCGACGCGGTCGGCGCACTGATCGACGTGGCCGAGCACCGCGCGGCTGCCAGCGAGCGGCACCTGCCGTGGGCGATTCTTGCCCTGCTGGTGGCCTGCTCGCTGCTGACACTGCTGGTGATCGGCTATGCCGGACGTCTCGAGGGCCAACGGCGCAACCTCATGACCCGGGCGCTGGCGCTGCTGATCGCCTCGGCGCTGCTGGCCACCGTCGACATGGATCACGGCAGCATCGGGCTGATCCGGGTTTCGCAAGCTCCTCTGGAACGACTGGCGCCGCTGGATCGACAGGCTCCGCTTGCGCCGGAGCCCGCGACCGACGCTGCGATCGAACGCTCGGGCCCGGCGGGACCGGTCGATGGGTGATTTCGTCGAAAAGGTCGGCCAGGCCCTGGTCCTGCCGCCCGGCGGGCTGATCGTGCTGGCGCTGCTCGGGTTGTGGCTGGCCTGGCGCGACCGGCGGGGCGGCAAGGCGATCGTGTTCGTTGCGCTGGCCACGCTGTGGCTCATGGCCACGCCGGCCGTGTCGGACGCGCTGCGCGGCCACCTCGAATCCATGCACCCCCCGATCGCGATCGAGCGCGTGCCGGAGGCCGACGCGATCGTCGTGCTCGGCGGCGGCATCGCTCCGCCGACCTCGCGCAACCCGCAACCCGATCTCGGCGCAGCCGCCGATCGCTACTGGCACGCGTTCCGCCTGTGGCGGGCCGGCAAGGCACCCGAGATCCTGATCTCCGGCGGGGCCCAGCCGTGGCGGGACGCCGGCAGCAGCGAGGCCGAAGCCGCGGTCCGGCTGCTGACCGACCTGGGCATGCCGGCCGACCGGATCCTGCTCGAGCCGGCCAGCCTCGACACCCGCCAGAACGCCGATTTCAGTGCGACGATGCTGCGGGCCCGGGGCGCGGACCGCATCCTGCTGGTGACCTCGGCGCTGCACATGCGCCGCGCATCGGCCCACTTCGAGTCCACCGGTCTGGAGGTGCTCACGGTGCCGACCGACCACGAAGTCCGCGGCGATCCGCCGAGCCTGCTGCGCTGGCTGCCCGACAGCGATGCGCTGGACGGCAGTCGGCGCGCACTGAAGGAAATGCTCGGCCATCGGCTGCGGCGCTGAGCCGGAGAACGGTCAGTCCTCGCGATCGACCAGTTCGTACCAGGTCTTGCCATCCTGCGTCCGGCGCACGGTGTTCGGCCGCTCGGCAGCGTCGGCCCGGCCCAGCAGCAGCGCAATGAAATCCTCGCCCGCCGCCGGGTGGTACCGGTAGTACTCGTGACCCGTGGGATGATAGCGGCCCAGCGGCGAGACATCGACGGTCTGCAGGCCGTCGAGCACGGTCGGCGCCCCACCGGCCTGACCGAGGCGTGGCATGTCGTGCAGCGATTCCGACACCCCCAGCGGTCGATCGTTGTCCGACACGTACAGCGTTGCATCGCGAACCATCGGCGCCAGCAGTGGCCACAGCGCGCGGAACCGCGCGGTGTCGAAGTCCGGCGCGAGCAGCACCAGGTGATCGGCCAGCCGTTCGATCCCGTTCTTCAGCTGCAGCCGGACCAGCGCATCGAGCACGGTCCGGCTGCCGAGCGAGTGCGCGGCGATCTTCAGCCGGTCCGGTCCGACGACCGCGTTCAGTCGTTCGACCAGGTCGGCGAAATCCAGCGCCGCCCACTCCGCGTCGCCGCGGTCGGAGCCGTAGTCCATCGGGTTGCCGTCCGACGGCCAGGTGAACAGCAGCACCGTGGCGTCCTCGCCCAGTCGCCGCTGCAGCTGGGCGCCCTGGCGGCAGGCCCGATCGAAGCCGTAGGCGTAGCCGTGCACGAACAGCACGATCGGGCGCTCGGGCGGAAGCTGCTGCAGTTCGCTGTCGAAGGCTGCGGCCGGCATCGTTGCGACTCGATGCACGTTGCGGATCTCGGTCGGGATGTGGGTGTCCAGGGCCCGGGCGAGCCCGTCGGTCAGCGGGATGTTCCGGAACCGCACTTCGCACCGGCCGTGCACGACCGGACCGCGGCGCCCGCCGAATCGAGGCGTCTCTGGATCGTCCGAGCGGTCGGCCCGGTCGGTGACGAACAACAGTTCGGTGAACGATGGCCCATCGGGATCGGCCGCCGACCCCGCCGCGCAGGCCGTGACCGCGATCAGCAGGGCGAGCGCCGCCACGGTACGGATCGAAGGTCGCAACGCCCGGCTCAGTGCCACACCAGCAGGCCGGCCCAGGCCGCGTTCAACAGGCTGACGATGGTCCCGCCGAGGATCGCCTTCAGGCCCAGCTGGGCCAGGTCGGCTCTTCGTGATGGGGCGATGCCGCCGATGCCGCCGAGCTGGATGGCGATCGAGGCGAAGTTGGCGAAGCCGCACAGCGCGTAGGTCGCGATCAGCACCGAGCGCTCGGACAGCTCGCCCTGGATCTCGGTCAGTGCGACGTAGGCGACGAACTCGTTGGCCACGATCTTCTGGCCGATCAGTCCACCCACGGTCACGGCTTCCTCCAGCGGCACACCGACCAGGAACGCGACCGGCGCGAACAGCCAGCCGAGCAACAGGGCCAGGTCGATCGGCTGGCCGACCACGGCTTCGAGGCCGGTGACCGAACCGAGCCAGGTCAGCGGGCCGTTGATCAGCGCGATCAGGGCAAGGAAGGCCAGCAGCATCGCGCCGACGTTCAGGGCCAGCTTCAGCCCCTCGCCGGCCCCGCCGGCGGCGGCTTCGATCAGGTTGGTGTGCTCGCGTTCCACGGTCGTCCGGACCAGGCCCATGGTTTCGGAGGCCTCGCGTTCGGGCAGGATCAGCTTGGCCACCAGCAGCGCCGCCGGCGCGGCCATGATCGAGGCCGAGATCAGGTGCTTGGCGTAGAAGGCCTGCTGTTCCGGGTCGCTGCCGCCGAGCAGCAGTACGTAGGCGGCCAGCACGCCGCCGGCGATCGTCGCCATGCCGCCGGTCATCAGCGCGAACAGCTCCGAGCGGGTCATGCCGGCGATGAACGGCCGGACCACCAGCGGCGCCTCGGTCTGGCCGACGAAGACATTGGCTGCCGTGGCCAGCGATTCCGAACCCGAGACCTTCATGAAGCGGGTCATGATCACGGCCATCCACTCGACGATCTTCTGCATGACGCCGAGGTGGTAGAGGCAGGCCATCAGCGAGGCGAAGAAGATGATCGTCGGCAGCACCTGGAAGGCGAAGATGAATCCGTAGCTCTCGGCGTTGGCCAGGTCGCCGAAGATGAAGGCCGAGCCGGCCTGGGTGTAGCCGATCAGCGTCACGAAACCCGAGCCCAGGGTTTCGAACACGACCCGCCCGAACGGCACCCACAGCACGAAAACGGCCAGCGCGAGCTGCAGCAGCAGTCCGATGATGATCGTCTGCCACTGGATGTGACGGCGGTGCTCGGAAACGGCCCACGCGACGCCGAGCAGCAGCGCGATGCCGAGCAATCCGATCAGGTTGGCCATGGACGGGTCCGGCGCAGGAAGTCGCCGGGCAGTGTAGCCGCTTGTCCCGCTGCCCGTGTACCTCAGGAAACGGCCTCGAGTCAGCGGGTCTGGCGCCCCGCCTACACCTCGATGTGCTGCCAACGGCCCTGCTGCCAGGCCCGGGCGAACCAGAGCGTCTGGCCGCAGCGGTACAGCCCCTGCAGGACCCAGACCAGCAGCAGGCCTCCGCCGAGCACCGGGCCGGCCAGCGCGGCGACGGGCAGGAACAGCAACCACTGCGCGACCAGCGAGATCTTCATCACCCGGCCGGTGTCGCCGGCGCCGAGCAGCGCGTGCAGCAGGACCAGGCCGGCGGCGTCGATGCCGATGACCACGCACGAGACCAGCAACGCCGGCCAGGCCAGCGCGACGACGTCCGGGTCGGTCAGGAACATCCCGAGGATGGGGCGGCCGAACAGCGCGATGATCAGTCCCATCGTCGCAGCGACCAGCGCAGTGAAGAGCGCGGCATCCCAGCCCCAGGCGCGCGCATCGTCGACATCGCCGCGGCCCAGCGCATTGCCGACCAGCGTGGCGGTGGCGATGCCGAGGCCGATCGCCGGCAGGATGATCACCAGGCCCAGCGTCATCAGCACGTTGGCCGCGGCCAGTTGGTCGGTGCCGATCAGGCCGAAGATCACGATCAGCGTCAGCATGCCGGCCGAGAAGAACAACTGCTGCAGGCTGGCCGGCAGGCTGAGCTTGAATTGTTTCTTCAGCATCGTGACCGACGGCCGGTGGTGCAGGAAACCCTCCGACCATGCATATTTCAATCCGAAGCCCACGTAGATGAAGAAGCCGACCACGATCGACAGCGTGGTGGCCAGCCCGGCGCCGGTCACGCCCATCGCCGGCGCGCCGAGATTGCCGAAGATCAGCACCCAGTTCAGGACGATGTTCAGCGCGTGCATGACCAGCAGCGTGACCAGGTAGATGCCGGTGCGATGGACCGCCGACCAGTAGCCGCGGAACGAGAAATTCATGCCGACGAAGACCAGCGCCAGCAGCCGGACCTGCAGGTAGGGGATGGTCTCCTCGACCACCGCCGGATCGTTGTTGATCAGGGCCAGCAGTTCGGGCGCGAACAGGATCAGGACCGCGGCGAGCGGCGTGCCGAGCATCAGCGCGAGCATCAGCCCGCCGTTCAGCGGCACGGCGATTTCTCCATGCGCGCCTTCGCCGACGCGGCGTGCGCAGATCGCCTGGACGCCGGTGGCCAGCCCGAGGATGAAGGCCATCGACAGCCAGTTGGCGAAGGACCCCAGCCCGGTGGCGGCCAGCGCGGTGGTGCCGAGCCGGCCGACCATCGCGATGTCGACCAGGTTCAGGATGTTCTGCGAGGCCATCCCGCCGATGATCGGCAGCGCCAGCGTCAGCAGCGCGCGCCGCCGGTCGCGATTCGGAAAGTGCGCCCGGGCGGCGGCCAGGGCGTTCATGCCGGAACGATCGACGTGGAGGAGTCGCCAGTCATCCGCGCATTGTGCCTGTCCGCCGGCGCCCCGGGGCGAGCGCCGCGCCGCGCGCCGGGTCGATGCCGGACCGGGCGCGTCGCTGTAGGAATTTTCCCGATGACCGGGAAGACGGACCCGGACTATACTGAGCCCGGTTTCGTCATGGGGTCGCCGCGATGATCCGTCCCGTTTTCGTTCTCGTGCTGCTGTTCACGGCCGGTGCCGGTCCGGTCCAGGCGGCGCCCGTTTCCGGGGAGCTGGGTATCACCCTCCAGCAGGGCTTTCCCTGGCAGGGGCTGTCGATGTTCACCATCGTCATGGCGCTGCTCTACGCCGGTCACCTGGCCCAGGATCGAACCAGCCTGGGCTGGCGCCTCGTGCTGTTCATCCTGGGCTTTCCGCTGACCTTCATCGTCAGCTTCCTCGTGGTTCCCGGGTCGCAGCGCGTGCTCGGCGTGGACCTGCCGCGGCACGATTTGCAGTCCGCCGGTGCGCCGGAATCGACGGCGGCGGAATCCGGGGCCAGCGATTCGGCGCAGGATCGCAAGGCCGGGTGGGACGGACTGATCGCCCTGGCGATCGGCGTCTCGCTGGTGCTCCTGGTGGCTCCGTCCACGGAATACCGCAGCCAGCCGATGGACGACCACCGTCTGCATGTGGAGAAGACAATGTTCCTGGGCTTCTGGGATCGGCCCTGGCTGTCCTACCGACGCGAAGGGGTCCAGCATCGAGACGGGGAGGAGGGCTGGGTCGAACCCGAGTGGACCACGGACCGTCAGTGGACCTTCGAGGCGACGCCGGAAATGGTGTTGACGCTGGTGATGTTGCTGATCGTTTTCGTCCTGTGCGTGCGTGACGAGCGCAAGCGGACGCGCGCCCTCGAAGCCCGCTCCGGCCCACCGCAGCGAGCCGGCTGACTCGGCGCGGTCCGCGCCATCCGAGGTCGAGCGAACGTTGGCGAGGAGTGCGGTTCAGTCTTCGACGTCGACGTAGACGCTGACTTCGCGCGTGGCCCGGAAGGTGATTTCCGGGTGGCGCTCTTCGGCCAGTTGCAGGTTGCCGCGGCGCGGGGCCGGGTCGATCCGTTGGCCGCCGCCGTCTTCATCGCGTTCCTGGCCGGAAAGGTCTGGAGATCACCCCCCGTTGTCGGCCGAGGTCATGGCCGCGTCGTGTCCTGCGAGGGGCTCCGATACGCCGGCATCGCGGCGCGCCTCGGGCCACATCGACCCGTCGCGTCGTCGAACCCGGGGCGTTGCGTCGGCCGGACCCGTAGAATCGGGCGTTGGTCACCGCAGTAACGAATCGATGCATCCGACGCCCCCCTCCGGCCCGCCGGCACCGGCGGCGGCCCTGCGCCGCGCCGGTGCCTGCATCCGCGCGCGACGCTGGTCCGAGGCCGAGGCCGTCCTGGCGCCGCTGGATCGGCCCGGGGCCGCCGGCCTCGACGAGATCCGGCGCTTGCGCGGCGTGGTCGCGATGGGGCGAGGGCAGCCTGAAACGGCCTTGCCATTGTTCGAGTCGGCGCTCGAACTTGCGCCGAAGCGAGCCGTCCTCTATCTGAACCGAGGCAGCTGCTTGAGTGCACTCGACCGTCCGGAAGCGGCGGAGACCGATTTTCGTCATGCATTGAAGCTGGAGCGCGACCTTCAACCCGGCTGGTTCAACCTGGGACGGCTGCTGCTCGCGCAGGCCCGGCTGGACGAGGCTGCATCGGCGTTCCGCCAGGCGCTACGTCTGAAGAGTGATCACGCGGAGTCGCTGTTGTGCCTGGGGCATGTCCTGAAGGCGCTGGCCGACATCGATGGCAGCGTGGCCGCGTACCGACGCGGCGTGTCGATCCGGCCGGGCAGCGGTGACCTCTGGTGGGCGTTGGCCAACGTGAAGGTCCTGGTGTTCCAGGACGATGACATCGATCGTCTCCGCGCGCAGATCGAGCTGTCGACGAGCGACGTGGACCGGATCGGCCTGCACTTCGCGCTTGCAACGGCTCTGGAATCGAAGGAGAAGTACGACGAGGCGTTCCGGCACTTCGAAGCAGGCAATCGGATCAAGCGTCGTCAAGTGCAGTATGACGCCGAGGCCCGCTCGAGGCAGGGAGCGAGAATCCGCTCGGTGTTCTCGCCCGAGCTGCTCGAGAACGTCGGTCGGGTCGGTGCCCTCGGGGAGGGGTCCGATGCGCCGATCTTCATCGTCAGCCTTCCGCGGTCGGGCTCGACCCTGATCGAGCAGATCCTGTCCAGCCATCCGGACTGCAACGGCGCCAGCGAGCTGCCCGATCTCGGTCGCCTGGCGCTGAAGGCGCTCGGCGACGGCACGCCCGGCGGGTGGTCGCCTGAACGGGTGCGGGAACTCGATGACGATGCGCTTGCCGGGCTCGGTCGTGATTATCTCCAGCGCACCGCTCGCTGGAGCCGGGGGCACGCTCGGTTCACCGACAAGATGCCGAACAATTTTCCGCTCGCCGGCCTGATTGCCCTGATCCTGCCCAACGCGCGGATCGTGAACTGCGTGCGCGATCCGGTCGACACGGGCCTGAGCTGCTATCGCCAGCTGTTCGCCCGGGGTCATCACTGGAGCTACGATCTCGACGACATCGCCGCCCACACCCGTTACTTTCGTGCGCTGACGAGTCACTGGGAGCAGGTTCTTCCTGGCCGTTTCCTGACCGTGCGCTACGAGGAACTGCTTGACGACTTCGAAGCACAGGCCCGGTGCCTGGTCGAATTCTGTGGCCTGCCGTGGGATCCGGTGTGCCTGCGATTCCACGAAAATCGACGGCCGGTCCGGACGGCCAGCGCCGGGCAGGTCCGCCAGAAACTGAATCGGGCCGCGGTCGGACGCTGGAAGCACTACGCGGATCGGCTCGGGCCGCTGATTGCCTTGTACGATGAACTCTGCTAACGTCGCCCATCGTCTCGCAGGCGCCCGTGCGTGTTCTTCAAGGGCAACGATGACATTCGACGGATCGTTGGGGATGCGGGCTGACGGTCTGGATGGAACCCGAGATGGTCTCGGGAAAACTGAAACAGTCTTTAACTCAGTCTCTAAAGGGAGAACTTCGTGAATTCCAAGCTCAAGACTTCCGTGCTTGTCGCCGCAATCGGAGCAGCGCTGGGCGCGTCGGTGACTGCCGAGGCCCAGCTTGTCGGGGAGTATGCTGCTGCGCCGACCTTGCCGGTGATCGAAGGGACGGCAGTGCTTTACGATCAGACCGACAGCCCCGATAGTAACGGGGTTCCCGACCAGGATTTCGAAGCTGCGTTCGACGTCTACGATTCGCTTGCCGCCGATGATTTCGTGGTCACCGATGCCCCGGGTTGGACGATCGAGGTCGTCGACACCCTAGGCTCCCAGAGCGCCGGTGGCAGCGCGGCTTCGGTCGATATCGCCTTCCACACCGATCTCGGCGGTGCACCGGACGTGTCCAATCCGGTCTGCAGTTACGACGGTGTGGTGCCGGTCGAAACTGCCGGTTCCTTCACGATCACGCTGCCGACGCCCTGCGCGCTGCCGAGCGACGGTTCGACGGTGTACTGGCTCGTGCAGCAGACCAATCAGGACTTCGCCGGCGGCGCCGGCGGCCAGCACTTCTGGTCCGGCCGTTCCGTGGTTTCCGGTGCCGAATCGCACTGGGTCAACCCCGCAGACGGCTTCGGTAATGGTTGCACCACCTTCCAGCCGGCCAGTGTCTGCGGTGTCGGTGGCGCTTCTCCGGGCGATCCGCGTGACCGTCTGTTCGCGTTGA
This sequence comes from Wenzhouxiangella sp. XN79A, assembly GCF_012272825.1. GTDB lineage: Bacteria > Pseudomonadota > Gammaproteobacteria > Xanthomonadales > Wenzhouxiangellaceae. Next base: position 78,393 of record NZ_JAAWWS010000134.1, on the reverse strand, counting down.
GCGGTCAGGTCGGCGGCACGGCGTTCTTCAGCACCGAGCCGGTGCCCACCATGGGCAACATCGGTCTTGGCGTGCTGGCGCTCGGCATGCTGCTGCTTGGTGGACTGGCCGTGGGACGACGATTCGTCTGACCCGTCCGGCCATCGCGTGATCCGAAAGGCGGCCCCGGGCCGCCTTTCGTTTGTCCGGGTCGAGGTTCCGGGCGATCGGGTCAGCCGGTTTCGGCGGTCTCGACATAGACGCTGACCTCGCGGGTGGCCCGGAACGTGATCTCCGGGTGGCGCTCCTCGGCCAGCTGCAGGTTGACCCGGGTCGGGGCCAGGTAGACCAGCCGTCCGCCGCCGTCTTCGGCCAGGTGCTGGATGTTCTTGTCCCGGAATTTCTCGAGCTCGCGGTCGTTGTCGGCCGTGACCCAGCGGCAGGTGGCCACATTCACGTTCTCGAAGATCGCCTCGCAGTTGTATTCGTCCTGGAGCCGGTAGGCGACGACGTCGAACTGCAGCATGCCGACCGCGCCGACGACCAGGTCGTTGCCCATCAGCGGCTTGAAGAACTGGGTCGCGCCTTCCTCCGACAGCTGGGTCAGGCCCTTGGTCAGGCTCTTCAGCTTCAGCGGGTCCTTCAGACGGACGCGGCGGAACAGTTCCGGTGCGAAGCTCGGGATGCCGGCGAACTGCAGTTCCTCGCCCTCGGTGAAGGTGTCGCCGATCCCGATCGTGCCGTGGTTGTGCAGGCCGACGATGTCGCCCGGGAAGGCCTGTTCGGCCTCGGCCCGCTCGTCGGCCATGAAGGTCAGCGCGCCGTGCGTGCGCTGCTCCTTGCCGATCCGGACGTGGTGCAGTTTCATGCCCTTGGTGAAGGTGCCCGAGCAGACGCGCATGAAGGCCATCCGGTCGCGGTGGGCCGGGTCCATGTTGGCCTGGACCTTGAACACGAAGCCGGTCAGCTTCGGTTCCGTCGGCTCGACGGTCCGACCGAGCGTGGCGCGCGGCTGGGGCGTGGGTGCGTATTCGACGAACTCGTCGAGCAGCGGAATGATGCCGAAGTTGTTCAGTGCCGAGCCGAAGAACACCGGCGTCTGCCTGCCGGCGAGGTAGGCCTCGGCGTCGAAGTCGTGGCTGGCGCCCTTGACCAGCTCGATCTCGTCCCTGAGCTCCTGTGCCATCTCGCCCAGTTCGGCGTCGGCCTCGGCGCTGTCGATGCCGGCGATGATCTTCGGTTCCTGGCGCAGGTAGTTCCTGCCCGCTTCGTAGATCTGGATCTCGTCGCGCAGCATGTGGTAGATGCCCTTCAGGCGTCGGCCCATGCCGATCGGCCAGGTGATCGGCGCACACTCGATGCCGAGCACGTCTTCGACCTCGTCCAGCAGCTCGATCGGTTCGCGGCCCTCGCGGTCGAGCTTGTTGATGAAGGTGAAGATCGGCGTGTCGCGCAGCCGGCAGACCTCCATCAGCTTGATCGTGCGTTCTTCCACGCCCTTGGCGCAGTCGATGACCATCAGCGCCGAATCCACCGCGGTCAGGACGCGGTAGGTGTCTTCGGAGAAATCGGCGTGGCCGGGGGTGTCGAGCAGGTTGACGACGCGATCGCGGTACGGGAACTGCATCACCGAGGAGGTGATCGAGATGCCGCGCTCCTTTTCCATCTCCATCCAGTCCGAGGTCGCGTGGCGCGAGGCCTTGCGCGACTTCACCGAGCCGGCCAGCTGGATCGCGCCGCCGAACAGCAGGAACTTTTCGGTCAGGGTGGTCTTGCCGGCGTCGGGGTGCGAAATGATCGCGAAGGTGCGGCGGCGGGCGACGTCATCGGCGAGGGACATGGCGGTGGCACGGGTCGAAAACAGCCGGCCATTGTACCGCCGCCCGCCGGCGAACCGCAGCTCAGGGCGCTTGCAGGTCGAGCGGCCGGTTCTTGGTGTCGACCATCCGGAACGGAATCGAGACCAGCTGCATGTCGCGGTTGACCTGGACGGCGAAGTGCAGGTGCGGGCCGGTCGAGAAGCCGGTGTTGCCGGATCGCCCGATCAGCTGGCCGGCGCGGACCCGCTGACCGTCCTGGACGCTGACGCCGCGATAGTCGAGGTGGGCATAGACCGCCATGCTGCCGTCGTCGTGCAGGATCCGCACGAAGTTGGCGCGCGGGCCGTCGCGGGCGAGATCGTCGCCGCTGCGGTGGAAATTGCGCGCGCTGTCCATGACCACGCCGCCGCGCGCTGCGACGATCGGGGTGCCGACCGGGACGGAGAAATCCACCGCGTGGTGGCTGCCGGGTTCGTTGTGGCTGAAGGCGCCGCCGAAGCCCTGGCCGATCCGGATCGGCGTGTCGGCGCGCAGCGGCACGCGGTAGACCGGATCACCGGCCTTGCCTGAATCGAGCGCGCCCGGGACGGCCCGCATCTCGATCCGGTACCGCCATCCACGACGATCGTCCAGCGGGCCGAGCAGCACCGTGCGGTGGCCCCGGTCCGGTAGTTCGAGCAGCGCCGGCAGCGCGGGTTCACTGATCGTGTTCTCCGCCTTGGTCAGCGCCACCGCGACGGTCACGGGGCCGTGCAGCCGGTTTTCGAAGCGCCATTCCGGCGCGCGTTCGGTGCCGACATTGCGCATCGTCACCGGGTCTTTCGGCGTCGCCACGGCGCGCTGCTCTGTGACCGTGTACTCGCCGTCGGGGCGCCGGTCGGACAGGTGCTGGACGCCGTTCTCATCGGTCCAGAGGTAGACCGGCTGGGCCGTGAGCGATCCGGCAGCCAGCAGACCGGCGAGCAGCAGGACGATCGTTCGCGGAATCGGCAGCGGGTCAGGCGTTCGGGGCAGGGGCATGGTTCGGTCGGGGCAGCATCGGCGCGTGTTCAGACTACGCGAAGCGCGCGCGGTTCGCCCGGCGTGCAGCGTCGACCGGCATCTGACAGAATCCTCGTCTCTATTCGAACCGAACGAGCCTGAACCATGACCAAAGCCCTGCGAATCCTGCTGTGCCTGGTGCTGCTGCTGGGCGCGAACGCCGTCGTCGTTGCAGACGAGCCGCTTTCGGCCCGCGAGCTGTTCGCCAACTCGCTGGTCAAATCGATGAAGATCGCCCCCGACGGCAAGCACGTCGCGCTGACCTACGAAGAAGGCTCGGAGGTCAAGCTCGCCGTCATGAACCTGTCGAACGAACGCATCGTCGGCGGCTTCGAGTTCGGCGACAACATGCACGTACTGAACTTCTGGTGGGGCAGCGATACGCGGGTGGTGATGTCGGTGGGCGAGGTGACGGGCAACCTGGACAACCTCGGCCGCGCGACCATGCTGTTCGCCGCCAACATCGACGGGACCCGGCGTCAGCAGATCTTCGGGCAGAACCTGTCCGGGTTCCAGGTCCTCGATCCGCTGCCGGACGACGACCGGAACATCCTGATCGCGCGCTACCACGCCGCCGACGGCGGTGAGCCGAAGGGCAACCTGCTCGACATGTTCGACGGCGATCTCGATTTCCTGGGCGATCAGCCGGTCGATCCCGACATGGCCGGCCTGGTCGCCGACAATGACGGCAAGCTGCGCGGTGCGGTGGCGGTCAAGGTCGGCGACACCCTCGGCGACATCCAGCTACGCCTGTACGCCAAGATCGATGACGAGTGGGAGCAGATCGAGCTCGATAGCGAGCGAGCGCGTCCGTCGGTCAATTTCCTCGGTTTTTCCTCCGACAACGAACAGATCTATTTTTCGTCGAATCACGATATGCCCAGCGGCGACCGCTACGGCGTATTCCGGTTCGATCTCAGGACCCGGAAGGCCGAGCTGCTGTACCGGCACGAGCATGTCGACGCTCGCGGCCTGCTGCGGACCCCGAGCGGCAAGGTGCTCGGTGCGTGGTCGAGCTTCGGCCCGGCCGACTACTCGCTGTTCGACGACCAGGTCGAGGCCCTGCCGGACGATGCCCGGATGCTGGCCGGCCTGCTCAACGCGTTTCCGGACGACAACGTCTTCGTCACCTCGTCGACCCGCGACGGCGACAAGGCCATCATCTACGTGACCGGCGATCGGAACCCGGGCGATTTCTACCTGTTCGATACGGCGAACATGCAGCTGCAGTTCCTCTCGGCTTCGTTCCCCAACCTCGACAAGGAAAAACTGGTCGAGATGGAGCCGGTCCGCATCGAGGCCCGCGATGGCTTGATGCTCAATGCATTGCTGACCCGTCCGGCCGATGCCGAGAAGGATCTTCCGCTGATTCTCAACGTCCACGGGGGTCCGTTCGGCATCGCCGATTTCTGGGGCTTCAATCCCGAAGCGCAGTTCTTCGCTCAGCACGGCTATGCGACGCTGCAGGTCAATTTCCGCGGTTCCGGCAACCGTGGAACCGATTTCCAGCGCGCCGGCTGGCGCGAGTGGGGCGGCAAGATGCAGGACGATCTGACCGATTCGGTCCAGTGGGCGATCGACGAAGGCATCGCCGACCCGGACCGGATCTGCATCTACGGCGGCAGCTACGGCGGCTACGCCACGCTGATGGGGCTGATCAAGACGCCGGACCTGTACCGGTGCGGGGTCGGCTATGTCGGTGTCTACGACCTGGTCTGGTTCCGCGAGGGCGATGGGTCCGACTTCTCGATGGGGCAGGGTGTCCAGGCGCGGCGGAATTTCGAGCGTTTCATGAGTTCGGCCGTGGGCGAGAACGCCGAATCGCTGCGCCCGGTCTCACCGGTTCACAACGTCGAGAAGATCGAGGCCGACCTGTACATCGTCCACGGTGGCTCGGACGTGCGCGTGCCGATCGGCCACGCCGAACGACTGCGCGCTGCGCTGGACGCGATCGGCAAGGACTACGAGTGGATGGTCAAGGACGAGGAAGGCCACGGCTTCTACGACGTCGACAACCGGGTCGAGCTGTACACCTCGATGCTGGCCTTCTTCGACAGGCACATCGGCGACGGCGCCGACCAGGCGACGGCGGCGACCGACGCGCCGTAGATTCGCGTTGCCCGGATCGATCCGGGCCGGCTGCCGGCCCGGGTCATCGCCTCAGCACTCGATGACGTTGACGGCCAGCCCGCCGCGCGAGGTTTCCTTGTACTGGGTCTTCATGTCGCGGCCGGTGTCGCGCATGGTCTTGATGACCTTGTCCAGCGAGACGCGGTGCTTGCCGTCGCCGGCCATTGCCATGCGGGTGGCGTTGACCGCCTTGACCGCGCCCATCGCATTACGCTCGATGCAGGGGATCTGGACCAGTCCGCCGACCGGGTCGCAGGTCAGGCCCAGGTTGTGCTCCATGCCGATCTCGGCGGCGTTCTCGACCTGGTCCATCCGACCGCCCAGCGCTGCAGCCAGGCCGCCGGCGGCCATCGAACAAGCCACGCCGACCTCGCCCTGGCAGCCGACCTCGGCACCGGAAATCGATGCGTTTTCCTTGTAGAGAATACCGATCGCGCCGGCGGTCAGCAGGAACTCGACCACGCCGTCCTCGCTGGCCGATTCGACGAAGCGCCGGTAGTAGTGCAGGACCGCCGGAATGATGCCGGCCGCGCCGTTGGTCGGTGCCGTGACCACGCGGCCGCCGGCGGCATTCTCTTCGTTGACGGCCAGCGCGTAGAGGTTGATCCAGTCCAGGCTGTCGAGGTCGTCGCGCCGGGCCCGGTCCTTGAGCTTCGTGAACAGGCGCGGTGCGCGTCGCCCCACCTTCAACCCGCCCGGCAGCACCCCTTCGCGAGACACGCCGCGCTCGACGCAGTCCTGCATCGCCTGCCAGATGGTCAGCAGGCCGTCGCGGATCTCGGCCTCGCTGCGCCACACGCCCTCGTTGGCCATCATCACGTCGCTGATCCGCAGGTCGTGTTCGCGACAGATCGCCAGCAGTTCGTCGCCGCTGGAGAAGGGGTAGGGCTGCGGCGTGGTGTCGGCCACGATCCGGTCGGCGGCAGCCTCGTCGGGATTGACCACGAAGCCGCCGCCGACCGAGTAGTACTCACGGGACAGCAGCGTCTCGCCGTGCTCGTCCAGGGCCTGGAAGCGCATGCCGTTGGAGTGGTAGGGCAGGGTCTTGCGCTTGTGGAAGACCAGGTCGCGCCTCGGGTTCAGTTTCACGGGTCGGCGCTCGAGCAGCCGGACCTCGCCCTGCTCGGCGATTTCGAGCATGCGCGGTGCGATGTGATCGGGATCGATCTCGTCGGGCAGCTGGCCTTCCAGCCCCATCAGCACGGCCAGGTCGGTGCCGTGGCCGCGTCCGGTGTGGCCGAGCGACCCGAACAGTTCCAGCTTCAGTCCGGACACCGTTTCCAGTACGCCCGTCCGCTCGAGGGCCCGGGCGAACAGGCAGGCCGCGCGCATCGGTCCGACCGTATGCGAACTCGAAGGCCCGATGCCGATCTTGAACAGGTCGAACACACTGACCGCCATCCTCGTCTCCGATGTTGAAACTCCGGCCGGAATTATGCCTCGTGGCGTCGGCGACTGCCCGCCCGTCACAGGGCTTCGGGCGGCGGTTGCCGCGGGCGGGCAGGGGCCGCGCGCCGGCTCCGAGCCGAGCGGTGTCGATGCGCAGCAGCACCCGCCGGGAGGTCGGCCACCTTGCCCGGCCGAACGTCGAGCCGGCAGCAGGTCTGCCCCGGGCCGCGCGATCTTCGCACCCGGACCCGGCTGCACTTCATATACTGCCGGCTCACCGTCGGAGGAATTCGCCATGCATCCACTGTTCCGGATCGCGCCCGTTGCGGCACTGGTCTCGATCGCCTTGTCGGGTTCGCCGGATGCGGGTGCGGCCGCGGCCGCGTCGCTGCTCGCCGACGGCCCCAGCTCGGCGATGCCGCGCGCCGAGGCCGGTATCCGCGGCACGATGCCGTTCGACTGCGGCGATCTGGCCTACGACGACGGCACGGCCGAGGACAGCATCTTCTTCGGCGGCGGCCAGGCCGGCGAGACCGATCACTTCCTCGGCGTGCGCTTCGAGCTGGCCGACTTCGATCTGGTGCCCGGCAGCGCGGCGCTGACCGGGTTCTGTATTTCCAATTCGCTGGACTTTTCCGCCTTCGGCGGGCCCTGGTCGAACGAGGTGTTCGTCTACCGCGACGTCGACGGCATTCCGCAGCTCGGCGACCCGATCCGCCGTGCGACCGTGTCGACCGGCGACGGGACCGGCCAGGTGGTGGTGGAGTTCGACGCGCCGTGGATGATCGACGAGCCGGTGTTCTGGATCATGACCCAGGGCGATCCGATCCATGCCGGCGAGGACTTCAACATGGAGTCCGACCAGTCGTCGAAGGCCGCCGGCCGCAGCTGGATCGCCGATCGCGGGATCGAATTCATGGTGCCGACCGAACAGAATTTCATGATCCGGGCCAGCGTGCTTCGCCTGCCGGGCAACGTGACGCCGGTGCCGGCGCTGGGCGTGCCCGGCATCGCGCTGCTGATCGTGCTGATGCTCGGTCTCGCAGTTCGGGCCCGGCGCCGGGTGGACGCGCGAAGCGGCTGATGGAATACTTGCCGATTCGGCACGACGGAACGACCCCACGATGTCACTGGTGTTCTACACGCGAGAAAACTGCGGCCTCTGCGACAAGGCCAGGGCCCTGCTCGATGTCGGCGGGCTGGCCGATCGAGTGCGGATGGTCGATATCGACGCCGACCTGGACCTGATCCAGCGCTACGGCGACCAGGTGCCGGTGATCCTGAACGAAGACACCGGCGAGAAGATCACCTGGCCGTTTACCGCCTCGCAGATCCGCGACCTGGTCGAGGAGGACGGATGACCGGCCGCAGAGTCCGAATCGGCCGGCCGACGGCCCAAGGCTCATGAGCCCGCCGTCCGGTCTGCTGCACATCGAGGCCGAGCAGCTGCAGAACGCGCTACTGGCCGGCATTGCGCATGTCCAGTCGCGCCGTGATCTGCTGAACCGGATCAACGTCTTCCCGGTGCCCGACGGCGACACCGGGACCAACCTGCTGTTCACCCTGCAGAGCGTGCGCAAGCGCTTGAGCAGCCGGCCGGCCGAAGCCGTACCGCGGGTGCTCGATGACGTCGCCGATGCCGCGCTCGACGGCGCGCGCGGCAACTCCGGCGCGATCCTGGCCCAGTTCTTCCACGGCGTCAGCGAAAGCTGTCGCGATTGCCATCGCTTCGACGCCCACCAGCTGGCCCGCTCGGCGAAGGCCGGCGCGGTCTCGGCCTGGTCGGCGATGTCGAAGCCGGTGGCCGGCACCATGCCGACCGTGCTCGAGGATTTCGGCGATGCGCTGGTCCAGGGCGTCGAGGCCGGTGTCCACGACATCCGCGACCTGTTCGCGCGTGCCCGGAAGGCCGCGCATGCCTCGTTGGAGCGCACCCCGGACCAGCTGCCGGTGCTGCGCGAGGCCGGTGTGGTCGATGCCGGCGCCCAGGGCTTCGTCGACCTGATCGACGGCATCTGGCGCTACCTGCGCAGCGGTCGCCTGCCCGAGGGTCTGGAGACCGTCCAGCCCGTCGCCGGCGCCGGCGCGCCGGCCCATGCCGAGGCCGGTCCGCTCGACCATCGCTTCTGCACCGAGTGCCTGATCGACGGCGACGAGCTGGACGTCGACGGTCTGCGCGAGCGGCTCGACGCGATGGAGGCCAGCAGCCTGGTCGTGGCCGGCGGCGGCCGGCGGGCGCGCGTCCACATCCACACCAACAAGCCCGGCGACGTGTTCCGGGTCTGCGCCGAGTTCGGCGAGATCCGGCAGCAGAAGGCCGACGACATGAGCCGGCAGCACGGGCTGATCAACCAGCGCGGCACGATTGCCGTGGTCACCGATTCGGCGGCCGACCTGCCGGCCGCCGAGATCGACCGGCTCGGCATCCACAGCGTGCCGCTGCGGCTGTTCTTCGGCGATACCGAATACCTCGACAAGCTGTCGATGCAGCCGAGCGCGTTCTACCGGAAGATCGCCGGCTCCGATGTCCACCCGCAGACCTCGCAGCCGCCGCCGCGCGACTTCCGTCGCCAGTTCGAACTGCTGACCAGCCACGGCCACGAAGTGATCTCGATCCACATCTCCGGCAAGCTCAGCGGTACGCTGCAGTCGGCCGAGCAGACCGCCGGGCGGCTCGGTGACGAGGCGCCGATCACGGTCTACGATTCGCTGAACGCGGCCTGCGGCCAGGCCCTGCTGACGCTGTGGGCGGCCGAGGCAGCCGCGGCCGGATGGTCGCGCCGCGAGATCGTCTCCGGGCTCGACGAACTGGGTCCGAAGACCCGCACCTTCGCGCTGGCGCGCGACCTGAGCTGGGGCGTGCGCGGCGGGCGCGTGAAGCCCTGGATGGAGGGCGTGGCCCGTCACCTGCGCCTGAACCCGGTGCTGGCCAACTCGGTCGACGGGCGGCTGACCGCACGCGGCGTGGTCCGGGGCCGCGGCGAGCAGGCGGTGCGACGCTTTGCCCGGTTCCTGGTCCGGCGGATGGACGCCGGCGTGACCTATCGCATCCTGATCAGCCAGGCCGATTGCGTCGACGACGCCCGCCTGCTGCGCGAGCTGCTGCTGACCGCGCATCCGGAAGTCGACGCCTGCTGGATCGAAGACGCCAGTCCGGCGGTGGGCGTCCACGCCGGACCGGGCTGCCTGATCGTCGGCCTCCAGCCGTGGACCGCGCCGGACTGAGGCCATGCCGATCACCGCACTGCTCGATCTGCTGCTGTTCGCCCTGCTCGGTTACCTGGTCGGCTCGATTTCCGGCTCGCTGGTGCTCGGCCGACTGCGCGGAATCGACATCCGGACCCAGGGCTCGGGCAACGCCGGCGGCACCAACGCACTGCGCACGGTCGGCTGGTCGTTCGCGCTGGGCGTGGTCCTGATCGATCTCGGCAAGGGCGTGGTCGCCGCCGGGCTGCTGCCGATGCTGGCCCCGTTGCTTGCCGACAGCGAGCCGTCGCGGCTGTGGCTGGCCTGCGCCTGCGGCTTCGCGGCCGTGCTCGGCCACGTCTGGCCGGTCTATTTCGGCTTCCGCGGGGGCAAGGGGGCCGGCACCGCGGTCGGCGCGGTCGCGGTGCTCGCGCCGTGGTGCATCCTGCCGCTTCTGCTGGTCTGGCTGATTACCCTGTTCGGCACCGGCTACGTGGGCCTGGCGACCATCCTGGCCGGCCTGAGCCTGGTGCCGTCGATGTACCTGCTCGGCCCGGAACCGCTGCCCCTGGCGCTGGGCGTGTTCGCGATCGCGCTGGCCGTGCTGCTGGTGTTCACCCACCGCAGCAACCTCGCCCGGTTGGCCAGCGGTACCGAGAACCGCTTCGAGAAGGCGCGCGTGCTGAAGCGCCGCAAGTAGCCGGCCCGCGACGGTCCTGCCCCCGATGAACGATCCCGCCCTGCATCTCCTGGCTCGGCTGGCCGACGGCCGGTGGCACGGTGGCCCGGCGCTGTCCGATGCCCTCGGCGTCAGCCGTGCCGCGATCTGGAAGCAGGTCGAAGTCCTGCGCGGCGCGGCATTGCCGATCGAGTCCGACCCCGCATGCGGGTATCGGCTGGCCCGGCCGATCGCCCTGTTGTCGGCCGAGCGGATCGCGGCCGCGGTTCCGGCCGGGATCGAACTCGATGTGCTGGAGCGCTGTGCGTCGACCAACGCCGAGCTCGCCGGCGGAGGTTTCGGCCATCGGCGCGCGGTGCTGGCCGAATGGCAGCAGGCCGGGCGGGGCCGTCGGGGTCGGTCGTGGATCGCGCCGCCCGGCGGCGCAATGGCGCTGAGCTTCGGGTTCCGCTTCGAGGTCGGCCTGCCGCGGCTCGGTCCGCTGAGCCTGGTTGCCGGCCTGGCCTGCGCCGAGGCGCTGGCCGGGCAGGGCGTTTCAGGGGTCGGACTGAAATGGCCGAACGACCTGGTCGCCGGCGGGGCCAAGCTGGGCGGCCTGCTGGTCGAACTGCAGGGCAGCGTGGACGGCCCGTGTTCGGTGGTCGTCGGCGTCGGCATCAACGTCTGGCTGCCCGAGCCCGCCCGGGCCGGGATCGACCAGCCGGTCACCGACCTGGCCGCGCTCGGCGTGGCGCCGGACCGTCGCAACGAACTGGCCGCGGCGCTGGTCACATCGCTGGACGCGGCCTGCGAACGCTTCGAGAAGCTCGGCTTCGCGCCGTTCGCCGAGGCCTGGGCGGCGCGCGACGTGCTGGCCGGGCGGGCGGTCGATGTCCACGGGACCGGCGGTGTGCGCCACGGCGTGGCCGACGGCGTCAGCGAACGCGGCGGGCTGTGGCTGCGGACCGATGCCGGCCGCGAAGAGCTCGCTGCCGGGGAGGTGAGTCTCCGTGCCCGCGTCTGAACGAAGCCCGTCTCCGCGCTGGCTGGCCGACCTGGGGCATAGCCGCGTCAAGTGGGCCGAACTGCGGCCCGGCGGCACGCTCGGCCACGCGCACACGACGACCGCCGAGGCGTTCCCGGACCGGGTGGCCGCCGAAGCGGTCGCGTCGATCGTGCTGGCCGCCGTGCCGCCCGACGCGACGGTGCGGCCGCTGGTCGACGCCGTGGCCGCCACCGGTGCGACCCTGGTCCGCATCGCCCTCGGTGCGCCGCGGCTGGACGTCGCGCCCGGCTACGCGACGCTGGGCGTCGATCGCTGGCTGGCGTTCAATGCCGCCTGGCGGCAACGGCCAGACCCGCTGTGCGTCATCGACGTCGGCACGGCCACCACGGTGGACCTGGTCGATGCCGAGGGTCGCCACCGCGGCGGCTGGATCCTGCCCGGGCCCGAGGCGGCCCGCAGCGGCCTGCTGGAGCGCGCGTCCGGCCTCGAGCGCCCGCGGCAGCCGGTCGAACGATTCGATGCCCCGGCCCTGACCACCGCCCTGGCGCTGGAGCGCGGGCTGGTGCTGCAGCAGGTCGGGGCGCTGGACCGGGCGATCGAGGCCGGCACGCGGGACCTGGGCACCCGTCCCCGGGTGGTGCTGACCGGGGGCGGGGCCGCGGCGGTACAATCCGCGCTGGAGATCGATGAACTGCAGCCCGACCTGGTGCTGCACGGACTGGCGCTTGCCGTGACGCGGATGGACCCCGAGCGATGATGGCGTGGCGCATTGCCGCGGTGCTGCTGGTGGTGGTGAACCTGGCGCTGCTGGTGCTCGGGCAGATGCAGCCCCCGCCGGCGCCCCGGTTGCCGCCGCCGGTCGCCGATCCCGACATTCCCCAGCTGGAACTGATTGCGCTGGACTGGCAGGAAAGCCAGGCGCAGGGCCCGCGCTGTTTCACGATCGGTCCGTTCGCCACGCTGGTCCAGCAGAGCCGCGCCGAGGATCGCCTGCGCCCCTTCGCCAGCGAAATCCGGCCGCGACGCACCGAGGCCGACCGTGATCGCGGCTGGTGGGTCTTCGTCGCGGCCCCCAGCCGCTCCAGTGCCATCGAGCTGGCCCAGGAACTGGCCAGCCGGGGTGTCGAAGATTATTTCGTCGTCGCCGACGAGGACCTGCCCGACGCCGTCTCGCTGGGCCTGTTCGAACGCCGCGAGAACGCCCGCGCCCGCCTGGCCCGGATTCGATCCATGGGCTTCGACGCCCAGCTCGCGGTGCGCCGTGAAGACATCCCCCAGTTCTGGCTCGACTACCGCATCGACCCCGGCGAACGCTCCCCCTGGCGCTTCATCCTGCGCTCCAGCCCCGGTGCGAAACATTTCGCGATTCCGTGTTTCTGAGTGAGCGTTTGGTCCAGACCCCTGCGTCCCTCGCCACTCGTTGTGTACCGTCTCGCGAGTCGGAGAGCGTCTGGCTGCAAGGCCGGTCTGGCAGGGAATGGCAGCGTCCTTCCAGGCGACGGAACGCCGCGGATGAAGGCTCTCCGGCTCGCCCTTCGAGGAGCGCGCCCGAACCGACAGTGCGGCCTTGCGTCCCTTGTCAAGGGCCGGCCCTTCACTGCGGGCCGCGCCTTGCCCTGTCGATTCAGGCGCACGCCATACGTCACACAATGAGTGGCGGGGTACACTGGAAGCAAGTCCGTGTGCGGCCAAATGCCTTGGCTCAGTGGCTAGAGCATCCGATCTGTCGATTGTCACGGCAAGCGGCGGGTCCCGGGTTCGAACCGAGCGGCGCTGCCGCGAGCTCGCTGGCGCGCAGCGACAGCCATCCTGGTGTCCGATACAATTCAGAATCTTCCCGGAAGACGCCGGCTTAGCTCAGGTGGTAGAGCATCTGATTTGTAATCAGAGGGTCGGGGGTTCGAATCCCTCAGCCGGCACCATCGTTCATTTGAATCCGTTGTTTCGGTTTACCGCGACCTTCGGCATGGGCACGATTCGAACCCCCGACGAATGAACGGTTCGAACCGAGCGGCGCAGCCGCGAGTTCGCTGGCGCGCAGCGACAGCCATCCCTCAGCCGGCACCATCGTTCATTTGAATCCGTTGTTTCGGTTTACCGCGACCTTCGGCATGGGCACGATTCGAACCCCCGACGAATGAACGGTTCGAAGCGAGCGGCTCCGCCGCGAGTTCGCTGGCGCGCAGCGACAGCCATCCCTCAGCCGGCACCATTCCTGCTTCGCTCACCCTGCCGCGTTCGGCCACCTTCGTTGGCTACTTTCGGGATTCGCCCCCTCCGACGCGACAACGGCTTGGAACCGAGCCGCTCCGCGACCGCCTGCCTCGTGCCCGGACCGGCTTCAGCGACCGCCCCGTTCAGCCGCCCGCAGCCGGCCACAAAAATGTTATATCATTGCATTTGAATCCACCGAGCCCACCCCATGGCCGCCGTACTGAATCAGCAACGCACTGCCGAGAAGGCCGACCTGCCCGTCACCTGGCTGGACCGGCTCGGCATCGGCGTGTCCGCGTTCTGTCTGCTGCAGTGCCTGGCACTGCCGGTTCTGCTGGTGGTCGCGCCGTCGCTGTCGGCCGGGTTCCTGTCCCACGAGGTCTTCCATGTGGTGCTGCTGGCGGTGATTCTTCCGGTCAGCGGGCTGGCCTACACGCTGGGCTACCTGAAACACCGCAATCCGCGAATCTGGATTCCCGCCGCGCTGGGCCTGGGCTTCCTGGTGCTGGCGCTGCTGTTGGAGCTTCAGCACGCGCTGCCGCCGCTGGGCATCGCCGCGGTCACGTCGGTCGGCGGCGTCCTGCTGATCATCGGCCACCTGCTGAACCTGAAGAGTCGAGGCACTGGCCGGCGCTGAACCCGGCGTGGTATTTTCGGGATCGACGTTCGATTTCGTGACTCCGATCCGGGAGGGTCCCCGATGCGATTCGCCCTGCTTGTTCTCCTGATCCTTGCCTTCGCGCTGGTCGGCGCGCAACGGGTCGACGCCCGGACCGCCGAGTTCCGTGCCGTGCCCGCGGCTTCGCCGAGCGGGCCCGACGCGGCCGCGCTGAGCGAGTTCGTCGACGAGGTTCGCGCGCTGGCCGAAGAATTCCAGCTGACCCCGGCCCAGCAGGTCCAGGTCGGCGTGATCCTGATGCGAGCCGCCGATGACCTGGCCGGCCGGTTCGAGCCGATCGTCCTGCGTCGCGCGGAGATCGACGACGCGCTGCAGGCGCAGCCGGTCGACACCGACCGCATCGAGCGCCTGGCCGAGGCCCAGGGCCGGGCGGCGGCCGAGCTGACCGGGCTGGAAATCGACACGATCATCGCCGTCCGCGCCGTGCTGGACGAATCGCAGCTGCTGTTGCTCGACGAGCTTCGCGCGCTGATCCGCGATCGACTGACCGAGTGGATGGGGCAGGTCGGCGCGACCGCCGAGCGCATCATGATGAGCCGGACCGCGCTGCAGCGCGGCGGGCCGAAGACCGGCGATGCGATGACCGACGCCGCCGCCGCGATGGGGCTGACGCCGGAGCAGCGCGCGGCGGTCCGCGCGATCGTCGAGGCCGCGGTTGGCGAGTTTCTCGGCCTGGCCGCCGACCTGGCCGCCAACCGCCAGGCGCTCGGCGAAGTGGCCCGCACGACACCGCGCGATGAGGCGGCCATCGGCGCGGCGCTGCAGGCCCGGGCCGATCTGTTCGAGATTCTGGTCCTGCTGCGCGTCGACGTCACGCTGCAGATCCGCGAGGTGCTGACCGACGACCAGCTCGGCCTGATCGGCCACCTTGCGCCGGTGCTGCGCGAGCAGGCCGTGGGCTGGGGTGGCGACCTCTGACCGGAGTCTTCGAATGAGCCGATCGTTTTCCAGCTTCCGCGAGTTCTACCCCTACTACCTCGACGAACACGCCGACCGCCGCTGCCGGCTGCTGCATTTCATCGGCACCTGGCTGGTGATCGCCGCGCTGATCGCCGGCATCGTCGTCTCGCCGTGGTGGCTGCTGGCCATGCCGCTGGCCGGCTACGGCTTCGCCTGGATCGGCCACTTCGTATTCGAGAAGAACCGGCCGGCAACCTTCCGATACCCGTTCTACAGCCTGGCCGGCGACTGGGTCATGTTCTACGACATCCTCCGCGGCCGCGTTCGTATCTGATCCGGGCTTCTTTTCTGGTTCGGGCCTCCATCTCCAGCCCGCATTGTTCATGAATCGCCGCGATGATTGCGCCGGGAATTGTTCGCACAGGGGATTTTCCGACCGAGCGGAAGACCCTGCTGTATTTCCGAGCGAGGACGATTCGCTGTGCGGACAAGGACCAGGCAAGGGCGCGAGCGCATTCATGAACAATGCGGGCTAGTGGGCCATGCGGCAAATGAGGTGACGCTCGGCCGTCGCACCCGCGTCGTATGCAAGGCGCGCGAGTGCAGGCGTCCTTGCCGGGCCGTCGAGCGAGCGGAACGCAGCCTTCGGTGCGGGTGCGACGGCGCTTCGGGAGTCAGTGTGCCGGCACGACTCGGCGTTGCGTTTCCCGGCAAGGGAGCGGCCATTCCCTGCGAAACGCGCCTTGATTCGCACCGGCACAGCGGCTCTGAGCGTTACCGAACGATCCGCATGGCCCACTAGCTGATCAACGCGAAGAGGATCAAGGGGCGAAGAACGCGAGGAAAATCCGATTCCTGCTGGAGAACCGGAAACGCGGGTTTTCCTCTCCCACCCCGGGAACGGGCAGGCCGCTGTGCACTGGAGCGCCGATTCGGATGGCCGAAGTGCCGACCTCGAGCGGGTTCCCTGCTTCATGGCTTTTTCTTCCTTGCGGTCTTCGTCCCGTGGTCCTCCTTGCGCCGATCATCCAGAGGACGGGGACATGAGCCCTGCTAACGCCCCATCACCGCCTGCACTTCGTCCCGGGCAGCGAGGCCGTCGCGGTAACCCAGGTCGATGAGTTCGCGACAGAATTCGGCTTCGAACAGCAGGTAGCTGGGCAGGCGGCCCGGGCCCCAGGCGCCGATGCCGCGGAGCAGGGTCTTGACGCTGGCCGGGATGCGGTGCATGTGGCGGGTGGCGACTTCGCGGACGTCGCGACTGGGCTGGATCAGCACGGTCTTCACCGGTCGTAACTCGGTCTGCGAACGCTGCTCCTCGGTCATCAGCGACAGCGTGTGGTTGATCCGCTGCAGCCGGGCCAGGTCGTTGGTCAGGTAGTCCATGAAGATCACGTCGAGCAGGTAGCCGCCGATTTCGCCGAGCGAGGGGTACTCGGGGCAGGTCGGCGGTTCCGGATCCTGGGCCGCGTCGCGGGTGCCGATGATGACGATCCGGTCGGCGCCCATGTGGATCGGCGGGCTCAGCGGGGTGGTGTGGCGCATGCCGCCGTCACCGTAGAACTCCTGGCCGATCCGTCGCGCCGGGAACAGCAGCGGCAGCGCGGCGCTGGCCAGCAGGTGCTCGGGGCCGATGGTCGTGCGCTGTCCGGCCCGGCGATACAAGGTCCACTCGTCGATGTCGTCGCGACCCTGGAAGAAGGTGACCGCACGCGAGGTCGAATAGCCCGCCGCGGTGATCAGCAGCGCGTCGAGCAGGCCGGCGTCGATCGCATCGCGGATGCCGTCGGTGCGCAGTTCGCGGGTCAGCAGTTCGCCCAGCGGGGCGTTGTCGAGCAACGATCGAGGGTTGTCCACGCCGAGACCGCCCAGCGTCATCGCCGCCAGCCAGTGCAGTCCGCTGGTCAGGTTGTGCCACCAGCCGGTGCGATAGATGTGGTTGCAGCGGAAGTTGCCCCAGAAGCCCTCGAGCCGTGCCGCGCCGTGAGCAAGGTCGCCGGCGTGGCTGGCCAGCACCGCGGCGTTGATGCTCCCGGCCGAGATGCCGGCAATGATCGGGAACGGAGACGCCGGGCCCGGCAGGTACTCGGCCAGGGCCTTGACCACGCCGACCTGGTACGCTCCGCGGGCGCCGCCGCCGGGCAGCATCAGGGCGGGCTTGGCGGGGCGGTCGGTCAAGGCTGCAGGGCAGGTGAGGCTTCAGCCCCCGCCGCTCATGACCATGGCGTCGAAGCCGTTGTCCTGCAGCTGGCGTCGGGCCTGGTCGGCGGCACGGGCGGTGTCGTACGGGCCGAGGCGTACGCGGTACCAGGTCGTATCGTCGACGCTGACTTCCTGGACCCGTGCGATCAGGCCGAGCAGGGCGAGCTGGGCCTTGAGCGCCTCGGCATCGCCGGAACTGCGGAACGAGCCGGCCTGGATCACGTAGGAACCGCCGGTCGGCGTGGCCGGCTGCTCGGGGTTCTCGCGGGCGCGCTGCTCGATTTCCTCGCGCGGCACGACCACTTCCATTTCCGGCAGCACGGTGAAGAAGTCGTACTGGCGATCTCGGGCCTCCGTGCCTGGGGCGTCGATGATCGGCGGCTCATCACGGCCGCTGGGCAGGCCGGACGGGGTCTCGTCGCCACGCGGCAGGTAGCCGCCCATCCAGGCCAGCAGGGCCAGGCCCAGGCCGCAGGCCAGGCCGGCGATGAAGCTGGCCAGGTGGCCGCCGGCCGAGCCGGAGCCGCGTCGTGCCTGCTTGCGCACCATTACATCTGCTCCGGGGCCGAAACGCCGATCAGCTTCAGGCCGCCGGCCAGAACCTCGGCCACGGCACGGGCCAGGTTCAACCGGGCGTTGCGCAGGTCCTCGTCGTCGACCAGCACCGGCACGGCGTTGTAACAGGTATGGAACATCGAGGCCAGTTCGTGCAGGGCGTGGGCCAGGTCGTGCGGGGCGCGTCGGCGGGCGGCCGAATCGATGACTTCGGGCCAGCGGCCGATGGCCTGCATCAGCGCCCGCTCCTGCGGCTCGGTCAGGCGCTTCAGCGCGGCGTCGCCGATCGAGGCGTTGTGCTTGTAGCCCTTGCCCTCGAGCTGCCGGAAGATGCTGTGGATGCGGGCATGCGCGTACTGGATGTAGTAGACCGGGTTCTCGTTGGCGCGCGACTTGGCCAGGTCGAGGTCGAAATCCAGGTGCTGGTCGTGCGAACGCATCACGTAGAAGTAACGGGCAGCGTCGCTGCCGACCTCTTCGCGCAGGTCGCGCAGCGTGGTGAACTCGCCGGAGCGGGTCGACATCTGGATCTTCTCGCCGCCGCGGTACAGCACCGCGAACTGGACCAGCTGGAATTCGAGCCGATCGGGATTCTCGCCGAGCCCGCGCGCGGCCGCCTTCAGGCGCGGTACGTAGCCGTGGTGGTCGGCGCCGAAGATGTAGAGCAGCTGGCCCGAGCAGCGCTCGAGCTTGTCGAGCATGTAGGCCACGTCGGAGGCGAAGTAGGTCGTCCGCCCGTTCTCGCGGACCACGACGCGGTCCTTGTCATCGCCGAGTTCGGAGGACTTGAACCACTTCGCGCCCTGCTCTTCGTACAGCCAGCCGCCGGCGTCGAGTTTCGCGATGGCCCGTTCCAGCGCGCCGGAGCGCTCGAGTTCGCGCTCGGAGAACCAGCGATCGAACACCACGCCGAAGTCCTCGAGGTCGCCGCGGATATCGTCGAGCATGGTTTCCAGTGCGGTCTGGAAACAGGCCTCGTAGCCGTCCTCGCCGAGCAGGTCGCGGGCGCGCTGGACCAGCGCGTCGATGTGCTTTTCCTTGTCCCCGCCCTCGCTCTCGTCGGCCGGCAGCCCCTCGGCCACCGTGGCGCCGGAGAAACGCAGGTCGTCACCGTGGCGGCTGCGGACCTGGCGGGCGATGTCGTAGATGTACTCGCCGCGGTAGCCGTTGTCGGGAAAGCGCGGCTTCTCGCCGCACAGCTCGAGATAGCGCAACCAGACCGACACGGCCAGGATGTCCATCTGGCGGCCGTAGTCGTTGACGTAGTACTCGCGTTTCACGACGTGGCCGGCGGCCTCAAGCACCGCCGAGACCGACGCCCCGTAGGCCGCGCCGCGGCCGTGGCCGACATGCAGCGGTCCGGTCGGGTTGGCACTGACGAACTCGGCCAGCACGTCACCGCGTCGGCCGGCTGGCTGGTGCCCGAAGGCCGGGCCGTCGGCCAGCGCTTCGCGAACCACGCAACGCAGGTGATGGTCGCTGGCGTGGAAGTTCAGGAACCCGGGTCCGGCGATCTCGACCCGGGCGATGCGCTTGGAGTCGGGCAAGCGCGCCGCGACCGCCTCGGCGATCTCGCGCGGCTTGCGGCCGGCCGCCTTGGCCAGCACCAGCGCGACGTTGCAGGCGTAGTCGCCGTGGCTCGGGTCGCGGGGCCGGTCGATCTGGAAGGCCGGTTCGATATCGCGCGGCAGGTCGCCGTCGCGCTTCAGGTACCCGAGGGCCTGATGGATGAGTTCTTCGATGTGAGCGCGCATGGCATCGGTCGGACTGACCGCGGTGAACGAGTGTGCGCTATTGTAGCCAGCCGCCTCGCGGTGATGGGGCCGATGGCTTTTCCACAGAACCTGTGGATAACGTTGTGTGCAAGCCTTCCGGAATCGCCGCATCGGGCGCAGGCTTGGCCCGCTGACCGATTTGACCAAAAACCGGCCACATCCGGTATTTACATGCAAATCATGAAGTTGTGGAAACTCCATGACCTGAAGTATTCGGTCCGACGGGCAAGGCGCTGTTTCTTGAAGATCGTGTGACACTGTGCATAACCGCGGCCGGGGCCGCGAAGCGACAACGAGGATTCTGTGATGAGCCACACACTTCGTGCGTTCCGGGGTGCAACGCCCGAACTGGGTCGACGGACCTGGATCGATCCGGCCGCGACCGTGATCGGCCGGGTACGCCTCGGCGACGACGTTTCGGTCTGGCCCGGGGTGGTCCTGCGCGGCGACGTCCACCGGATCGAGATCGGGTCGCGCAGCAACATCCAGGACAACACCGTCTGTCACGTCACCCACGACGGACCGCAGGTGCCGGGCGGCTACCCGCTGGTGGTCGGCGAGGACGTCACGGTGGGGCACGCCGCCGTACTGCACGCCTGCACCATCGGCGATCGCTGCCTGGTCGGCATGGGCGCCCTGGTGCTCGACGGCGCGGTGGTGGAGCCGGACGTGATGATCGGCGCCGGCAGCCTGGTGGCGCCCGGCAAGCGGCTGGAGTCCGGCTGGCTGTACCGCGGGCGCCCGGCCCGTCCGGCCCGGCCGTTGACCGGCGAGGAGATCGACCTGCTGCGCTATTCGGCGGCGCATTATGTGCGCCTCAAGGACGCCTACCTCGAGGCCGAAGGCGCTTGACGAGCTCGTTTCGGATCGGCGATACTAGGCGGCTCGCCGGGGTGTAGCGCAGCCTGGTAGCGCAACTGCTTTGGGAGCAGTAGGTCGCAGGTTCGAATCCTGCCGCCCCGACCAGTTTCGCGAGCCCCGGCGGTCAGGACCGCTCGCGGTCGCGGGATCGATCCTGCAATCGGTGTCGACTCGATTGCCTGATCGATGACCCGATCGACCGTGGCCGAGGGAACGTGCGGCAGCGCCGAGTCGAATGCGCCTGTAGCTCAACTGGATAGAGCATCGGCCTTCTAAGCCGGCGGTTGCAGGTTCGAGTCCTGCCAGGCGCGCCAGCGTCTCCTGGTCCCCGGATCGATGCCGGGGTCGCCGGAGGCGATGTCGCGCCGAACGGCACGGCGAGCGGTTAGACTATGCAGGTTCGGCCGTTTCGACGCGAACGATCGATGATGCGATCGTCCGGTCGGAACGCTCCGGAGCACGGGCCCGAGGCATCGGGCCGACGCGCGTACGATGGTGGGCGTAGCTCAGGGGTAGAGCACTGGATTGTGGCTCCAGCGGTCGTGGGTTCAAATCCCATCGTCCACCCCATTTTCGCCCGGCTGCGGTCGGGCAACGCGCGGACAATGCAGGGCCGTTAGCTCAATTGGTAGAGCAGTGGACTCTTAATCCATTGGTTGTAGGTTCGAGTCCTACACGGCCCACCAATCCGGCCACCGGAGTCCGGCGGATCCGCAACCGGGGTCATCGACCCATCGGGACGGTCAGGCGGGGCACCGGTGGCTTTTCGACATCAACGCACCCGACAACGTCCTTCAGAGAACGCTTCCCATGCAGGTATCCGTAGAAAAGACCGGTGATCTCGGCCGCAAGCTGGTGGTCGAACTGCCGGCCGACTCGATCGATGGCCAGGTGTCCGGCCGACTCAATGAACTGCGCCGCTCCGTGCGCCTGAAGGGCTTTCGTCCCGGCAAGGTGCCGATGAACGTGGTCAAGCAGCGATACGGCCAGCAGGTGCGCGAGGAAGTGCTGCAGCAGGTCATGCAGTCGAGCCTGCAGGACGCGATCCAGCAGCAGGAGCTGCGCGTGGCGGGGGTGTCGAGCATCCAGCCCGGCGACGACGCCGAGGCGACCTTCACGTTCACCGCCGAAGTCGAGGTGTTCCCCGAGCTGCCGGACATCGAAGTTTCCGGGCTCGAGATCGAGCGCCCGCTGGTCGAGATCGAGGAGACCGATGTCGACGACATGATCCAGACCCTGCGCGAACAGCGCCGCGAATGGAAGGATGCCGGCCGTGCGTCGGCATCGGGCGACCGGGTCAGGATCGAGTTCCATGCCGAGGTCGACGGCGAGCGCATTCCCGAGAGCGGCAGCCGGACCGTGCAGCCGGTGATCGGCGGCGGCGCGCTGTTCGAGGGCTTCGAGGACGCGCTGACCGGCGTCGAGGTCGGCGACGAGAAGACCGTCGAGCTGAGCTTTCCCGAGGATTTCCGCGATTCGTCGCTGGCCGGTCGGACCGCCGATGTGACGATCGATGTGCTGGCCGTCCAGACCTCGGACCTGCCCGATGCCGACGACGAGTTTGCCAGGAGCTTCGGCGTCGAGGGCGGCCTGGAGCAGATGCGCGCCGACGTGCGCCGCAACCTCGAGCGCGAGCTGCGCCAGGCCCGGACCAACCGGCTCAAGCAGGTCGTGACCAATGGCCTGGCCGAGGAATACAAGGAATTCAGCCTGCCCGAGACCGCGATCCGGCAGGAGCTGGGCCAGATGCGCGCGCAGCTCAAGCAGCAGTACGGCCAGGACGTGGCGATCCCGGACGAGCAGCTGCGTCCGGGCGCCGAACGCCGCGTCCGTCTGGGCTTCCTGCTGGCCGAGATCGCCCGCCAGCACGACCTGGACATCGATGAGGCCCGGGTCGAGCAGCACATCGCCGATATCGCCGACACCTACGAGAACCCCGCGCAGGTCGTCGAACTCTACCGGTCCAACCCGCAGCTGACCGACCAGGTGCGCAACCTGGTGCTCGAAGAGCAGGTCGTGGAATGGGTGCTGGACAATGCGAAGGTCACCGAAAGATCGATGAGCTTCAAGGAGCTGATGGAATCGTGAACGAGAAGGCCCTGAACCTGGTCCCGATGGTCGTCGAACAGTCGGCCCGGGGCGAACGCGCCTACGACATCTACTCGCGCCTGCTGAAGGAACGCGTGATCTTCATCGTCGGCCCGATCGAGGATTACTCGGCCAACCTGATCGTCGCCCAGCTGCTGTACCTGGAAAGCGAGAACCCGGAAAAGGACATCAACGTCTACATCAACTCCCCGGGTGGCTCGGTCACCGCCGGCATGGCCATCTACGACACCATGCAGTTCGTCAAGCCGGACGTCTCGACCATGTGCGTCGGCCAGGCCGCCAGCATGGGCGCGCTGCTGCTGGCCGCCGGCGCCAGGGACAAGCGCTACGCCCTGCCGCATTCGCGGGTCATGATCCACCAGCCGCTCGGCGGGTTCTCCGGCCAGGCCTCGGACATCGATATCCACGCCCGCGAGATCCTGAAGATGAAGGACCAGCTCAACCGGATCCTTCAGCATCACACCGGTCAGCCGCTGGAGACCATCGAGCGCGACACCGATCGCGACAAGTTCATGAGCGCCGCCGAAGCGGCCGACTACGGCCTGATCGATCACGTGCTCGAGCGTCGCGACGCCGAGGTCAAGGCCGACTGACCGGCTCGCTTCGTGTCGGCGCCCGTTGACTCCGGCCCCGGAGTTTTCGGGTACCATGCACGCGAACGTTCCGGAAAGGTGTCATGAGCGAATCGTCGAGCGACAACAAGGTCCTGTACTGCTCCTTCTGCGGCAAGAGCCAGCACGAGGTGCGCAAGCTGATCGCCGGGCCCAGCGTCTACATCTGCGACGAGTGTGTCGAGTTGTGCAACGACATCATCCGCGAGGAGCTCGAGGAGGCCAGTCTCAGCGAGCGCGAGCAGCTGCCGACGCCGAAGGAAATCCACTCCTTCCTCGATGAATACGTCATCGGGCAGCCGCAGGCCAAGCGGGTTCTCTCGGTGGCCGTCTACAACCACTACAAGCGGCTGGAGTCCCACAAGCACCGCGACGACGTCGAGCTGGCCAAGAGCAACATCCTGCTGATCGGCCCGACCGGTTCGGGCAAGACCCTGCTGGCCGAGACGCTGGCGCGGATGCTCAACGTGCCGTTCACGATCGCCGACGCAACGACGCTGACCGAGGCCGGTTACGTGGGCGAGGACGTCGAGAACATCATCCAGAAGCTGCTCCAGAAGTGCGACTACGACGTCGAGAAGGCGCAGACCGGGATCGTCTACATCGACGAGATCGACAAGATCTCGCGCAAGGCCGAGAACCCCTCGATCACCCGCGATGTCTCCGGTGAGGGCGTCCAGCAGGCGCTGCTGAAACTGATCGAGGGCACCATGGCCTCGGTCCCGCCCCAGGGTGGCCGCAAACACCCGCAGCAGGAATTCCTGCAGGTCGACACCCGCAACATCCTGTTCGTCTGCGGCGGTGCCTTCGCCGGTCTCGACCGGGTCATCCAGGACCGCTCCGAGGCGGCCGGAATCGGCTTCCGGGCCCAGGTCAAGGGCAAGAGCGACTTCAACCCGTCGGAACTGGTCGCCACCGTCGAGCCGGAAGACCTGATCCGGTACGGACTGATCCCCGAGTTCGTCGGCCGCCTGCCGGTCGTGGCCACGTTGCGTGAACTCGACGAAGAGGCGCTGGTGCGCATCCTGGTCGAGCCGAAGAATGCCGTGATCAAACAGTTCAACAAGCTGTTCGACATGGAAGGCTGCGAGCTGGAAGTCCGCGAAGACGCGCTGCACGCCATTGCGCGTCGGGCGATGGATCGCAAGACCGGCGCCCGCGGCCTTCGCACCATCATGGAAAATGTGCTGCTCGACAGCATGTACGAGCTGCCGTCGATGGAAAACGTCGCCAAGATCGTCGTCGACGAGGCCGTGATCAACGGCGAATCCGATCCGTACGTGATCTACGAGAGCAACAAGCGCGCTTCCGGCGATTCCTGAGCCCGCCGGCTCGCGCAGGTCGCGGCCTGCGCTTGGCTCCGCCGATCCCCCTCATCGGATGAAGACCCGGAGCAGCCCTCCGCGGCCGGACTCCGGCTTCGGGCATGCGCCGGTGCTGCCCTCCGACCGCCTGCCTTCGTTCTTGAATCGAACCGGCGGTGTGCCAATATACAAGCGTACTTCCTGAACTGCTGACGGCGCGACTGCGCCCCGAGGACTCCATGGCTTCGTCCACCACCCCGGACACCCCGTCGCTCGAATCGACCCGGCAGCCCACGCCGGTGCTCAGCCTGCGCGACGTCGTGGTCTACCCGCACATGGTCATTCCGCTGTTCGTCGGCCGCGAGCGCTCGGTCAAGGCGCTCGACGAGGCGATGAACGTCGACAAGCGGATCCTGCTGATCACCCAGAAGAGTCCGGAAACCGAGGAGCCATCCGCCGAGGATCTCTACGACTTCGGCACCCTCGCGACCATTCTCCAGATGCTGCGCCTGCCCGACGGCACCACCAAGGTGCTGGTCGAGGGTGTGGAGCGCGTGCACATCGATTCGCTGGACGAGGATCCGGGCTACCTGGCCGGCCGCTGGACCGCGATGCCGGCGGTCAGCGAGGACGACGAGGCGACGGTCGACGTCGCCGCCCGCAGCCTGCTGAGCCTGTTCGAGCAGTACGTCAAGCTCAGCCGGAAGATTCCGGCCGAGCTGCTGACCACGCTGGCCGGCATCAACGACGTCAGTCGCCAGGCCGATACGATCGCCGCCCACCTGGGCATCCGGATCGAGGACAAGCAGCGGGTCCTGGAAACCTCCGACCTGCGCCAGCGGATCGAGCAGCTGATGGCGCTCATCGAGGGCGAGATCGACGTGCTCAAGCTGGAAAAACGGATCCGGGGCCGGGTCAAGACCCAGATGGAGAAGAGCCAGCGCGAGTACTACCTGAACGAACAGATGAAGGCCATCCAGAAGGAGCTGGGTGATCTCGACGAATCCGGCAACGACCTCGGCGATCTCGAAAAGCAGATCGAAGAGGCCGGCATGCCGAAAGAAGCGCTGGAAAAGGCGCAGAGCGAATTCAACAAGCTCAAGATGATGTCGCCGATGTCGGCCGAGGCGACCGTGGTTCGGAACTACCTCGACTGGATGCTGGCGGTTCCCTGGAAGAAGCGCAGCCGGGTCCGGCACGACCTGAAGAAGGCCGAGGACATCCTCGAGTCCGATCACTACGGGCTCGAGCGGGTGAAGGAGCGCATCCTCGAGTACCTGGCCGTCCAGCAGCGGGTCAAGAAACTCCGCGGTCCGATCCTGTGCCTGGTCGGGCCGCCGGGCGTCGGCAAGACTTCGCTGGGTCGCTCGATCGCCCGGGCGACCGGCCGTGAGTTCATCCGCATGAGCCTCGGCGGCGTGCGCGACGAGGCCGAGATCCGCGGCCACCGTCGAACCTACATCGGCTCGATGCCGGGCCGGGTCGTCCAGAACATGGCCAAGGTCGGCAACCGCAATCCGCTGTTCATGCTCGACGAGCTGGACAAGATGAGCATGGACTTCCGTGGCGACCCCTCCTCGGCGCTGCTCGAGGTCCTCGATCCGGAACAGAACAGCACCTTCTCGGACCACTACCTCGAAGTCGACTACGACCTGTCGGAGGTGATGTTCCTGGCCACCGCGAACTCGCTGAACATCCCGGCGCCGCTGCTCGACCGGATGGAAATCATCCGGATTCCGGGCTACACCGAGGACGAGAAGCTCAACATCGCGCGGCGCTATCTGCTGCCGAAACAGATGGAGCAGCACGGCCTGAAGGACGAGGAGCTGTCGGTCAGCGACACCGCGATCACCGATATCATCCGCTACTACACCCGTGAGGCGGGGGTCCGGAACGTCGAGCGCGAGCTGGCCAAGATCTGCCGCAAGGTGGTCAAGGAGCTGAGCCTCGACAGGAAGCTCGACAAGCGCCAGGTCACCACGCGCAACCTCGACAAGTACCTCGGCGTTCGCCGGCACCGGTTCGGCCGGGCCGAGGAGCGCAACGAGATCGGCCAGGTTACCGGCCTGGCCTGGACCGAGGTCGGCGGTGAATTGCTGCAGATCGAGGCCAGCGCGGTGCCCGGCAAGGGCAAGCTGACCCAGACCGGGCAGCTCGGCAACGTGATGCAGGAGTCGATCCAGGCCGCGCTGTCGGTGGTCCGTTCGCGGACCGAAGCGCTGGGGCTGGACCCGGAGTTCCACCAGAAGAAGGATCTGCACGTCCACGTACCCGAAGGCGCGACGCCGAAGGACGGCCCGTCGGCCGGGATCGCGATGGTCACGGCGCTGGTTTCGGTGCTGACCAGCGTGCCCGTGCGCGCCGACGTGGCGATGACTGGCGAGATCACGCTGCGCGGCCGCGTGCTACCGATCGGCGGGCTGAAGGAGAAGCTGCTGGCCGCGTTGCGGGGCGGAATTCGTATCGTTCTGATTCCGAAGGAAAACGAGAAGGATCTGGCCGAGATTCCCGATCGGATCAAGAAGGACCTGGATATCCGGCCGGTGGAGTGGATCGACGAAGTGCTCGACATCGCGCTGGTCGAACAGCCGGCCGGTGAGCCGCTGGCCGCCTCGTCCAGCGGCAGCGACGATGCGGAAAAGACGGTTCGTCCGCACTGATTTCGTAGACCACGCGCCGATTTTTTGGATATAATTGTCGTTTCGGCGCTTTGAAACGCCGAAACAGTTCGTCGGATCGACCACGATAGCGCCCGGTCGAACCGAAACGCCTTGGTTGATGCGGTCTCCAGCGTGATATACCATCGACGCGTGGCGGGCCCGGAACGGGAGCGACGGGGACATCCGGTTGCCCACCGTACCAAGGGGATGACACGCTGGATAACGAATAACTGGAGTACGTATCACTATGAACAAATCGGAACTCGTTGATTCGATCGCGGAGCAGGCAGACATCTCCAAGGCAGATGCCGGTCGCGCTCTGGACGGCATGATCGCCGCCGTCACCAAGGCCCTGAAGAAGGGCGACACGGTCTCCCTGGTCGGCTTCGGCACCTTTTCGGTGAAGAAGCGCGCTGCTCGCACCGGTCGCAACCCGGCGACGGGTGAAACGATCAAGATCAAGGCCTCGAAGACGCCGTCCTTCAAGGCTGGTAAAGGCTTCAAGGACGCGATAAAATAAGCAGTTCAGCGTCCCGGGTGCTTAGCTCAGCTGGAAGAGCATCGCCCTTACAAGGCGAGGGTCGGCGGTTCGAGCCCGTCAGCACCCACCAGCAGTTCAAGGAGTGGTAGTTCAGTTGGTTAGAATACCGGCCTGTCACGCCGGGGGTCGCGGGTTCGAGTCCCGTCCACTCCGCCAAATACGACCCGGGGCGCCGACATCGGCGCCCCGTTTTTTTATCCGGACATCCGAACCGACATCCTGAATCCGAAGTCGTCAACCGGAACCGTCAAACGCAATCGCTGCCGCTACACGGGGTCATTCGTCCATGCTTCAAGCCATCCGCGACCGGGTCACCGGCGTCGTCGCCTTCATCATCCTCGGCCTGCTGGCCGTCCCGTTCCTGTTCTTCGGGGTCGACAGCTACATCCGCGACGTGCCGCAGGACGTGATTGCCGAAGTCGGCGATCAGACCATCACCATCACCGAGTTCCAGACCGAGTTCGCGCGCTATCGCGCACAGCTGCGCGACCAGCTCGGTGAGAACTACAACGATATCGAAGTCAACCGGCCGGAGCGTCGTCGCGAGTACCTCGAGCAGATGATCGACCAGCGCCTGCTGGCCGGTTATGCCCAGGAACTGGGTCTGACGATCAGCCCGGCGACGCTGCTGGAAGTGATCCGCGGCGTTCCGGCGTTCCAGATCAACGGCCGGTTCGACCCTGAAATCTATCGGCAGCGGCTCCAGGCCAGTGGCCAGTCGATCCAGCGCTTCGAGCAGGAGCTGCGGCGCGACCTGCTGCTTCAGGAGCTGCCTGCGGCGGTTTCCGCTTCGTCGTTCGTCAGTGACGCAGCCGTCGACGACTGGCTGCGGATCCAGCAGCAGGCGCGCGAAGTGGCCTTGCTGGACATCGACAGCGCCTCGTATCGCGATCCCGATGCCGTCACCGAGGAGGCCATCGCGACGTACTACGAGGAAAACAGCGATCAGTTCATGCGGCCCGAGGAAATCGCCGTCGAGTACATCGAGCTCGAAACGCCGGCGATGGTGGCCGACGAGGAGCTCGACGAGGATGAGCTTCGCGATCGCTACGAGGCGGTCAAGGCCCGCTTCATGACCGCCGAGGAGCGGCGCGCAGCGCACATCCTGATCAACGTGGGGGACGCGCGCAGCGAGGCCGAGGCCGAGTCGCTGGCCACGTCGGTCCGTGAGCGGCTGGCGGCCGGAGAGGACTTCGCCACGCTGGCCGAAGAGCTGTCCGACGATCCGGTGTCGGCCGCCGATGGCGGCAACCTGGGCTGGCTCGAGCCGGGCATCATCGACGACGCGTTCGACGAGGTGCTGTTCTCGATGGCGCCGGGCGACATTTCCGATCCGGTCCGCTCGGAGTTCGGCTGGCACCTGATCCGTCTCGACGAGGTCCGTGAGCCGCGCGGGCAGACCTTCGACGAAGCGCGTGATCAGATTGCCGAGGAACTGCGCGCCGAACGCGCCGAGGATCTGTACTTCGAACTCAGCGAACGCCTCATCGACCTGGTCTACGCCGACCCGACCGGTCTCGCAGCGATCGCCGAGGACCTCGGCCTCGAGCTTCGCACCGCAGGTCCGTTCTCGCGGTTTTCGGCCGAAGGTGTGCTGGCCGACCCGGCCGTGCTCGATGCCGCCTTCTCCGACCTGGTCCTGATCGAGCGCCAGGCCAGTGAGCCGATCGAAGTCGGCGACAACCATGCCGTGGTCGTCCGAGTCACCGAGCACCGGCCGTCGACGCCGCGCGAACTGGCGCTGGTCGCGGACGAAATCCGCCAGCGGCTGGCCGGCGAAGCTGCCCAGGAGGCAGCGCGTGAATACGGCGAAACGCTGATCGAGCGGGTTCGCTCCGGCGAGGCCACGCTGGCCGAAGTGGCCGAGGCCGAGTCGCTGGAACTCGAGGAGCGCACCGTCACGCGGCGCGACTTCGATCTCGGCGGCGCGGTCCGCGAGGGCATCTTCCGCATGCTCGAGCCGGTCGACGGCGAGACCCGATACGAGTTGATCGATCGCGGTCAGGGCTGGACCCTGGTTGCCCTGAGGGGGGTCACGCCGGGCGATCCGGCCAGTGCCGACGACGCCCAGCGAACCAACGCCCGCCAGCAGCTCCGGTTTGCCTGGACCGGCCGCGAAGTGCAGGGCCTGCTGGCCTGGCTGCGCGCCAACACCGAGATCATCGTGGCCGACGATCGCCTGGAATGATCGGTTGAAGTGAGCGGTCGCCGTCCGAGGCCCGGAGCGGGTTCAGGTCGGCCGCGGGCCGGGCTTCAGGGCGCGGCGCCTTCTTCGGAAGGCGCCGCGTTCGTGTTCAGGAACGCGTACTCGTTTTCCATCCGGTCGGTTCCCATCCACTTGTCCCACCAGCGGAAGTACAGGCCGTAGTTGGTGCGCGGGTTCTTGTGGTGCAGATCGTGATGGGCGGCCGTGATCAGGTTGCGGCCGGGCCAGCTCTTCAGCCACCAGGTCGGCAGGATTTCCCAGCCCGAGTGGTTGAGCACAGCGGCCAGCGTCATCAGCGTCAGAATGAACAGCGCAGCGCCGACGTGGATCGGCAGCACCAGGGCCAGCAGCGGCAGGAACAGCGCGCCGACCACCGATTCCCACGGGTGGAACGAGAATGCCGCCCACGGCGTCGGCGGTCGCGACTCGTGGTGGACGCGGTGCACGACGGGAAAGATCTTCCGGTGGTGCATGATCCGGTGGGTCCAGTAGAAATAGGTGTCGTGCAGGAACAGATAGAGGAAGATGCTGACCGGGACGTACCAGACAGGAAAGGCCGCCAGGTCGGTGTAGACCGCCGTGCCGCCGAGCTTCCACAGCTCGATCACGACCGCGGCCGGCGCGGCGTAGATGAACGACGACCAGAGCGACCAGCGGATCTCGCGCCCGACCGAGCCCGGTGCGGGCTGGCCGTGCATCAGCTTGATGGCGTGGACCTTCTCCGGCGGGCGTCCCCAGAGCAACCAGTAGAACAGGCCGGAAATCAGGGCGTAGCGCAGCGCGATGATGGCGGTCAGACCGAGAAAGGTCACGAGCAGGGACAGCGGCGGAATCTGGGAGAGCATGGGTCGTTCGATGGCGGGCTCGGGCTAGTGTAGGCCACGCGCGGTGTCGGAGTCGTCACGTGGCCGCCGTTTGACCTGACGCAATATTTCGCGGTCGCACGCTCGGCATGATCGGGGTTCCGAAACCGCCAGGGCCATTCATGAACACCGAACCGATCCAGGCCAGCTACGGCCGCTGCCTCCGCGACAGGAACTTCATCACCGGTTTCTACCAGCGTCTCCAGGGCAAGGATCCCAGAGTGGAGCAGATGTTCGCGCATACCGATTGGCCCCAGCAGCAGAAGGCGTTGCGGCGCGGCATCTCCGCGGCGCTGACCTTCGCCGGCGGCAGCAACATCGTCCAGGGGATGATGGGTCAGATGGCCGAAGTGCATTCGCGCCGTGGCCGCGCCCCGGTTCCGCCGGACTACTACACCTACTGGATGGACAGCCTGATGGAATCGGTCCGTGAGCACGACCCGAAGCTCACGCCGAAGCTCGAGGCCGCCTGGCGCGACGCGCTCGAGGTTACCTGCCGGTTCTTCATCGACCGCTACTGACGACCGCGCCCGAGGCGCTGTTCGATCAGCCGTCCCTCGGGCGTTTCGGCCCAGCGCAGCGTCACGTTCGGGCCGCGGAGGTTCAGCCCGCCGACGCTGCGTTCGCCGCCGTCGGTGCTGAACTCGAAGCGGTAGCGGCGTTCCAGCAGCAGGCCGCGCTCACCGCGCACCGGCCGCAGCCGGTTCAGCGCAACGGTTTCGTCCAGCAGTTGCCATCCCTGCTCACGGCACAGTCCGCGCGCCGCAGCAATCGCCCGATCGCGCGCGGCCACCGCGCCGGCCCACCACAGCGCCACCGCACCGAGCACGAGCATCAGCGGAATGACGGCCTCGGGCGAGCCGTTCACCGGCGTTGTCCGAGCAGCACGTAGGTCGCGCCGCTGCCGCCGTCGCCGGGCCGCGCGGCGGTGAACGCCAGCACCCGCGGATGACGGCTGAGGATGCGCGCGGTCACGGACTTCAGGCGCGGTCCGGCCGGGCCGGAGCGCAGGCCCTTGCCGTGGATGATCTTCACGCAGGAGCGGCCGGCGGTCAGCGCTTCGTCGAGAAACAGCCGGATCGACCGGGTCGCCGCCTCGACGTTCATCTGGTGCAGGTCGATCTCGTCCTGGACCTGCCAGTGGCCGCGGCGCAGTCGAACCAGCACGCGGCGTTGCAGCCCGGGCCGCAGCCACTGCAGTTCTTCGCCGGTCTCGAGCAGCTCCACCCCCGGGGCCGCCTCGGCGAGTTCGTCGAGCACCCGGGCCTCGTCGTGCTCGCGCATGCGGGGATGAGGGCGAGCCGGCGCGGGACGTGATTCGGCGCGTTCGGTGCGGATCCGGCGAACGGGTCCGATCGCGTCGCGGAATGCGCGGAAATCGTCGGAATCGTCGCTCATCGGGGGCCTCTTCGGTGTCGCGGGGACACGCCTGGGATGACGTTCGGCCGAAATGCGAGCCGGGTGATCCATTATAGTGACGGCTCCACGGACAGCGCTCCGTCAAAACCGTTCCGACAACACGAGGCCCCACGCCTTCATGCATATCCTGATCAGCAACGATGACGGTCTCGACGCGACCGGCATCCGCATGCTGGCCGACCAGATCGGCCGCCACGTCGACCACGTCACGATCGTTGCGCCGGACCGCGACCGGTCCGGCGCCAGCAACTCGCTGACGCTCGATCGTCCGATCCGCGTCGAGAAGCGCGACGACCGGATCTACAAGATCTTCGGCACGCCCACCGACTGCGTCCACATCGGCATCACCGGTCTGCTCGAAAAGGACCCGGACATGGTGATCTCGGGCATCAACAACGGCGGCAACCTCGGCGACGACGTGCTGTACTCCGGTACCGTGGCCGCAGCGATGGAAGGCCGCTTCCTCGGCCTGCCGGCGATGGCGGTCTCGCTGGTCTACGACGGCGGCCGGGCCCGACACTACGCCAGCGCTGCCCGGGCCGCCAAGATGCTGATGCGCCGCTTGTTCGAAGAACCGCTGCCGGCCGACACCATCCTGAACGTCAACGTCCCGGACCTGCCCTGGGACGAGATCCGCGGCTTCGAGACGACCCGGCTCGGCCATCGCCACCGTTCCGAGGACGTGATCCCGCTGGAGGATCCGCGCGGTCGGCGGTTCTTCTGGATCGGCGCCCCCGGCGACGAGGAGGACAACGGTCCGGGCACCGATTTCAATGCGATCCGGCGCGGCTACGTCTCGGTCACGCCGATCCACGTCGACCTGACCCGCTACCAGGCCCTCGATCCGGTCGGGCAGTGGGTGGCCCGGATCGATCCCCGGGCCGAGGACGACGAGCAATGAACGCCGAGTCGCTGGTCCGGGGGATCGGTATGACGTCGGAACGCACCCGGCGTCGGCTGATCGACCAGCTTCGGGCCGAGGGTATCGTCAACGAGACGGTGCTCGAGGTCATCGCCCGCACGCCGCGCCACCTGTTCGTCGACGAGGCGCTGTCGTCGCGCGCCTACGAGAACAGCGCGCTGCCGATCGGTCGCGGACAGACCATTTCACAGCCGCTGGTGGTGGCGCGGATGACCGAAGCGGTGCTGACCGGTCCGCGCCTGGGCAAGGTGCTCGAGGTCGGCACCGGCTCCGGATACCAGGCCGCGATCCTGGCCCAGCTGGCCGACCAGGTGTTCACCACCGAGCGGATCGGCGAGCTGGCCCGCCAGGCCAAGCAGCGGCTGCATCGGCTGAAGCTCCACAAGGTCTTCGTTCGCCACCTCGACGGCCGCGACGGCTGGCCCAGCCAGGCGCCGTTCGACGCCATCCTGGTCACGGCCGGCGGGCAGGTGCCCGACACGCTCTACGAGCAACTGGCCGAGGGCGGCGTACTGGTCGCCCCGGTCGGCGAGCCGGGCAAGGTGCAGCACCTGGAGCGGGTCGTGCGCACCGCGGACGGCCTGGAGCGCGAAACCCTCGGCGCGGTCAGCTTCGTGCCGCTGCTCGAGGGGCTGGACTGAGCCGGATGCGCCTGTTCCGCCCCATCTACGACCGGGTCCTGACCTGGTCCCGTCACCGCCATGCCCGTCGCTACCTGGGCGCGCTGAGCTTTGCCGAGTCGGTGTTCTTTCCGATTCCGCCCGACGTCATGCTCGCGCCGATGGTGCTGGCGCGCCGGGACGAAGCCTGGTCGCTGGCCCTGCTGACCACCGTCACCTCGGTCCTCGGCGGGCTGGCCGGGTACCTGATCGGCTGGCTGGCGCTGGACCTGGTGTTTCCGCTGGTCGAGCGGGTCGGCTACGTCGAAGAGTACGCCCGTGCAGTCGAGATGTTCGAGACCTGGGGCATCGCGTTCGTCATCGTGGCCGGCTTCACGCCGATCCCGTTCAAGATCATCACCATTGCCGGCGGCGCGTTGCTGATGCCGCTGCCGGCCTTCGTGCTCGGGTGCGTGATCGGCCGCGGGGCCCGGTTCTTCCTGGTCGCCGGCCTGATCCGCGCCGGCGGTGTGCGCATGGCCGACCAGCTGCGCGAATGGGTCGACGCGCTGGGCTGGCTGGTGGTCGGCATCGCCGTCGTTGCCGGCGTGATCCTCGGAGTCCGGGGGTGAGCAGCGCCCGGCGCCGGCGCGTCGCGGTGCTGCTGCTGGCCGGGGTGGCGCTGCTGTCCGGCTGCGGTGCGCCGGGCCCGCTGATGCCGGACCAGCGGCCGCAGAACCGTAGCGCGCCGCCGCCTGCGCCAGCGCCCACGGTCTATCGAGTGGTGCGCGGCGACACGCTGTATTCGATCGCCTTCCGCTACGGCCTGGACTGGCGCCAGGTGGCGCGCTGGAACGGCATTTCCGAGCCGTACACGATCCGGGTCGGCCAGCCGATCGCGCTGCGTCGGCCGGCCTCGCCACCGAGCGCGCCGGCCCGGACCGCGCCACCGCCGACCCGTCGTCCGACGGCCCCGCCGGAACCTGCCGCCGAGCCCGAACCGGAATCACGCGCCGCGGCATCGCGACCCCCGGCCGAACCCCGGCCCCGCAGCGAGCCGGCACCCCGACCCCGCGCGGCGCCGCCGAGCGCGGCGGGCAGCACCGCGCCGATCCCGACCGCTGCGACCCGCAGCGTGGCCGGCGTCGACTGGCGCTGGCCGACCGCCGGTACGGTCGCTCGCGGATTCAATCCGGGCGATACCCGGAAAGGCATCCTGATTGCAGGCACGCCCGGGCAGCCGGTCCGCGCGGCGGCCGGGGGCACGGTGGTCTACAGCGGCAACGGCCTGATCGGCTACGGCGAGCTGATCATCATCAAGCACAACGACCGCATGCTCTCGGCCTATGCCCACAACCGCGAGCGCGCGGTCGGCGAGGGCGAAGCGGTGCGGGCCGGGCAGCAGATCGCCACGCTCGGCCGCAACGAGCGCGATGAACCGGTGCTGCACTTCGAGATCCGCCGCGACGGCCAGCCGGTCGACCCGATCGGCTACCTGCCGCAGCGCTGAGCGGTCAGTTCGCCGGTTCCCAGATCAGCGCGGCCAGCACCCGGCGTTCTTCGCTGGCCAGTACGTTGAAGGTGCGGGCGGCCGATTCCAGCGTCATCACTTCCAGCCCGATACCGGCCTCGAGAAAGGCGACCTGGACCTCGCGCGGCGGAAACGCCAGCTGTCGCCCGGAGGCCAGCAGCACCACGTCGGGGCGGAGTTCGAGGATCGGTGCGACCGCGTCGCGATCGACGGCGCCGATCTCGGTCACCGGCCAGGCCGTCGGTGCGAGCTGCGGAGTCAGCAGCAGGCTTTCGCGCCACGGGGTATCGACGATCCGGATCGCATCGTCGGTCAGGGAATGGATGTAGTACTGGCCGTCCGGCCGGTGCTCGGTCAGCTGCATGGGACGTGAGGTCAGCGGGGCAGTTGGATTCGCGGATTCTCGGGGTGGCGGCGGTACAGGCACAGGACCTGGCCGATCTGCTGGACCGCGGCCGCCCCGGTGGTGGCGACCAGGTCGTCGGCCCAGGCCTGGCGCTGGTCGCGTTCGCCGCGCAGCTTCACCTTGATCAGCTCGTGGCTGTCCAGCGCCAGCTCGACTTCGGCCCGCACGTTGTCGCTCAGGCCCTTGTCGGCGACCATCACGACCGGGTCCAGCGCGTGGCAGAGGCCGCGAAGATGGCGGATCTGGGTTCGGGTCAGTTTCATCGTGGTCATCCGGGCTCGGAACGAGGTGTGTCGAACAGGGCGCAAGCATACCAGTCGTGCGACCGGTCCCGCGTCGCGCCTACAATAGCCCGCCGCACGTATTGCACGAGGAGGCCCCTGTGACCGAACCGAACCGCGACGAACTGCTCGAAGCCCTGCGCGGCCTGGATGACCCCGATGCCGGCGCGCCGCTGGGCGATGCGGTCCGTGGGGTCGCAGTGCGCGGCGGCAAGGTGGCCGTCGAGGTCGTGCTCGGCTACCCGGCCCGGGGCTCGATCGACCGGTTCGAACAGCGCATCCGCGCCTGCCTCGAGGCCTTCGACGGCGTCGAGGCGGTCAGCATCGACCTGGGCACGAAGATCGCCACCCACGCGGTGCAGGGCGGACTGAAGCCGCTGGACGGGGTGCGCAACGTGATCGCGGTGGCCTCGGGCAAGGGCGGCGTCGGCAAGTCGACCGTTGCGGCCAACCTCGCCCTGGCCCTGGCCGCCGAAGGCGCCCGCGTCGGCGTGCTCGATGCCGATATCTACGGCCCCAGCCAGCCGCGCATGCTCGGGCTGACCGGCA
Source organism: Wenzhouxiangella sp. XN79A (assembly GCF_012272825.1). Lineage (GTDB taxonomy): Bacteria > Pseudomonadota > Gammaproteobacteria > Xanthomonadales > Wenzhouxiangellaceae. The sequence goes on along the minus strand of NZ_JAAWWS010000134.1, from coordinate 41,997 downwards.
AGCCGGGCACGACCGAGAACCGGCGCATCCTGCCGCTGGAAGCCCACGGCATCCAGGCGATGAGCATCGGCGTGCTGGTCGCGGTCGACCAGGCCATGATCTGGCGCGGCCCGATGGCCACCCAGGCCCTGCAGCAGATGGTGTCGGAGACACTCTGGGACGATCTCGATTATCTGGTCATCGACCTGCCGCCCGGCACCGGCGATGTGCAGCTGACCCTCGCTCAGCGGATTCCGGTGGCCGGCAGCATCGTGGTCACCACGCCGCAGGACGTGGCGCTGGACGACGTGCGCCGCGCCGTGGCGATGTTCCGCAAGGTCAAGGTGCCGGTGCTCGGCGTGGTCGAGAACATGAGTACGCACCTGTGTTCGAACTGCGGCCACGAAGAGGCCGTGTTCGGACACGGCGGCGGCGCGCGGATCGCCGACGAGACCGGCCTTCCGCTGCTCGGCCAGCTGCCGCTGGACGCCGCGTTGGGCCGTTCGACCGACCAGGGCGCGCCGTCGGTGGTCGCCGACCCGGACGGCGCCGTGGCGATGCGCTTCCGCGAGATCGCCCGGAAGAGCGCGGCGCGGCTGGCCCGGCAGGCGGCCAGCACCTCGATCCGGATGCCCAGGATCACGATCTCGGACTGACCGGCACGAAACCGGTTCGCGCAGCGCCGGCCGGAGCGCGTATTCTCTGCGGACCGAACCGAACCACCGCCGGACTCGGCGGTCAACCCGCGGCCCCGGCCCTGCCGAGGAAGCGCAGACTGGACGAAGCACATGAGCATCAAATCGGATCGCTGGATCCGGCGCATGGCCGCCGAACACGGCATGATCGAGCCCTTCGAGCCCGGCCAGGTGCGCGAGGCCGACGGCCGCAGGCTGGTGTCGTACGGCACCTCGAGCTACGGCTACGACGTTCGCTGCGCCGACGAATTCAAGATCTTCACCAACATCAATTCGGCCGTCGTCGACCCGAAGAACTTCGATCCCGCCAGCTTCGTCGATGTCCGGGCCGACTCCTGCATCATCCCGCCGAACTCCTTCGCGCTGGCCCGGACCGTGGAGTACTTCCGCATCCCGCGCAACGTGCTGACGATCTGCCTCGGCAAGTCGACCTATGCCCGCTGCGGCATCATCGTCAACGTCACCCCGCTGGAACCGGAGTGGGAAGGCCACGTCACGCTGGAGTTCTCCAATACCACCCCCCTGCCTGCGCGCATCTACGCCCACGAGGGCGTGGCCCAGTTCCTGTTCCTGGAATCCGACGAGGAATGCGAGACCAGCTACGCCGACCGCGGCGGAAAGTACCAGGCCCAGCGCGGCGTGACGCTGCCGCGCGCCTGAGCGCCCGTGACGGGACGCCCGAGCCTCGATCCGGGTCGATGGCCGCAGCGTGAATGCGAACCGCCGATGAACGGCGATGGACGCCGATGACGGCGGGAAATCACGAGCCATGCCGATCGACGCTGCGGTCGGGGGAAGATGATCATCCGCGCACGGCGCCGAGATCGACCATGTCGACTGCATGCGCACACCAGCGCCGCGACCCTGCTGCGCGATATCGGTTACCCGCCGGGTGCGCTCCGGAAAGGTTTCGATCTGCGCGCATCTGCATCCGCCTGTGGTCAATCGCACGCAGCGCAGGGGCGCTCGGAAAGGGTTTCGGCTCGTCCTGTCCCCTCGTGGCTGCCTCCTCTCGGCGAGTGTGCCCGGTCACACATCCTGTGCCATTCCCTGCGAGACAGGCCTTGCAGCCGAACGCTCTCCGACTCGCTATTCGTTACACGACGAGTGGCGGGCTAGCGCTGCAGCGGCGGGTGCTGGATCAGGGTGGCCGAGGTGGTGAAGGTCTGGCCGCTGCGCATGGCGACCAGTTCGATTTCGGTGCCGGGGGGCTTTTCGGCGATCTTCAGGGTGAATTCGCGTGCGGTGCCGACCGGCTCGTCGTCGGCGCGGATGAGGATGTCGCCGGGCCGCAGGCCGCCTCTCCAGGCCGGGCCGTCGCGGTAGATCTGACTGATCTGGACGCCCTGCGGCTGTTGTTCGCCTTCCAGCGCCACCAGCGGCGGGTCGGCGAGGTTGGCGCCCAGCCAGCCGCGCTGGACCTGGCCGTAGAGCAGGATCTGTTCGAGCACGTCGGTGGCCAGCCGGGCCGAGATCGCGAAGCTGATGCCCTGGGCGCCGATGTCCTGGCTCAACGAGGCGGAGTTGATGCCGATGACCTCGCCGTCGGGGTTGATCAGGGCGCCGCCGCTGTTGCCGGAGTTGATCGCCGCGTCGGTCTGGATGAAGTCCTCGAACGCGGTCAGGTTCAGGTCGCCGCGACCGGTGGCGCTGATGATGCCGGCGGTCACCGTGTGGTTCAGTCCGAACGCGTTGCCGATCGCCAGCACCACGTCGCCGGGCCGGTGACGCGTCTCGGTGTCGAACACCGCGGCCGGCAGGCCTTCGAGCTCGACCTTGAGCACCGCGAGGTCGGTGCCGGGATCGGTCCCGATCACGCGGGCCTCGGCGACCCGGCCGTCGAACAGCGAGACGAAGATGTTGTCGACGCCGTCGATCACATGGGCGGTGGTCAGGATCACTCCGTTGGGCGAGACGATCACCCCCGACCCCAGCCCGTTCCTGGGCCGCAGCACCTGGCGGTCGCCGAACAGCTGCCGGAACATCACGTCGCCGCCCTCCCGGATCATCGGTTCGCTGACCAGGGTGCGGGTGTAGATGCTGACCACCGACGGCGCGGTGCGGTTGACGGCGTCGGCGTAACTGCGCACCGTGCCCCCGGCCGGCGACGGCGAGGCGGTCGTCGGCAGCAGATCCGGCCGGAACCAGACCAGCAGGAACGCGACGGCGAGACCGGCCAGCACGGTCTGGGCGAGAAACAGGCTGAGACGTTTCATCGTGGAGTGACGCGAATAGCGGACAATATCGGCATTCTACGCCCGTCGGCCCGGCGATCTCCGAGCCCGGGCCACCGGAGATCGAGCAGAACGTGAAATTTTCGGTAAAATAGAGGATTGACCAAATCCGAGTCCGTCCGTTGGTCGGGCGTCGCCGACGCCCGGTTGCCGATGTCCGGAAGCGGGTTTCCCACGTCACAGCCTGCCTGAATCAGGAGTGCATTCATGTCAGAGAAGGAATCGCTCGCGTCGCTGGACCCCGCGCCGAACAAGGGCCGCCGCATGCTGCTGCTCGCCGGCACCGGTGCGGTCGGAGCGGTCGGCGCCGGATTTGCCGCGTGGCCGTTCTTCGCGTCCTGGAAGCCGAGCGCCAAGGCCCGGGTCATCGGTGCGCCGGTGGAAGCGTTCATCGGCGAGCTGCAGCCCGGCCAGCTGATGAAGACGGTCTGGCGCGGCCAGACCATCGGCATCATGCGCCGCAACGAGCGGATGCTCGACGACCTGCCCGAACTCAACGGCCAGCTGCGCGACCCGCAGAGCGAGAACACGCCGGACCAGCAGCCGGAATACGCGCAGAACATCCATCGTTCGATCAAGCCGGAAATCCTGGTCCTGAACCTGCACTGCACCCACCTGGGCTGTGTGCCGGAATTCCTGCCCGAAGTCGGCGCCCAGCCGTTCGAGGAAAACTGGAAGGGCGGCTTCTTCTGTCCGTGCCACAAGTCGAAATTCGACCTGGCCGGCCGCGTCTACCAGGGCGTGCCCGCACCCACCAACCTGATCGTTCCGCCGTACAGATTCGTTGACGACGATACGGTCATCATCGGACAAGATCCTGAAGGAGCAGCCTGATCATGGCCAAGCCTGCAAGCAATCTTTCGCGGCAGCTCGAGTCGGTCGGTAACTGGGTCGACCGTCGCCTTCCGGTCTCGGACTTCTGGAAGGCGCACATCAGCGAATACTACGCGCCGAAGAACTTCAACATCATGTATTTCTTCGGTTCGCTGGCGCTGTTGACGCTGGTCAACCAGATCGTCACCGGCATCTTCCTGACCATGCAGTACAAGCCGAGCGCCGCCGAAGCCTTCGCTTCGGTCGAGTACATCATGCGCGACGTCGAGTGGGGCTGGCTGATCCGGTACATGCACTCGACCGGCGCCTCGTTCTTCTTCATCGTCGTGTACCTGCACATGTTCCGCGGCCTGATGTACGGCTCGTACAAGAAGCCGCGCGAACTGGTCTGGATCCTCGGCGTGTTCATCTACCTGGTGCTGATGGCCGAGGCCTTCATGGGCTACGTATTGCCCTGGGGCCAGATGTCCTACTGGGGCGCCCAGGTGATCATCTCGCTGTTCGGGGCGATTCCCTACATCGGCGACGCGCTGGTCGAATGGATCCGCGGCGACTTCTTCGTGTCCGATGCGACCCTGAACCGGTTCTTCGCGCTGCACGTCATCGCGCTGCCGCTGGCCCTGCTGCTCCTGGTCGTGCTCCACCTGGCCGCGCTGCACGAAGTGGGCTCGAACAATCCCGACGGCATCGATATCAAGAAGAACAAGGACGAACAGGGACGTCCGCTGGACGGCATCCCGTTCCATCCGTACTACACGGTCAAGGACATCTTCGGTGTCGGCGTCTTCCTGACCCTGTTCGCGTTCATGATCTTCTACGCCCCGACCGGCGGCGGGCTGATGCTGGAGAAGGACAACTTCATTCCGGCCGATCCGCTGGTCACGCCCGAACACATCGTCCCGGTCTGGTACTTCACGCCGTACTACGCGATCCTCCAGGCCGTCCCCGACAAACTCCTTGGTGTGCTTCTGATGGGCGCGGCGATCGCGGTGTTGTTCCTGCTGCCGTGGCTGGATCGGTCCAAGGTGCGTTCGATCCGCTACAAGGGCCTGGCCAGCAAGATCCTGCTGGTGGTTTTCGCCATCGCCTTCTTCCGTCTCGGCATGCTCGGGCTCGGCACGGGAACGGCGGCCGAAGTGTTCGAGGCCCGAATCTGGACCTTCGTGTACTTCGCGTTCTTCGGGCTGATGCCGTTCATCACCAAGTACGAGAAAACCAGACCTGTACCGGAACGGGTGACGAAATGATGCGTTTCAACAAGTGGACCGCCCGCGCCGCAGGCGCGTTGTTCTCGGCCGTCGTGGCCCTGCCCGGCGCCTACGCGGCCGGTGGATACGAGGGGCTCGAAGCCTCGGGCGCGAACGTGCACGACATGGCGTCGCTGCAGCGCGGAGCGAAGTTCTTCGTCAACTACTGCCACAGCTGCCATTCGGCCGAGTACATGCGCTATCAGCGTCTGGCCGAGGACATCGAGGGCCTCGACGAGGAAATGATCGAACAGAACCTGCTGTTCGGCGATCAGGAACTCACCGATTACATGAAGCCCGCGATGCCCTACGAGGCCTCGGCGGACTGGTTCGGCAAGGCGCCGCCGGACCTCACCCTGGTTGCCCGCTCCAAGGGCGGGGTCGACTGGGTGTATACCTTCATGAAGGGCTTCTACCTGACCGACGAAGGCTGGAACAACACCGTGCTCGAGAACGCATCGATGCCGCACGTTCTCTGGGAACTGCAGGGCATCCAGCGGCCGGTCTACGAGACGGTGGTCGACGAGAACGGCGACGAGCAGACACGACTCAAGGAGCTCACGCTCGACGAGCCGGGCCTGATGACGCCCGAAGAGTACAGCGCGGCGATGCGCGACCTGTCCGCGTTCCTGATCTACATGGGTGAGCCGGCCATTCTCGAACGGGAGCGGCTCGGTGTCTGGGTGTTGCTCTTCCTGGTCGTGTTCACGTTCCTGGCCTGGTTGCTGTACCACGAGTACTGGAAGGACGTGAAGAAGTGAGCGGCGGCCGCGCCGCCACCGGAGGGAGAGCACGACCATGATGACCTTGTATTCGTCGGAGAACTGTCTGGACTGTCACCGGGTTCGGGTGGTGCTGGCCGAGAAGGGCCTCAACGTGGAGATCATCCACATCGAGCAGGACCGATCGGCGGTTGCCGACCTGGCCGAGCTCAGTCCGTACGGCGAGCCGCCGACCCTGGTCGATCGCGATCTGGTCGTCTACGGCACCTGGGTCGTCACCGAGTACCTGGACGAACGCTATCCGCATCCGCCGCTGATGCCGGTCGACCCGGTGTCGCGCTCGCGGCTGCGGCTGGCGCTGTATCGGATCCATCGCGACTGGATCGAGAACGGCCGCATCATCGAGACCTCCAGCGGACCGAAGCGGATCGCGACGGCTCGCCAGCAGCTGCGCGACAGCATCATCGAGTCCGACCCGCTGTTCGGCCTGTCGCCGTTCCTGCTCAACGACGAGCTCAGCCTGGTCGATTGCGCGCTGCTGCCGATGCTCTGGCGGCTTCCCACCTATGGGGTCGATCTGCCGGCGAAGTCGACCCGCAACATCCAGCGCTACATGGACCGGATGTTCGCGCGCGATGCCTTCCAGCGCAGCCTGACCGAAGTCGAGCGGTCCTTCCGCGAAGAAGAACCGGTCTGATCGGCCGCCGATGGTGTCCGGACCCACGGCGATGAGTTCCTCTCGCCCGTACCTGCTGCGGGCCTTGTACGAGTGGATCGTCGATAACGGCGCGACCCCGCAGATCCTCGTCGACGGTACCGACGCGGAGCTGCAGATTCCCGAATCGGTGCGGTCCGGCGACAAGGTCGTGCTCAACATCTCGCCCAGCGCGGTGCGCGACTTCGACGTCGACGCCGACTACGTCAGTTTCGTCGCTCGATTCTCCGGCGTCTCGCACGGGGTGGTGGTGCCGATCGACGCGGTGCTTGCGATCTACGCCCGAGAGAACGGCCAGGGGATGATGTTTCCCGACGCCGAGGACGGCGATGCCGAACCCGCCGAGAGTCCCGGTCCGCGTCCGGTCGAAGGACCGCCGGCGTCCGAGCGGCCCGACGGCAGCGGCGAGGACCCGGACGACGACCCCGATGGGCCCGACGGCGGCCGCAAGCGCCGACCGAACCTGAAGATCATCAAGTAGCCGTTCGATTCGTTGTCGAAGATCCGGTTGACAGCCGGTCCCGTTTTGGAGATAACCGGGGGCGGATCACGATCAAGGGGCCGTTGATGCAGTCCATCCGTACCGTGCTCGCACTGGCCGGCGTCGCCGCAACGATGTCGGCGCAGGCCGTTATCGAATTCGCCGACGTCTCCGGCCCTTCCGGGTTCCAGCCGGCGATGAATGCCGATGTCCATGCTGGCGGAATCGCAGTGGCGGACTTCGATCGCAACGGCTTCCCCGATATTTTCGTGACCGGATACAGCGAGCCCAATCGTCTCTTCTACAACGACGGCACCGGGCAGTTCTTCGAGATCCCCGCTCACAACGCACAGCTTCAGGGTGCGTTGTGCAACGTCGCTGCCGCGGCCGATTACGACAACGATGGCTGGCCCGACCTGTACGTGGCCTGCCGGAACGGGCCGAACCACCTGTTTCGCAACACCGGCACCGGGTTTGCGGACGTCACCACTGCAGAACTCGACCACGACCCGCCGGGGCTCACGCCCGCCTGGGTGGACGGCGTCGCCTGGGGCGATCTGGATCGGAACGGACTGCCGGACCTGTTCGTCGGGACCTATCCCACGACGGCGACCGCCGACCCGAGCGATCCGTTCAATCGAGATCGAATCCTGCTGCAGATGGCCGGGCCGGCCTGGATCGATGCGGCCCAGCAGCTGGACTTCTCGCGCCTGATTCAGCCGACGCTGGCTGCGGTCCAGGCCGATATCGATCGGGACGGGCGGACCGACATCTACGTGGTCAACGACAAGAACCTCGGCAACGTCCTGTGGCGCAACACCGGGCCCGGCTGTGGAAGCGTCTGTTTCGAAGACGTCTCGCTGGCCAGCGGGGCCGATCGGCCGGTGTTCGGGATGGGCATCGCGATCGGTGACATCGACCGTGACGGCCGGCCGGACCTGTTTTTCTCGAGCATCGGCGAACAGGTGTTGCTGCGGTCCACTTCCAGCGATCCGCTGGCGTTCGAAGAGGTCCAGAATGCGGCCGGCGTAAGCCACCCGGGCGTGGGCTGGGCCACGATCTTCGCCGATTTCGATCACGACGGCCATGAAGATGCCTACCTGGCGGTCATGCCGACGCCGGACGGGACGATCGACGGCACCGACCAGATCTACCGGAATCTCGGATCCGGCAGCTTCGCCAACGTGACCGGCCAGTCCGGCCTCGATATCGACCTGGTCACGATCGCCGGGGCCTTGATCGATTTCGACCGCGACGGGCGGCTCGACCTGGTTCTCGGCCACGGAACCAACGGCTATCGTCTTTATCGAAACCAGACGACCGCCGGCAACTGGATCGGGTTCGAGCTCGAGGGCGGCTCGGCCGGGGTCTCGCGAGACGCATTGGGCGCGCGGGTCGAGATCCAGACCGCAGACGGTACGCAGTGGCGCGAGGTTCGCTCCGGCGAGTCACGTGGAGCCAGCCACGACCCGATCGTTCATTTCGGCATCGGCGACGCCACCGCGGCCGAGGTCACCATCCACTGGCCGGACGGGCTCGCCGAGTCGCTGGGGCCCGTTCCGGCGGGCCGCTACCATCACCGCGCCCACCCGAACTTCGATCCGTTGTTCTCCGATTCACTGGAGTCCGCGCCATGATCGGCGGATGCTGACGGTGGTGATGGTGCTCGGTCCTTCGGCCGACCTCGAGTCTGCACCCCGATCCGACGGTGTCACCGCGACCGCCGGCGTCGTGACCGGCCGGCGGGGTCGGGGTGGCGGATTTCGATCGCAACGGACGGCCGGACCTGCTGCTTACCGGTGACTTCCAACCCGATCGTCTGTTGTTCGACGTCGGCATCGGCCAGTTCGTCGAGCGCGAACCCTTCGCCGCCCGACCGGCCACCCTCGGCCCCCAGCGCACGGCCGTGACGGTTGCCGACGACGACAACCACGGCTGGCCGGACGCCGACCTGCCCTGCAACGGCGACAACCTGCTGCTGCGCAACCGCGGTGCAGCCGGATTCGAAGACCGCACGACGCCGGTGCAGAACCGCCCCGAGCGTAGCCAGGGCCCGGCCTGGGCCGACTTCAACCGCGACGGCTGGCGGGATCCTGATCGTCGCCGCGCACTCGCGCAGCCGTCCGCCGGATCCGAGGAAGTACGACCGGATCCTGATCGCCGACGGCACGGGTGGGTTCACCGACCTTGCCGGCGGCTTCGACGGGGCGCGGCCGCTCGGCACCAGGCTGGGCCTGATCGCCGCTGATTTCGACCCCGACGGCGGGATCGCTATCTGCACCGTCAACGACCGGCCCGACGGCAACGTGCTGCTGCGTAACGCCGGACCCGGCTGCGCCGACCGGCAGTGCGTTCAGCGCTCGCGCAGGATGCGCACCGGCGGCGTCTGGAGCACGCTGCGATTGCCGAGCCAGCCGGCACCGACGATCAAGGCCACCGAGGCCCCGAAGCCCAGTGCGAACAAGCCGACGCCCGGCCGATAGTCGAAGCCGAACAGCTCCCTGGCCAGCAGTCCGCCGACCACCGCCGCGCCGGCCACCGCAAGCGCTGCGGCGATCACCGCCATCACGCCGTACTCGATCAGCAGTCCGCCCCGGACCATCCGCCGTTCGGCACCCAGTGTGCGCAGCAGCGCGGCCTCGGAGCGGCGCTGGTCGCGGGTGGCCTCCAGCGCGGCGAGCAGCACCACCAGCCCGGCGGCCAGCGTGAACGCGAACACCACCTGGGCCGCGCGACTGACCTGGTCGATGATCTCGAACACCCGGTCGACCAGTGCGCCGACGTCGAGCAGGGTGACGTTCGGCCGCGATCGGGCGACGCGGTCGAGCGCCTCGAGCCGGTCCGGCGGGGCGCGGAAGCTGGCGATGTACTGGTGCGGCAGCTGGTTCGCCGCCTCCGGCGTGACCAGCAGGAAGAAATTGACGTTGAACGAGCCCCAGTCGACCTCACGGATGCTGGTGACCTCGCCGGTGAAGGTCTGCCCGCCGCCGTCGAAGGTCAGCCGGTCGCCGAGTCCGACCCCGACCCGCTCGGCCCAGCGACTGGCCAGCGAGATCTCACCGGTCGCGTCGGGCGACCAGAAGCGACCTTCGCGGACCACGTTGGCCGGCGGCAGGCGGTCGATCCACGACAGGTTGACCTGCCCGGTAAAGGCGTCGTCCGGCGGTGTTTCGCCGGTGATCGCGACCAGGTTGGCGTTGGCCATCGGCCGGACCTGGAGCCCTTCGACACCCAGCGCGGCGAGTTCCTCGCGCAGCGCGTCGGCCTGGTCGGGCTGGATATTGACCATGAAGTGATCGGGCGTGTCGTCGGGCAGGCTGGCCCGCCACTGGTCGATCAGCTCGGTGCGCACCACCATCAGCAGCAGGAGGGCCATCAGCCCCAGCCCCAGCGCGGTGGTCTGGACGATGCTCATCGCTTCGCGCCGGCCCAGGCCGGCCAGGCCGAATCGATACGTCCCGCGCACGCGATGGGCCAGCGCCCGGGTCAGCCGCACCGCGCCCCAGGCCGCCAGCGCCAGGGCCAGCGCCAGCACGGCGCTGCCGCCGAGCACGTACAGCGCCAGCCGCGGCTGGCCGAGCTGGATCACCGGCAGCAGCAGGGCCACCGCCACGGCCAGCAGCCAGCCCAGCGCTCCGGCCCGCGGCCGCTGGTCCAGCGAGCGATTGAGAATCCGCATCGGCGGCACGTGGCGCAGCGCGGCCAGCGGCGGCAGCGCGAAGCCGACCGCCAGCAGCAGGGTGAACGCGGCCAGTCCCGGCAGCGGGGCCAGCGAGACCGGCGGCAGCGGTTCCTGCAGGTTGCCGGCCAGGATCTCGGCGATCAGGTGCTGGCCGATCCCGCCGCCCAGTGCGCCGAGCGCGGCCGCACAAAGTACCAGGCCGAGCAGCATCAACAGCATCGCACGCTGAATGACCGCTCCGCGCGCCCCGAAGGCCTTGAGCACCGCGACCAGGTCGCGCTGGGCCTCGGCGAAGCGCAGCGCCGCCAGCAGGACCGCGACCGCGGCCAGCACCACCGCCGTCAACGCGGCCACGGCCAGGAAGCGGCGGGCCTGGTCCAGCGCCTCGGAGGTCTGGTTCTCGGCATCGCGGATCGTGGTCAGGCGGGTGCGGTCGTCGAGGGTCGGTCGAACGGCCTGTTCGTAGGCCGAGACCGCCTCGGCGGGGCCGGCAACCAGCAAGCGATGGCGGGCCCGCGAGCCCGGCCCGAGCAGTCCGGCGTCGAGCAGGTCGGGCAGCGCAACGATGACTCGCGGCGCCAGCGCGAACGGACCGTCGCCGCGGTCCGGCTCATAGGTCAGCAGCCGGGTCACGGTCAACGCCTGTTCGCCGACCCAGATCGGATCGCCCAGCTCGATCGACAGCGCGCGCAGCCCTCTCGGCTCGATCCAGGCCTCGCCGGTGCCGGGCAGGCCGTCGGCCGGTCGATCGGCGGCACCGGGCGCATCGGCCACCTGCAGCCGACCGCGCAGCGGATAACCGTCGCCGGCGCCCTTGACCTCGAACAGCGACGATTCGTTGTCGGAATAGACGACGGTGTCGAGGTCCAGTAGTCGCGCCGTCGACAGGCCGAGCTCGCGGGCCTGCGCTTCCAGCGCGTCGGCCGGCCGGGCCCGGCCGCTGATCCTCAGGTCGGCGGCCAGTACTTCGCCGGCCTGTTGCTCCAGGGCCCGCCCGACCCGGTCGGTGAACAGGGTGACCGCGGTCAGCGCCGCGGCCGCCACGCCGAGCCCGATGATCAGCATCCACAGGGCGCCGGAGCGACCCTGGCGCAGCAGCAGCCGGCTCGACAGTCGCCAGGCGTTCATGCCGGCGTGGCGGCGTCGGGCTGGAGCGCCAGCCGGCCGTCCTCGATCACGGCGGTCCGGTCGCAGCGCCGGGCCAGCGCCGGGTCATGCGTGACCAGGACCAGCGAGGTGCCGTGGTCGCGGTGGATCCGGAACAGCAGCTCGGCGACCTGGTCGCCGGTCCGACGGTCCAGGTTGCCGGTCGGCTCGTCGGCGAACAGCAGCGCCGGCTCCGGCGCGAAGGCCCGTGCGATCGCGACACGCTGCTGCTCGCCGCCGGACATCTGGCGCGGATAGTGGTCGAGCCGGTGGCCCAGGCCGACTTCGCGCAGCGCCGCCTCCGCGGCCGGTCGCGGCGCGTCGACGCCGGCGATCTCCAGCGCCAGCATCACGTTCTCGAGTGCGGTCAGGCTCGGCATCAGGTGGAAGGACTGGAACACGAACCCGACCCGCCGCCGTCGCAGCTCGGCCCGGCCGTCCTCGTCGAGCCGCTCCAGCGCGGTGCCGGCCAGTTCGATCCCGCCGGTGCTGGGCAGTTCGAGGCCGGCCAGCAGGCCGAGCAGGGTGGTCTTGCCCGAGCCGGAGGCGCCGACGATCGCCAGGGTTTCGCCCGGCATCAACGTCAGGTTGATATCGTGCAGGATATCGAGGCGTCCGCCGGGCGCTTCGACATGGAAGCCGACGTCCTGCGCGACCAGCAGCGGTCGAGCCGCGCCGTCGGCGGCATCGGAAGGAGAATGTTCGCGTGTCACGTTGGTCTGTTTCCCTGTGGTTGGTCGCCGCGCTGGTCGCGATGCCCGCGTCGGCCGCGACCGTCGTCGTGCTCGGCGACAGTCTGTCCGATGCCTATGGCATGGCGCGTGAAGCCGGCTGGGTCGCGCACCTGGACGAGGCGCTCGGTCCCGCGCACCGCGTCGTCGACGGCAGCATTTCCGGCGACACCTCGTCGGGCGCACTCGATCGGCTCGACGGCCTGTTGAACACTCACCCGCCGGATGTCCTGGTGGTCATTATCGGTGGAAACGACGGCCTGCGCGGCCTGGCGCCCGATCGGCTGCAGGCCAACCTCGAGCGGATCGTCGAGCAGGGCAGGGCCCTCGGCGCCGAAGTGCTGCTGATGCAGGTCCGCCTGCCGCCGAACCTCGGCCCGCGCTACGTGCGCGCCTTCGAAGCGGTCTACCCGGCCGTGGCCGAGGCGACCGGCGCGGAGTGGATCCCGTTCTTCCTGGAACCGTTGTTCGACCAACCGGGCATGCTGATGGACGACGGCATCCATCCGACCGAAGCGGCCCAGCCACGGCTGGCCGAGCTGATCCGGCCGGCCGTCGAGGCTGCGCTCGCGCGGGTCGGCGAGGCGCCGCCGTCGGAATGAACCCGCGCCCGCTGCGCTGCGACGTCGTCGAATTGTCCTGAATCAACTGGCAGGCGGTCGGTGCTCGCTAGTCTGGCGCCCGGTTCATGCAAGGACGCTCCCGGTCGATGACGACGCACGCCGCAGCCCAGCCCCCTCCCCACTCCGGGTGTTCGCCCGCCGGGACCCTGTCGATCGCGATCTCGGGCAGCGGTGGGGCCGGCGTCATGACGGTCGGCGAACTGCTGCTGGATGCCGCGGCCCGGGCCGGACTGTACGGCCGGATGGGCCGGACCTTCGGCCCGCAGATCCGCGGCGGCGAGGCCGCAGCGCTGCTTCGGCTCTCGAGCACTCCGATCGAGGGCGTGGGAGACGCCTACGACCTGCTGGTCGCGCTGGACTGGGGCAACATCGATCGCTTCGCCGACGAGATTCCGCTGAGTCCGGACAGCCAGGTGCTGTTCGACGACAAGGCCGGCGAGGTGCCGCCGGTCGTCGTCGCCAGCGGGGCGAACTGCCGTGGACTGCCGTTGAGCGAGACGGCCCGCGCCGTGCGCGGCGGTCGGCCGAACCTGGTGGTGCTGGGCCTGTTGGCCGGCGCCCTGGACCTGCCGGCCGCCCTCGTGCGCGAGGCGGTGCGGGCCCGGTTCGGCGAGCGCAGCGTGGAGACCGCGCTGGCCGTGCTCGAGCTCGGCCTCGCGACCGAACCGCCGTTGTCCCGCCCGCTGTCGCCGAGCCGCGCGGCCGGTGTGCGCTGGAACGTCAGCGGCAACCAGGCGGCCGGGCTCGGCGCCCTGCGCGGCGGCATCCGGTTCGTCGCCGCCTATCCGATCACGCCGGCCACCGACCTGCTCGAGTGGCTGGCCGAGGAGCTTCCGGCGGCCGACGGCGACCTGGTCCAGGCCGAGGACGAGCTGGCTGCCGTCAACATGTGCATCGGCGCGAGCTTCGGCGGGGTCCCGTCGCTGACCGCCACCTCCGGTCCGGGGCTGGCCCTGATGCTCGAAGCGATCGGCCTGTCGGTCGCCTCCGAGACGCCGATCGTGGTCGTCGACGTCATGCGCGGCGGCCCCTCGACCGGCATCCCGACCAAGTCCGAGCAGACCGATCTCGACATCGCCGTCAACGGCCTGCACGGCGAGGCGCCGCACCTGGTGCTGGCCCCGCTGGGCGTGGCCGACTGTCTGTTCACGACCCAGTGGAGCGTGGAACTGGCCGAGGCGCTGCAGGCCCCTGCGATCGTTCTGTCCGACCAGTCGCTGGCCCAGTCGCGGCTGATCGTCGATGAACCGCCGACGCGGAGCTCGCCGGCCACTCGGCGCTGCGCCGAATCGCCGGGCGCCGACTATCGGCGCTATGCAATCACCGACGACGGCGTCTCGCCGATGGCGATTCCGGGCACCCCCGGCGGCATGTACGTTGCCGACGGACTGACCCACGATGTGCGCGGCCGGCCCTCGTCGCGCTCGGCCGACCACCGGGCCCAGCTCGACAAGCGCCGCGACAAGCTGACCGGGTTCGATTTCGGCGCGGCCTGGGGCGAGGTCGACGGGGACGGTGCCGCGGCGGTGATCACCTGGGGATCGAGCACGGCCGCGGTGCGCGAGGCGGTCGATCGGCTGCGCGCCGCCGGATGCGCGGTTCGCTGCATCGCGCTGCGGCTGATCTCGCCGCTGCCGATCGACGCGCTGCGCGGCGCGCTGGCGGGCGTGGAACGCGCGGTCGTCGTCGAACACAACCACTCCGGCCAGCTGCACCGGCTGCTCCGTGCGAACGCCGACTGGCCCTGTCCGTTGACTGCATGGCACCGACCCGGCCCGCTGCCGCTGCGTCCCGGCGAGCTGGTCGCGGCATTGAGCGAGGCGCTGGACGCACGCCCGAACCGCGAGGAGACCCCGGCATGAGCGAGACCCTGACTGCCCGCGATTACAAGTCCGATGTCCACCCGGTCTGGTGTCCGGGCTGCGGCGACTTCGGCATTCTCAACGCGCTGACCAAAGCGCTGGCGGCGCGCCAGCAGCCGCCGGAGCGCGTTGCGCTGATCTCGGGCATCGGCTGTTCGTCGCGCCTGCCGGCCTACATGACCCCGTACGGCTTCCACGGCGTCCACGGTCGCGTGCTGCCGATGGCCACCGGCCTGGCGGTGGCCCGGCCCGACCTGACGGTCATCGCGATGGGCGGCGACGGCGACGGCTTCTCGATCGGCGGCAACCACTTCATGCACGCCTGCCGCCGCAACGTGAACATGGTCTACCTGGTCATGGACAACGCGGTCTACGGCATGACCAAGGGCCAGGCCTCGCCGACCACCCAGACCGACTGGACCGGCAGCAAGCTGACGCCGACCGGGACCCACATGCCGGCCTTCCGGCCGCTGGAGATCGCGCTGGCCTCGGGCTGCGCCTTCGTCGCCCGGGAATTCTCCGGCAACCCCAACGGACTGGCCCAGCGGATCGTCGAGGCGCTGGACTACCCCGGCTTCACCTTCATCCAGGTGCTCTCGCCGTGCATCACCTATCGTCCGGAGCAGATGGGCTACAAGAAGATCGTTCACGAGGATTTCGAACCGACCTCGATCCGGACCGAGGCGATGGCCCGCTTGCTCGACGACGACGGCATGACCACCGGCCTGCTGTTCAGGGCGCCGCCGGCACCGTGGCAGGGCGACCCGGCACCCGAGGCTCATCGCGCCCCGGAACGGGCGCTGGTCGTCGGAGGGGGCGCATGAACGAGCTGCAGCAATTCCTGGCCCATGCCGTGGCGCTGGAAACCGACGCGGCAGAGCGCTACGACGAACTCCATCGGGCGATGGACGTCCACCACAACACCGAGATCGCCGAACTGTTCGCGCAGATGGCGCACTACTCGCGCCTGCACCGGGCCGAGGCGCGCGAGCGGGCCGAGCGGGCCGGCGGGGTGCCGGCGGTCGATCCCTGGGCGTTTGCCTGGGGCGGCGCGGAAAGTCCGGAAAGCGCGGCCACCGAGGCGGTGCACTACCGGATGAGCGCCCACGACGCCCTGGCCGTGGCGCTGGCCGCCGAGCGCTCGGCGCACGACTTCTACGCCCGGGTGGCCGAGACCACCTCTGATCCCGAGGTCCGCGCGCTGGCCGGGGAATTCGCCGAGGAAGAGGGCGGCCATGCCCTGGAAATCGAGCGCTGGATCCAGCGCCTGCCGGACGAACCCGGCGATGCGCTCGGTGATCTCGATCCGCCGATCGACGTGGATTGATCGAGCCCGGCGCTTCGCTCGGCGACTCGCTGAACGAGCCTCGAGCGCATCCGGGAACCGGCCCGCGGACGCGGGCGCGAAGAGTATCCTATGCGCTCGTGCCTTGAGGAGCCGAGCGTGTCCAGCGATTCCGCCGATTCGAGACGCCGCTCCGGGCGCTGGTTGCTGCTGGTCGGCGCCGGTTGCCTGCTGTCGCTGGTCATCGGCTTGCACCTGGGCCTGCTGCCGCGGCTGCCGACGCCTCGCCTGCTGACCTTCGGCGGTATCGCCGAGTGGCTGATCGCGCTGCTGCTGGCGTCGATCCTGGTTGCATTACAGTCCCGCGATCTGCCGGCCCGGATCCACGCGCTGCTCAGCGTCGGGCTGATCCTGTGGCTGGTGTCCTGCGTCAGCGACGTGCTGGACGAACTGGTCCGGCAACCGCTGTGGGTGTCGGCCTTCGCCGAGGACGTGCCGCGAGTTCTCGGCATGCTGCTGGCCGCCCTCGGCCTGCTGGGCCTGGTCCGCCACTCCGGTCAGATGATGCAGGAGCTCGAGCGGCTGAGCCTGCGCGAACCGCTGACCGGGCTCGGCAACCGACGCCGCTTCAACCAGGTCGTCAACCAGCGCCAGGACCGGGGCTTCGGGCTGCTGCTGATGGACCTCGATCATTTCAAGCGGGTCAACGATCGCTTCGGCCACGCGGTCGGCGACGAGGTGCTCAGCCAGGTCGCCGACGTACTGCGCGGACTGGCGCCGGAACCGGACGACCTGTTCCGGCTCGGCGGCGAGGAGTTCGCGATGATCGTCGCCCCCGACGACGACGAGGGCCTGGAGACCCTGTCCCGCCGCATCGTTCGCGCCGTGGCGGCGCTGCGTCCGCGCGACGATCTCGGCGTGACCCTGAGCATCGGTGTTGGCCGTTCGCGGCCGGCCGAGCCGCCGCTGGAGCTGATGCAGCGCGTCGACCGGGCGCTCTACCAGGCCAAGGCGGACGGCCGCAACCAGGTGGCCGTGGCCCGGGACTGACGCAGCCGTGGCCCGCAGGGGCGCGGAAAAAGGTAAGGTTGGCACCGAATCCGTACCCCCGACACCGAGACCGCCGCCATGCTCCAACGCCTTGTCCTTGCCGCGCTGTTCGTCGCCTGCCTGACCCCTGCCCACGCCCAGACCCGCACGGTCTGGATGGAAACCACGGAAGGACCGATGATCCTCGAACTGGACGAGGGTGCCGCACCGATTACCGTGGCCAATTTCCTGGCCCATGTCGAGCAGGGGTTCTATGACGGGATCATCTTCCACCGGGTAATCGAGGACTTCGTCGTCCAGGCCGGCGCATTCGACGATGAGCTGGCCTTCCGGCCCCCGCCGTTTCCGGCGATTCAGAGCGAAGCGTCCAATGGACGGCTGAACGTGCCGGGCACGATCGCCATGGCGCTCGCCGGTTCGGATGTCGACAGCGGCCGTGCGCAGTTCTTCATCAACACCGCGGTCAACGACGTCCTCGACGGCGATTTCACCGTGTTCGGCGAAGTCGTGACCGGATTGAACGTGCTGGAGTCCATCCAGTCGGCTCCGACGACCAGTATCGCTGCACAGGCGCTGCGCGACTACCCGCTGCGTCCGGTACGCATCGAGCGCGTCGTCGAGACCGACGGCTATCCGCTGATGCCGCTGCATACCGGTTCCTGGTTCGACCCGCAGAACCCGGGTCGCGGGCTCAACGTCGAGATCGCCAACGGCGGCGCGTCCGGCAACGACGCGACGCTGGTGATCTACCTCTACGATTTCATCGACGGCCAGCAGTTCTGGCTGGCCGGCAGCGCGAACTTCGACTTCGGCCCGTCGGCGGTCACCGTGCCGATGGTGATTCTCGACGGTCCGCAGTTCGGCGATGCCTTCGACCCGGACGATCGGAACGTCGAGGAATGGGGCACGATCACCTTCGAGGTCACCGGCTGCGGCAGCGCGGTGATGAGCTATGACTCGCCGGAGTTCGGCAGCGGCGAACGACCGCTGGCCCGCCTGACCCGGCCGAACGACCTCGACAGCTGCGAAGGTCTCTGATCGACCCGTGATCTTCGGTTCCCGGCCGGCGTCGCCGGCCGGGGCGCCGCTGGGTTCAGTCCGCTTCGCCCTCGGGAGCGGGGAAGGCCCACGACCGCGCGCCGTCCGCGCCGGCCAGTTCCAGCCGCCCGGTGGCCGGATCGATCGTCGCGCGGCGGAACCCGTCCAGCGCCTTCAGGAACCGGTCCTCGACCTGCATCATGGCCTCGGGGCACATCATCTTGGTGGCGGCCGCGGTGCCGACCTCGAAGTCGGCGCCGTCGAGCGTGTAGCCGGCCGTGTAGCGGTTGCAGCCGGCGCGGCCGAACACCCGGCCTTCGGTCGCTTCGAAGCCCATCGTCACCCGCACCCGATCGGGCAGGGGCTGGTCGGCCACCGTCTCGAACACCCAGGTGGTCGCGGTCAGGCGCTCGGGGTCGGTGCCCGAGTCGGGTTCGACGTCCGGGGCGTTCGGCATCGTGCAGCCGCTCAGGCCCAGCAGGCCGGCGAAAAGCAGGGCGGTTCGGGAAAGCGATCGCATGGGCACTCCTCGAGCGATTCGATACACGTCATGAACGGACGTCCTCGGTGCGGGTCTCGTCGAGATCGCGGCCGTGGTCGTCTGCGGAGGGCTCGTCGGTGGACGGGTCGTCGGACATCGAGCGCTGGTGCTCGGGATGGCTCTCATTGAACTCGCGCCCGAAGATCTGCCAGAACGCGATGAACAGCACCGCGATCAGCGGGCCGACGACGAAGCCGTTGAGGCCGAACATGGTCAGGCCGCCGAGTGTCGAGAGCAGCACCAGCCAGTCCGGCAGCTTGGTATCGCGCCCGACCAGGATCGGACGCAGGATGTTGTCGGCCAGGCCGATGATCAACACCCCGTAGAGAATCAGCACCGTTGCCGAGACCCAGTCGCCGATGGCGTAGAGGTAGATCGCCGCCGGCAGCCAGATGATGCCCGCGCCGATCGCCGGGATCAGGCTCAGCACGGTCATCACCACGCCCCAGAGCAGCGCGGCGGGGATGCCGAGAATCCAGAAGATCAGTCCACCGAGCGCGCCCTGGACCATCGCCACGACCAGGTTGCCCTTGACCGTGGCCCGCGTGACCTCGGCGAACTTCTGGAACAGCATCCGCTCGCGCTCGTCGCCCAGCGGCAGCGCGTGGACCAGCTGCTCGATCAGTCGCCGGCCGTCGCGCAGCAGGAAGAAGGCCACGTACAGCATCAGGCCGAGCTTGAGGAAGAACCCGAAGGTGCCCTGGCCGACCGCCAGCGCGTTCTGGGCCACGAAGCGGCTGGTTGCCACCGCGGCGTTGGCCACGTTCTCGCGCACCGAGCTCATGTCGATGCTGAATCGCTCGAGCAGGGCCTGGACGGCCGGGAAGGCGTTGCGGACCTGGTCGATGTACTGCCCCGGCTGGATCTCGCCGGTGTCGATCTGGCGGTACAGCGCGATGCCCTGCTGGGCGAACGAGGCGAGCAGCAGCAGCACCGGCACCACGACCAGCACGATGCAGGCCAGCAGCACGGTCAGCGCGATCAGGTTGGGCCGGTCGCCCCAGGCGCGCTCGAGCCGGACCTGCAGCGGGTGGAACAGGACCGCGATGATGCAGGCCCACAGGATCGGCGCGAAGAACGGCTGGAGCAGGAACAGGAACAGTGCGGTCACGCCCGCAAGCAGCACCAGGAACAATCGCTGTTCGAGTTTTTCCACCGTCACGCATCCATTCATCGGGTCGGGCTCGACTATAGGCAATGCCACGCCGGGCGGCAACCGCAACGGCAAGGATGCCGTATCCTGTCGATCCCCTCATCGGACGACTCGTTGTGGCCCCGCTCCGCGTCCTGATCTTCAGCGAACATCCGCCGTACGATCCGGCCCGGCCCGCCGACGGTCTGGCCGTGCGGCATGCGCGAATCGCCGAGGCGCTGGTCGGACGCGGCGCTGCCGTGACCTATGCGCATCCGGATGCCACGGCACCGGATACTGCAGCGCGCGCGTTCGAGGTCCTGCCGGTGGCCACGCCGGCGGCGCTGGCGCTGTGGATCCGCCGCCAGCGACCGGACGTCGTGGTGCTGGGCTACTGGGAGTTCGAGGAGTGGATTCCGACCGACCTCGATGGTGCGCTGGTGCTCGATTACATCGCGCCACGCATGCTCGAACGCCTGTTCGAGGACCGTGCCCGAATGTCCAACGACGCCCGGCGGCTGATCCGCCTGCTGGCGCGCAGCCGCGAGGTGTGGGTCGGCAACGCGCGCCAGGCCGATCTGATGGTGCCGTGGCTGCTGCTGGCTGGACACGACTGTCGGTTCGCCGTGCCGATCCGCGTGGTGCCGATCTCGGCGCCGGTGGCCGATGTCCCTGACAATGCGCCCGACGATGCCCGAGTCGGTCGGCCGGGCGAGCAGCCAGCCCGATCCCCGATCGCCTTCCACGGTGGCCGCGACTGGCCCTGGCGGGTCTCGACGCGATGGCTGGAAGCGGTTCGGCAGGCCGACACCGGATGGACGCTGGATGATCTCGGGCGACCCGACGCGCTGTCGGGCTTCGACGACTACCTCGATCGACTCGGTCGGGCCGACCTGCTGCTGGAGTTGTGCGACGACAACCTCGAGCGGCGCTACAGCCAGTCCTTCCGGATGACCGACGCACTCTGCCGGGGCGTGCCGGTGGTTGCCAATCGGTTCCTGCCGCTGGCCGGGGCGATCGAGCATCATGGCGCCGGCTGGCTGGTCGACTCGCCCGACGACCTGCCGCCGCTGCTCGAGCGCCTGGCCGATGAGCCGATGGCGCTGCAGCGCGCCGCGTCCGGTGCACTGGCGCTGGCCCGCGAGCAGCTGGACGCGGCGCGCAACTACGCCGCGTTGTTCGATGCGCTGGTCGCGCTCGGCCAAGGTCAGTTGCAGGCAAGGCCGCAGCCGCTGGACCTGACTGCGCCGCCGGCTGCGCGCGGCGCGCTCGGCGCGTTCCGGCGGCATTACCTGTCGCGCTGGGCGCACACCCTGGTTCGCCGACCCTATCACCGAGTGCTCCAGCGGCTCGCCGCCGACCGACCGCGGCCGGCCGGCGACGAGGCGACCTGGATCGTGACCAGCCGCAGCGACCTGTTTCCGACCGACCACGGCGCGGCAGTCAAGATCGAGCGAACCGCCTGGGGGCTGTCGCATCACGTCCAGCGCGTGGTGCTGCTGACCGACCGCCGCGACCGCTACTGGGTCTACGAGCGGGGCGAACGGAGCGAGCGCCGGTTTCCGCTCTGGCTGCGTGCGCTGGGCTGGCCGCGTGCGTTCAACCTGCTTCGCTTGTTGCTCAAGGGCCTGCCGTATTCCAACGCGTTCCTGTATCTGCCGCTGGTGGATCGCGGGCTGCACGCGCGGCTGCTGTGGCTGCTCGGACGCTACCCGGTCGAAGTCGTGCAGGCGGAATTTCCGGCCTACGCGCACCCGGCCGTGTGGGCGGCGCGGCTGTTCGGCACCCGCTCGGTGCTGGTCGAGCACAACGTCGAATTCCAGCGCATTGCCGACCAGGTGCCCGAGCTCGGTGCGCGCGGCGCCCGGCTGCTCAAGCGCACCGAAGTCGAACTGGCCAATGCCTGCGATCACGTCGTCACCGTGTCGGACCGGGACCGCGATGACCTGATCGCCGCCGGCGTTCGCGAAGCCCGCATCGTGACCATCCCGCACGGGGTGGACCTGCAGCGCTTCGAACGGGCCGAACCGGTCGATCTGCGGGCAAGGTACGGACTGCCGGCCGATCACGCGGTGCTGGTCTATCACGGCATCTATAGCTATCCGCCCAATCTCGAGGCGGTCGAGGAACTGTCGACCCGATTGCTGCCGGCGCTGGCCGAACGCGGCGTGCAGGCGTCGGTCCTGGCTTGCGGCCCGCGTCCGCCGGCGCAGCCGCTGCCGGGCGTGACCTTCGCCGGTCCGGTCGATGACCTGGCCGGCCACCTGAAGGGCGCCGACCTGGCGGTGATCCCGCTGAGAAGCGGCGGCGGCACCCGGATGAAGATCCTCGACGACTTCGCCGCCCGGGTTCCGGTGGTCGCCACGCGCAAGGGCATGGAAGGACTTCCGCTCCGCGACGGCCGTGAACTTCGCATCGTCGACGACCCCGACGCGATGGCCGACCTCGTCGCCGGGCTGCTGGCCGATGTCGATGCGCGTCAGGCGCTGGCCGACCGCGCTGCCGACTGGGTGGCCCGGCTCGACTGGCGATCCATCGCCGGGCGCTACGTCGCGCGGGTGCGCGGGGCGGGCTGACGGATCGCCGAGGCGTTGTCGGTATACTGCCGACCTTCCTCAAGCTGCGATTTCCGAGCATGTCCGAAGGCGAAACTCCCGAACGCGAAGTCATGGAATACGATGTCATCGTCGTCGGTGCCGGCCCGGCCGGGCTGGCCTGCGCGATGCGGCTCAAGCAGCTCGACGAAGCCCTGAACGTCTGCGTGATCGAAAAGGCCGCCGAAATCGGCGGACACATCCTGTCCGGCGCGGTCATCGAGACCGGCCCGCTGGACGCGCTGGTCGAGGGCTGGCGCGAGGATCCGCCGCCGATCTGCGTGCCGGCGGCCAGCGACGAGTTCCGGCTGCTGACGAAGACCGGCTCGCGCAGGCTGCCCACCCCGCCGCAGCAGAACAACCACGGCAACGTCATCGTTTCGCTCGGCGCGATGTGCGCCTGGCTGGCGCCGAAGGCCGAGGCGCTGGGCGTGGACCTGTTCCCGGGCTTCGCCGCGGCCGACCTGGCCTACGACGACAACGACGCGGTCCGGGGCGTGATCATCGGCGACATGGGCGTGGACCGCGAGGGCAACGAGAAGGACACCTACGTGCAGGGCATCGAGATCCGCGCCCCGATCACGGTGCTGGCCGAAGGCTGCCGCGGCCACCTGACCAAGCGCGCGATCGGCAAGTACGGCCTGGACGCCGAGAGCGATCCGCAGACCTATGCGATCGGCATGAAGGAGCTCTGGAAGCTGCCCGAGGGCCGGGTGAAACCCGGACACATCCAGCATACGATCGGGTGGCCGCTGCCGAACGGCATCTACGGCGGCAGCTTCGTCTATCACCTCGACAAGGACCGGGTCGCGGTCGGCTTCGTCTGCGGGCTGGACTACCAGGACCCGGACTTCACGCCGTTCGAGGCCTTCCAGCAGTTCAAGCATCACCCGAGCATGCATGCGCTGCTCGAGGGCGGAGAGATTCTTTCGTCCGGCGCCCGCGCGCTGGTCGAGGGCGGCCTCCAGAGCCTGCCGCGGGTCGAGATGCCGGGTGCGATGCTGATCGGCGACTCCGCCGGGCTGCTCAACGTGCCGAAGATCAAGGGCACCCACCAGGCCATGAAGTCCGGCATGCTCGCCGCCGAGCACATCGCCGAGCATCGGACGACCACCGGCTTCGACGACGCGCTGCGCGCCTCGGAGATCGTCGCCGAACTGAACAAGGTGCGCAACATCCGACCGGGGTTCCAGAAGGGCCTGTGGCGCGGCCTGCTGACCGCCGTGGTGGAAACCGTCACGGCCGGCAAGCTGCCGCGCACGATCGCCAACCACGCCGACCACGAGCAGTACCGCAAGCGCAACGGCAAGGTCTTCGACTACGACTACGTCGACCGCGACCTGCCGCCGCGCGATCGCCTGGCCTCGGTGTACTTCGCCTCGACCGAGCACGACGAGGACCAGCCGGTCCACCTGAAGATCGTCGATCCCGACGTCTGCTTCACCAAGTGCGAAGAAGAGTACGGCAACCCGTGCACCCGGTTCTGTCCGGCCAACGTCTACGAGGTCGTCGACGACGAGGACGGCAAGCGGATCCAGATCAACGCCGCCAACTGCGTGCACTGCAAGACCTGCGACATCGCCGATCCGTACCAGGTGATCAACTGGGTCACGCCGGAAGGCGGCGCCGGGCCGAACTATTCGAACCTCTGATCCGACGCCCGGCCGGTCGCCGTGAACGACCCCGAATCCCTCGGGGTCGGCCCGGTTGGTACAATACCGGGCTGATCTTTCATCGATTCCGCGAGGCCCCGATTCCATGAAGATTCTCGTTCCGATCAAGCGGGTGGTGGACTACAACGTCCGCGTCCGCGTCAAGTCCGACGGCTCCGGCGTGGAGACCGAGGGCGTGAAGATGTCGATCAATCCGTTCGACGAGATCGCGCTGGAAGAGGCCCTGCGCATCAAGGAGGCCGGCAAGGCCGAGGAAGTCATCGTCTGCTCGATCGGCAGCAAGGACTGCCAGCAGCAGCTGCGCACCGGCCTGGCGATGGGGGCCGACCGCGCCCTGCACGTGCTCACCGACGATGAAGTCCAGCCGCTGGCCGCGGCACGCGCGCTGCTGAAGCTGGTCGAGAAGGAAGACCCGAAGATCGTCTTTCTCGGCAAGCAGGCCATCGATGACGATTGCAACCAGACCGGCCAGATGCTGGCCGCGCTGTGGCAGCGCCCGCAGGCGACCTTCGCCTCGAAGGTCGACCTCGACGGCGAGATCGCCACGGTCACCCGCGAAGTCGATGCCGGCCTCGAGACGCTGGAAGTGGACCTGCCGGCGGTCCTGACCTCGGACCTGCGCCTGAACGAGCCGCGGTTCGTCAAGCTGCCCGACATCATGAAGGCCAAGCGCAAGCCGCTCGAGGAGATCGCGCTGGCCGAGCTCGGCGTCGATGCAGGTCCGGCCCTCGAGACCACCGCGTTCGAGCCGCCGCCGAAACGCGCCGGCGGTCGCATGCTGGAATCGGTCCAGGAACTGGTCGACGAACTCAAGAACAAGGGACTGCTGTGATGACTTCGATCCTGATCATTGCCCAGCACGAAGACGGCACGCTCAATCCGGCCACGGCCAAGACCCTGTCCGGCGCCCTCCAGGTCGGCGCCGAGGCGATCGACATCGCGGTGTTCGCCGAGCCCGGCAGCGTGGTCGCCGGCCAGGCCGCGAAACTCGACGGTGTCCGTCGCGTCGTGGCCGTCGAGGACGCGGCGTTCAAGCATCCGACCGCGGCCCGGCTGGCCCCGGAAATCGCCGCGCTGGCGACCGACTACAGCCACGTGTTCGGCCCGTCGACCACCTTCGGCAAGGACCTGATGCCGCGCGCCGCCGCGCTGCTCGGCGTCAACCAGGTGTCCGACATCCAGCAGGTGATCGACGCGCGCACCTTCAAGCGCCCGATCTACGCCGGCAACGCGATCGTGACGGTCCGCGTGCCGGACGAGGCGATCGTGGTCGCGACGATCCGCAGCGCGTCGTTCGCGGCCGCGCCCGAAGGCGGCGACGCGGCCGAAATCGATGCCCGCCCGGCGGCGGCCGAGGATCCGGGCCACACGCGCTACGTCCGGCTCGAGAGCGGCGGCGGTGACGGGCCGGACCTGCAGACGGCCGATCGCGTCGTCTCCGGCGGCCGGGCGCTGGGCTCGGCGGAGAATTTCCAGCTGATCTACGGCTTCGCCGAGAAGATGGGCGCCGCCGTCGGCGCCTCGCGCGCCGCGGTCGATGCCGGCTACGTGCCGAACGAACTCCAGGTCGGCCAGACCGGCAAGATCATCGCACCGGAGTTGTACTTCGCGATCGGCATTTCGGGTGCCATCCAGCACCTGACCGGCATCAAGGACGCCGGCACCATCGTGGCGATCAACAAGGACGCCGAGGCCCCGATCTTCGAAATCGCCGACTACGGCCTGGTCGGCGACCTGTTCGACGTCATCCCGGAGCTCGAAAAGCTCGTCTGAACGCACCGGTACTGCTGGTGAAGACGAACGCCCCGGCCTGTACCGGGGCGTTTCTTTCTTTGCGGAACCGCAGGTGACCGCAGATCGACGCAGATCGATGCGAATGATCCATGGTCTGAAGCCCTGAATTCGGGCCGGGGCCGGGCATTCCTGACCGAGTCGGTTCGCTCAGCGCCTGGGCGGCGGGGATTCCCGATGTTCATCCGCGTTCATCTGCGGTCGAAAACGAATCGAGCGCGACGCCGGGCCCAGCGCGGCGTCAGTCGAGGCCGGCCATGCCGACGATGTTGTAGCCGGCGTCGACGTAGGTGATTTCGCCGGTGATGCCGCCGGCCAGGTCGGAGCACAGGAAGGCGGCGGTGTTGCCGACGTCCTCGATGGTCACCGAGCGGCGCAGCGGGGCGGTGGTCTCGACGTGTTCGAGCATGGCCCGGAACTTCGAGATGCCGGCCGCGGCCAGGGTCTTGATCGGGCCGGCGGAGATGCCGTTGACGCGGATGCCGTGCGGGCCGAGGCCGTGGGCCAGGTAGCGAACGCCGGCTTCCAGCGACGCCTTGGCCAGGCCCATGACGTTGTAGCTCGGCATGGCGCGGACCGCGCCGAGGTAGCTCAGCGTCAGCATCGCGCCGTTGCGGCCCTCCATCAGCGGCCGCCCGGCGCGGGCCAGGGCCGCGAAGGAGTAGCTGGAGATGTCGTGGGCGATGCGGAAGCCTTCGCGGCTGACCACGTCGGCGAACTCGCCCTCGATCTGGTCGCGCGGTGCGAAGCCGACGGCGTGGACGATGATGTCCAGCGCGCCCCATTCGTTCTTCAACGTGTCGAACACGGCATCGATCTGATCGTCGTCGGCCACGTCCAGCGGCATCGTCAGCGACGAGCCGGTCTGCTCGGCAATCTTCTCGACGCGGCTCTTCAGTTTTTCGTTCTGGTAGGTGAACGCCAGTTCGGCGCCTTCGCGGTGCATGGCCTCCGCGATCCCCCAGGCGATCGAGCGCGGGCTCGCAACACCGACGATCAGCGCTTTCTTGCCTTCCAGCATGCCCATGACGGACGTTCCTCGTGAGTTCGACACGCGGAAAGTGTACCCGCAACCGGCGGCGGCCGGTCCACTGCGGGCACGCCGGCAAGGAGGGCCCGGGGAAGGCTGGAACGAAAGAGGGCGGCCCGGGGCCGCCCTCGTTCGATCGGTCACGCAGGACCGACGATTACACGGTACTTCAGGCGAAGCGGCGCACGGCCACGATGCCCAGACCGGCCAGCACCAGCATCATCAGCGCCAGTGCCCAGGGGCTGTTGACCGGAACCGGCTGGCTTTCCGGCAGACCGCCGACCGCGGCGTTGCAGGCCGCCTGGTCGCTGCACTGCAGGGCCAGGCCCGGGCACAGCGCCGGCATCGCGGCGTTGCGCATGTTGGCGTCGACCGCATCGGGGTTGTCGTCGAAGCCTTCGAAGATCTGAAGGCGCAGGATGCCGTCGGGGCCGGCGACGATGTCCGGCAGCGCGTTGTCGGCAAACACGACGATGGCGCCGGCGGAGGTGAAGTCCTGATCGCCCGGTGCGTCGCTGCCGACACCCACGCGCAGATTGATCGCGTTCGGGTCGGACGAGCCGGTCGAGTCGGAATGCTGGATGGTGGCTTCGCTCAGCCAGCTGGCGCCGACGGTGGCGATGCCGATGTCCCAGCCCACGCCGGTCAGCGCGTTGCCGGCGCCGATGTCGAGATCGACCACGATGTTGTCGGCGTCGTCGAGGCCGTCCCAGCTGTCGATGCCGTCGAAGCTGAAGCAGCCCGGGGCGATGCCGCGCGGGGCGGAGGTGATCACGTCACCGGCGTTGATCGAGGCCGCACCGCTGGACAGCAGTGCGTTGCCGCCCTTGACGGCCGGGTTGCCGGCGTCCTGGGCCCAGCTCGCGCCAGCGGCGAACGTGAGCGCAGCGGCTGCAGCCAGCAGGGTTGCATTCTTCTTGAGATTCATCTTGGGTGTCACTCCCTTTTTGAACTTTGGGGTCGGATT
The DNA here is from genome assembly GCF_012272825.1 of Wenzhouxiangella sp. XN79A. GTDB lineage: Bacteria > Pseudomonadota > Gammaproteobacteria > Xanthomonadales > Wenzhouxiangellaceae. Next base: position 13,945 of record NZ_JAAWWS010000134.1, on the reverse strand, counting down.
ACGGGGCGTCATCAAGGCACGAACATGCCTAACCTCCGAGAATACGTCAACCGGCATCGAACTGCAAGAACTGTCGATCGCAGGATTTGCGGCGCCTTCCGTTGCTCGTGCGATGATGGACGTTCCCGGGCGTTTTCTGCTCGGCTCATCGACTCGAGGACCGTCATCATGAAGTGGATTGCCGTCAGCGGCAGCTTGCGCCGCGACTCGTTCAACACCCGCCTGACCCGGACCCTGGCCGCCCGTGCACCCGAAGGCGTGACCGTGGCCTGTGCCACGCTGCACGGCATCCCGCTCTATGACGGCGATCTCGAGGAGCGCGACGGCGTGCCCGAGGCAGTGGAGGCGCTGAGGCAGCGGATTTGCGATGCCGACGGCCTGATTCTGGCCACGCCCGAGTACAACGGCGGGATGCCGGGCGTGTTCAAGAACGCGCTGGACTGGCTGACCCGGCCGCCCGAGGTCATGGGACCGACCTTCGCGAACCGCCCGACCGCCCTGTGCGGTGCCACGCCCGGCGGGCTCGGCACCACGCTGGCCCAGGCCGGCAGCCTGGTCACCTTGCGCCAGCTGAAGGTGGCGCTGTTTCCCGACCACCTGCGGATCTCGCAGGCCGGCGATGCGCTCGGCGAGGCCGGGCCCGAGGACCGCACGGCGCGCCAGATCGACCGCTGGTTGCGCGGATTCGCCGAGTTCGCCGAACGCGGCTGATCGGCGGCCCGACCCGGGCTCAGGGCCCGTCGGCGTCGGCGCAGTCCAGCTCGTCGAGCCGGGTCAGTCGGACCGGTGCCAGTGCACCGTCGACGAAGCCGGAGCGCTCGGTGGTCCACTCGATCCGGGCCTCGGCGCAGCCGTCGAAGCGCATCACCGCCGACCCCCACGCGATCCGCTCGACCTCGGCGGGGTCGAAGTCGGCGCCGAACCGGGTGCCCCGGGTGATCAGCACGTCTTCGAACGTGGCGACACCATCGCTCAGGACGCCCGATCCGACGATCCACGCCGGCCGACCCCGGTCGTCGTAGGTGAACCAGGCCATGAACAGTTCGTTCGGCCGGACTTCCTGCAGCAGCCAGCCCTGGCCGTCCTGGGCCGGGTCGTACCACTGGCCGCTGACGCCAGGACGCTCGGGCGCGGCGGTCAGCGGTGCGCGTTCGCAGGGCAGGCCGGCGATGCCGGCCAGGCGGGTCATCGACCGGCTGCCGCTGCCGTAGGCGTCATCGCCCGCCCCCTCGGCCGACCACTCGGCGGTGCCGGTCCGGCAGTCCGTGAAGGTCAGGGTCAGTTCGCCCCAGCGCGCCAGCTCGCGGTCGGCCGGATCGAAGCCGGGGCCGAAGCGCGGACCGCGCACGTGCAGCATGTCCGGAATCACGATCGCATCGTCCTCGATGGTGCCGGCCCCGGTCAGCCACAGCTGCTCGTCGCTCTCGCCGGCCGCCGGGTAGGTGAACCAGAGCACGGCTGCGCGGCCGTTCGGCAGCACCTCGACCAGCCAGCCCTCGCCCGAGCGGTCGGCGGCGAACCAGTGACCGGAGTGGCCGGGCCGAACCGCGTTGAGCTTCGGTGCGATCGCGATGGATTGCGGGCTCTCCAGGGCGCCGACCGGGATCGCCTCGTCGACGAAGGCGCCGGTCGAGGCGTCGAAGCGCAGCACGCCGCCGCGCGCCCGGTCGACCACGTACAGCATGCCGTCGGGCCCGAAGGCCAGGGCACGGGCACTGGCCAGGCCGCCGCGGCCGGTCGGGATGAAGGTCTCGGGCTGGCCCGGCGCGTCGGTCGAGTACCGCACCACGCGGATGTCGTCGGCGACGTAGAGCCGGCCGTCGGGACCGAAGGCGAGATCGCGCGGGTTCCGCAACTGGCCGCCGAAGGCCAGGTTGGGCTTGCGCTCGCCGCTGTCGCCGTCGAACACCAGGATGCGCCCGGCCGAACCCTCGGCCAGGTAGAAATCGCCGTCGGGCCCGAAGGCGAAGGCCCGCAGCGGCAGTTCGACCCGGGTGTTCCAGTCGGCCGGGTCGGCCGGGTCGCCGGTCACGATCGGCGCGCGCCGGTTGCCCTGGGCGTCGAAGCGTTCGATCGCGTCGTCGCCGAGCACCACCACGCCGCCGTCGGGATCGAAGCCCAGCGCGCGCGGAAACGCGCTGCGCAGTTCGAAGGGCTCGGGCCGGGCCGAGTCGAGGAACACGTCGACCAGGTCGCCGGTGGCCCGATCGTAGCGCCGCACGTCGGCCGAAGCGAGCAGCCAGACCAGGCCGCGGCCGTCGACGGCCAGGTCGCTGAACTCGGTCAGCACCGGCAGCGCGTCGACCGGCTCGGGGCGGGCGGCCTCGCCGCGAAAGCTGCCGTCGAGGTTCCAGGCCAGCACGGCGTCGCGTTCGCTGTCGACGACCAGCAGTTCATGGTCCTCGAGATCACCGGGCGTCCGGATCGCACGGTCGGTGAAGGTCGGCGGGGGCGGCGGTGCCGGGATTTCGCCGTCGGCGGGGTCGAACGGCCAGGCATCGGTGGAATCCGGCACGCCGTCGCCGTCGCTGTCCGGGTCGGAGGGCGCCGGTGCGCTCGTGCTGTCCGGCGGGCCGCCGCGATAGGCCGCGATGCGGACCAGCTGGCGCCGCATTTCGGCCGCGTTGTCGGCCGCATCACCGGCCAGGGTCGAGCCGCACGGTCCGCCGCCGCAGGTCGTGTCCGGGTTGGAGAATCGGTCCAGGCGCAGGAAGCGGTTCACGTCGCCGGTCCCGAACGAGCCCATCACGGTGTGGAAGCGATCCAGCTGCACGAAGGCGTAATTGGCGTTGTCGGGGTCGTCCGAGGCGTTCTGCTGGTGGCGGGCGTTCAGATTGTGGCCGAGTTCATGGGTGAATACCGCGTCGGAACAGATCGACCAGTTGCTGACCCCGTCGTTGGTGATCTGGACGCCGAAATCCGGGTCGGGGTCGTCGGCCGGAAACGGGAAGAACGCGATCCCGCAGGAGCCGCGCGTCTCGATGTCGTGGGGCCAGGTCAGCACCACGAGATCGGCGGCGAACTGGTCGCGGATGCTGGCCAGGTTCTCCAGCCCGGGCACGAAGTCGCCGGCCAGCGCGTCGGCCAGCAGCCCGATCATTTCGCGGTTGTCCTCGGTCGGCAGCAGGCCGGTCGGGCGGCGCAGGACCAGGCGGACGACCGCCGGAATCGCCGAGTCGGCCAGCGCCTGGTTGGCGATCGCGACCAGGTGGTTCAGGCGGGTGTCCAGCAGGTCGCCCGGATAGCGCTGCTGCATCGAGGCCGGGTAGATGAACATCACGTCGATGATGCTGGCCGCGCCGTCCTTGGGCGCCGGCGCAGGCGATCGCGGGCGGTCCGGGGCGGCCGCGCGGCCCAGCGCATCGGGATGCAGCGCATCGTGGCCGAACGCATCGACCTCGACGGCCGGGTGGCCGGCATCGATCAGCCAGCTGCCGCCGGCCTCGCTGTGGACCAGCCACAGTCGGCCGTCGAGCCGCAGCCGGCCGAACAGTCCGCTGCGGCCGCGGGTCAGTACGCCGTCGATCGCGACGCTGCCCTTGGTCATCGTGCGAAGCCGCAGCGTGAGGTCTCCGTTGGCGTGGCGGACCGGGTCGCCGGCGGTTGCCGTCACGGTCCGGCCGTCCGGGAACGGCAGCGCCACCGCCTTGCCCGCGGCCAGGCCGACCGCGTCGATCCGCACCGGCACCCGGGCGGCCTCGGGCAGCCCGGCCACGGACGATGCAGCGCTCGGGCGCGACTTGTCCTCGGCCAGCGTCCACAGCGGCGGATCGGCCCAGGCACGGCCGGCGAGAAGCAGCAGGGCCGCGAGCGGCAGCAGCGAGAGGATCGCTCGAGCCGGCGCAGCCAGGGCAGGGCAGCAGGGGATCGGTCGGTCGGACATCGGCGCATCTCCGGAGCCAGGGGTTGGCGCAACGGGAATGGTGCCCCGGGCAGGAGTCGAACCTGCGACCTGCCGCTTAGGAGGCGGCTGCTCTATCCGCTGAGCTACCGGGGCCCCGAGGCCGAAGAGTACCAGAGCCCGCGGCACCGGCGCGGCGAGCCCGGCCAGCGGTTCAGCCGGTCAGTTCGCCGAGCTGCTCGCCACGCCAGCCGTCGAGCCATTCCGGTCGCTCGCCGCGGACGATCCGCTCCAGTTCGCGCTTGCTGGCCAGCAGTGCCGGATCCACCCCCAGCGCCTCGGCGCGTTCGCGCACCACGCCCTGCAGGCGCTTGACCTCGTCGCGGCCCTCGCGGTCCAGCGGCAGCAGCGCGGCCGGTCGCGTCCAGTCGTCGGCCGGGCGACCGCAGCAGGCCACCAGCTCGTCGCCGAAGCGCCGCGCGGCGCCGGGTTTGAGCGCGTCGATTCCGCGCAGCTCGTCGGCCGTGGCGGGATTGCGCCGGGCGATCTCCAGCAGCGCCGGATCGGCGGCAATGAAGGTCCGCGGCAGATCGCGTTCGCGGGCCTGGCGATCGCGCCAGTGGGCCAGCGTGACCAGCCGGGCCAGCGCCTCGTCGTCGAGGCGTTCGGCGCCGCGGATCCGGAGTACCGGGTCGACCGGCGTCCGGGCCTGGGCGACGCGGCGGGCGCAGTCCTCGGCGTGCCAGGCCAGCCGGTCGGCCGCGACCAGCCGCTCGGTGAGCTCGGCTTTCAGCGCCGGCAGCGCGATCACGTCATGCGCGGCGTAGTCCAGCCAGGCGTCGGGCAGCGGACGACGCAGCCAGTTGTTGCGCGCCAGGCCGCCGGGAAAGACCACGCCGAGCAGTTCCTCGGCCAGCGTCTCGTATTTCAGCTGCAGCGGCTTGCCGATCAGCGCCGCGGCGACCTGGGTGTCGAACAGCGGATCGGGGATCGCGCCGCAGACCCGGTCGATGACCTCGAAGTCCTCGCCGACACTGTGCAGGATCTTGATCCGCGCCGGATCGGCCATCCAGTCGGCCAGTCCCGCGCGGAAGCCGTCGTGGTCGCCCAGGGCGAGCGGATCGAGCAGCCAGACGCGCCGACCGTCGCTGACCTGGATCAGTCCGGGCTGCGGATGGAAGGTGCGTTCGCGGACGAACTCGGTATCGATGCCGAGCTCGGTGGCCCGGTCGATCGCGGCCAGGAACTCGGCCAGGCCGGCCGGATCGTCGACCCGCTGGCGGGGGGCATCGTGGAAGGCGTCGGTCGTCATTGTGTGATCTCGGGCACAGTGCGGGGAGCGGACGAGTGATGCAGCGGTCCTTGTGGCGTATGACCAGTTGCGCTATGTTTATGTCGCAAAGGGCAGACGAACGTGCAGATGTCGCCTTGGACGTCGTCGTACAGAAGCGGCGCCCGACATCGAATCAATCACTCGTAGCGGGAATATCTCTGATGAAACGTTGGATCGCCTTGATGGGACTGGTCGTGCTGTTCGCGATGCATGGTAGCGCATGGTCGCAGGAAGAACAGGACGACGCACAGGCCGGGACCGCCGCGGCGGAGCCGGCCACCGAAGACGAAGAACGACGCGTTCGCCGGCTGGGCGACGTGATCGGCGAGGGGACACAGGAATGGTCGATGGACATTCCGGCGATCGAGACCCCGGCGGTACCGGTCGAAGAACAGCCCCAGGTCTCGCTGCCGGACCCGGAGCAGGACGCGCAGCTCCAGAACCTGCTGACCCGGCGTGCCTTCGTGCCGGACGACCCCGACATCGCCGCCGAACTCCAGGCCCTGCTCGATGACGTCGAGGAGCAGGCCGGCACGGCGCTGGCGGCCGGCAACCTGGCGCTGGCCGGGCGCCTGGCCAACGTGCTTGCCGAACTGGACGCGGATCGCGCGATCATCGGCCGGGTCGCGGCCGCGCGGGAGCGGGCCGATAGCCTGGCCCGCCTGCTCGCCCAGGCCGATACGGCGCTCCAGGACGGCAACCTGATCGAGCCGGAGGACGGCGCCGCCTGGACGCTGTACGGTCGCGCACTGGCGATCGAGAGCGACAACGCCGCTGCGCTGGCCGGCCAGGACGCGGTGCGCAGCGCGCTGCTCGATGCGGCCGAGCAGCGGATTGCCGACAACGATTTCGAGCGCGCCGACGAACTGCTGGCCGCCGCGGCCGAGCGCGACGCCGACGCCGACCGGATCGATGCACTGGAGAACGACCTGACGGCGGCTCGCGCCGACCAGATGCGTGCACTGGCCGCCGAGATCCGCGCCTCGATCGACGAAGAGGCCTACGAGCAGGCCGAACAACAGATCAACCAGCTGGTCGCGCTCGGCGCGCCGGCCGACGACGTGGAGTCGCTGCGAACCCTTCTCGACGACGCCATCCGCTACGGCGGCTTCGAGCCCGGCCAGGTCTTCCAGGACGGTCTCGGTGACGGAGACGGCTTCGGACCGGTGATGGTGGTGGTGCCCTCGGGCAGCTTCATCATGGGTTCGCCGGAAGACGAGGACAACCGGGTCGGCAACGAGGGGCCGCAGTTCCGGGTCCGCTTCGAGAACGGTTTCGCGATGGCGCAGACCGAGGTCACGGTCGGCCAGTTCGCCCGTTTCATCGAGGAAACCGGCTATGTCACCGACGCCGAGCGCGCGCGCAGCTCCAGGGTCTACCGGTCCGGTAGCGGCCGGGTCGACGAGCAGCGCGGCGTGACCTGGCGGATGGACTACCTCGGCGAGGACGCCGAGGAGAACCTGCCGGTGGTCCACGTGTCGTGGAACGACGCCAACGCCTATGCGCTGTGGCTGGCCCGACGCACCGGCCGGCCGTACCGGCTGCCGTCGGAGGCCGAGTTCGAATATGCACTGCGCGCCGGCAGCCAGACCCCGTACTGGTGGGGCGAAGGCAGTCCCGACGAGCCGGTCGAGAACGTCACCGGAGACGGCGATCAGTTCACCGATTCACGCTCGTGGACCGTGGCCTTCGATCGTTACAACGACGGCTTCTGGGGTCCGGCCCCGGTCGGCAGCCTGCAGACCAACCCGTTCGGCCTGTACGACATGGGCGGCAACGTGATGGAGTGGCTCGAGGACTGCTGGCACGACAGCTATGTCCGGGCGCCGGACGATGGCAGTGCCTGGGTCAACCCGGGCTGCGAGCGCCGCATGCTCCGGGGCGCGTCGTGGTCGTCGACGCCGTCGATGAGCCGGTCGGCATTCCGCTTGTCGAGCCGCAACGACAGCACCGACGCGCGCGTCGGATTCCGGGTGGCACGCGACCTCTGAGCGCACCCGATGCGGCGGGTCGCGCCCGGCGCGACCCGTTGACGCAGCGGGCCGCGGCGAGCGTGACCGGGATCGAATGACCACCGTGGCGGAAACCGTCGCGAATACCATTGCGGAGACCATTGGCATCGAGCGGCCGTTCGTCGCATACTGATGTCCGATGGTTCGTTCGGGCCGGGCCGGGGAGGGCAACGGCTCGGCGCAAGGGAGACAACGTGGACAGCATGCCGCTCGTGGGCCACGCGGAGCCGCACCGCCAAGGCCGCACCCTTCGTCGTCCGATGGGGCGGGTGGTCGCACGCGCTCCTCGTTCGCCCGGCCCGTGTCGTGTCCTCGAAGCGGCCGCCGAACTGCATTCATCGACGACATTCCGTTTCCTGACGAAGGGCGCTGCCGTTGCCTGCAAGCCGGGCCGTCCAGGCAAACCCTGTCCGCCTCCAACGAGCGTGCAGCGTCCCTGCCCGGGTGCGCGAGAGACGGCGCGAAGCGAATCCTCGACCTGCGCATCGCCGCCCGGAAGGGCCGAAGGGACGTGCGGCTGATCGGCGTCGATCCTTCGGGACGGCTGCGCGGTCCGACCGCGTGGCTGCTGGTGGTGACCCTGATGGCCGCCGGCGCGCTGGCCGCCGCGGCCTGGACCGAGCATCAGCAGCGGGTCGAGCTGGAGGCCAACCTCGAGCGCGCCACCGGCGCGGCGCTGGCCCGCATCGAACAGATCCTCGACGAATTCCGCGCCCTGGCCGCCGAGATCCCATCTTCCGGTGACATCGATTGCTCGACCGCGCAGCTGGAGCGCATGCGTCGCCAGCTGTTCGGGCTCGATTTCCTGCGCGACATCGGCATCGTCCGCGATCGAACGCTGTTCTGCTCGACCACGCTGGGCGTGATCGACGACCCGGTCAGCAGCAGCGCACCCGATCTGATCCTGGCCGACGGCATCGAACTCTACGCCTACCGCAGCGTGCGGCTGTCGCTGAATCGGCCGACCATGGTGCTGCAGCTCGAGCACATGAACGCGCTGGTCGATCCGGTCCTGGTCGAAGGCTTGAGCAGTTCGCCGTGGCTGGATGCGCTGCAGATTTCCGATATCGCACGGACCGACTGGTTCGCGCTGTACGGAGCGCCCGGAAACGTACCCGTGACCGCACCGGGTTCGGACCTGCTGGTGGGTGTGCGATGCAGTTCGACCGACGGCTTGTGCCTGCGCGGCCTGACCTCGCCGGCGCGCGCGGACGGGCCGGTTTCGAGCGGCCGCCTGAGCTTCGTGGTGCTCGGCGCCGTGGCCGGCCTGTCGGTGGTCCTGCTGATCCAGCTGGCAACACTCGGTTACTGCACGCCGTCGATGCGGATCCGGCGCGCGCTGGCCTCCGGGGCGATCAAGGCGCGCTATCAACCGATCTTCGAGGCCAACAGCGGTCGGCTGGTCGGTATCGAGACGCTGGCCCGCTGGCCCCGGGGCCCGGCCTTCCTGCGTCCGCCGGAGGCCTTTGTTTCGGCCGCCGAGAACGGCGGGCTGGCCCGGCGCCTGACCCGGCGGATGATCGAGAACGTCGCCGGGGATCTCGGCCGCTGGCTGGCCGCGCGTCCCGAGGTCAGCGTCGCGATCAACATCTCGGCCCAGGACCTGGAAGGCGGCGATCTCGGCGAAGCGCTGGAGCGCCACCTGATCCCGACCGGCGTTGCGCCCGGCCAGGTGGTGCTCGAGATCACCGAGCGCAGCCTGGTCGGCATGCACGGGCCGATCGAACGCCTGGTCGAACGCGGCTACAGCGTCCACGTCGACGATTTCGGCGAAGGCTACAGCAGCCTGGCCTACCTGCACGAACTGCCGCTGCACGGGGTCAAGATCTCGCGCACCTTCGTGTCCAGCCTCGGTACGGACTCGCCGAAAGCCGTGCTGGTTGCCAGCATGGTGCAGATGGCCGAGCAGCTGAACCTCGAAGTCGTGCTCGAAGGCATCGAGACCGAGCGCCAGCGCCAGGCCGCGGCACGCCTGGGCGAGGTCACCTGGCAGGGCTTCCTGTTCGCCCGCCCGATGTCGGCCGATTCGCTCAAGGCCTTCGAGGCCGCGCTGTCGGGCGACGAGCCGGACGAGGATGCCGGGAAAGGGGCCTGAGTCCTTCTCGACGATCCGCACCCGGATCCGTTCGCGCGGCGGCCTGACGCCCTTGCCCGAGTCTTGACCCGTACCACGGAGACACCGCCGTTGCCTGCAGCGGCGGACGAACAGGCTCGCGAGACGAGGCGGCAGCGCCCGGTCTCCATCGTTCGCCGGCAGCGCAGCGGCATCGACGAACTCGCTGGACTCGAACAGACCCGGTCCTGACGGAGTGGGCGTGCGGGACCTTGTCCGGAGCGTCGGGACCGTCGCTCGGGCTCGTCGCGCCCACCGATCGACCATTCATGCGTCAATTCGGGCCGATCTCCCGATCGAATCTGCTCTGAAGAATGACGCGGTGGCTTGTACGATGTCGGTCTTGGAACGCATCTACCCTGATCGATGCGTTCGGCAACATGAAACCTCAGAGGATTCCAGAATGACTCCATCCCGTCTTTTCAACGCCGGATTTCTGGCCGGCACCCTGGCGCTTTCGGGCGCTGCTGCTGCCATGCCGGACTTCTCCTTCAACACCGATGAGCTGCCCGATGACGGCGATGTCGTTGTCTACGTGACGGCCGGCGGCGGGCTCGGTGACCTGGGCCGGGAACTGGACGAGGCCACGGGCGGCCGCCTGTCGGGTGCGATCGAGGTGATGGAATTTTCCGGCGAGTTCGGCGAAACGCTGACTCTGCCCGCCGTGGCACCGTTCCGTCAGGTCGTCGTCATCGGTGCCGGTGACGAGGCGCTCGGCACGCGCGATCTCCATGACCTCGGCGGTCATGCGGCGATGGCGGCGGATGATGAAGACGGCCTGGCGATCGTGTTCGACGCTCTGGACGCGGCCGTGGATGCCGCCGGCGCCCACCTGGCCCTGGGCTATGCCCTGGGCGACTATCGGTTCACCACCTACAAGACCGTGGACGACATCCGGGACGACGGCGAAGTTGTCCTGGTCGGGTCCGGTCGGGCCGACCAGCGCGCGTTCGAAACCGATCTCGGCCACCTGGCAGAAGGCATCACGCTGGCTCGCAACCTGGGCAGCGAGCCCGGCAACACCCTCTGGCCGCAGCGCTTCGTCGAGCACGTGCAGGCCGCCTTCGAAGACGTCGACGACGTCACCATCACGGTGCTCGACGCCGACGACATCCGGGCCCGCGGCATGGGCGCCCTGATGGGCGTCGGCCAGGGGTCGATCCACGATCCGCGCCTGCTGGTCGTCCAGTATCGCGGGTCGGACGACGCGCCGATCGCGCTGGCCGGCAAGGGCATCACCTTCGACACCGGCGGCATCTCGATCAAGCCGAACGAGAACATGTGGTACATGAAGTCCGACCTGTCCGGGGCCGCGGCCGTGGCCGGCGCGGTGCTCGCCGCGGCCAAGCGGGAAGAAAACGTGCACGTGGTCGGTGTCATGCCGCTGGCCGAGAACATGCCGTCGCAGGACGCGATCCGCCCCGGCGACGTGCTGACCACCATGTCCGGCAAGACCGTCGAGATCATGAGCACCGACGCCGAAGGCCGCCTGCTGCTGGTCGACGCGGTCTACTACGCGCAGCAGGAATTCGAGCCGCGCATGCTGCTGAACATCGCGACGCTGACCGGGTCCGCCGCGCGCGCCACCGGTGCCGAATACGCCGCCGTGATCACCCGCGACCTGCCGCTGAGCCTCGAGATGATGGAGGTCGGCGAAGCGTCCGGCGAGGACGTCTGGCCGCTGCCGCTGCACCCGAACCACTTCACCCAGATCGAGAGCCTGATCGCCGACATCAAGAACACCGGCGGATCCCCCGGCGCTTCGATCGGCGCGGCCGTGATCGGAATCAACGTCGCCGAGGACCTGCCGTGGGTCCACCTGGACATCGCCGGCGTCGACTGGCGCGACGAGGCGACGCCGACCGCGCCGGTCGGCCACGCGGGCTGGGGCGTTCGGTTCATGGACGAGTTGCTTCGGCGCGAGGCGGACCAGGCACAGTGACCCCGGGTGGGGCTGTCCTCGTCCTCCGGAATTTCGTTCGACGGGGCGTTCTCGGCCATCCGGGGCGCCCCCCGCTTCCGGTTCTCCGACGGCGCGGGAATTCCTCCGGCTGGTCGCTCCTCCAACGACGAATGGTCGCTGCCGACGAGGCTGGGTCGTCGTGAACCGACACCGGCCGCGATCGGCTCGATGGTCTGCCTGGTCGGCATCGGGTTTCCGCCGGGTCGGGTGACTGCTTCCGGACATCCGGCCGTTGCGCAGGAGCCGGCAACTGCGCCGCCGCTTCAAACGCACCAGAACGGTCTTCACATCCTGCACCTGGCGCACGCCCTAGGATTTCGCGCTCGGTGCCAGAGGGTGGCCCGGACTGGGAAGAGAACCATGACCAAGAACCTGGCAACGATCCGCATCCACAACCTGCGCCTGCGCACGCTGATCGGCTTCAATGCCGACGAGCGGGTCAAGAAGCAGGACATCGTCATCAACGCCGAAATCGCCTACACGCTGGCCGACGGCGTGTTCGAAGACCGCGTCGAGGATGCGCTGAACTACAAGACGATCACCAAGGCCATCATCGAGCACGTGGAAGAGGGGCAGTTCCTGCTGCTCGAGAAGCTGGTCGGCGACGTGCTGGCGATCTGCAGCAAGGACAAGAGCGTTCAGCGCGCGTCGGTCACGATCGAGAAGCCCCACGCACTGCGCTTTGCCGATTCCGTTTCGCTGACCCTGGACTATCATGCGCAGCACGCTGCCCTGCCGCGCCTGTTGGAGAAAGCATCATGAGCCCTGAAGCCATTCGCCTGTCCGCCCTTGCCGAACCCGCCGCGGCGGAGAAGGAAGCCCTTCTGAGTGACGAAGCCCGCCTCGTGCGCGACACGCTGGTGCAGCGCGGCCTCGAAACGCCGATGATCGACAACGGGTTGACTGCCGACGAAAAATACCAGCGCATCGAATCCTTGATGCGCGAGGTCGTCGAAACGCTCGGGCTCGATCTGAACGACGACTCGCTTGCCGAGACGCCGCACCGCATCGCCAAGATGTACGTGCGCGAAATCTTCTCCGGCCTGGACTACAGCGAATTCCCGAAGCTCTCGCTGATCGAGAACAAGATGGGCGTCAACGAGATGGTCAAGGTGCGCGACATCGAGCTGGTCAGCACCTGCGAGCATCACTTCGTGACCATCGACGGCACCGCCAAGGTCGCCTACATCCCGAAGGACCGGATCCTGGGCTTGTCGAAGATCAATCGTCTCGTGCGCTTCTTCGCCAAGCGCCCGCAGGTGCAGGAGCGGCTCACGCGGCAGATCCTCGTCGCCCTGCAGGCGCTGCTGGGGACGCAGGACGTCGCGGTCAGCATCGATGCCGTCCACTACTGCGTCAAATCCCGCGGCGTGATGGACTCGAATTCACGCACCAGCACGACCGCGCTGGGCGGGTGCTTCGAGAAGAACATCCATACGCGGGCCGAATTCCTGAACCCGTGAACCCGATCCTGATCACCGGCGTCGGCCAGCGCGTTGGCCTGCACCTGGCGCGCACCTTCATCGGTCGTGGCCAGCCGGTGATCGGCACCTACCGGACGAGGCGCGACAGCATCGACGAGCTTGAGCAGCTCGGCGTCGAACTGCATCGCTGCGACTTCTACGACGAAGCGCAGGTGCAAGCGCTGATCGATGCCGTGGCTGCAAAGCACGATCGCCTGCGCGCGATCATCCACAACGCGTCGGACTGGCTGCCGGACAGCGCGGACCTTCCGCTTGATGAGATCCTGCGCCGCATGATGGCCGTGCACGTGGCCGCGCCGTACCGGATCAACCTCGGTCTCGCCGATCGACTCAAGGCCGGTGCGCCATCGGACATCATCCACCTGGGGGACTACGTCTCCGGCCGCGGCAGCAGGAAGCACATCGCCTACGCCGCCAGCAAGGCCGCCCAGGACAACCTGACCCTTTCGTTTGCCGCCCTGCTCGCGCCGGAAGTGAAGGTCAACAGCATCGCGCCGGCACTCGTGCTGTTCAACGAAGACGACGACGCGGCCTACCGCGAGAAGACCCTGAAGAAAAGCCTGATGCAGCGCGAAGGCGGCCTGGACGAAATGCAGCACCAGGTCGACTACCTGCTGGAAAGCCACTACGTCACGGGCCGCATCCTCCACATGGACGGCGGGCGGCACCTGGTCTGATCGGGCCAGCGGCCGGGGTCGGCGGCCTGTTGGAGGCCGCTTGCGGGCGAAGGGTAAGTTGGTTGGTTGTTTGGTTCTTTGGTTCGTTGGCAGATCGCAAACCCTTCGCGCGCAAGCGCCCTCCAACAGGAGAATCAGCGCCGCCCCTTCCACAACTCCGTCATCCCGGGGCGCCGAAGGCGAACCCGGGACCTCGTGACGCAATCGCCCTTCGAACCCGGGCAGAAAGAGGGATCGCCCGACCGGTTCGCGAGCAAGCTCCCTCCAACAGGAGAACCAGCGCCGCCCCTTCCACACCTCCGTCATCCCGGGGCGCCGAAGGCGAACCCGGGACCTCGTGACGCAATCGCCCTTCGAACCGGGGCAGGAAGAGAAACTGCCCGACCGGTTCGCGAGCAAGCGCCCTCCAACAGGAGAACCAGCGCCGCCCTTCCACAACTCCGTCATCCCGGGGCGCCGAAGGCGAACCCGGGACCTCGTGACGCAATCGCCCTTCGAACCCGGGCAGGAAGAGGGATCGCC
>NZ_JAAWWS010000133.1 GCF_012272825.1 Wenzhouxiangella sp. XN79A | reverse complement strand
CGGGAGGTTCCGGGCTCGCCTGCTCGGCGCCCCGGAGCCTGTTCCACACCTCCGTCGTCCCGGGGCGCCGAAGGCGAACCCGGGACCTCGTGACGAAATCGCCCATCGAACCGAAGCGCCGACATCGGTAGGTTCCTGGCTCGCCTGCTCGGCGCCCCGGGACCTGTTCCACACCTCCGTCGTCCCGGGGCGCCGAAGGCGAACCCGGGACCTCGTGACGAAATCGCCCATCGAACCGGAGCGCCGACATCGGGAGGTTCCGGGCTCGCCTGCTCGGCGCCCCGGAGCCTGTTCCACACCTCCGTCGTCCCGGGGCGCCGAGGGCGAACCCGGGACCTCGTGACGAAATCGCCCATCGAACCGGAGCGCCGGCACCGGGAGGTTCCGGGTCCGCCTGCTCGGCGCCCCGGAGCCTGTTCCACACCTCCGTCGTCCCGGGGCGCCGAAGGCGAACCCGGGACCTCGTGACGAAATCGCCAATCGAACCGGAGCGCCGACATCAGTAGGTTTCTGGCTCGCCTGCTCGGCGCCCCGGAACCTGTTCCACACCTACGTCGTCCCGGGGCGCCGAAGGCGAACCCGGGACCTCGTGACGCAGTCGCCCATCGAACCGGAGCGCCGGCATCGGGAGCTTCCGGGTCCGCCTGCTCGGCGCCCCGGAACGACGGAAAGACCTTCGCGCGGAGATCCGCCCTCCCCACAGTCGAACCCGTCGCCCGCGCTCGATCGAAGACCTGACCCGAACCCCGAACCCCGAACCCCGAACCCCGTCCGTGCCAGGCGCCCTAGCGCTGACACTCCGAACACCACGTCGTCGCCCGCTGCCCGATCACCGCGCCCTTGATTTCTGCTCCACAGACCGGACAGGGCTCGCCGGCCTTGCCGTAGACCTTCAGTTCCTGGCCGAAGTAGCCCGGTGTGCCGTCACCGACGGTGAAGTCGCGCAGCGAGGTGCCGCCGACCTCGATCGCGCGGGTCAGCGTGGTGCGGATGGTCTCGGCCAGCACCGCGTAGCGCGCCCGGCTGACGCGGCCGGCGGCGCGCATGGGGTGGATGCCGGCGTCGAACAGCGACTCGGCGGCGTAGATGTTGCCGACGCCAACCACCACCGCGTTGTCCATGATGAAGGTCTTGACCGCAGCGCGGCGGCCGCGGCTGAGCCGCCACAGGTGATCGCCGTCGAACCGGTCGGACAGCGGCTCCGGCCCCAGCCCGGCCAGCCGCGGATGGACGAACGGGTCGTCGCCGGGCTGCCACAGCACCGCACCGAAGCGGCGCGGATCGGTGTAGCGGATTGTCCACCCGTCCCGCACCACGACATCGAGGTGGTCATGCGCGCCCGGCCCCGGCGCCTCGTTCCAGCCGCGGAACGAACCGGACATGCCCAGGTGCCAGAGCAGGCTGCCCTGCTCGAAGCGCCACAGCAGCCACTTGGCGCGGCGCTGAAGCGCCAGCACCTTGCAGCCGGCCAGGGCGGCGGCTTCGCGCGCCACCGGCCAGCGCAGCATCGGCTGGCGTACGGTCACGGCCTCGATCGTGCGGCCGGTCACCAGCGGGTCCAGGCCGCGGCGGGTGGTTTCGACTTCGGGCAATTCCGGCAATTTGAAATCCTTGCTCAGAGCGCGTACGGTGAAGGGCCCGGTCGGCGGCAGGGCTCGCGTCCGCGCCGAACGTTCATTCGAAGCCTACGAGGAGGATGCATGAGCATCGCACGCGTAACCGAGATCATCGCTTCATCGAGCCGCAGTTTCGAGGCGGCGATCGAAGAAGGCATCGACCGCGCCAACAAGACCCTGAAGAACGTCCAGGGTGCCTGGGTGCAGAGTCAGAAGGTCGAATGCGGAGACGACGGAAAGATCAAGGAATACCGCGTCGTCCTGAAAGTGACCTTCGTCCTGGCCGACTGACGGCCCAGGGCGCCTTCGCTCCGGGCACCGGCCACCGGCGCCCGGCCTTCGACATCAGGGCCGGACCCGGCCGCACCCCGACCAGCGTTCGCCGTCGATCTCGAAGGTCGCCTCGTCGCCCTTGGCCCAGAACACCGTCGTGGCGTCCTGGTACTTCGCACCCGACGCCGCCGGCACCGTCGGCAGCGCGAACATCCGCCCGGCCGTCTCGATCGAGGCCAGGCCCGGCGCGATGCGCACCACGAAGCGACGGCCGGGGCAGTCCCAGAGCGTGGTGTCGTAGTTCACGGCCGCGTCGGCGGCCAGCAACGGCTCGAACGC
This sequence comes from Wenzhouxiangella sp. XN79A, assembly GCF_012272825.1. Classification (GTDB taxonomy): domain Bacteria; phylum Pseudomonadota; class Gammaproteobacteria; order Xanthomonadales; family Wenzhouxiangellaceae. Next base: position 2,209 of record NZ_JAAWWS010000133.1, on the reverse strand, counting down.
CGCCAGCGATCCCGCCGTCACCGCCGGCGGCACGTCCATCAATTCGGCCATCAGCGAATACAGGTCCACCGAGCGCACCGCCGGCAGCCGACTGCCGGCAGGAAACGCCGGGCCGTGGGCGATGAACAGCCCGTGCATCTCCCGCCAGGCCGGATCCCAGCCGTGCATGCCGTTCAGCTGGCCGAGCTGCATGCCGGCGTAGTAGGGCTTGTTGGAGATCATCCATCCCGGTTCGGCCTCGACCGTCACGTCGGGTACGCGCTTGTGGTCGTCGAAGCGGTAGCGCTCGGGCGCGTTGCCCTTGATCCAGGCCTTCGAGTTCGGAATCTCCGACACCGCGGCCAGGATCTCTTCGGCGCTCGGGCCGCCGTCGATGGTCCAGATCTGTGCCGCCGGTCCCCAGTCCGACACGCGCACCTGCGACAGGTCCAGGTAGTCGTCGAGCAGCACGTACCGCTCCAGGTCGATCCGGGTCATGCCGTGGTCGGAGGTGATGAGGATGTGCAGCTGATCGAGCAGGCCGCGCGCTTCGAGCCCGTCGATCAGGCGATCGAGCGCACGGTCGACCTCGTGCATGGTCTCGATCACCTCGGGCCGACCGGGGCCGTAGCGGTGGCCGGCCGAGTCGACCACCGAGAAATACAGCGACAGGAAGGTGGGCCGTTCGCCGGGCGGCAGGTCCAGCCAGGCCAGCACCTGGTCGATCCGCTCGTCGTGGGGCGTGTCGCCGGCATACGGTTTCCAGTAGGTCGGTCGCATGCCGCCGACCTGGGCCTCGGAGCCGGGCCAGAAGTAGGTCGCGGCCACCTTGCCGGCCTTCTCCACGGTGTTCCAGATCGGCTCGCCGTCGTACCAGTAGCCGTCGCTGACCGCGTCGCGGTTGCCCAGCGAAAAGCTCGACTCGCGCTCCGGGTCCCACATGTTGTTCGCCACCACGCCGGTGCCCTCGGCATACAGGCCGGTGGCCGTGGCGTAGTGGGTAGCGAAGGTCTTGGTCGGGAAGACGTGCATCAAGCCGTCGGCGCGCAGCCCCTCGTCGGCCAGGCGCTGGAGCGCCGGCAGATCGGCCAGCTCGAGGTAGTCGTGGCGGAAGCCGTCGATCGAGATCAGCAGCAGTGGCGGCACGCTGTCGGCCGACCGCTGGTCGACCACGGCACAGGTGGCCAGCAGCGCGATCAGGGCGCCGGCGATCAGCGTCGAGACGATGCGTTGGAACTGGGGCACGATGGAATCAATCCCGGAAGTTGTTGAATTGCAGCGGCCGGTCGGCATCGGCCTCCCGCAGCAGCGCGATCGCGGCCTGCAGATCGTCGCGCTTCTTGCCCGACACCCGGATCGAGTCGCCCTGGATCGCCGCCTGCACCTTCAGCTTCGAGGCCTTGATGGTCTTGACCAGGCGCTTGGCCAGTTCGGCGTCCAGGCCCTGCTTGAGCGTGACGACCAGCTGGACGGTCTTCCCCGAAGCGCTCGGCTCTCCGGCCTCGACCGCCTTCAGATCGATGCCGCGCTTCGACATCTTGGCGTACAGGATGTCGAGCATCTGACGGACCTGGAAATCCGACTCCGAGATCAGCGTGATCGTCGAGTCGTCATGCTCCAGGCGCGAATCGCTGCCCTTGAAATCGAAGCGGTTCTGGACTTCCCGACGCACCTGGTCGACCGCATTGGCGACCTCGTGGGCGTCGAGCTCGGAAACGGTGTCGAACGAAGGCATGGCAAGGGTCCGGGAATCGGTCGGCCGTCTAGTGTAGCGGCAGCGCCACGGGCCGGGCGGTCGTCGGTGTCTTCACGAAGCCCGGTGCGCGGCCGCCGAGCGACGAGAGCAGGAAGATGTCCGGAGCCGGCCCGGCAAGCGAAGGGCGGCCCGACCGGTTCGCGCGGGATCCGCGCTCCCACAGTCGAACGCGGCGGTTGCCTGCTTTTCCTGTTGGAGGCCGCTTGCGGGCGAAGGTTGAACTCGGCGATTCGCGAGCAAGCTCCCTCCAGCAGTCGGACAGAGCGGGGCACCTGATGGAAGGCCTGTTGGAGGCCGCTTGCGGGCGAAGGTTGAACCCGGCGATTCGCGAGCAAGCTCCCTCCAGCAGTCGGACAGAGCGGGGCACCTGATCGAAGGTCTGTTGGAGGCCGCTTGCGGGCGAAGGTTGAACCCGGCGATTCGCGAGCAAGCTCCCTCCAACAGTCGGACAGAGCGGGGCACCTGATCGAAGGC
>NZ_JAAWWS010000132.1 GCF_012272825.1 Wenzhouxiangella sp. XN79A | reverse complement strand
TCCAGCAGCGCCTGGCTGTAGAAGCGCGACTGCCAGAAGTGGCCGGTGACGTTGTCTTCGGCGTTGGCTTGCCGGGCGATGGGCTCGTTCAGGCATTTCATGAACCAGGACAGGCTGCCCAGGCGATTTCGGTACTCCGCCAGATGCTTCCGGGCGACTTTTTCCTGAGCTTCGGTCAGCGACTGCCCGTTCGCGAAGGCGCGAACGACCGCCGGGCCTCTGAACAGGCGGGTCCAGCGACGCGCCAGTTCGAGATCGTCCCAGGCCATGGCGCGCTCTGGATCGACGTGCAGGACCAGGTGGTAGTGGTTGGAGAGAATCGCATAGGCGCAGACGTCGACCGCAAAGACCTCGGACAGCAAGGCAAGGCGGTCCTTGATCTCCTGCTTTCGACCGGAATAGTCCCGGCCGGTCAAGGGATCGAGGCCGCAGAGAAACTGCCGCCGCACGCAGCGTGAAACCACGTGATAGAACGGCGTCATTTCGGTCGAGACCAGTCGTTTTCGCGCTTGCGGCATGAGTCCGGCGTGGGAAAGCGAAGGGCCAGCGTAACCCGCGATCAACATCGAAGAAATCGGAAAACGACTCGATTTTCGGTAGGTGGGCTTCCTACAACGTGCCTGTCCACAGATCCCGGTCCACAGATCCCGTCGCTCCGCGCCGGACTGGCGGTGCTCGTCGGTCTCTGGGTCGCCATCCAGCTGCTGGCGCTGGCCACCGGCAGAGCGCCGACGCTGCATCCGGCCTGGCAGGCGCCGGGCGGGAGCTACGTGCTCGGCTTCCTGCTGGCCATGCTGCTCGGCACGGCCCTGTTCGAAGAGAGCTTCTTTCGCGGATTCCTGCTGCCGCAGCTCTACCTGCGGCTGGGGGTCATCGCATCGGAACGAATGCGCCTGGCGGCGGCCGTGGTGATCTCGGCCCTCGTGTTCTCGCCGTGGCACCTGCCGACGCTGTTGATCAACCAGGATCTCGAGCCCACCGCCCTGTTCGCTCAACTGGTGAACCTGTTCGGCGCCGGCGTGCTGCTGGCGGTGCTCTACCTGCGCACCGGCAACCTCTGGGTGACCATGGCGGTACACGCGCTGGTCAATGCACCGACCCTGCTGCTGGCCTCGCCCGTCTCGGGTTCGATGCTGGCCGGCACGCTGGGCGTCGCGCTGATCATCGCCTGGCCGCGCTTCATCGGCCGCCCGCTCGCCATGCCGCTGCTGCGCTTCGAGGCTCTGGACTGAGCGAACGGCACCGTCGCTCGAGCGCGGTCGATCGAAGGGTTCGACTACTCGAACCCGTCGTTGAAGATCGCCAAGGCACCCACCTGGCCACAGTCCAGTGGCGCGAAGGGCGTGCCGTTGATGATCGAGGCGTACAGAGCCTGCAGCGTATAGAAGCCGCAGCGTCGGTTCCTGTCGATGTCCGTGATCCCCCAGTACTCCTCGTTGAAAGTGCCATCGGGATAGGGACCGCCGCCGGGCGCGACGCCCCCGACATCGTGTTGATCCGGGTTGCCGGCCTTCCACCATTCGTCGGCCCACTCGAAGAACAGGCCGCCGAGCACGCCCCGCTGATTGCCCATTGCATCTTCGAAAACGATGTTGTCGAAGATCTCCCGGGTCAGCGCCACCACGGCGTCGCTCTGGCTTTCCGGGTCATAGCCGATCGCCGATCCCGAACCGTCGAGGTTGGCGTTGTAGGCATCCGCGCCGTATTCACCGATGAACATGGGGCGACCGGAGATCCCGTGCCATTGGTCGAACAGATCGCCGAAGGAAATACCCCGGTAGACATTCACCCCCCAGACATCGATGTGGTTCAGCTGCTCCACCATGCCGCTCGAGGGCAGTTCGCCGTAGATCGTTGCGACCGGCGTATTCGGATCCAGGCTCTTGATGCGCTGTGCAACCTCGTTGACGCGCGCGGCGGAGGCCGCCAGATCGAGCCCGATGTACAGGCCGTTGTAGTTCCATTCGTTGCCGACGGACCACATCAGGATGGCCGGATGCCCGCCAACGGCATTGACCACGGAATCGACGCTCGACACCGGCGCCCCGCCCCAGTTGTAGGCCGAATTGATGACCTTGATGCCTGCGGCGTGCAGCTTGTCGAGCACCACCGTGTCGACGATCGGCTCGTAGGTCCGAACCGTGTTGATCCCCAGCTCCTCCATCAGCGGAATGTCGATGTCGGCAAAGCCCGAGAAGTCGAGATCGCTGGGGTGCACGCCGCCCCGGGGCACGGGGTTCCAGGCCACGCCGCGGATCTCATAGGGTTCGTTGTCGACCCGCAGGATGCGGCCGTCGATTTCGATCGGTCCGGGATTGCCCGGCCCGCCCGGATCCTGCGTCGAGCAGGTCTCTCCGTACCAGCCTTCCCGGCAGACGCACTGATACGTGGGCAGGACGGGCAGGGACGCACCGAGGTAGCGCGCCGAGCAGGCGCCGTTGTCGCCGCAGTCCACGGTCGCGCAAGCCGCATCGAGGCGGTCGTGCCAGGGGGCGTAGGCAGGATTCTGGTTCACCGTCAGGTCGGGCCGGACGCTGCAGTCCGAGGCCGGCATGGCGGGCTGGCCCGTACAGGCGCCGCCGCCCCACATCGCGTCGGAGAAATCACCGCTGGTGTAGAAGCGCCGATCGTGATTCGAGTAGATCGTCCCGCTGCAGCTTCGGCCCTGAACGTCGAGGTGTAGCCGTTCGATGCCCCAGCGATTGCTGACGGTGAGGTCACCGAAATCGATGACCCAGTCCGGAGCGAAGTCCTGGCCCGACGCCAGGGTCAGCACGTAGCGGTAGCGATCGCCGGAAATGACGGGCACGGAATAGCCCTGCTTGCGATCCGTGATCGCCAGGTGCGGCACGGTCTGCTGAGCCAGTTGATTGCCTGTCTGCCGATCGAACACGGTCATCACCAAGTCGCCGCCCGCGTGGTTGCGCGTGAAGACCTTCAGCGCGGTCAAGGGAGCGGCGCAGAGAATGCCGTTGTCGTAGCGCCCGCCCAGGCCGATCGCACCGGAGGCCGCGCAGTTCTCCTCCGGAAGGTCCAGCAGGTAGTTGAAATTGCCGCCGACCACGGCGTTGAATTCGGGGGGGAAGATGTCGAAGACCGCGCCGTTCGCCTTGGCTTCGATGTTCTCCGGCGAAAGCGTGAAGATGCCCCCGTTGTTGGTCTCGCCATTGTTGATGTCGAAATCGACCCAGGTACTGCGCCCATTGCTCCAGGTCACGTCGTGCAGGACGTACTGGGGCATGCACAGGTAGCCGGTGACGCCGACGTCACAGTGGTGGTTCGCGCGCAGCCCGTAGTTCTCGAAGGTCGTGTCTTCGATGATGAAGGCGCCCATCGCGTCGGGCAGATCGGCACTGCCGCCCTCGTAATGGGAGTCGCTGATGTGCGCGGAGCAGCCGTCCTGGAAGGTCTTGGTCTCTTTCCAGTAGATCGAATTCAGGTTGTCGATCGTGACGTGGTTCCGGTACTGGATGTCGCCTGCGGCGTACTGGCCGACGAAGGCGTTGCCGTAGTCGAAGTGGTTGGTGATCACCGACGGCAGTCCGGCATCTTCGCCGAAGGCATCGTAGGCCGCGCAGTCGTCGTCGCCGTTCGTGGTGCCATTGTTGGCCACCGACTGCCCCGTGTCGCGCAGCGGGAAGTTGCCGTTGAGCAGGTAGGTGCCGAAGCGGCCGTTCGAGTGGAAGGTGTTGCCCTCCCAGAAGCCGATCGGCACATTGCCGCCGCACACCTGGCCCGCGACGGCCGCCCGGCCGTTGCCGGCATTGTTGAACATGCCGTTGAAGAAGTTGACCATCCGGTTTCCGACCAGCAGGTTGTTCGGGCTTTCCATGTACAGGCCCGTCTGGTTCAGGGAGGTATCGGCCTGGCCGTTCGACGTCCCGGGCAGCGTGCAGCCGTTGTCGCCGCGCGGGCAGATGCCCACGTTGTAGGCCACCGTGTTGAGCATCTCGTTGCCGTCTTCGATGTACAGGTTGGCGCCGCGCACGTCGTAGAAGACGTTGGCTTCGATCTGCGCATGGTGGGTCGAATGGAGGATCAATCCACGCTGCTGGGAGAACTCCATCGCGTTGTTGCGATAGATGCACCGCGACTCCGTGCCCGGCGCGCCGTTGGAACAATCGGACATGTGATGGAAGTGCAGGCAGTACTTGCCCTCGACGCCGCGCTGGCCGCACTTCTCGATGCGCGCGTTGGCGACTTCCGAAAAGCCCGCATGCGCCGAGGCGGCGTGCAGCCCCATGGTGCAGGAGCTTCGGTCGGAGGTGCACATGCAGCCTTCCGTCGATGTCCCGAAGCCGGGCCAGCTTTCCTCCAGCGTCGAGTCGCAGGCGATCTCTTCGAAATCATCGCCGGTAACGATGACATTCCGGCTGAGGTTGATCACTTCCGCGGCTCTGAGGGACGCCTCCGTTCCCGCGGGCCAGCTGCGCTCGGCCCGGTGCGTCGATGTGCCGTTGCTCGGGCGATCCAGCGTGACCGTGCCATCCGGCTGCATGCCGGCAATGAAGAACGCCTGGGCGTTGTCGTCCATGCCGCTTTCCGTCGGTGCCACGGCGATGCGGTCGCCGACCTGCCAGCCCATCGCGATCGGGTCATGGATCAGCCGGATCGAACTGGAGTTCGGCTGCAAGGGCTCGGCCAGCAACGACCAGGTCCGGTCCAGCTCGCGGCCGACGACGCGCAAATACGGATGCGTGCCATGCCCCGTGCGGTGGCCATGCTCGACGAAGCTCCCGAAGGCCCGCGTGCGCAGGCCATGGTGCGTGGCGCCGTTGTTCATGATGTAGATCCAGGCGCGCTTGAACGCATCCTGCAGGTTCATCTCCCAGGTGCCGCCAGCTTCGACCACCACGTAGCCCGCACACAGCCAGGCGTCGCTGGCCGTCTGCGTCAGGTCGGACCATTCGACGGTGCCGCCGTCCCGGACGACCAGGGAGCGGACCTTCAGCGCGCCGTCCATGTTCAGCGTGACGTTGCCGCCGATGACGCAGTCCGTGGTTTCGCCACAGCGCTGCTGGACCTCGGCGGCACTGACGACGGTCGGTGTCGGCTCCGTCACCAGGATCGTGCCGGTCGAGTTCTGGTAGCCCGTGTCCTGACAGGAAAACAGCAGGCCGACCGGCGCCAGTGCCGGGTCGTCCACTGCCGCGTAGGAATTCGCGATCAGATCCTGGAACTGACTCACATACAGGTCCGAGTCGCCCTGCTGGAATGCGTGGACCAGAGAAGGAGCGCTGAACAGGATCAGCAGGATCTGCGGGAGTAGACCAACAGGACGCATCGAAGGAACCCTGGGCAACGGTTGACCCCTTGATCGGCGACCTGGCGGAACTCGGTCGACCACCCCCCGATGGCCTTCGACGGCCGGGCCGACATGCAGGGATCAGCGCCCTGAACAATGAAGAACCCGGCGGGACCGGCGAAGCTCGAATCGCTTCGCTCGACCCGTCCTGAAGACGTTAGCACAGGAAATCGTTGGGAAAACGCAGCGAATCGTGATGCTCTTGGCAATTCTGCTGGAGATCTTCCGGCTTGCGCACATTGGCGTGTGGTTTCGGCTGGCATGACCGACCGATACCTTGCCGGACGTCACGACTGCAAGGCTGTACCGTAGGCCTCGGCACGACCGACAGAACCAACCGATGCGATCGGCATCATGGATTCATGCCTCGAACCTGCGACCGGACGGAACACCGATGAGCCCCCTGATCCCCCACACGGAACCCCTGCACGAGTGCCGGCTCGTTGCGCGCTACGACCGGTTCGTCGCCGACGTCGAATTCGAAGACGGCCGCATCGAGAAATCGCACTGCGTCAACCCGGGACGCATGGAGGGGCTGGTCCGGCCCGGCGCGCGGGCCTGGGTGTCGGCGGCACCGGAAGGCAGCACGCGCAAGTTGCGATGGACCCTCGAGTTGCTCGAACTGGACGGCCGCTACGTCGGCGCCAATACGCAGGCGCCCAACCGCATCGCGGAGGCGCTGATCCGGGCGCGATTGGTGCCGGGGCTGAAGCGCTGGCGGTCGCTGGAGCGAGAAGTGCGCTACGGGGAGAACTCGCGCATCGATCTTCTTCTCCGTGGCGCGACGGACCACCTGGTCGAAGTCAAGAACTGCCACCTGGTCTATCCCGATCGACGGGCCTATTTTCCCGATTCCGTCAGTGCCCGCGCGACCAAGCACCTGCACGAGCTCGTGCAGGAGGTCGACGCCGGCCGGCGCGCGACCGTGCTGTTCGTGCTCCAGCGCACCGACGGTTTGGCCCTGCGGCCCAGCCGGGTCCACGATCCGGATTTCGCCGATGCCGCCCGCGCGGCGGCCGACGCCGGCGTTCGCTTCCGCGCGGTCCGGATCGACCCGGGCCCGGAAGGCTTCCGCTTCGCCGGCACGCTTCCCGTCGACCTCAGCGACTACGATCCCGCCGGTCCCGCGACCTTCCGTTCCGAACTCGATGCGTGGTCCGGATGGAAGCGACGGGGGCCGGTCAGACGGGCCGTTTAGCGACCGGCCTTTCCAGCCGATGGTTCTGAATGGGGGCTGACCATTGTCTGTTGGCTTCGGGACTTCGGGCAGACGTACGGAGATTCCGGATTCGCCTCTGCGGCGCCCCGGAATGACGTGAAGGAGATGCGCCCCAGAATCCGGATTTCGCTCCACGATCGACCACCCCGAACGCGGTCAATGAACCGCCTCTGCTACGAATTGGTGCTGCGAATGGGTGTCCGCTTTGTTCGCCAGTCGAACGGCCCCTGGCGCCGGCAGGAAAACACCCCCGACGCGCTCCTGCTCCCGCGAAGATCACGGTGTTCATGTTTCCATTGCCCGGTCCTGACGAGAAACGAGCCATGGCACACGTACTGGTGATCGGTGGAAGCAGCGGGATCGGGCTGGAAACGGTCAAGCGCGCGCTGGACAAGGGGCATCGGGTACGGGCCTTTGCCCGCTCGGCATCCGGCATCGTGCTGGACGACTCGAAGCTCGAAAAATTCGACGGGGATGCGCTCGATGCCTCGTCCGTGAAACGCGCACTCGACGGCGTCGATGCGGTGGTCGTGGCGCTAGGCATCAAGCTCGGCCCCGGCACGGTGCTGGGCGGCACGGACCTGTTCTCCAAAGCCACGGATATTCTCCTGCCGGCGATGGAAGCCAGCGGCGTCGACCGCCTCCTGGTGGTTACCGGATACGGTGCCGGCGACAGCGGCAAGGCCATGAACCCCATCAACCGGCTGGGCTTCAACGCGGTCTTTGCGCGGATCTACGCCGACAAGTCGAAGCAGGAGACGATGATCAAGGCAAGCTCGATGAAGTGGACCATCGCGCGGCCCGTGGTGTTGACCGGCGGGTCCTCGGTCGACTACACGGTTCGAACCGAACCGGAAGACTTCCGCATGGGCATCATCTCGAGAGCCAGCGTGGCCGATTTCCTCGTCTCGAGCATCGAGGAGTCGAGCTACCTCCACGAGGCACCAGTGCTCAACTGACAAAGGGGTCGAGTATGACTCCGCGTCAGGAATCAATTGGACAGGCACAGTCCAAGGAATCTGGTCGGAGTACAGCACGTTGCCGGTCACCGTGACCAGGTCGAGATCGGCGCTGTCGCTGCTCGCGGTCGAGGCGAAGGTGTTTCCTTGTTCGGTGTCGTCGTTCTGTGCGAATGCGCCTGGCGCGCCGGCCAGCAGGGTGGAGCATGCAGCTGCCAGGAGCAACGCGTTCGCCCGACCGCATCCACGAAGGACGAGGGAAGGCCACCGGGGTTGGATTGGTATGCTGTCCCCGGAACCCATGAACCGCGGAAGACCGTGTCGCGAACGTCCGATCCGTCCAACGTCGATGCGTCCCGGCAGGAGATCACGCGCTTGCTCGAGCAGTGGGGCCGGGGCGATCGCGCGGCCGGGAATGCGCTGCTGCCGCTGGTCTACGACCAACTCCACCGGCTGGCGAAACGCCTCACGGGGGTGCCCGCCGCCACCGGTCTCCAGCCCACGGAACTGATCGCCGAAGCCTGGCTCAAGCTCGATCGCGGTGCGCTCGACGCGGCGCATCGTCGGCATTTCTTCGCGCTGTCGGCGCGGGTCATGCGCCAGGTCCTGGTCGACCAGGCGCGGCGCCGGGCGGCCGCCAAGCGCGGCGGTGACTGGCAGCAGGTCACGCTGCACACCCGCGACCTGGCCGGCGGCGCTGAGCCGGTCGACCTGCTGGCGCTGGACGAGGGGCTCGAGGCGTTGGCCCGCCTGAACCCGCGCGCCGCCGAAGCGGTCGATCTGCACTATTTCGGCGATCTCGACAGCGGCGAAATCGCCGAGCACCTGCAGGTGTCCGAGCGCACGGTGCAGCGCGACCTCCGGGTCGGTCGGGCCTGGCTGAAGCAGCGCCTGGCCGATGGATGAGGTGCGCGAGCAACGGCTGCTGCGCCTGTTCGACGGGGCGCTGGACGTCCCTGCCGACGAGCGGGACGCCTGGATACGTCGGGCCTGCGCCGACGACGCCGAGCTGCTCGAGCGGCTCCGTGGCCTGCTGGCGGCCGACGCCGACGACCTCGACCCGCTGCACAGGGCCGTACGGGAAAGCGCCGCGGCCTTCGAGCGCGAACGGGCGGGCGCCGGTCGTCGGCTGGGCGCCTGGCGACTGATCGAGGAAATCGGCAGCGGCGGCATGGGCACGGTGTTCCTGGCCGAGCGCGCCGACGACGAGTACCGCCAGCGCGCCGCGGTCAAGCTGATCCGCGGCTTTCCCGACCCGGACCGACTCGAGCGACTGCGGACCGAACGCCAGATCCTGGCCGAGCTTCGCCACCCCGCCATCTGCACGCTGCTCGACGGCGGCACGACCGCCGACGGCGAGCCGTGGCTGGCCATGGAGCACATCGACGGCGTGCCGATCGACGCCTGGTGTGCCGAGCGCGGCCTGTCGCAGATGCAGCGCATCGACTTGCTCCTTCGCGTGATCCGCGCGGTGGAGTTTGCCCACGAACACCTGGTCATCCACCGCGATATCAAACCCGCCAACGTGCTGGTCACCCGCAGCGGCGAGCCGAAGCTGCTCGACTTCGGTATCGCGCGGCTGACCGAGCCCGGCGCGGCCGACGACGGGCAGACGCGCACGCGCTACTACACGCCGGACTACTCGAGCCCCGAACAGGTCGAGGGCCGCGCGATCTCGACGCGCAGCGACGTCTTCAGTCTCGGCCGCTTGATCGAGACCGTACTGACCGCCGGCGACCGGCCGCTGGCCCGCGAGCCCGCCGCGATCGTCGACCGCGCGACCGCCGAACGACCGGCCGATCGCTACGCCGGTGCCGACGCGCTGGCCGCCGACCTGGAGCGCTGGCGCGACGGGCGCCCGGTCGAGGCCTTGCGCGGGCGGGCGATCTACCGGGCCTGGCGCTTCGTCACGCATCACCGCGCCGGCGTCGCCGTGACCGGCCTGGTCCTGCTGCTGTCGGCGGTCATGCTCTGGTGGATCGTCGTCGAGTCGGAACGCGCCCGCCTCGAGGCCGCGCGGGCCGAACAGACCCTGTCCTTTCTGACCGAACTGCTGGAGTCGGCGCGTCCGGAGTCGACCGGCGGCGACGAGGTGACGGTCATCGAGGTGCTCGAGCGCGGTGGAGCGCAGCTTGCCGTCACTCGGGCCGAGCCGGCGCTGCAGGCGAGTTTCGCAAGCACCCTGGCCAGCGTCTGGCTGGCGCTGGATCGTTATTCACGGGCCGTCGAGCTCTACGCCACCGCCGTTGCCGCGGCCGAGCGGGCCGGCGATCCCGACGCCGCGCTGCAGGCGCGCGGCAAGATGCTGGTGGCCGGCGCACGGGCCGGTACGCTCGACGAACTCGCCGGGGACGCCGCGCTGGTGCGCGCCGCGGCCGAGGATCGTCCCGATCTCGATCCCGCGCTGCGCGCCGAGCTGCTCAACGACTGGGCCGTCTGGGCGGCCGAGGCGGGCCGGGCCGACGAGGCGCGCCGCGTGCTGCTCGACGTCATCGATGTCCGCGAACGGCTGGGCACCCCCCTCGACCTGGCCGCCTCGGAGTTGAACCTCGCGATCGTCGAGAACGAGCGGGGCGACGCGACCGCTGCGCTGGTCCTGGCCGAGCGATCGCTGGCGCGCAAGCGCGGCCGGCTGTCGTCGGACCATCCCTCGCTGCTGCTGGGCCTGCACAACGTCGCGGTATTCGCCCGTTCGGCCGGCGAGTACGCGCGCGTCGGCGAGGTGCTCGACGAACTGCTGGCACGACGGATCCGGTTGTTCGGCGAAGACAACCCGGTGCTGGCCCGTGACTTCAATGAACGCGCCAACGCCGTCCACGATGCCGGCGACTTCCTACGGGCGATCGAGCTGTACACGCGCGCGCTGGAGCTGGACGCGAAGACCGAGACCCGCCCCGAGCGCTACCTGCTGCTCAACAACCTGGCCGCGGCCCACCAGGACCGGGGCGCACTGGCCCAGGCCGAACCGCCGCTGCGCGAAGCCCTGCGTCTGCGCGAGGCGCGCTTCGGGCCCGACCATCCGGCCAGCCTGCGGGCCCGCCACAACCTGGCCGCGCTGCTGCTCGAGCGCGGGCAGCTCGACGAGGCGTCGGCGCTGGCCGATCGCGCGGCCGAAGCGCGCGGCCGGGTGCTCGGCGGCGACCACGTCGATACCCTGCGAAGTCGCCTCCTCCGGTCCTGGATCGGCTGGGTCGGCCGGCCCGACGACTCCGTCCGGCGCGGCGAGGTGGAGGCGCTGATCCAGGCCGTCCTGGACACGGCCCCGGCGCGCAGTGCCGCCGCGTTCCGCGCCCGCGCGCGGCGGGCCGAGCTGCTTCGCCGCACCGGCGACCACGCCGCGGCGCGCTCCGAGTACCTCGAACTCGCCGAAGACTACCGGCGCGCGCTGGGCGCCGACCATCCACGCGCGGCCATGCTGGCGCTGGAGGTCGCGCGACTCGATCTCATCGAAGGGCGCAGCACGGCCGCCGAGCGCCGGATCGAGCAGGCCGGACCGCGGCTGCGCGCCGCGCTGGCGCCCGAAGCACCGTCGCTCGCGCTGCTGGACTGTCTCGTCGACCGGCCGGCGCTGGACTGCCCGTAGCCGGCCGGCCGTCGTCGCGGGAAATTCATTGTCGCCGGCGCCGCCGGTTTGCGTTTTCTCCGGGTGAGGCCCTACTGAATGGACTGCACCCATGAACACGGATCACGTGCTTGCCGCCAGCGTTGCCGCCGGGGTCGGCGATCGTCCTCTCGTCGCGCCCGAGCGGGTGTCTCCGGCGCGGCTCGCCGCCGCGCTGCTGGCGATGGTGCTGTTGGCCGTCCCCGCCGCGATTCTCGCCCAGGCCTTTCCGCCTGAAATCCAGCTGGGCCTGCTCGATGGCGGCGACGGGGTCATCGTCGAGGGCGTGGCGGCCGAGGACAAGCTTGGCTGGTCGGTCGGCGGCGCAGGCGACTTCAACGGCGACGGCATCGACGACTTCGTGATCGGCGCCGACCGGGCCGATCCGAACGGCCAGTCGTCCGCCGGCACCGTCTATCTGGTCTTCGGCACTGCCGGCGGCCTGCCCGGCTCGTTCTCGCCCGCCGACCTGGACGGCAGCAACGGCTTCGCGCTGGACGGCGTATCGGAATTCGATCGCGCGGGCAGCGCGGTCGCGCTGGACGGTGACGTCAACGGTGACGGCTTCGCCGACCTGGTCATCGGGGCCTACACCGCGGACCCGGACGGTCGCGACGCCGCCGGCAGTGCCTACGTGGTGTTCGGCCGGGCGGGCGCGTGGCCGGCGCGGTTCTCGCTGGCCGACCTGGACGGGAGCAACGGCGTCCGGATCGATGGCGCGCAGTCGCGGGACTTTCTCGGTGACGAGGTCGCTCTGCTCGGCGACATCAACGGCGATGGGTTCGACGACGTCGGCCTGGCCGCGGTCGACGGCGGTGCCAACGGGGCGTGGTCCGGTCGGGGCTATGTGATCTACGGTCGACCGTCGTTTCCGGCGGTGCTGGACCTGCAGACCCTCGATGCCGGTTCCGGCTTCCGGTTCGACGGCGAAGCCGCCGGCGACAACCTCGGCGATGCCATCGCCGGCGCGGGCGACGTCAACGGCGACGGCTTCGACGATTTCGTGGTCGGAGCCAGCTCGGCGTCCGCCGGCGGGCTGGACGACGCGGGCCGGACCTACCTGGTGTTCGGGGCTTCCTCGTTTCCGCTGGATTTCGACCTGTCGGGCCTGAACGGGTCGAACGGCGTGCGCTTCGACGGCGCGGTGGCTCAGGACCGGTCCGGCATTTCGGCCAGCGGGGCCGGCGACGTCAACGACGACGGCTTCGACGACGTGATCATCGGCGCTTTCGTCGCAGACCCGGGCGGCATCTTCCGGGCCGGCACCGCTCACGTCGTGTTCGGGCGCGCGGGCGGGTTTACCTCGCCGATGAGCCTGGCCGGACTCGACGGCAGCAACGGCTTCACGATCGACGGCGAGGCGGACAACGATCGCCTCGGTCGGCGCGTCGGCCGCCTCGGCGACGTCAACGGCGACGGCGTCGACGATCTGCTGGCCGGCGCGATCCGCGGCACCGGCCCGGTGGCCGGCGAGACGGGTCGGAGCTACGTGGTGTTCGGGCGCCGCACGGCGTTCCCGGCGCGCATCGCCGTGGCCGACCTGGACGGCAGCGACGGCCTCGCCCTGATCGGTGAATTCGAGAACGAGGCCAACGGATGGGCGGTCTGGTCGGCCGGCGACGTCGACGACGACGGCGTGGCCGACCTGCTGAGCGGCGCGCCGAACGCCGCGCCGTCCGGCCGGGTCGACGCCGGCCAGGCCTACCTGGTCTACGGCCGCGTCACCGGCACGCCGCTGCTGGACTTCAGCGCTGCGGCCATCGACTTCGGCGCCTGGGAGGTCGGCGCGACCAGCGGCACACAGACCGTCACGCTCTCCAACCCGGGCACCGGCCTGGTGTCGATCGACAGCATCGCGCTGCCGGACCCCTCGTTCTCGGTCGTCGGCGGCAGCTGCGGCCCGCTGCCGATCCGGATCGCGGTCGACGGCGCCTGCACGCTGACGCTGCGCTTCTCGCCGCAGGCCGTGGGTCCGATCGGCGGCCCGCTGCAGCTCATCGGCACGTCAACGACCAGCCCCGACTCGATTTCTCTGGCCGGTGAAGGCCTGCCGGCGCCGGTGGTCGGTTTTTCCGATGCGCCGCTGGATTTCGGGGATGTCGAAGCGGGCCAGCAGGCCATCCGCTCGCTGCTTGTCGAGAATATCGGCATCGGCCCGCTGGAGATCGCCGCGCTGACCCTGGGCGGCGCCCACGCGGCCGACTTCTCGCTGCTGGCCGACGGCTGCACCGGCGCGGCGCTCGACGGCGGCGAGAGCTGTGCGATCGACCTCCGCTACGCACCGACGGCGCCCGGGCTGCGTGAGGCCACGCTGATCGTCGACTCCAACGCCGCCGCCAGCCCGGACCGCCTGATGCTGCGCGGGACCAGCGACGTGGTGTTCTTCAGCGGGTTCGAGGCCGAGATTCGGTGAACGCGACGGTGAACGGGCCAGCCGTCTCGCCCCGGTCCGGCCACTGAACCGGTCGAAGACCCGCTACGCTTCGCCCAACGCGATCCGGCGGATCGATGGCCTGCACGACGCGCATCGCGCGTCCCTGGAAGAATTGTTTCCGCTTCCCGAGCAGAATCAATTGCACGAATCAATTGGTCAGGCACAGTCTGAGAATCGGACTCGCTCATTTGGAATCACAAAACCACGCGCCTCGAAGCCAGGCCGGGTGATCCCGCCGATCGTCATGACAAGCGCTCCGTCGCGCCCGTGCAGATTTGTTCAGAGGTTCCCTGGGCGCGATTCGTCGCCGGCGGCGCCGATGCGGACGATCCTTGTGGCCAGAACGCTGGACAGGGGATTCTTGGCGCCGGATCGTTGGTAGAAATCGTTCTCCATGCCCTGGACCCTGGCCCGAAAAGAAGTATAGGCATCCGGGATCGTTGTCAGGGCTTCGAGCTTTCGATATCGGCCTGTTTGTGAATCGAAGAGATGTATTCCTGGACTTCGGTATCGTTTCGGGCGAGTTCTTTCAGGGACTCGGGGGCGTCCTCCACGAATGCTGGCAGCTTCAGCAGGTGCCCGGTGCCGGTTCGGATCTTGTCCAGGTTGTCGGCCTTGGCCCTGGCGCGACGTTCTTCGGCGGTTCCGATGTACACCTCGTCGCGCTGGAACCCGGCGATCTTCCGGTGAATCCACGCGATGACGTAGGCTCCGTTGCATATGCCGGTGGCCTTCAGGGCAAGACAGAGGCGAAGCAGCACGTAGGTGAAGGGATTGGAGAGGAAGGCGATGGGGAATGCCGAAGCCACGAGCTGCCATGCGATCGATGCAAGAATCGTGGTGATCAGAGCGCCGAGGAAGCCGGTATTGAGGAATATCTGCGCCCAGGCGGGGATCCCCCACAACGTGGCATCGCCGGCGCCGGGATCGATGTCGAAGGAGGTCACCCGCGCAATGAAGAACATGCACGACACGACACAGAGCTGGCGGCCGATCATGAAGGCCGAGAGATTGTGCGCGTCTCCGCGGAAGAGCAATCGACAGGTCTTCTTCGCCCAGACGTTATCGCCACGCTCATCTTCGGGCAGCTTGGAGACTGCGAAAAACGCAATCTGCATGCCCTCCAGTAGTCCGACCACGCACATCAGAAGGAAGAAGACAACCACGGCCGCAACGTTGGGGACGCTCTCCCACATCGTCGTCTTGCCTTCGAACAGGGCGGCCAGCGTGATGACGAAGGCGAAGATCAACAGGACGAGCGACATGAAGCAGCGGAAGTAGAAGAAGAGATCCTGGAGATCGGACCGCGGCCGCTCTCTGAGTCCGGTCTTCTTTCCGGCAAGGCTGGCGACGATGATCTGGATGATGTACGACGCATGAACGATGCCGGAAAACTCGATGGCCTTGGCCACCCGGAACGTGAAATAGTTCGGCCAGGTGTTCAGATAATCGAGCATGCAGTGAGAGGCATTGACCTGCGAATTCAGCTGACCGCACATGGTGGTGAACAGAATCATGGCCAGTCCGACGCCGAGGAATATGCTGAGTAGCCACTGGGGGAAGCCCCAGAGCTCGGCGCCGCTGACAGGTCCTCCGGCGATGTTGATGGCAAAGACGATGAACACGACCATGAACTGACGGCCCAGGAGATAGCGGTCGAGTGAATCGCCGCTGTGGGCGTCGACGCAGCTTTTGTGCGCAATCCTGTGGGACTCGGCGTAGAGATCGTGGCTGACCGGTGCGAGGCCGACCAGGGATGCCTGACCTCCTTCGACGATCGACAGCCAGACCACCGCCAGCGTCAGCACGATGACGACGAAGACAGGGTGAATGTCCTGGGCAAGACTCGTCTGCCCGGTGAAGATCAACCCCGCAATGATGACGATGGAGAAGATCAGGGCGCCGGTGGAAGCCGCGCTCTTGACGGCCTCGACGGCAGGAGTCTTCTCGGAATTGAACATCTTGTCGACTATTCCTCTGGCAACAGCGAACAGCTGGACGGCCGGAAATCCGATTCGCGGCTACCGGGTTCTGGCGGATCGAAGCGTCGGGGAAACGGGCGCCCCTGCGATCTCGTGCTGGGCAACCCTGGGATCGATTGCGCCCGGGGATCCGGCATTCACCCGCCGGAATCACGCCGGGGCACCAGTGCGTTGTCTGCATCGAATCAGCGGGCCACCGCTGATTCGAGTGTATCCCAGGCATCGATCTCTTCGGGCCGAGACCAGAGGGAATCTACTGGAAACGCGTTCCCTGGGCAATTGCCCAAGGCAGATTCCGGCCCCTTTTCTCCGGCCCCTCCAGGACCAGAGGGGTCAGGAACAGAGGGGTCGGGCCGTGCATCGCGCACTGGGTGTCGGTAGAGTGAGCGCAGCGTTTCACGAGCTCCACGCTGCCCCGGGTTCGGTGCCGGACAATCAGCAGATCGTGTCCGACCTCACCGGCCGGTATTTTCTTCGGGGGTGCTGCTGCGCCTGACGCCGGGTCGGTTGAGTACGGCCCGCTCGACTCGACGGTGATTCGTAGTTCCGTCCGTCGCGGCGAAGTGCTCGAACTCGGGGTCTCTTCGCTGCTTCATGAAGGCCCGGAACGGGCCAACACGCCGGAAGTGGACTCGATCATGGCCTACCGGATGGATGGCGATCGCTGGGCGCTGATCGGCGTCCAGACCGAACGCACGCGCACCATGAGCGGGCCCGGTTCGCGCGAGTCCTGCTGAAACTCGAGCCGCCGGTCGGCGGCGACGTCGGTCAGGAAGAGCGCGGATCTTGGGTGGTAGCCGGGCGTCTCGAAAACGCCCGAAAGCATGCGGCACGGGATATCGAGAGCGTCCGGACACCCATGCGCGGAATCCCGGGCCTTCTCCGGGGGGGGTTCTTGCGATGAGAACTGCCCAGGCAAGAGATGTGCTACTTTCGCGTCGACGCTCGACGCCTGTTCCGGACCCTCCTATGACCTCGATCCGTTTGTTTCTCCTCAGTCTGTTCTGCCTGACGCTTGCGGCCTGCCAGCCGGCGGAGGACTCGGGTCCTGCGACCGAAACGCCGGCCGAGACCGAAGTCGCCGACCGCATCCTGACCGGTGGAACGGTCATCACGGTCGATGGCGATCGGCCCGAAGCCGAGGCGATCGCGATCAAGGACGGGCGCATTCTGGCCGTGGGCAGCGCCGATGAAATCGCTGCACATGCCGGTGAGCTGACCGAGGTCATCGACCTGGCCGGGCGCGTGGCGATTCCGGGCTTTATCGAAGGCCACGGCCATTTCCTGGGCCTGGGTCAGGCCCTGATGATTCTGGACCTGATGCCGACGCGAAGCTTCGAGGAGATCGTGGCCATGGTGGCCGAGGCGGCCGCCGGGGCCGAGCCGGGCGAGTGGATCGTCGGCCGCGGCTGGCACCAGGAACGCTGGGGCGACACGGACCTGCCGCTGTTCGACGGCATCCCGCATCACCGCAGCCTGAGCGCAGTGAGCCCCGACAATCCGGTGGTGCTGTTCCACGCCAGCGGCCACGGCGCCTATGCCAACGCAGCGGCCCTGGCACTGGCCGGCATCGACGAAGACACGCCCGATCCGGACGGCGGGACCATCGTTCGCGACGACAACGGCGAGGCCACCGGCTTTCTGCGGCAGGCCGCCCAGGACCCGGTGCGCGCCCGACTGGTGGCCGCCGAGGCGGGCCTTAGCGATGCCGAACGGCAGGCCCGGTTCGAGCGCCAGGTCGAACTGGCCGGCGAGGAAGCGCTGCGACACGGCGTGACCAGCTTCCACGACATGGGCACGAACTTCGCCGACATCGACCGGCTCAAGGCGCTGGCCGAAGCCGGCCGGCTGCCCGTTCGGCTGCACGTGGCCGTCCGGCACGAAACCAACGAGGACCTGCGGGCGCGGGTCGCGGACTACAGGATGATCGGACATGGCAACGGGTTCCTGACCGTGCGTGCGCTCAAGCGCAACATCGACGGCGCGCTGGGCACCCACGGCGCCTGGCTGCTGGAGCCCTACACCGACAAGCCCGAGACCTCCGGCCTGCCGCAGACCTCGCTGGAAAATCTCCGCGAGACGGCGGGGATCGCGCTCGAGAACGGTTTCCAGCTCAACACCCACGCGATCGGGGATCGCGCCAATCGGGTGGTCCTGGATCTCTACGAAGAACTGCTGGGTGCGCGGGCCGATGAGGACCTGCGCTGGCGCATCGAGCACGCCCAGACCCTGCACCCCGATGAAGTCCCGCGCTTTGCCGCGCTGGGGGTGATCGCGTCCATGCAGGGCGTACACGCCACCTCCGACGGCCCCTGGGTGCCCCAGCGCCTCGGTGAAGCGCGCGCCCAGCGCCGCGCCTACGTCTGGCGTGCGCTGCTGGATGCCGAGGCCACGATCTGCAACGGCACCGACGTGCCCGTGGAATCGATCTCCCCGATTGCCTCCTACACCTCGTCGGTGACCCGGCGCATGGCCAACGGCGAGCAGTTCTTTCCGGAGCAATCCATGGGCCGGATGGAGGCGCTGTACTCCTACACCCTGGGCTGTGCCGAAGCGGTCTTCGACGAAGACGAGCTGGGCAGCCTGACGCCGGGCAAGCGCGCCGACATCGCGGTGCTGAACGCCAACCCGCTGACCGTCAGCGAGGATGAACTGGCCGGGCTGCAGGTGGAGATGACGCTCGTTGAAGGCGAGGTCCGCTATCGAGCGGACTGAGGGCTCGGCGGAGCTGTAAGTCTGTGGCCCACTCGCCCGCATTATTCATGAATCGCCGCGATGATTGCGCCGGGAATCGTTCGCACAGGGGATTTTCCGACCGAGCGGAATACCCTGCTGTATTTCCGAGCGAGGACGATTCGCTGTGCGGACAAGGACCAGGCAAGGGCGCGAGCTCATTCATGAATAATGCGGGCTAGAGTTCGGGCAGCGCGCGCAGCACCTTCCGGAACCCCCGCTCGAACTGCCGCGCCGCGCGCCGAGTGACGAGCCCGCCGACCAGCGGAATCTTCAGTTCGAAGGTCGAGCGCCAGCGGATGCGGGTGCCCTCGGGGACTTCGGTCAGTTCGATTACCCCGCCTTCGTGCACCACCTCGACGGGTTTCGAGGCGATGACCCGGTAGGCCAGCCGGTCCGGCGGCTCGAAGCCGGTGATTTCCTCATCCAGTACGACCCGGCCCAGCGCCACACGTCGCAGCGCGCCGAGTCCGTTGGGCGCCGGCGTGCCTTCCTGCAGCAGTTCGGACCGAGTGATTCCGGGAAAACGATGGTAGTCGGCGTGGTCGGCCAGTAGCTCGAAGGCCCGGTCGATCGGCAGCGCGATGGTTTCGGTGATGTCGATGGTCTGCATGAAGGCTCCCGTCCGGCCGGCAGCGAAGAGCGGTCGGTCTAGTGTGCCCCGCCACTCATGCTCATTGTGTAACGTATAGCGAGTCGGAGAGCATTTGGCTGCAAGGCCTGTCTCGCCGGGAACGGCAGCGTCCTTTCCAGGCGACAGAACGCCGCAGATGAATGCTCTCCGACTCGCCCTTCAAGGAGCGCGCCTGAACCGACATTGCGTAGAGCCTTTCCAAGCGCCCTGACGCCCCAGATGAGCGCGCTTGTCACCACGCTTGTCATCACGATCGCTCATGAAAAGCGCTCATGAAAAGCGCTCATGAAAAGCGGTCATGAAAAGCGGACTCGCCCTTCGGGAGTGCGTCCGAGTCGACAGTGCGGCGTTCCGACCCGACGTTCCGACCCGAGTAAAGGGCTTGCCGTTCGCTGCGGGTTGCGTCTTGCACTGTCGACTCGGTCATGCTCTGAATGTCACAGGATTAATGACGGGGTACACCGGCAGTGCTCGGGAACGTCGGCAGATGACCACGGATTCCAGACCGGACTCGTGTTCACCGCTGCTTCTGGCAAGCGAAGTCGCGCCGGTACCCTGACGTCGGCATGCCCTCATCCCGGCAGGTCCTTGGGTCGTACGAAGCGCAGCAGTCGTCCGCTGTCGGGCTGGATTTCACCCGTCGCCCGCCCGGGTAGGTCGAATTCGGCCAGCGCGCCGGTCGGGAACTTCGTTTGCAGACGGGCGATCTCCTCGGGATCGCCTTCACCGCAGAGGAAGAGCGCGAGCTCGTGCATGCCCGGGTTGTGGCCGACCAGCAGAATCCGCGCATCGTCGTCCCCGTCCGCCTCTTCCAGGGCAATGGTCAGCAGATTCCCGACGTCGGCGTGGTAGAGGTCGCGACGGCTCGTCATCGGGATCCCAGGGTCGAAGGCCTCCCGGAACAGACGCGCGGTGGACTCGGCCCGGGCTGCGGTGGAGGTGACGATCCGGCGCACACGCAGGTCCGTGCCAGCAAGGTAGGCGCCCATCGCCGGTGCCGCTCGCTCCCCACGTCGTGCCAGCGGACGATCGTGGTCCCGTAATCCGGGCGTGTCCCAGGAGGATTTGGCGTGTCGGAGAAGGAGGATTCGCATGATCGGCGTTGCATCGTTTTCGATCATTCTAGTCCGCCCGGTCGGTGCCCCGGTCCCGGCATCAGGTCCACTGGCACAGGTTTCTGGATCGATCTGGGCGAGAGCCGCAGGGCCCGAGGTGTCGTGAGCTGTCGGACACCCGGGCTCGAGGGCGCGCTCTTCGATCATCGGCTGCTGGAGCCCGTGTAACGGGAACTCTGGAGGCGTCTAGGCGCTGCCGTCGCGCCTTGCAGGGCGCCGGTTCACGTTCTCCGGACTGGAGTGCCCCGAGGCAAGCGACCCGTGAACCGGTGGTCCGTGAAGCGCCGGAATCAGGTCCTGCATCGAGCATTGCGTGCGCTTCGGCGCTTCCGGCCGGGCCGCCATGCACTCGGACGCGCTCAGCGGAAGGGTCGGCAACCAGGGCCTGGCTGTCTCTCTCGGTGGGCCGGCCCGACGTAGGAATACGACCGGTGGCAGGCCCGCCTTCGCCTGTTCAGGGCTTTACCGCACAGCGCCGGCGGTTCTACGGCTGTTGCTGGTCAGCGCCGTGTACAGCACGCTCAGACCCCGATTGAAGCAACCGTCCCCGTGGACATCCTGAACGCCG
Organism: Wenzhouxiangella sp. XN79A; assembly: GCF_012272825.1. Lineage (GTDB taxonomy): Bacteria > Pseudomonadota > Gammaproteobacteria > Xanthomonadales > Wenzhouxiangellaceae. The sequence continues at coordinate 45,356 of NZ_JAAWWS010000132.1, read as the reverse complement.
GGGATGGCCGCGGCGGAATGGGCAACCGGCACGACCCCGAAAAGGGCCGATGAAACCGTGGCCACCTGCTCGGCCGGTCGGCTGTAGACCACTTCATCTTCCTTGATCGTACGCAGGACCCGGATGGCTGCAATGTCGTCTTCCGGGACCGTCATCGGATTGTCCGAGAGTACGGCGAAATCAGCCAGCTTGCCGGCGGTGATGCTGCCCTTGCGGTCTTCTTCGAAATGCTGCCATGCCGGCCACAGGCTCAGGGCCTTGAGACCGTCCTCTACCGTGACTCGGTGGATGGGGCCGAGGATGTCGCCGGTGCGCGACCGCCGGGTCACCGTCGACGACAGCACGCGCATGGAATCCGGCAGCGCCACCGGTGCATCGGTATGGCTGCCGAACATCATGCCGCGCTCGAGCACCCAGCCGGTCGGCGAGATGTTGTCGGCGCGCTCGGGACCCAGTACCGACTCCCGGTGCCAGTCGCCCCAGTAGAAGGTGTGCATCGGAAACAGCGAGGGGAAGATGCCGAGCTCGTCGAGTGCAGCGACCTGGTCCTTGCGTACGGTCTGGCCGTGAATCAGAACCGGACGGACATCGGCATCCGGATACTTTTGCCTGGCGTTCCGGACCGCTTCGATGAGCATATCGATGGCGGCATCGCCGTTGGCGTGGGTAAGGATCTGCCAGCCGTTGGCATAGGCCTTGTCGATGGCGTTCGTGACCGTCTCGGCGTCGATCGCAGCATAGCCGCGATAGTCCTCGGGCTGACCCTCCGGGACCACGAAATAGGGCTCACTCAGGAACGCCGTCTTGCCCTGCGGCGAGCCGTCGATGGTCAGCTTGACACCACCGACCCGGAAACGTCCGCTGTAGTTCAAGGAAGGCGCAACGTCTTCGACCAGCAGGACGTCGGGATAGGTGACCAGGTCGACCTCGAGCCCACCGTTGGCGGCAACCTGGCGCATGGCGTCCACGGCCTCGAGGTTCGACCGTCCTTCCTGCAGGGTGGTGTAGCCGAACGAAGCGGCCAGGCGTGCACCCTCGACCACCAGGGTTTCATTGATCTGCTGGTCGAAGTTGGCCGCCAGCTTCGAGAGCAGGTAGAAGAACGCATACTCTTCCATCACACCGTTGGGCTGACTGCCGTCCGCCTCGCGCCGGAACACGCCCCCCGGCGGATCGGGCGTTTCGGCCGTCACCTCCGCCAGCTCCAGTGCCCTGGTATTGGCGACTCCCAGATGGCCGGACTGGTGAATGATGATCACCGGGTAGTCGGTCGACACCGCATCGAGTTCCTGGCGGGTCGGGTGACGCTGTTCGGTCAGCTGCGAATCGTCATAGCCGAAACCGATGATCCATCCGACGCGCTCGACGACACCTGCGTTCTGCTCGGTCCAGTCGCTCAACAAACGCTGCAGGGCCGCAACATCGGCGCCGTTGCCGTCCGGCGGTGGCAGCAGATTGGCGGTGGCTGCCTGCAGACCCATCATGTAGGTATGACCGTGTGATTCCACGAAGCCGGGCACCAGCGTTCTGCCTTCGAGGTCCATCAGCCGGGTGTTGTCGCCGGACAGAGGAAGAACGTCCGAGGCCGCACCGACGGCAAGAATGCGTCCGTCCTTGACGGCCACCGCCTCGGCCAGCGGCAGATCGTCATCGAGGGTCAGAATGGGACCGTTGTGATAGATCGTATCGGCCACTTCGGCCGCGGAAACAGTCGCCGAGGACAGCACAAGGGCGGAGATCAGCAAGTTCGAAAGAAACGCGTTCATGGTCTTCCTCGTCCGTGGATTCATTTCGGAAACAGCAGCGTGAAGACGAACCGCACGCCCAGCCCGCCCGGCGCGCCGTCCGGCGCATCGGCCCAGTACTTCAGGCCCACACCGGCGCTGAAGAGCTGCGAGCCGATGTTCGTCACCTTGGTCGCCACCGCACTGATCGGCACCGACCATTCCTCGCCCTCCCAGTCGTAGGTCGCCTCGGTCTGGAGCGTGAAGGTCCAGGCGTCCGGGGTGGTGTAGGACAGGAAAGGCTGCATGAACGAAGCGTTGATATCGGCTCGATCACTGGCGCCGGCGACCGATGTGATGTGGTTGGCCAGACCGCCGTACGTCCAGGGGCCGCGCTGGCGCAGCGCGACCACGGAAGGCCCCAGAGACCACTTTTCGGTCCCAAGCAGGTCGTCGGTGGCCGTGGGCAGCAGGAAAGCCGGGCCGACACCCCAGATCCAGCCGTTCGCCGTCGGCTCTTTCGGCGAGAAGAAGACGATCTGCAGAACGTCCCCGAGCCCACTCTGGCTGCCGGCGTCCGGAAAGATGTCCTTCTGATCGATCAGCGGCACGATCGTGCGCGAGATCATGTTCCAATCGTCGTTGATCGAAACGGGAATCACCGGCTGGATATTCAGGCTCCATCGCTCACCTCATCAAGTGGCCCGATATCACCGTCGTAGTTGAGCTGGAACGGTACGCTGATCAGGGCGGCGACCGGATTGGCCAGTTGCCTGGCCAGGTCTTCGGCACTATCCTGAGCGAGAACCGCCCCGGAAAGCGAAATCAGCCCTCCTGCCAGTATCAATGGAAAACGAGCCATTTTCTGGATACTCCCGATGAATCGCGCGCGTTGCGCTGGTGGATTTCGTTCGGTTCACCGGCAGGCCAACGCAACATTTCCGCAGTGTGCTGCCCCGAGACGCTCAGCGATGCTAGCACCGACGTTCGATTCGGAATGTCTGATTCGGACATTCGCAGGATGACGGATCCGATCGAGGTCTCGGCCAACGAGGCCAGGGCGTTTCTCGCCACCAGTTACTGGCTACGGGAGTTCCCGGACGACTTGCGCGAATCCCTTCTGGCGAGCGCTCGCCTTCTGCCCCTGTTCGATCGAGGCAAGCGCGTGTACAACATCGGTGACTGCCCCAACGGCATCTATGGTGTCGTCAGCGGTTGCTTCGGATTCGAAGTCGCTCCCCAGGAGGAAGGTCCTCAATTGATTCATCAGCTGCGCCCGGGCATCTGGTTCGGTGAGCTTGCGCACGTCCTGGAACGACCGAGACTGGCAGCGGTATACGCAACGCGTCCGAGCCAGTGCATGTGGGTTCCGGCACAGGCCCTCGACAACCTCCTGCACAGTGATCCTCGTTTGTGGAAATTCTTCGCGCTCGCCCTGGCCAATGCCACCGTGTTCGCCTTCACTGCCATCAACGACCTGATCGGGGCCTCGCCCAAGCGACGAGTGGCCGCGGCCCTGCTGCGCGTGGCCGGCTGCCGCGACGGTCCTGTGCTGGACCAGGACGTCGTCGAACTGGACCTGACGCATGGCAACCTCGCCCTGCTGAGCAACTGTTCGCGCAGCACGGTGGCGCAGTATCTGAAGGAGCTGGAAACGGAGGGCTTTGTCAGCTTCCGCTACGGCAGGATCATCGTGACCGAACCGACCGCTTTGCGCCAATGGCTCCAGACAGCGCCGGAATGATCGGCGTTCCGACACCTGCGCAGTCCTGAATCAGGGTCTGCAGGCCCCATCTGCTGCGTGCACTCCTTGTCCACGAGCCATTGTGCTGGAGGCAATCGCGTGGACCCCGGGTCGCCCTGGCAGCCGCCGAATCAGCCGAAGCCGGAGCTCCGACCTCCAGGATGCAATGAGCCCGGATGTCGGCCCTGGCGAAGTGCGCCTCGATGGCGAAGGTCGGCCCACCGTCGCTGCGCGGGGCTTAGAATCGAGGGCCATCGATCGCTGTTTTTCGACCTCCGATCCTCGTGGCCCGGGAACCCCCATGAAACGACTCTACGCCCTGTCTCTGCTTCTCGTGCTCGCCGCCTGCGCTTCCGGGCCGGGCGTCGACCCGTCCGCCGACGCCGCACGGCCGGAATCGCAGGCCTACGAGTGGCCGAGCGTGAGCATCATGGCGTTCAACGTCGAGAACCTGTTCGATACGGCGGATGATCCCGGCAAGAACGATGCGACCTACCTGCCGGCGAGCGTGAAAGCCGACCCGGAGCACGTGGCGGCCTGCGAGTTGATCGAAGTCGATCGCTGGCGGGAAGACTGCCTGTACCTGGACTGGAGCGAAGATGCGCTTGCCTTCAAGCTCGAGCAGCTTGCCGCCACCATCCTGGCCTACAACGACGGCCGGGGGCCGGACATCATCGCGCTGCAGGAAGTCGAGAACATCGCTGTGCTCGACCGGCTGCGGCGTGAGCACCTGCAGCCGGCCGGCTATCGCCTGCCGGTGCTGATCGAAGGGCTCGATGACCGCGGCATCGACGTGGCGTTTCTCTCCCGGCTGCCGGTGGTCGGCGAGCCGGTGCTGCACCCCATCGACATGTCGGCCTTTCCCGATCGGGCGCCGGACACGCGCGGCATTCTCGAAGCGAATTTCGAATTGCCCGATGGAACGGTCCTGACCGGCTACTCGGTGCATTTTCCGGCGCCGTTCCACCCGATGGAAATGCGCTGGATTGCCTACGAGCACCTCAACCAGCTGCGCGCCCGCGTGCCCGAGGACCGGCCGGTCTTCGCCGCCGGCGATTTCAATACGCCGAAACGAGAAATGGACGACACCACCATCATGGACGAGATGGTCCGGCCCTACTGGACCGTCGCGCACGAGGTCGGTTGCACGAAGTGCCGGGGTACGAACTACTGGCAGCGCGGCGAGAGCTGGTCGTTCCTCGACATGGTGCTGTTCTCACCCTCGTCGTCTCACCGCTGGACGCTGGACGTCGACGCGATCGATGTCGTCACCGGCTACGCGGATCAGCTGCATGCCGACGGCACGCCGAAACGCTTCGATCCGGACGCCCGGGAAGGCGTGTCCGACCACCTGCCGATCGTGATGGTGCTCGTCTACCGCCCCTGAATCGCGGACGATCGGAGCGCGTTGCGCCGATCGATCGAACGGGACGGGACCATCACGCGAACCGCAAGCAGGCACGAACCAGGGGGGCGAAACGAATCAAGGGTCGGAGTCCTGCTTGCCTGGGCTTGTCGATCCGACCCGTCCGTCTCGCCCGCATTATTCATGAATGAGCTCGTGCCCTTGCCTGGTCCTTGTCCGCACAGCGAATCGTCCTCGCTCGGAAATAGAGCATGGTAGTCCGCTCGGTCGGAAAATCCCCTGTGCGAACAATTCCCGGCGCAATCATCGCGGCGATTCATGAATAATGCGTGCTGGCACCGGCGCCTGATGGAGGTGGTTCGAATCCTCGATCTCGGAGACCGGGGAATCGGCCACAAAGGCTCTCGAGATCATCCCCATGCTGAACGCTGCGGGATCGGTTCGGATGGTGTCGTTTCCGCAGGCGCCGCCCGTCAGTACCACGCGCCGGACGATGGTCCAGTCGAGCGTGCCGCAGACATGATCCGGCGCTCATCCACCGGTTCGACGCCGAATGCAGAAGGACGAACGGTACGGCAGAGGCTCGATCGTTTCCGGGCAGGGATGTCCGCTATCCGCGTTGGAAGTCGTGCAAATCCGACGAAGAGCGGTCGAGGGGCTTCGCGTCCGGTCAGCCGGCCAGCCAGTGACCGGCGCATTCGGGGAATCGACTCGGGGAGGTTGTCGGAGACCTGGACATCGACCGCCGCGGACAGGTGCGCCCGAAGGCGGCACAGGGGCCGCCTTCGGGGAGGTCATGCTCGACGTGCTGAGCGAGATCGACGGATCGGTGCACGCCGGTGATGAGCCCGGCACGCGGAACTCTGAATTCAGGGAAAGCTGAACTCAGGGGAAATGAACGCCCGCCTGTTCGTCGAAGCACTCGAACCTGTCGCAGCCGGCGACATACGTGTTCAGCGCCGCTTCCAGCTCCTCGGGAAGCAATGCCGAGGCCGGCCCATGATTACGAGTCACCAGGTGGATCTCGGCCTTGAACGGATCGATAAGGCCGGCCACCAGCCCGAGATCGGCAAAGGGACGATCCAGTCCCGGCTCTTCGCCCTTGAACACGTGAGCCTGGAAATGCGCCCGGCCGTAGGCATCGGTCACCTGGCCGCTGCCGCCGAACAGTCCTGCAGCGACGTCGGGATTGAACAGGTCGTCCGGGCTGCACGGGACGCTGGCGCAGTGTTCGGGGTTGTTGAAGACCACCCACCAGAACGTGTAGGCGCTCTCCGGCAGCATGCCGCTGGTGTTCATGCTGCCGGTGACGCCGTGGCTGTTGCGGTGCAGGGTCGAAGACGCGCCCTGAACCGGTGCGAACGGCTCGATGTCGGCGGGCGGCACCAGCCAGACCACCGGGGCATGGCTGACCATGCCGATGTCCGCGGTGTTGGGCGGCTCGCCGGGCGGGCCCACGACCGGTGGGTCGCTCGGACAGGGTATTCCCAGCATCCCGAACAGGACGCAGGATGGGTTCTGGCCGAGGGCCTGGGAGCTGAAGCCGGCCGTGAAGATTACAAGCAGCAATGCCGGTAACGAAAATGGAAATGATGGGGGTTTCATCGGTATCTTCCTCTTTTGTCGGTGTTGAAACGTTCGAACACTCGCCGGGTAGAAGCCGTGCGGCGAAACGGGTGATCTGCCCTCGAAAAGAGTCCATTGCCGGGGCCGCTGCCTGCCTGATCAACACTTGATATCGATCTGATATTCGTCTTCCGATCCCGCTCGCTCCCGGCTCCGGGTTGGCATATGCTTGGTTTGCCCCAGTCAGGCATTCCCGATCGATACGGACGGCAGATGAATCAGCACAGAGGCGGGCCGGGCGACTTCGGAACCACACCCTTTCGGGTGGGGGTCGTCTCGGTATTCCCCGTCGAAGGCCGAATCGAGGGGCCGGCCGGAACCGAGCAGGTCGATCCCAAGGTCATGGCCGTCATGGTCGAACTGGCTGCGGATGCCGGCTCGGTCGTGGCGCGCGACAGTCTGCTCGAGCGCGTCTGGAAATCGGACTTCGTCGGCGATGACGTGATTTCGCGCTGCGTCTACTGCCTGCGCGGCCACCTGGAAGGCGCATCGGGCGAACCGGGCTACCGGGATGCGATCAAGACCCTTCCCCGCCGGGGATACCGGCTGGAGTTGGAAGCCGTCCCGATCGTCGAGATCGGCATCTCGCCCGGGGCCGAACAGGGCCCAAGCCACCACCTGTGGCGGCCGCTTCTGATGGCGGCGTTTCTGGCCGCCATCGCGCTGTTGTGGTGGCACGGCCCGCTTTCGCAGCGCGGGGCGCCGGCGGTGGACGCGATACAACCCGCGATTGCGGTGCTTCCGTTCGCCGACCTGAGCGCTGACGGCTCCCAGCGGCACATCGCCGAAGGCGTCGCCGACGCGATGATCTCGAAGCTCGCCTACACGCTTCCGATCCAGGTCATCGCGCGTTCGAGTTCGTTCGCTGTCGGTGCGCTGGCGCTGGATGCCGAGCAGATCGCGTCCCGTCTCGGCGTGACCCACTTCGTCGAAGGGAGCGTGCGCCAGGACGGCCCACGCATCATCGTCAGCGCCCGATTGGTCGAGGCCGAATCGGCAAGCGCGTTGTGGTCGCGTCGCTGGGACATCGAGATCTCGGATCTGGCCGTTATCGAGCGCAGTCTGGCCGAAGCCGTCGCGCAGGAGCTCGGCCTCGAGACCGGAGTGCTGCGGGATGGCGAAGCACCGGTACGGCCGGAATCGGCAGAAGCCTTCGTCGACTACCTGTATGCCCGCCTCTTGATCCACCGCAGACTTTCGGGCGATCTCGAAACGGCCGTCTCCATGCTCGAGCGCGTGCTGGAGGCCCAACCCGGTTTCGTCGATGGATGGGCGGCACTGGCGTCGGCTCGCTGGCTGTCGACCATGGAGGGTGCAATGGCCGACAGAAACCCGTCCGAAGAGTCGCTACGGGCCGGTCTGGAGGGCGTTCGCCGGACCGCGGAAACGGCCATTTCGCTGGATCCCCGGAACGCCGAAGCTTTGCTGCGCCTCGCTTCGGCCATGCGCCGGCTCGGGCACCCGGAACTCGCCGTCGAGCTTTTCGATCGGGCGCGCGCAAACGACCCCTCGAACCCGACGCTGCTGGCAATGGAGGCTGGCAAGCTCGCGCGTCGGGAGAGGCTCGACGACGCCATCCGCCTGCTGGATGAGGCGCTGCAGCTCGACCCGCTGGCCACGGTCTGGCGAAGCAATCTCGCCCTGTACCTTCTGCGCGCCGGCCAACCGGAGCGGGCGTGGTCCGAAACCGAGCGGATTCTGCCCATGATGGCCGGGGACCCGAGAGTCGACCGGATACGCGAGATCCGGGCGCTGATCCGCCTCGCGCAGAACCGCCCGGAGGAGGCCCTGGCCGAAAGCGGAGTAATCGAGGATCCGCTGATTCGAGCCCATTGCGAGGCCCTGGCCTTGTCCGCGCTGGGTGGCGACGCGTCTGGAGCGATGGATATCCTGCGAAACGCCGATGACGTTCCGGCGCGCCTGAAGCTGGCGGAAGTGCTCGCCGTCCGGGGCGATCATGATGCCGCGGTGCGGGAAGTCACCGCGGCTGCCGAGCAGTGGCACGCCAAGGCTACGCCGATGTCGACCGCTTTTCTTCAGAACTGGGTCGAGGGTCGGCACCTGCTGGTGCCGCTCAAGAATCGTCCGGACTGGCCGGGGCATCTGATCGCGGTCGATGCAGCCGAGTTCCCTCCAGAGGCTTTCCCGATCCGCGATTGAGCGGCGGCACCGCCCGGGTGCCCGAACAACGTCCCTGCTTTTCGTCCGCACTGGAATCGCCGCGCCGGTGTGATCGCTGGACGTCCGAGGACGCTGGCGCACCGGCTCGGGGTCGGCGTATCGAATCCGGCCGGCGACCGAAAACGCGACGACGAAGTCGCCGGAGCCGTTGCTCATGTAGCCGACGGTGCGGGCGATACCCAGCCGTGCAGGGCCTGGCCATGCGCTCGCGGTTGCGCGACCCGATCCGGGCGTCGGTCGCGATCACGGCCATGATCGAACGGTCTTCCGCGTCGTGGTCGGCCGCGATCGACCGGACGGCCAGTTCGTCGCGAGAATCGTGGCGCTCTAGTGAACCCCCGCCACTCATTGTGTGACGTATGGCGTGCGCCTGAATCGACAGTGCAAGGCGCGGTCCGCAGTGAATGGCCCACTAGGGACGCAAGGCCGCAATGTCGGTTCAGGCGCGCTCCTTAGAAGGGCCAGCCGGGGAACATTCCTCTGCGGCGTTCTGTCGCCTGGAAAGGACGCTGCCATTCCCTGCGACAGGCCTTGCAGCCAAACGCTCTCCGACTCGCTATGCGTTACACAATGAGTGGCGGGGTACGCTAGTGTGACTTCGGTTTGTCCCCCAGCGCCTTGTGGATGCTGTCCGAACTGGACGTGCCGTCTCGTTTGGCGGCCTTGTCGGCGCGCTTTTCCTTCAGTGTCCTTGCGGGTTTCTTCTTGCCTTCGCGACTCTGGGTGTCTCTGCCCTTGCTCATGGTCGTCTCCGCGCGGCGCACACGGCTCGGGGAGAGCGGCATTGCCCACGCTTGCGCAGCTTGGACTGCCGGAACGCGGAATGATTCCGCTTGACGACGACAATGCGAACGTCCGGTAGTACAGTGTCGGACCGTTGTCTCCCAACAAGGAACCGCTCCGATGAATCGCTTGTTCATGCCGCTGGTCGTCCTGGCCGTCCTCGCGCTGCCCTGGTTTCCGTCTTCAGGCCTGGCCGACGACCGCGGGCAGAAGTCGGTGCTGGTCACGGGGGCCAGTACGGGCATCGGTCGCCACCTGGCCGAAGCGCTGGCCGAGGCCGGCCACCACGTCTATGCCGGCGCGCGCAAGCAGGAGGATCTCGATGCGCTCAACGCGATCGAGAACATCACCGCGGTGCGGCTGGACGTGACGAAGCCCGACGAGATCGACGCGGTGGTGGCGTTGATCGAGGAACGGGGGACCGGTCTGTATGCGCTGGTCAACAACGCCGGCATCGGCGACGGTGGCCCGGTCGTCGACACGCCGGTCGAGGTCCAGACGCTGGTCTACGACGTCAACGTCGAAGGGGTCTACCGGGTCACCCGGGCGTTCGCCCCACTGGTGATGGCGTCGAACGGACGGATCGCGACCACCGGTTCGATTGCCGGCACGCTGTCATGGCCGGGCGGCAGCGCCTACAGCGGCAGCAAGCACTGGATCGAGGCCTTCACCGACGCGCTGGCCGGCGAAATGGCGCCGCACGGAGTGTCGGTCAGCGTGATCCAGCCGGGCAACTACCAGACCCGCATCCGCCGCAACAGCGTCCAGCGTCGGCAGGCCCGCGTTGTTGCCGAAGGCGGCGTCATCACGCCGGAAATGCGCGAAGAGTACGAACGGACCGAAGCGCGGGAGCTCTCCTACAAGCTTCCCGACGAGGTCACGGCGGCCTTCATGCACGCGCTGTTCGACGATGAACCGCTGCGTCGCTACATGGTGGTGCCGAGCGCCGACGAGCAGGCCATGACCATCCGGACCAAGATCGAGCAGCTGGTCCAGCTCAATCAATGGGGTCCGTACAGCTACAGCGCCGACGAGCTGGCCGCGATGCTCCGACAGGCCATGGCCGAAGGCGACGGCTGAGCGGGAGGGGTCGCGAATCGGATTCGCCGTCCGGTTCCGGCCAAGGGTCTTCGGTGCTGCATATCGCGCTCCATTTCGTCGTTCCGCTGCTGGCGGCGCTGGCGTTCCAGCGCCCGCGCTGGCGCAGTGCCTGGTTGATCCTGGTCGCCACCATGGTCGTGGACGGCGATCACCTGCTGGCCACCCCGATCTACGATCCCGAGCGCTGCTCGATCGGCTTTCATCCGCTGCACACGCTGCCGGCGATCGTCGTGTATGCGGGCCTGTTCCTGCTCCCGTTGATGTTCGGGCGTGAGCCGGACCGACGGGCGCTTCGACCCAACGCTCGCATCGTTCACCTGGTCGGGCTCGGGCTGCTGATCCACATGGCGCTGGACGGGATCGACTGTCTCGGGATGTGAAGGTCCGGAGGGCGATCTGCGCGCGAGCGCGCGCCGCGGAACCGGGCCGGGTCGCTGCGGCCGGGCTGCGAAACCCGGACCGCACTCACGAAGATTCGTTAGCCTGATGGGTTCTCTTGAACCGATGGGTTCCAGTCATGGTTACCGTCTTCTCCGAATCTCGTGCACCGTTCCGGCATGCGATCGCGTCGCTGCTGATGCTCACGCTGCTGACGGCCTGCGGCTCGCGCCAGGTCCAGGATTCGCTGGCCGGCTCGACCGCCCAGCGGCTGGTCAGCTACGCCATCGATGAGCTGGCCCAGGCCTTGCCGGAGGAGGGCTTCGCCGATCTCGCCGGGCAGCGGGTCCGGATCGATTCGCACTTCGTCGGCGACGAGGCGCTTCGGAACTACGCCGACGAGCGGCTGGCGATGGAGCTGGCCACGCGCTTCGATGCCCGGGTGGTCGGGGATGCCTCGGCCGAGCGGGTACTCACCGTGTTCTACACCTCGCTCGGCACCGACCGCGACCGTCGCGGGTTCTATCTCCCGCTGGGCTTCGTGCCGGGCGTGGACGAGTCGGCGGAGATCGATCTGCTGACGCTGGAGCAGTTCCACGGCATCGCCGAGCTGTACTACTACCTCGGCGAGGAGCGCCTCGAAGAACCGCTGCAGGCCCGCATCCGGACCGACTCGCTGGGCCTGCCGATCATCACCATCCCGCTGACGACGCTGCCCTGAGGGACCTCTGGCCAGGCCCTGCAGGGAACCTGTCCCGGTCGGCCTTCCGCATGCCCCGACAGGCCTGTTCGTCCACCGGGCGCTGGACGGCATGGGCGGCCGGAGTCGATGGTCCGGGCGAGAGACCGACCGGCGCTCGTTGTATTCCGGCGTCGTCGATGCCTATACTCACTTCACGGTTGGCGTTCGGAAACGTGAGGTCGGTCGGCTCAAGGGGGCTCGGGCCGGACGACTGCGGATTCCCTGGCCTCGGTTCCGTGCCGTGACGGCACGTTCGGATTGTCTACCCCGGGCTCCTCGCTCGAGGGAGCAAGCGCACCTGACGGCGGGTGCTGGAACGACTCGAAGCTCGAACGCGCAGGCGCGCGCAGGGTGATCGAGTGGATCGACATCGAACTGTGCAGAGGTCGCTCGACCGGCGCAGTCCCCGAAACGAACACCTGACAGGGAGTACCGATATGCACTGGAGTTTCACCGACGAAACCAGTTCCGTGACCGTCAACCTCGCCGAGGACAGCAGCACCGGCAAGGTCTGGGGAACGGTTGAGACCGGCGGCATCACCTACTCGGTCCATGGCCTGTGGGAAGCCGAGAACGGCGGCAACATCAGCGCCAGGAAGGTCTCGGCGCTGCATCTCGCCGGCCGCACCCCCGGCGAGCCGGGGCCGGCCGATTTCATTGCGGTTTCCGGACATATCGCCGGCACCGCGCCCAGCATGACGGGGATCGACCTGGTGGTCAGCGTTGCTTCCGGTTCCAGCGCAACACTGGGCCAGCACACGGCGAACCTGACCCAGTCGGTCACGGCCGAATCGCCGCCGGCAACCACCCCGCCGTCCGGCGGTCCACCGGGGACGGCGTGGCAGTTCTCCAGCCTGGACGGCAAAGCGATGTTGGACGTCCTGGTGGGGTCGGACGGCGTGATCGCCGGAAACCTGACGATCGACGGGAAGACCTTCATCGGTCATGGGTAGTTGAGCGGCGTGGCCTTCCAGATGCTCGCCGAGCGTGAAGTGGAGACCGGCGCCGACGACCTGCTCGGCGCGGTCGGGGTCATCAGCGGGTCCTGGCAGCGGCCGGACCAGGTCCAGATCTCCGGAAGCGCGGCTTCGATTTCGAACGACCACAACACGGCCTTCAACGAAACGCTGCTGCCGATGTTCCTGCAGAACATCGATCTGCTGAACGCCGCCTATGCCGAGTCCTACGTGGTCATCCGGATTCCGCACGGCGAGGACGGCCAGGTGCAGGGCTGGATCGGACCCACCGACGCCAACGGCAACGTCGGTCCGTTCGGACATGCCGACTACCAGACTGCCGGAACCGCACTGACTGCAGCGCAGCTGGCGGACATCATGAAGCCCGACCCGGACCATCCCGGGACGAACGACATCCGGATTCCGCCGTTCGAAAGCACAGCCGGAATCCGGCCGGTGATGGTCCAGTTCATCGGCGAGGCGGGCCACTTCCCGCAGCCGCCGCTGGAAGAAGCGCACGAGCAGATCGGCCAGTTGTTCTACGACGACGGCGTCGGCGCCCTGGTGCTGCAGTTTTCCGATCAGCCGGCGGGCCCGAAGAGCACCGTGATCAATTTCAACAGCAAGCGCGGCCGAAACCACAACTCGGTGATCATCGAGCCGCGCTGAGCCGTCGATCTCCAGCCACGATCTCTCCGTTCTTCGCCCGGCCCCGGCCGGGCGATTTTCGTTCTACCGGCGCGGCAGGTCCCGGTTGGACCACTGGTTTCGGGCATCCGCAACCAACGGGCATGAATCTGCAACCGCCGGCCATTCCGCTGCGAGGGCCTGCCCGCGACGATGACGGCATCGATCGTCCCGGAGCCCGGCCATGCGCCCGAGCCACGCCCTGAACCTCGTCGTGAACCGACGCTCGCTCCTGCGGTTCCTTGTGTTGTCGGTCCTGGCGCTCGGCGTCCTCGCCGGTCCGGCGCTCGGCCGCAGCGAGGTCCGGCCCGGACCGACCGCTGGACCGACCGTTGGGCCGATCGTTGGGCCGATCGTTGGGCCCATCCATGAACCCATCGTCGAGCCGCTGGTCGAGGTGCCGAACCAGGCCGTCTTCGTCGACCTGATGGGCGAGGGCGCGAAGAGCGGTCGGTCGGCCGAGGGCGAGGCGATCTTCCGGGCCGATTCGGTCGAGGCCCTGCCGACCCGCAACGGTCGGCTCCGGATCGGCTCGGATCCTGTCGTTCTCGAAATGGCCGGCCCCAGCGCATCGGTCGTGCTGCGCGTCGACGCCGAGCGGATCGATGCCGTCGTCTCCATGACCGCCTACCGCGGCGAACACGCGCTGGGCTCGGCGCTGTTCTCGCTGGACGATGCCACGCGCTCGGGTCGGGTGCGCGCGGTCGACGGCGTGATCGGACTGCGCGCCCGTGAACCCTTCGACCGGGTCGAGCTGCGCCTGGCGCATGCACCCCAGGGCAGGTCCGGGTTCACGCTGGACGCGGCCTGGGCGGAACCGGCATCGGCCAAGGCCACTCGGGGCGGCACCGGAAACGACTTCGCGATTCTCTGCCAGACGCCGCTGGGGATCGCGCACAACGCGGCCTTCGGCGCGTCGCTGGTCCCCGGTGCCGGCGTGCTGGCCCAGGGCACGGCCTATGCCACCAACCTGGCGCTGAAGTGGTGCCTGACGTTCATCGAGCCGCCGCCCGACCGGGTCATCCGGGTTCCGGCCGGCGTCTGCGAGGCCACGTTCGAGCAGCCGCACATGGCCTCGACCTACGAGAACGTGCTCGGGGTCAGCCTCGGCTACAACAGCAACTGGGGCGAGCTGGGCTCGCCGACGGCGTTTCACCACAACACCGAGGTCGATGTCGCCCTGCTGTACAACACCTCGACCCCCGCGGTCTCGCCCAGCCTGGACCTGGGCTTCTGGGCCGAGACCGGGTCGTTCGAAGCCACTGACCGGATCTACGAGGACTGCCGCGACGACGGATCGGTGCGGTTCAGCCAGCTCGACGGTACCGGGCCGATGTACGAGTGTCCGTACGCGGAAGGCCGCGAGCTGTCGTTCCCGATCGGTGAGCGACTGCTGCGCTGGCGGGTCAATGCGCGGATGTCGGCGCTGGACCTGTTCGCGCCGCTGATCCCGGGCATACCGCCGGGCGCCAAGGGGCAGCCGTGGAAGGGTCTGCTGATCAACGTGATCCGGGAATCGATCCTGATCGCCAACGACACGGTGTTCTTCTCCGGCTGGCGGATCGACAACCATCGCGACGTGTTCCAGCTGATCCGTGTCTACGACGAGATCCCGCCGACGGTCACGCCGCAGCCGTTCTCCGACGCGCGGGTCACCGCCGTGCTGGTCGGTGCGCCGCCGAACCAGACCATCGAGGTGACGATCGAGGCCGACGAGGCCGGCGGCGTGTCGCGGCTGCGTTACGAGCCGCTGCTGCGCTCGATGTACGCGCTGGCCGATGCCTGCGGCCGGCGCGTGTCGTTCTCGGCCAGCTATCCGGACGAGGCCTTGCGGAGTTTCTGGCCGGTCAGCACGACGGCGCAGTCGAACGCGTTCGACATTACGTGGACGGCTCGCGATCCGGGCCCGAACCTGGCGCTGCAGCGAAATGAAGTCACGACCACGATGCGGGTCGAGGTGGTCGATACCCGGCCGCCGGTGATCGTGCCGCCGGACGATATCGTCGAAGTCGATACCGGTTCGGTCAGCGCGCTGGGCCAGCCGCTGGTGTTCGATTTCGTCGATTTGAACCCGACCGTGGTCAACGACGCGGTGCTGCCGATCGGCTTCGGTCTGAGCTTCGTGAACTGGACCGTCACCGACGCCTCGGGCAACAGCGACAGCGCAACGCAGATCGTCAACGTCAAGGCCTCGAACCTGGCGCCGAGCCCGATCGCACAGACCGGGGCCAACCGCGTCGAGGCCGTCTCGTTCGAGCCGACCCCGATCCGGCTGCAGGCCAGCGACCCGGACGGTGATCCGCTCCGGTTCCATATCGACGAAGCGCCGACCGATGGCTTCTTCATCGCTCCGCTGTATCCGTACTTCGTCGAGGACTTCCGCGTCGAGCAGAGCCTGACCGATGACGAGGTCCTGGCCATCTGTACCAATGGTGATGGCGACGATCGCAACTTTCACCTCGATTTCCCGTCCCAGCCGCGTTACCTCGACAGCCTCGACGACGGCCGGACCTACGTGGTCGATCGCGGCTACATCGACTGCAGCGGCGGAGCGCCGGCCACCTTCCAGCGGGACGCGCGGCTCGCGATCTTCGACAACGCGGGCGACCTGCTGGCAGCGGTCGACGCGCGCGACGACCTCGAAGACGTGGTCCTCGACCCCAATCAGCAGCGCCTGTTCCTGACCTCGCACGGCAGCGGCGGCCAGTCATTGATGCAGGTCCGTGACCTCGATCTGAATCTTCTCGTCAGCTATCGCCTTGCCAACCTGCGCGACCGGAACGGGGTCCCCGTCACGCTGCAGCAGCCCGGTGGCGGCTCGACCCTCAATTGGGCCGACAGCGGCGCGATCGATGCCAACAACCTGCTCTACGTGATGAGCGATTACGCGGTGATCCACGTGCTGGACGGCACGCTGCCGCCGGAGTTCGATTGCTCGGTCAACTGCACGACCACCCCTGCCTACCTCGGCGCCCTGAACGACGACGGTCTCGGCTCCGGAAGTTCGGCCTCGGCGCTGCAGATCGATCCGGACGGCCGCGTCGTCGCCGGTCGCTACAGCCGCTTGTACCGCTATTCCCCGTCCTATATCGCCGACGACGGACTGGCCTATCCAGGAATGCTGGAGGGCTGGTTGGGCCGCTGTGACATCGACCTGGCTCCGGGCGACCAGGCGGTCTGCGACGTCGGCAACCATCGGAGCCTGGGTTTCTCGTGCACGGACGACACCTGCGCCGTGGACGAAGCTTTTCAGGCGGGCGAGCAGGCGATCTGCGGCGCGGTAAGCATCAACGGTTGGCCGAGCTGGGGCTGCCGTCCGGGCCAGCTCCGTGGCTCCCCCGCGCTCGACATCGATAAGCGCGGCACGATCTACGTTGCCGACGTGGGCAACAGCCGGATCCAGCGTTTCTCGCCCGACGGATTCTTCGCCGGCGAGGCGCGCTCGACCTGCGACGGCAGTTGTTTCGTGCTCGGCGACTTCGGTACGCCGAACAACGTGACGGTCAACTCCAGCCGGTTCTACGTGCTGGACCGGGATACCAACCTGCTGCACATCTCGCTGGTGACGCCGTTCATCGAGGTCGGGCCGGACTATGCCGATCTCGAGTACCAGTCCGACAACGACTTTGCCTGCGACAACCCCGACGACTGCATCGACGGTTTCTCGTTCAAGGTCAGCGACGGCGTGCGCGATCCTGCCACCGGACGACCGATCCGCTCGGCGCCGGCCGCGGTCGAGATCGGCGTGGTGCGCAACTTCCGTCCGCCGTTCGCCACACCGGGGATTGCCGTGGTGCTCGAGGAGGATACGCCGGCGGCGATCACGCTGGACGGCAGCGATCCGGATCCGCTCGATACGCTGAGCTTCTCGGTCGCCACGCTGCCCCGACACGGGTCCGTGCAGATTTCGGGCAACCAGGCCACCTATAACCCGGATCCGGACTTCTTCGGCGAAGATGAGTTCACTTTCGTCGCCGATGACGGCGTGTTCGCGTCCAGCGCCGAAGCCATCTCGGTGACCGTGGCCGAAGTCAACGACGCGGCCGAGGTCCGGGTACCGGATCCAGCCACGGTCGGCGTCGGCTTCGTCTACCGACTGAATGGGGAATTCGTCGATCCCGATCCCGATGAGCAGCACCGGCTGACCGTCGACTGGGGCGATGGCACGGTCGAATCCGAGACCGCGACCGACGGCGGTGGCCCGGAAGTCGGCCAGTCCGGTAGCGGCGTCGGCACCATCACGGGTGAGCACATCTACTCGGCGCCGGGCACCTACACCGTTGAACTCTGCCTCGACGACCGGGTGACCGGCGACGACGGCAGCGAAACCACCACCTCCGACTCGCTGACCGGCTGCGGCAGCTTCCCGGTCACCGCGATCGACGGCCTGGACCTGGTCATGTCGGCGCTGCCGTCGACCGAGCGGGCGCTGCCGAACCAGCTCGTCAGCATCCTGTTCCGCGCACTGAACGAGCCCCCGGCCGCCGGACCGCCGACCACCGCGACCGGCGTCGAACTGCTCGTCGACCTGCCCGAAGGCCTGGCACCCGGATCGATCACGGTCTCCGGCGCGGGCTGCGTGCTGGACGGTCTGCAGGTGACCTGCGACGTCGGCACGCTGAATCCGGGCTTCCCCGGCAGTGTCGAGATCACCGCCCGGATCGACGGCTCGGCCGTACCGGGCACGCTGTTGCCGTTCACCGCGCGCGCCTCGGCCAACGAGACCGACGTCCATCCCGACAACGAGGTCTCGCACGTGATCAGCGTTGTGCCGCCGGCCGACCTCTACGTCGACGCGCTCGCCGATGCCTTCCTCGACAAGTCCGACACCGATCCCGGCGACGGCCTCTGCCGGAGCGAGGACGGCGTGTGCACGCTGCGCGCGGCGATCGAGGAAGCCAACGCCCAGCCCGGCTTGCGGGTGGTGTCGATCGGTACCGGGGTCTATACGCTGGACGCAGGGACCTCGATCGAGGTCACGGACGACCTGGTGCTGGTCGGCACCGGGGCGGCCAACAGCATCATCGACGGCAGCGACGGTGGGACCGCGTTGAGCGTTGGCGACGTCGACGTGACCCTGCGCATCGAAAACCTGACCGTGTCGCGCGGCCGCGTGAGGGCGTGGCCGGGCGACCTGGTCGTGCGCCGGTCCCGGTTCACCGGCGGTGTGGCCGACGGCTTCGTCGGCGGCGCGATCATCGCCAACAACGGGATCGATATCCGCGACACGGTGTTCGACAACAATCGCGCGGTCAGCGGCGGGGCGGTCTGGGCGCAGGGCTCGAGTTCCGGCATCTTCGAGAACGTGACCATTACCGGCAACCAGGGCGGCGGGCTGTATCTCGGGGGATCCGACTACACGCTGAACCACGTCACGATCACCGGCAACTCCGGCGATACCGGCTCGGCCAGCGGCGTCACCGGCGGTGCGCTGACGGTCCGGAACGGAGCGCAGGTCACGATCACCGGCTCGGTGCTGGCCGGCAACTACCGTCCACCGGGCGCGCTGGCCGTGCCGATCAACTGTGCCGTCGAAGCGCCGGGGCAGCTCATCTCCGGTGGCGACAACCTGTTCGGCGACCCGACCGGCTGCGGATCGACTCCGACGGCGGCCGACCTCGTGATCGCCGATCGTGATGCCGATCTGCAGCCGATCCGCTTCGCCGGTGCCGCACTGCCGTTCATCGCGCCGCGCGAGGACAGTCCGGCGATCGACGCCATGCTCGGGCCGAACTGTCCGCCGACGGACGCGATCGGCACCGGGCGCCCGGTCGACGGCGACAACGACGGCTTTGCCGACTGCGACATCGGTGCGCTCGAGTTCGTGCCCGAGCTGGCGCCGCCGGCGCTGTCGCTGTCGGCTGCCGCGCTGAGCTTCGGCGACGTGGAGCCCGGCAACACGTCGAGCCCCCAGGCCATCGTGGTGACCAACACCGGCGAGATCGTGCTGACCATCGGCGCCATCGCGGTTTCGGGATCGGCCGCAGCGGATTTCGAGATCACCGGCGACAGCTGCAGCGGCCAGGCCATCGCGCCGACCGGCAGCTGTACGCTCGACCTGCGTTTCGCGCCCGACATCGCCGGCATCAAGACCGCCCGGCTGCAGCTGCCGTCGAACGACCCCGAGGGCACGAAGTCGGTGGCCCTGCGCGGCACCAGCGGCGTGCTGTTCGCCGACGGGTTCGAGGACTGAACGGTCGGATCCGCGCGCGGCCGGATCGAGATCTGAATCGAGGCGACGAGGCCGCCGCGCGGGTTCAGCGCAGCGAAAGGGTCGCGAAGCGGTTCCGGCCCGAACCGCCGTTGGAACCGGCGTCGTAGACGAAGCCGTAGACCCGCTCGCCGTCGGCCGCTTCGATGATCGAGCCGCGAACCCACTGGACGTCGGCATCGGTGACCACGACACGCGGCTCGGTCCAGTCGCCGCTCGAGCGGGCACTGTGGAACAGGCGGCCGGTCCCGTCTTCGATGAACAGCAGATGGACGGTATCGCCGTCGGCAACGGCATCCGCGCCGACCTGGTCGGAGTCGACCGCGCTCTGGACGACGATCCGGTCGGACACGTTCACCGGATCGCTCCACCGGCCACCGGCATCGACGCGACGTTCGCGCAGCCGGCCGTCGGCGCTGCGCCAGATCAGGCTGAGTGCCTCCGGCTCGGGCAGAGCAACGAGCGGCAGGATCGCACCGACGTCCTGCTCGCCGGTGGCCAGGTCGGCGGCGAACCGGACCGGCTTGCCGATCGCGTCGTCGGCCCCGATCCGGCGATACCGGGCGCTGCCGTCGCTGGCGGTGTAGGCCAGGTGGGCGATGCCGTTGGCGCCGAGAAGCAGACTGGGCCCGGAGAGAGTCGCGCCGGACGGTTCAGCGATCGTGTGCGGTTCGGACCACGCCCCGTCGGGCCGGCGGACGGCCACGCGGAGTTCCTCGCCAGCGCCGTAGACGGCGAGAATCCGCCCGTCGGGCCGCACGGCGAGATCGGCCACCTGGGTCGGCGGTTCCGGCGGGGCGTCGACCCGTTCGTCGCGGACGGCCCAGCGATCCGGCTGCTCGGGGTGATCGGCGGTGTCGAACGCGTGGTAGAGGACCGCCTCGGAGGTCTGGTGCAGCATGTGGATCCGGCTGCCCACCCGGACCGAGGCGAAGCCTTCCAGGTCGCCGGTCTGCGGCCGGTTCGGGCCGTCGACCTCGCGCCAGCTTCGGCCGTGGTCGCTCGATTTCACGACCATCATCCGGTTCCAGGTTTCCGAGGGTTCCAGCACGAAATACAGCTCGCCGTTGCCGGCCTGCCAGGGGCCGAGCCGCATCGGGGTTTCCACGAAGGTGCCCCCCAGATGGCCGTCCGGTACCCGCACGCGCACCGAAGCGGTGACCTCGGCCGGAACCGGCTCGCCCTGTTCGTCGACCAGCCGGTAGTCGAACCGATCTCCATGCTCGTTCAGCGCGGCTTCGTCGGCAAAGCGCCGGATCACCAGCGGGAACGACCACTCGCCGTGTCCGCCATCGGCGTCCCAGGCCGGCGTGCGCTCGGCGAAGCTGATCCCGGCGCCGCCGGTGAACGGCTGGCCGGAGCCGGGCAGCAGATCGTTCGTCGAGTCACCGTGGCGAAACCCGTCGGCGCGAAGGATGCTGGTGCGCGGCGATGCGGCGTCGGTTTCCAGCGTCAGCGGTCCGAGCTCGGCAGCCCGCCCGGCCGGCACGTACACGCCGAGACGCGGCCTCGTCGGCCGCTCCAGCGCGTGCTGCAGCACCTCTGCGTCATCGAGTTCGACGACCAGATCGCGGCCGTCGATGAGGAGCTTGAGCTCCTGCCAGGACCCCGGATCCAGTACCGCAGCGCGCTCGGTCAGCACGATGTCCTCGCCGGCCTGGCGCCGCACCACGCGCAGTCGGTCGGGCGTCAGCAGTTCGACGCGCGTGGAGCCACCTTCGACGTCGCGATCGAAGACCACCGCAGCGCCGGCCATTTCGGCGTCGGGAAGTCGGAATTCAGCGGCGATCTCGGTCGGCGTCCAGTGGATGTCGTACTGCGCCCAGGCCAGAACCCCCTCGGGGCCGGCGTCGATGCGCCAGTACGCGGCCGCCTCATCGGTCGTGATCGAAATCGCCTCGGCCGAACCGCGCTCGATGCGCAAGGATTCCCGGGCCGGGTCTGCGGTCAGTTCCTCGAACTTGTACGGATAGGGGAAATCCTCGGCCGTCACCGCCTGCCATGGTCCGCCGTTGCGGCGCGATTCCAGGCGGTACCGGCGCGTCCCGGCATCGTCGCCGGCCGCGACCTCGAACCGCAGCCGGAACGGACGGTCGACGGTCACTTCGGCCACCTGATCGAGGCCTGCGGCCCAGCCGCCATCCTTGTTCAGCCCGGCCGTTGCGTCCGCGCGGACGCGAAAGGCGGTCTGCCGGTCGCTGTCGACGGCCGCCGGGGCTTCGGCAGGCGGCGGATCCGCTTGCTGCTCGGCGCAGCCCGACAGCGAAAGCGCGATCAGTCCGGTCAGCGCGACACCGGCACGCCGCGGGGTCCTGCGCTGTGAAGCGAACGCCGGCATGGAGTCAGGCCTCGATGAAGAACGGGCCGCGGAGCTCGTAGATGCGGCCGTCGCTGTGGTCGCCCGCCCAGCCGTTCTGCGAGCTGAAGTAGAGCCGTTCGCCGTCGGGGCTGAAGGCCGGTCCGCAGATCTCGGACTCCCGCTGGCCGATCACGTTGACCAGCTCGAACGGCCGGACATCCGGGCCGACCACGACCAGCCGCATCTCGCTGCCGTCCTCGGCCACCAGAATGTCGCCGCCGGCCGAGACGGTCAGGTTGTCGACATCGTCGATGCCCGGGTTGAAGGCCCGGTCGCTGTGCTTGTCGTAGACCAGGTCGAGCGTGTTGCGCCGGGTGTCCAGCGCCCATACGCGGTTGTCGCCCTTGGTCGTGAAGTAGACCATGCCGTCATGCCACCAGCAGCCCTCGCCGCCGTCGAAGGCCTCGGCCTCGGGCACCTGGTGGCGCGTCGGCACATCGACGCCCATGCCGTTGCCGGCATGCAGCCGGGGCGTGGGGTTCGGAACTTCGCGCCACTCGACCGGACGGGTGGCCTGCGGATCGTCGCCGGTCACCACCGCCACTTCCAGTCGGCCGGAGCGAAGGTCCGCGCGCCCGCCGGCCGGATAGCGATCGGGCACGAAGCGGTAGAAATTTCCGTCGGGAACGTCTTCGGTGAGGTAGATGTGGCGGTGGACCGGGTCGACCGCCGCGGCCTCGTGCTTGAACACGCCGAGCGCCGGCGCGGGCACGGCCAGCTGCTGGCCGCTCGGATCGCATTCGTAGACCAGCCCCTCGTCGATCTCTTCGCAGGTCAGCCAGGTGCCCCAGGGCGTCGGCCCGCCGGCGCAGTTGTTGGTGGTGCCGGTGCAGATGGGGTAGGCGTCGACCACCTCACCGTCGGCGTCGAACCGAAGCGCGCCCACGCCGCCCTGGCGCCAGCCGCTGACCTCGGCGTTGGACACGTACACCCAACCGCCGTCGTCCATCGCGAAGGTCGCGCCGCCGTCCGGGTCGGCGTGCCAGACATAGTCCGAGGTCGGTACCGGTCGTTCGCCGGTGCGCGCGACCTGGCGCACCGTGAACCCGCGCGGAACCAGCATCCGGGTCTGCGGATCGTTCGCGACCGGCACTTCGTGAAGTGTTCCGGCCAGGTTCGGAATGTTGCTGACCCGAGGTCTCATGCCCAGTGGAACCGCGGCTCGCGGCGAGCCCTGCGTCGTGGTGCCCCACAGGCCGGGGCCGACGGCGAGCACGCCGGCGGCGAACAGGCCGTCGCGAAGCAGGCGGCGGCGGTGCGGATCGGCGGGGAGCGCGGTACGGAATCGTTTCATGACGGTTCGATGCGGTGATGAAGGGTGTCGGCGGCTCGATCCCCGTGATCCTGCGCCATCGATGCGCGAGTCGGCAGACGTCGATGGGCGGCGAAGAGCGATCGGGCGGTGCAGGCAATCATTGCACGATCAGGGTGCGATGAAGGGATGACACCCGGATGACGAACTGCAGGAATGGCCGCTGCAATGTTTCCGTCACGGTCAGGTCACCGACAGGAAACACGCGCGCCCTAGCGTGGAGCCGATCCCGACTCCTGCAGGCAGACCCATGCATTCGATCCGTGTACTTGTTGCCCTGACGGCAGCGCTCCTGATTCCTCTGGCCGTACAGGCACAACCGGCTACCGGCACACTCACCGGAACGGTGGTCAATTCCGACCAAAGCGTCCGCTTCGAGGGTGCCACGGTCGAGATCGTCGGCACCGACCGGCGGACCTCGACCAACCGCGATGGCCGATTCCGGTTCTCGTTGCTCCCGGCGGGCGACTATGAACTCCGCGTCGAATACGTCGGCGCCGCGGCCGAGACGATGCGGGTCGCCGTCGAGGCGGGAGAAACCACCGATGTCGCGGTGCTGCTGGCCGTCGAGCTCGACCCGGTCATGGTCATCGGGCAGCGGGCAATCCAGAGCGCGTCGCTGTCGCGCGAGCGTTCGGCCGTCAACAACATCAACGTGATCACCGCCGATGCGATCGGCCAGTTTCCGGACAACAACGTGGCCGAAGCGCTGCAGCGCGTGTCGGGATTGTCGCTGCAGCGCGACCAGGGCGAAGGGCGCTTCATCACCATCCGCGGCGCCAATGCCAACTTCAATACCACCACGATCAACGGCCTGCGGATTCCCGGCCCGGAAGACGACAGCCGGGCGGTCAACCTCGACGTGCTGTCGGCCGACCTGGTCGAAAGCGTCGAGGTCTCGAAATCCCTGACGCCCGACCAGGATGCCGACGCCGTGGGCGGCAACATCGAAATCAGTACGCTCAGCGCCTTCGATCTCGGCAACTCCATCCGCTTCAATGTCGAAGGCAGCTACAACGGCAAGGCCGATGAAGTCGGCCCGCGTCTCGGCGTGACCGGCACCCGTCTGTTCAGCGTCGGCGACGGCGTCGACAACCTGGCCGTGTCGGGCTCGTTGACCTATTTCGATCGCCGCTTCGAGGTCGACAACGTCGAGGCCGGTGACTGGCCGGAGTTCGAGGCGCCGTCGGGACAGATCCTGCGCGTGCCCGAGGCCGCCGAGCAGCGCGACTATCGCCTGAGTCGGGAGCGCACCGGTGCGGTGCTGAACTTCGACTACCGCCCGACGGCGTTTTCCGAGTACTACCTGCGCACGCTCTACAGCGAGTTCGCCGACAACGAAATCGAACTGGAGCACGAGTACATCTTCGAAGACGCCACGCCGATCGAGATTACCGAGAACGGGGGCTTGTTCAGCGACGGTGAGGTCGAGCGACGCGGCAAGGAAACCACCGCCACCCGCGAGATCCTGGCGATCAGCGCGGGCGGCAGCAACATCTTCGATGCCTGGGAGCTGGAGTACCAGGCCGGCTACGCCGAAGCCAGCACCTCGGAACCGTTCTCGCTGGGCACGGCGCTGATCGCCGAAGGCCTGGACATCGGCTACGACTTCACCGGCAGCGAAGGCCGCCGGGCCCCGAACCTGTTCGGCACCGACCTGGCCGCGCTCGACGACCCGAGCGCCTACGAGCTGGACCTGGTGGAGCTGGAAAGCGACCGGGTCGAAGAAGACGAGATCTCGCTGCGGCTCGATCTCGGTCGCGACCTGTTCTGGGGCAACAACCCGGGGCGCATCCAGTTCGGCGCCAAGGCGCGCTTCCGGGAAAAGTCCAACGACGCCAACAACAGCAACTTCGTCGACTTCGACGCCGACTACACGCTGGCCGACCTGGCCGGCACCGGCCAGCGCGATTACTCGCTGGGTCGGTTCGGGCCGTGGATCGACACCCGCCGCCTGCGCGAGTTCTTCGCCGCCAACGGATCGAACTTCGGTATCGACCCGGCCGACTTCCTGCTCGACAGCGAGGGCGAGGACTACAGCCTGGAAGAAGACATCTACGCCGCCTACGTCATGGCCGAAGCGACCCTGGGCCGGCTGGACCTGCTCGGCGGCCTGCGCGTCGAGACCACCGATATCGAGCAGGACGGCTTCCGTGCGGTGGTCGACGAGGACTTCAATGATGGTGATCCGGTCATCGAACCGTTCTCCGGCGAGAACGACTACACCGACTTGTTCCCGAACCTGCAGGCGCGCTTCAACCTCTCCGACAACCTGCAGCTGCGCGGCTCGTTCACCCGTACGATGACCCGCCCCGGCTTCGAAGACGCCGGCGCCCGCCAGGTCGTCGAGATCGAGGGCGGCGAGCGGGTCGCCGAAGTCGGCAACCCGGACCTCGACCCGTTCTATTCGAACAACTTCGACCTCGAGCTCAGCTACTACGCCGGCGAAGTCCTCGGCGCGGCGTCGATCGGCGTGTTCTACAAGGACATCACCGACTTCTTCGTGCGAACGGACGTGGCGGGCGAGGGCATCTTCGCGGACTTCGACGAAGTCGAGTCGGTCATCAACGGCGGCGACGCCGAGCTGTTCGGGATCGAGTTGAGCTACGTGCAGGAGTTCAGTTTCCTGCCCGGGCCGTGGGACGGCCTGCTGCTGATCGCCAACTACACCTACGTCGACTCCGAGGCCGACCTGCCCGGCCGCGATTCCTCGATCCGGTTGCCGTTCCAGTCCGACCACATTGCCAATGTCGCGCTGGGCTACGACAAGGCCGGCCTGTCGATGCGCCTGGCCCTGAACCATCGCGGCGAGTATCTCGACTCGATCAACGATCCCGAAGATCCGAGCCAGGACGAGATCGTGCGGGAAGAAACCCGACTGGACTTCACCTCCGAGTACCAGATCACCGAAAACATCGCGGCCCTGCTGAGCGTCCAGAACATCACCGACGAGCCGTACTACGCGTTCTATGGCGACGAGCGCTTCGCCCGGCAGTTCGACGAATTCGGCCGGACCTGGGAGTTCGGCCTGCGCCTGCGGTTCTGATCGCGCCGGAACGGGAAATCGACCGCCCCGCTGCGCCGCCGGCGCAGCGGGGCGTCTGGCAGGCCCGGCCCCGATCGGTCGCCCGGATCGACGTCGAATCGGGCGACCGGACCGGCCGACGGGTTTCCGATCTCGACGGTTCGGTTAGATTTGCGATGCAGTTCAAGAACCACAATGGGATTTTCGACGCAAGGGGCTCTCCAATGCTTCACCACGCATCATCCCTCGTCGCCCGATCAGGGCTGGCGCTGTTCATCCTCATGCTGGCCGGCCATGCCGTCGCCCAGGCATCCGCCAATCTCGTCGTCAACGGTTCGTTCGAGAACCGGACCAGCCCGCCGCCCCCGACGAGCGGCTTTTCGTCCGGTGTGCCCGATGACTGGGTCGACCTGCTCGGGGGGAACACCTACCTGGTCCACGAAAGCCATCCAACGGTGCCCGGAAACGCGGCGATCGACGGCGAAATCATCGTCGGCGGGGGGGCAATATCTTGCTCAGCCAGATCATCACCACGACCGGGTCCGGTCCGCTCGAAGTGAGCTGGTGGGCGAACAACGAACTCACGGATCCGCGGCCGGGCACGAATGTCTATCAGACAGCGGTCCAGTTCAACGACCTCGACGGCAATTTTCTCGCCTGGTCGGAGTTTCGTGACGGTTTCGATCCCGACGCGCTGACCTGGGCGCAGCAGTCCTACACCACGACGATCGACTTCGCTCCGGGCAGCTATGAAGTCGTGTTTTTCATCGGCGGACTGATGAGTGCGGACGATCTGGTGGTCAGCCAGGGCATGCGGTCCGTGCCGGTGCCGACGCTGTCGCCCGTTTCCCTCGTCCTGCTGGTGTTGGGGCTGGGGCTGGTTGCGGCCGTTGTGGTCCGTCGGCGCGCGACCCGCGCGGCAGGGTAGCGACACGCCCCTCGCGTCCTGGAGCGTGCGCCATTCCGACCTGCGGATCGATCGCGGTCACCTGATGGGCGCCGGTGTGCCTGCCGCGAACGTTCCGCGTGGCCTACCAGGCGCTCGATCCGACCGGGGCTTCGGTCCCGGGCGCTGAGCTGGCCACCGCCGCGCCGGCGGCAGAGGTCGTCGCGGCGCTGGAGCAGGAAATGGCCGGGCGTGGCGTTGGTGCCTTCGAACAAGCAAACCGAGCAAACCGGTCACCCAGGCGAACCAGGCGCTGGAGTGGGTGTCCGGTTTCTCGCTGCGGTTTCTCCCGTTGTTTCTCCGGTTCCGGACACCCTCGCTGCTGGTGACGAATGGGTGTCGGGTCGCCGTTCGGGTCGCTGTGGTGGCTGTTCGAATCCGCCCGGACCGCCCGGCCGGCCCAACGGGGCTGTCTTGACGGCCGGCGAGGGCTGCGTTTAGGGTCTGTAGCCAAGGGCCTGCGGCGGTGACGGGGCACCGTCGGGCCCGCGACATCGGGAGCTTGAGGATTGCCGTGTCCGCTCGACGGACCATCGAAGCGTTGCTGGGCGACGCCGACATCCGGATCGGCGGCGATCGCCCGTGGGACCTGCGGCTCCACGACGAGCGGTTGTTCGGCCGGGTGATGGCCGACGGCTCGCTGGGCGCCGGCGAGGCCTACATGGACGGATGGTGGGAGGTCGAGCGGCTCGACGAGTTCTTCGACCGTCTGTTGCGCATCCGCGCCGATCGCGCGCTTCGCACCCCGTCGCTCTGGGCACAGTTCGTGCTCGCCCGGTTCGCCAATCCGCAGAATCGGCGGCGCTCCCGGCGCGTCGCCGAGCAGCACTACGACCTGTCGAACCGTCTCTACGAGGCGATGCTCGGCCCGACCATGCAGTACACCTGCGCCTACTACGGGATCGACGGTGCGAAGTCCTCCCTCGACGATGCGCAGCGGGCCAAGCTGGCGCTGGTCGCCGACAAGCTGCACCTCGAGCCCGGCATGCGGGTGCTCGAACTGGGCGGTGGATTCGGCGAGCTGGCGCGCTTCCTGGCCGCCGATCGCGGCTGCGAGGTGGTGAGCTACAACATCAGCCGACGCCAGGTCGAGTACGGACGCAATCTCTGCTCGGGCCTGCCGGTGGAGATCCGGCAGCAGGACTACCGTGACGCCGCCGAGGACGGAGCGACCTACGACCGGGTCGTCAGCGTCGGGCTGATGGAGCACGTCGGGCCGAAGAACTACCGCGGCTTCTTCGAGTTGGTTCGCGCCTGCCTGGCGTCCGAGGGCCTGGCGCTGGTCCACACCATCGGCGGCAATACCAGCCGCAGCTCGGCCGACCGCTGGATCCGGACGTACATCTTCCCCGGCGGCGTGATTCCCTCGGAAGCGCAGTTGACCGCGGCCAAGGAAGGCCGGCTGGTGCTGGAGGACTGGCACAACTTCGGCCCCGACTACGACCGCACGCTGATGGCCTGGGCGGCGAACTACACGGCGGCGTGGCCGGCGCTGAAGGACGCCGAAGACCTGGACGAACGCTTCGATCGGATGTGGCGGTACTACCTCTACAGCTGCGCCGGGGCGTTCCGGGCCCGGGGGCTGCAGCTCTGGCAGATGGTGTTCAGCCACGGCGACATCGCGCGCTACGTGCCGGTCCGGTGAGCGACGACGCGCGGACCGCGCACGATCGACGGGTGGCCGGGCTGGCCGCCGCGCTGGCGGCGTCGTCCGGCCCGGTCCGGCTGCGCAAGCGCACCAGCAACCTGTTCCGCCCGCGCGAGGACGGCGACCGGACCGAGCTCGACGTCGCCGGCCTCGACCACGTGCTGGCGATCGACGCGGAGAACCGGTCCGCGGAGGTCGAGGGCATGGTTCCCTATGCCGACCTGGTCGATGCAACGCTGCCGCTCGGCCTGGCCCCGGCGATCGTGCCGGAACTCAGGAGCATCACCGTCGGCGGTGCGGTCAGCGGCGTGGCCATCGAGTCCAGCGGATTCCGCTACGGCCTGGTCCACGACACGGTCCGCGAGCTCGATGTGCTGGTCGCCGACGGCCGCGTGCTGACCTGCTCGCGCGAGCAGCGAGCGGCGTTGTTCCACGGGTTTCCGAACTCCTACGGCAGCCTCGGGTACGCGACCCGGGTGACGCTGGACCTGGTCCCGGTGCAGCCCTGGGTGCGACTCGAGTACCGCCGGTATTCGAGCGCCGAGCCGATCTTCGAGGCGATGGCCGCCGAGTGCGCCCGGCCGACCTGCGACTACCTCGAGGGTGTCTGCTTCGGCCCCGGCGACTTCGTGCTCAGTCGTGCGCATTACCTCGAACACCTGCCGAGCCGCACCTCGCCCAGCGACTACACCTGGATGAAGATCTACTGGAAGAGCCTGCGCGAGCGCGACGAGGACCTGCTGACCGTCCACGACTTCCTCTGGCGCTGGGACACCGACTGGTTCTGGTGCAGCAGGAACGTCGGCGCACAGCTCAAGCCGGTCCGCCTGCTGCTCGGGCGCAAGCGACTGAACAGCGTGACCTACCAGAAGATCATGCGGGCCAGCCGCCGCTTTCCGCTGTCGCTGCTGCAGCACGTCCGGCCGCGCACCGAGTCGGTGATCCAGGACGTCGACATCCCGGTCGCCAACGCCGCGGCCTTCCTGGCCGACTTCGAGGCCGAGATCGGCATCCGCCCGGTCTGGCTGTGCCCGTTCGTCGTGCCGAACGATTCGACGTCGCTGTTCCGGCTCGACCCGGACACCGCGTACATCAACTTCGGCTTCTGGGACATGGTGCGCTCGACCCGGCCCGACGGGCACTACAACGCCCGGGTCGAAGCGCTGGTCGCGAAGCACGGCGGCAAGAAGAGCCTGTATTCGCGCAGCACCTACGACGAGGCGACCTTCTGGTCGATCTTCGATCGGCAGGCCTATCGCCGGCTGAAGGCCGAGTGCGATCCCGAGGGCCGGTTTCCCGGCCTGTACGAGAAGGCGGTCCGGCAGGGGTAGCCGGGGATCGGCCTGCGCGGGGTGTGAACGGTCCGCGTGCCCTGCCTGCGTTACGCTCAAGCCGATGAAAGAACGAGTAAAACCCGGCAGGGTTCCGAGCGGGGGCGTGCGTGCATCCGAGGGTCGACCATGAGCCCCTTGTCCGCAGCCGTCGCGCCGATCGACCCCGAACGCGCAGCCCGGGTCGAGCGCGCCGGCGCCAGGATCGAAGCGCTCGATCCGATCGGCGCGGCCGTCCGCGGGATCGACCTTTCGGCCGATTCGCCGCCGGTCGAGGTCGTTGCCGCGCTCGAGCAGGAAATGGCCGCACGCGGCTTCCTGGTCTTCAAGCGCGAGCAGCCGCTGCCCGCAGACACCTTCCTGCGCGCCAGCTGCTGGTGGGGCGGGCGCGAGCTGCACAGCACGCACGGGGTCCACCCGGCCACGCCGGGCGGCAATCCGCACCTGTTCCGGCTGTCGAACGATCCGCAACGAGGCATTCCGGGCGTGGGCCCGCAGTGGCACAACGACGGCAGCTTCCTTCCCGCCACCTTCTCCCACTCCGGCTACCACATCGTCCGGCCGGCGGAAAAGGGCGGCGGCACGTACTTTGCCCACCAGGGCGCGGCCTTCGATGCGCTGCCGCCGGAGCGGCAGGAATTCTGGTGCCGCCTGTCGTCGGTCAACTCCGCCTCCGGCGTGGTCCATCCGGCCGTGCACGTCCACCCGATCTCGAAGCGCCGCTGTCTGTGGCTGCATCTCGGCATGACCGGGGCCGTCATCGAGCATCGACCCGAGGACGACGGCTTCCGGCTGCTCGACGCCGACGAGCTGCAAGCCCTGTGCCTCGAGTACCGCGACCTGCTGGACGCCGGGCTGGACGACGGCTACGCGATCGCCTACGAATACGAGGCCAACGACTGCGTCTTCATCGACAACCTCGCCGTGGCCCACCGCGCGTCGCCGGACGCCCACCGGCCGGTCGAGGAGCAGGGGCTGCGGATCATGCACCGCAGCACCGTGCGCGGCGTCGCCGACCTGGCGCCCGGCTTCGGCCTGCCGCAGTTCATCGACATTTCCCGACCCAGCCCCTTCGGTTCCGGCGTCTGGCAGGCCGGCGGCGTGGGCTTCCGGTGGGACGAGTCGATTCCGATGCAGAACTGACCCGATCCGGGCTCAACCGAAGCGCTTCGCGTCCGCCGCCTCCTGCAGCTGGTGGCGGACCAGCGCGCCGAGCAGGTTCATCCGCTCGCGGGTCGGTTCGCCGTCGCCGATCGCGATGATGTTGCGGTAGAAGAAGGCCATCGCGCCAAAACCATTCGCGGCCTTGATCGTGTCGATCGGCGAGTGCGGGCCGAGCCAGCCGGGGCCGAGGCGCAGCGTTTTCTCGTAGGCCGGTAGCGCTTCGATCGATCCGGCAAGCAGGCGGCCGGGGGCATCGGGGTCGACGCACAGCGGCCGGGCGAGGCCGATCATCGCCACGCCCGCTTCGAGGGCCTCGTTCATCGCGGCGCGGGTGCGGAAGCCGCCGGTCACCATCACCGGCATCCGGGCCGATTCGAGGATTCGTTCCGCGTAGGCCATGAAGTAGGCCTCGCGGGCCCGGGTCGACTCGCGCACGTCCTCGTCGAACACCGGTTCGAGCCCGTCCAGGCCCATCATCCGCGGCTGCTCGTAGTTGCCGCCGGAGATCTCGAGCAGGTCGACGCCCTCGCCGTGCAGCCGACCGACGACGGCAAGACAATCGTCGAAGGAGAAGCCGCCCTGCTGGAAATCCGACGAGTTCAGCTTGATCGACAGCGCCTTGTCGGGGCCGATCGCGTCGCGCACCGCGCGCACGGTCTCGAGCAGCAGCCGCGCGCGGTTGTCCAGCGACCCGCCCCAGCGGTCGTCGCGACGGTTGACGCGCGGATTCAGGAATTCCGACAGCAGGTAGCCGTGGGCCGAATGCACCTGCACGCCGTCGAAGCCGGCCCGGCACAGTTCGGAGGCCGTGATCGCGAAGCGGTCGATGACGTCGAGGATCTCGTCGTCGGTCAACGCGCGCGGCGTGCCGAACAGTCCGCCGGGCAGCTTGACCTTCACCGCCGAAGGGCCGACCGGTTCGGGGGCGATCGATTTCGGCGACTGGCGACCGGCATGGGAGATCTGGGCGATGGCCAGCCCGCCGGCCGACTTCGCAGCCTCGGCGAAGGCCGAAAGACCGGCGCGCTGCCGCTCGTCCTGCTCGCCGTCGACGACGACATTGGCCGGCCGTTCGCGGTAGCGGCCGTCGACCATGATGTTGCCGGTGATCAGCAGTCCGGCGCCGCCGGTGGCCCAGGTCCGGTAGCAGCGGGCGATGCGCTCTCCGGCCACTCCGCCGGGCTCGGCCAGGCCCTCCGTCATCGCCGCCTTGGCAATGCGGTTCGGCGCGGTCAGGCCGCAGGGCAGGGTCAGGGGCTCGGTGAGTCGCATCGGCGAAGTCTTGGGAGCAAGCGGGACCGAACCGAGTGAACCGCAGATGCGGGCAAGTTGCAAGTCGCTCCCCGGCCGTCCCGGCGGTCGAAAAAAGAACCTGGTTACGCTGGAAACTCAGCTATGGAGCGCCTTTCTTCCGAAAAATCAGTTCCTGATTGAAGCCGCAAATGAACGTAAGTGTCCGAGATGCGAATCGGGCAGTCTGATCGGCCCGGATGCGCACGATCGGGGCTTCCACTTGATCGAATCAGCGGCGCTGACTTCTTTTGTGGTTCAGAAGGAGAGTTTCGGGCCGCCCCGCAGGCCCTTCTGATCGTTGGCTGAGTGAGCTTAGGGTTCAGGAGAGTCAAAAGCGTTTCGCCGCCTGCTTCGCAGGCTGATGCGAGTTACTTTTGTGTCGACAAAAGTAACCAAAAACTCCTTTCCCGCAATGGCGCCCGGCCTGCGGCCGGGTTCCCTGCGATGCTCGGTGCGAGTGGGGTCCGCTGAACTCCCTGCAGTCGCTGCGCTCCTTCCGCTCAGACATGCAGCGGCCCTTCTCCACTCGCCCCTGCGCTTCTCGGCGCCCTTGAGGTCTTCAAAGTCAAAACCGAACCCACAGCCGAAGCCACTCGGCCATTGCTTAGTTCGGTGGCGCGGATGGATCTTGATTTCGATCGAAAGCAACAACTCGGATCGAGTCGTAAGTGTTGGAGTGGAGCAATGTCCTTTGGGTGGCTGAGGTTGGCCTTTGACTTGCCCCGCCGTCAGCGCCGCCGGAGGCGCGGAGCGGATGGCGGAAGAAGAAGCGCCGCATGTCTGAGCGGAGGGAGCGCAGCGACTGCAGCGAGTTCGGCGATTCCCGCCAGCCGTGAGCACCGGAGGGGACCCGGGCGCAGCCCGGGCGGCGATGTTCGCGCAGCCTTTTTGGGTACTTTTGTGGCGACAAAAGTACCTCGCATCAGCTGGCGCAGCCAGCGGCGAAACGCCTTTGACTTTGCTGTAGAAGCCCAGCTACGGAGCGCTTTTCTTTCGAATCCTTGCTCCTGACTGAAGCCGCAAATGAATGCACATGTCCGAGAGGCGAATCGGGCAGTCCGATCGGCCCGGATGCGCTCGCTTCTGTATTCAAGTTCGACCGGATCAGCTGCCCTGGCCTGATTGCGGTTCAGAAGGAGGGTATCAGGCCGCCCGAAGGTTCCTGCCGATCGCTGGCTGAGTCTGCTACGTAGTCAGGAAAAAGAATGAAGGGTTGCGACGATCGACCGCGTATAGCCAGGAGAACCCCCGGCTCCGCAGAGATTTCCGGCATGTCGCGTCGATCGCAGCAATCCAGTTCGTTCCGTCCCGTCGCGGGCCGCGTGATCGGCCTTCTCCTGTTGATGGGCGCTTCCCTGGCCCACGGCCTTGCGCCGGACTCCGGCCTGCCCTTGCTGCCGACCGCGGACGCCCCCGATGCGGGGGCAGCGACGCGAGGCGTCGACGACGGGGCAGCGGTCGTCCCGTCCGAGCCCGGGCCGGATTCGGCGGAAACCGGGACGACGGTGCCGTCCCGGACGTCCGGACCGCGCGGCGGGCTTGCGCCGGCCTTCGCGCGCGCCGAGCAGGACGCGCTCGACTGGACCTACACGGGCAGCTGGTCGGCCGGATCGCTCAGCCGGGCCAGCGGCGGCAGTTTCACCCAGAGCAACACGGCCGGCGCGACGGCCCAGTTCACCTTCACCGGCACCTGGGTCAGCCTCGGCTTCATCGGCGACCGGCTCGGCGGCGAGGTGGAGATCACGATCGACGGCGTCAGCCAGGGAACGTTCGACCTGTACCGGCGCCAGGAACGCTCGGTCCGGCTGCGCTTCGACGGCCTGGCCGCCGGGGTCCACAGCATCGGGCTGACCGTGACCGGCACGGCGAACCCGTTCGCCGCCAGTGCCTTCGTCAAGCTGGATTACGCGGACTCCGGCGACGGCTCGCTGCTGCCGGACGGGGACTTCGAGGAGACCGACCCGCGCCTGTTGATCAGCGATGCCTGGACGTCGGTCAACTACGCCGGCGCCAGCGGCGGCAGCTATCTGCGTTCGAGTTTCGGAACGGCCTGGTTCCCGTTCTCCGGCGATTCCTTCAGCCTGCACGCCCTGGTCAACAGCAATGGCGGACGTGTTCAGCTGTACGTCGATGGGGAACCGCTGGACATCATCGATCTCTTCGAGCCGGGGGTGTTCGCCAGCAACTCCGAGCCGCGCGTCTTTTCCTACGAAGGGTTCGGGCCGGGCCATCACGTGCTCGAGATCGCCGCCTACCAGGACGAAGCGACCATCGATCGGATCACTACGCCGGGGACGGCGCCATTCATCGATCCGAACGCTCCGATCACCGGCATCCAGCGCTTCGAAGCCGACCATCCGGCGCTTCGCTACGACGGCGGCCCGCTGATCCGGGCCAGCCAGGACTGGGTCACGACCGCCGACCTCACCTCGAGCCGCGCCAGCGCCGGCGAGGTGGTCTACTCGGCCGCGGCGGGCGACGAGATCGCGTTCGACTTCGACGGCGAGTGGCTGGGACTGGGCTTTCTGACCGACCGCTTCGGCGGCCAGGCCGAGATCGCGATCGACGGCGTCATGGTCGACACGCTGGATCTCTATACCCGCTACACCGACACGCTGAGCCGCTACTACCGCGACCTCGGTCCAGGACCGCACACCGTCACCATCACCGTGCTGGGCAGTGCATCGCCGGCATCGAGCGGGACGCGGGTGGCGCTGGACTTCTTCGAGGTCTGGGACGGCCTTCCGCTGGCCGAGGGCACCTTCGAGGACGACGACGCCCGGGTGTCGCTCGGCCGTGGCTGGAGCCGGGCGAGCGCGGCCGACGCCAGCGGGGGTGCGTTCCTCCAGACCGGGATCGCGAACGGCACCACGGCGTGGTTCGCGTTCACCGGTGATTCGGTGACCTGGCAGGGCCGGACCCGCTTCACCTACCAGGACGTCGACATCCGGATCAACGGCGCGTCGGTGGCGGTCGCGGATCTCTACGCCCAGAACGAGGGCCCGCGCGCATTCTCCTTCGACGGTCTCGGCCCGGGGCCGCACGTGCTGGAGATCAGCCAGGTCCGCGGAGATACGTCCACCTTCGATGCCGTCACAACGCCTGCGACCGGGCCGTCCGATCCGCCGCCGCCGGCGCCTGCGATCGTCCGCTTCGAGGAAAACCACCCGGCGATCCGCTACAACGACCAGCCGTACCGCTCCATGCCGCAGAGCTGGTCGGAGGGATCGCGCAACCAGGCCAGCCGCACGTACCACGCCAGCAGCAGCACGCCCGGCGACCGGATGCAGCTCGACTTCGACGGGCGGTGGGTCGCCCTGGGCTTCCGCAGTTCCGACACCAGCGGCACGGTCGAGATCTTCATCGACGGCGTATCGCAGGGCGTGTTCGATACCTCCGGCGGGGTCAACGAATCGAAGACCTTCGTCTTCGACGGTCTCGTCCCCGGTGCGCACACGGCCGAGGCCGTCGTCGTCGACGGCGCGGTGATGCCCGACTTCATCGATGTCTGGAGCGGCACGCCGGTGGCCGACGGATGGGTCGATGCGAACCTCGATGCCGCGCCGCCCGGCCTGCTGACCCTCAGCGACCGGCGCTGGTGGCGCGAACTCGACGACGAGTACGCCCGCGACGACGACGTGCTGTTGCCCTTCGTCAACGTCGAGACCAATGCCTGGTTCAACTTCACCGGCACCGCGCTGACGGTGCTGGCCTACGAGCGCGACAACACCACGATCCGGGTCGTGATCGACGGCGTCGAGCAGGGCCTGTTCGACCTGGCACCGATCGCGCCGTTCCGCGGCCAGCCCCGCGCGCTGCATTTCACCGGCCTGGCCGAAGGCGCACACAGCGTGCAGGTGGCCCTGTCGTCGAGCGGCGGCGATGTGGCCTGGCTGGACGCCTTCAACGTCGATCCGCCCGATACCTTCGGCCATACGCCGAACGTCGAGTGGTTCGACACCACGGCGCAGGAAGTGCTGCCGGGTGCGAACGGTAGCGGCTTCGTCTCGACCGTCGGCATCGGCGACCTCGACGGCGACGGCACGGTGGAGCTGGTCGCTCCCGGTCTGAACGGTCGCCTCTACGTCTATCGCGGCGACGGCCAGGACGCCGGCGGCGGTTCGCCGATCCTCTGGACCAGCGACCTGGTCGGGCCTGCCGCGGAACCGGCGCTCGCCGACCTCGACGGGGACGGTGACGCCGAGATCGTCGTGGTCGGACGCGACGGCACCTTTGCCTTCCACCACGACGGCCAGCTGTTCTGGAGCAACCCCGCGATCGTGTCCTACAACGCCGGCGAGGACCTGGGGTGGGGCGGGCCGACGGTCGCCAATCTGGACCAGGATCCCGAGCCGGAAATCGTGATCGCGGCCCAGGACGATGCCCTCTACGTGCTCGATCACCTGGGCGACGTGACCTGGAGCGATCCGCTGCCGGGGCCGACGCCGACAGTCCCGGTGCTGGCCGACCTGACCGGCGACGGCGTGCTCGACCTGATCGTGGCCCAGGGCCTGATCCTGAAGGTGATCGACCTGCAGGCCGGCGGCACCGTGGCCTGGACGCGCGAACTTCCCGATCCGATTGCGATCCTCGGCGGCACCCGGGCCTTCGGCGCGCCGGCGGTGGCCGACCTCGACGAGGACGGCCGGGCCGAGGTCATCATCAACTGGGGCCATGTGATCGAAGCGCTGACCGACGACGGCACGCTGCTGTGGCGCTATCCGACGAACCGCACGGACCTGTATCGGCCGAGTCCCGTCACCGTGGCCGATGTCACCGGCGACGGCGAGCCGAACCTGGTCACGGCCTCGGCGATCCTGTCCGGGTTGGTCGTCAGCAACCACCTGCTGATGGTCCTGGACCGCGCCGGCAGCCTGGTCTGGGAACAGAACGTCGCCGACAGCAGCGCCTCGGCCTCCGGTGTCGCGGCCCAGGACCTGACCGGCAACGGCGCCTGGGAGATTCTCTGGAACGGCGCCGTCGATGGTCTGCTGCTGTTCAACGGGCCGGACGGGGAGCGGCTCTACAACGAGCCCTTCACCGGTTCCGGCACGGTGCTCGACTATCCGACGCTGGGCGATGTCGACGGTGACGGCCAGGCCGAGGTCGTGGTCGCCGGGCGCAACGGCCTGTTCGTGTTCGGCCACACGGGCCGCTGGGTCGATGCGCGTCCGGTCTGGAACCAGCACAACTACCACATCAACAACATCGAAGGCGACTGGGGCGTGCCGTTCACGGAGGAAAACTCCTGGGAACTGCACAACACCTACCGCACCCAGACCCCGAACCGCGATCCGGACTGCGTGCTCGACCTCGACGGCAACCCCGTCCCGCCGGGCTTTGCCGACCTGTCGCCGGCTGCTCGCGCGGTGCTGCCCGCCGACGCGCCGCTGGTGATCAGCGGCCGGGTGTTGCCGGTAGCGGCCGGTCAGCCGCTGCTCACCGTGACCCTCGACGGCGAACCGGTCGACCTGTTCGATGCCTCGGGCTCGTTCTTCAGCGCGGTCGAACTGGCGTCCGGCTCGAACAGCTTCGAGCTGCGCGCGGCCGATCGCTGCGCCGAGGCGGTCACGACGCTGGTGCTCGAGGGCGGCGGCGACGCGGCCGACCCCTGGGCCGACCTGGCCGATGCCTCCGTGCTGCTCGAGGCGCGCTTCTCGGCCACCACGCACGACCGAAGCAGCGAGCGCCTGCTCGTCGACGTGCAGGTCTTCAACGACGGGCCGTCCGTGCCGGGGCCGGTGTTGATGACCGTCGGCAACGACGTCGATCCGGCGGTCGGCCTGCTGGCCGGTGACGGCTTCACTCCGGCCGGCGAGCCCTACGTGGTGATGGTGCCCGGCGGCGAGGTGCTCGAGGCCGGGGCGTTGTCCGCGGTCCGCCCGCTGGCCTTCAGCAACCCGAATCGTCGGCCGATCGACTTCACGCCGCGCTTGCTGGCGCCGATCAACCAGCCGCCGTACTTCACCAGCATCCCGGACGGGCGCGCCACCCAGGGCCAGTCGTGGGTCTACGAAATCGCCACCGCCGACGGCAACGGCGACCCGGTTTCGCTGACCCTTGCCGCCGGACCGGCCGGCATGGCGCTGAACGGCACGCGGCTCGAGTGGACGCCGGCATCGACCGGCAGCTTCGACGTGGTGATCGAAGCCGATGACGGCCGCGGCGCGACCGCCCGCCAGGGTTTCGTGGTCAGGGTCGAGGACGCGGCCTTCAACCGCCCGCCCGTGTTCCTGTCGTCTCCGGAAACCCAGCGGCCGATCGGCGCGGCCTACGTCTACGCGGCCGAGGCCGACGACCTCGACGGCGACGCGCTGAGCTTCAGCCTGCAGGCCGCGCCGGCCGGCGTGACCGTCGACCCGGCCAGCGGTCTCGTCGAATGGGCGTCGACGGCACCGGGCCAGCACAGCCTGGTGCTGGTGGCCGACGACGGCCGCGGCGGCCGGGCCACCCAGGCCTGGACGCTGTTCGTCGGCGAGCCGGCGACGACCGTGCCGGGCCCGGCCTTTTCCAGCGTGCCGCAGACCTTCGCAGCGGTGGGTGTCCAGTACCGCTATCCGTGGCGCGTGACCACCTTCGATCAATCCACACCGACGGTCAGCCTGCAGCAGGCACCGGCCGGCATGACGCTGGATCCGGCCGGCCGGACCCTGACCTGGGTGCCCGGCGGCGGCGACCTCGGCAGCCACGTGATCGAGCTGCAGGCGATCGATGCCGGCGGCCAGGTCGCGCTGCAGCGCTTCGATCTCGAAGTGCTGCCACAGCTGCCCAATCAACCGCCGTACATGATCAGTGCGCCGGATTCCGCGGCCCGGATCGGCTCGCCGTACACCTACGCCGCCGAAGCCGTCGATCCCGAGTTCGAACCGTTGACCTGGTCCTTGCCCACGGCGCCGGCCGGCATGACCATCGATCCGGACACCGGTCAGGTCGCCTGGACGCCGGGCGCGGGCCAGGCCGGCGACGCCGACGTGGTCGTCCAGGCCGCCGACCCGGAAGGTGCCATTGCCAGCCAGGCCTTCGTCGTGCGGGTCCGTGTCGCCAATTCCGATCCGGTCATCGACACGGTGCCGCCGACCTCGGTCACCTTCGGTGCCTTCTACAGCGTGCGCATGCTGGCCACCGACGCCGACGGCGACGCGCCGACCTGGCGGCTGCTCGACGGCCCGGCCGGCATGACGCTGCACGCCGGTCTCGGCTGGCTGCACTGGACCACCACCGATGCCGTGCCCGGCAGCTACCCGGTGTCGCTCGAAGTCACCGACGGCTGGGGCGGCCGCGACGAGCTGAACTTCACGATCGATCTGCTGGACGACGTCCAGCCGCCCGAGGTGGGTGTCCGGATGCTGCGCGACCCGGCCTGCCGGGCCGAGCCGGTCACGGTCTGCGTCGACGCCGCCGACGATGTCGGTCTGAGCAGCGTCACCCTGGACATCGCCGGCCAGCCGCGCGCGCTGGACTCGTCGCGCTGCCACCTGTGGACGCCCGAAGACGCCGGCCAGTTCGCCGCCGTGGCCGTGGCCACCGACCCCAGCGGCCAGACCGCGCAGGCCAACGAGACGCTGGTCGTCGCCGACTGCAACGACGAGCAGGCGCCGGTGGTGACCCTGATCTCGCCGGCAGTGGGCTCGGTCCACGACGCGCCGGTGCCGATCGTCGTCGACATCGACGACAACACCCCGGCGGTGCTGACCTGGGACGTGACGCTGCGCCGCAAGGACGGCGAGGACGCGGTCGTGCTGAACAGCGGCAGCGGTCCGGTCACCGCCGGCGAGGTCGCGGTCTTCGATCCGACGGTCCTGCAGGCCGGCGACTACGAGATCGACGTGGTCGCCAGCGACGGCGCGCAGACCGGCGGCCTGCGCATTCCGCTGGCGGCCGGCACGGGCGCCAAGCCCGGGCAGGTCGCGTTCACGATGCGCGACCTGGTCTGGCAGCTGGGCGCCTTCCCGCTGGTCATCGGTCGATCCTACGACAGCCTCGATGCCGGTCCGCTGGGCCGCAGCGACGGCAACTTCGGTCCCGGCTGGCGACTGGCGCTGTCGGCGGCGGTCGAGGACAGCGCCGCGGATTCGTTCGGCGGTCCCTTCCTCGGTGGCGAGGCCTTCAACGACGAGACGCGCGTGGTCGTGACCAAGCCGAACGGCGAGCGCGTCGGATTCACCTTCACCGCGGAATCGAAGGGCTTTCCGGCGGCGTTCCAGTTCGACGTGAGCTA
This sequence comes from Wenzhouxiangella sp. XN79A, assembly GCF_012272825.1. Taxonomy (GTDB): domain Bacteria; phylum Pseudomonadota; class Gammaproteobacteria; order Xanthomonadales; family Wenzhouxiangellaceae. The sequence goes on along the minus strand of NZ_JAAWWS010000132.1, from coordinate 4,561 downwards.
CGAACCCGATTCGGGCGTGACCGATACGCTGCGGGCGATCGACTGGCCGGACGTGGTGTTCTCCCTCGGCGGGGGCTACGCCAACTACCTGATCCCGTACAACCCGACGATCTACGAGCTGGAGACCGAGGAGGGTATGGTCTACCGCATCAGCGAGGCCGAAGGTCTGCTCGAAGTGCGCGATCCGCAGGGCGGAGTGCTCGGCGTGGACGCCGACGGCTGGCAGAGCAGCTGGGGCGCACGCGTCGACTACCTGCGCGACGTCGACGGCCGAATCACCGACATCGTCCTGATCGACGAGGACGGCAGCACCGAACTGGCCCGGGTGAGCTACAGCTACGACGCGCTGGGCAACCTGACCGGGGTCGTCGACGCCGCCGGCGGCTCGTCGAGTTACGCCTACGACGACCCCGACTTCCCCCACCACGTGACCGCCTCCCGCGACGCCAACGGCGACCCGATGGCGCAGATGATCTACGACGACCGGGGTCGGATGGTCGCGCACTGTCCGCCGACGGGCGATCCGGCCACGCTGGACGGCTGCGTGCTGTTCGACTTCGCCCAATCCGGCGTCGAATCGCTGTTCGATGCGCGGGGCTTCCGCACCGACCGGTTCTTCGACGACGCCGGCCGGCTGGTCGTGCAACACGACTACCTCGATGCGGTGAACTTTCTCGAACAACGCTGGACCTACGACGAGCGCGGTGACGAAGTCGAGTACCGGGACCGCGACGGCGGGATCACCACGCGCGAGCGCGACGAGAACGGAAACGAGGTCCGTCGCGTGCTGCCCGACGGCTCCGAATGGACCTGGGCCTACGGCGACTGTGACAGCGACTGGATCGAACAATGCGATCCGCTCGGCAATTGCTTCACCCGGGAGTACGACGCGAGCTGCCGCGTGCTGAGCGAAACCGACCCGCTGGGCCAGGTGCGCCGCTTCGAATACGATGCCGACGGGCTCCTGACCCGCATCGTCGATGCCGAGCTGCAGGAACGGTCCTTCGTCTACAACAGCTACGGCCTGATCGCCGAGGAAGTCGATTCCACGGGCAACGCGACGCTGTTCGAGTACAACGCTTTCGGCCAGGTCACGCGCGCCACCGACCGCAACGGGACGGTTCGCGAACTGATCTATGACGCCGACAACCGGCTCGTGGAGGAGCGGCGGCCCGGGCAGGGCACGGTCGCGACGTGGACCTACGACGACCTGAACCGGGTGACGTCGGTCGCATCGCTCGACAGCCAGCTGAACTTCGAGTACGACCTCGCCGGGCGGATCGCACGCGTCGAACACAGCGCGCCGGGCACGCCGACCTGGTGGCTGGGCTACGACTACGACGGCAACGGCAACGTGGTCCGGGTCGAGGACTCGGCCGGCGGAATCACCGAATACGAGTACGACGGCATCGACCGGCTCGTCTCGATCCGCCAGAGCGGGGTCGGCGTGCTGGATAAGCGGGTCGACATCGAGGCGACGGGTTCCGGCGACCCGCTCGTCGTTCGCCGCTACGCCGACCTCGCCGGCACGCAGCCGGGCCCGGTGACGACCTACGAGTACGACTGCGCCAGCTGTCCTTCGGGACCGAGCGCAGTCACGCACCGGCGCCCGGACGATTCGATCCTCCTGCGACTGGACTTCACCCGCAACGCGCTGGGCCAGGTCACCGGCATGAACGGGCCGGACGGGTTGCACAGCTATGCGTGGGACGGTGCGGGACGGCTGATCGACGAACAGCACCCGGTGGCCAGCGGTCTGCCGAGCGGCGAGACGATCTACGACGGCGTCGGCAACTGGCTGTCGCGTCCGAACGACCCGGGACCGGCGGCGCTCGCCTACCGGGAAGGCGGTGCGGGACATCGCTTGCTGGCCGATGGAACGCACGTCTACAGCTACACGCCGTCGGGTCAGCTGGAATCGCGCGAGCATCTCGGCACCGGCGAACGGCTCGAATTCACCTACTCGCCCCTGGATCGATTGCAGTCGATCACCGCCGAGGACGCCATGGGTCAGCCGATTTCCAACGCCAGCTATGTGTACGCGCTGACCGGCTGGCGCGTGCGTGCCGAGCACGACGGTGTCGTTCGCAACTACCTGCACGACTCGGAGAATCCGGTCGTGGCGATCGATGACGTCGGCAACCCGGTCTGGCGCAGATTGCACGGTCGCGTCCTCGATCGACCGTTCGCCGTCGAGCGGGCCGGCCAGCTTCGCTGGCTACTGACCGATCACGTCGGTACCGTGTGGATGGAAACCGACGCGCAGGGCCAGCCGCTCGCCGAGTACGGCTACGATCCCTTCGGACGCCAGGTCCGGGGTCCAGCGCCGACGCTCGATGATCCGATCCGCTTCACCGGCCGCGATTTCGATCTGCCCGGCGGGCTCGGGGACTATCGTGCCCGCGTCTACGACGCCGCCATCGGTCGATTCACCTCCGAAGATCCGCTGCGGCCGTTCCATTACCGCTACGCGGAAAACAACCCGCTGCAGTTCGTCGATCCGCGCGGGGAGTCGGCGCTGGTCGAATACGTTTCCGTGGTCTGTGGCGCCATCGGTCAGGTCATCAGTTTTTATCCGCTGGGTCAGAACATCGAGGAGGTGCTGGAAGACGTCGCGGAGGCGCTGCAAGGGGCGCAGGTTGCGCCGGCCGATCCGTTCTCGCTGCTGCCGGCGCCGACGAGCAACTCGAACAAGGATAGGGAAGCGGGCGGAGAAATAGCCGCGAAGTTGTTGCTCCCCTGCGGAGTGGGAAATGCACCGGGGCTTGCACAATGATCTCGATCGAACGATTCAATGCGCCGCGGTCCGGCAGGTTCCATCGAACCCGGCGGTCCGGAAACGATCACGCCATCGGCGCTGCGGCGTCGACCCGAGCCATCGCTGCTCTGCTCTGGGCACTGAGCGCGACACCGGCGCTCGCCGATACCGTCGTCATCGTCGACCAACCGCTGCCCAACGGCGATTTCGCCAACGGCCTGGCCGAGTGGACCGTCGAAGTCTCGCCCGATCCGGCCACGCCGCCCGGCACGGTCGAGGTGGTCGGCGGCGCGGCGCGGATCGTCAAGGGCGGGGCGTTCCATGCCGGTCTGTCGCAGACCTTCGACGCGCCGGCCGGCGTGGTCGCGCTCCGGCTCCGGCTCGCCGAGCTGCCGCAGTTCGCCTCCGACGGCGGCTTCATCCCGGAAAGCTTCGATATTCACGTCCTGGGCGCCGCCGGCGTAAGCCGCGCGGCCACGTTCCGGGCCGACGCCTCGGCGGCGGCCAACGCCAGCGCCGTGCCGGGCGGCTTCAACCTTGGTCCGGGGGTGACCTTGAACGGCGCTACGCTGCGCATCCCGCTGGACGGCATCGGCGCCGGCGAGGCGCTGACCCTGAGCGCCGCGCTGGTCGGTGCCTCCAGCGATACCACGACCTTGGTTGCGATCGACGACGTGGTGCTGGAAGTCGAGCAAAAGCAGCCGCCGCCCGATCCGCCCGGGCCGCTGAACGCCGACGCCTGCGAGTTGTTCCGCGGCGGCTTCGAAGCGCGCCGGGGCGTGGGTACGATCCCGCGCTGCGCGCTGGGCCAGGTGGGCGACACGGGCATCACGGCCTGTGCCGGCAGCGTCGACGGGGCCTGCGAGGTCGCCGGCCTGCCGGGCCAGGACGCCGAGTCCGGCCGCGATGCCGAGGCCAGCGCCGGCATCCTCGAGAAGCTGGATTCCGGCCCCGCCGGCTTCGACTTCACCAGGATCGGCCCGGACGGCGAGATCCTGCCGGCCTCGGCGACGGAATGGACCTGCGTCGCCGATAACCACAGCGGCCTGATGTGGGAAGTCCACGTCGACGACCCGTCCGATCCGCGCCACTTCGGCCACAGCTGGAGCTGGCTGGAGACCGACGGCCAGACCGACGGCGGCCTGGCCGGTACGGCCGACGGCGGGACCTGCGCCGGCGCGCCTTGCGATACGGAAGGCAAGGTGCAGGCGATCAACGACGCGGCCCTGTGCGGTTCGGGCAACTGGCGGATGCCGACCCGCGAGGAACTGGCCGGCCTGGTCCACGCCGGCCAGCGCGATCCGGCGATCGCGATCGGCCACTTCCCGTTCACCGACGGGACCTACTGGACCGACACGCCGATGGCCGCGCAGCCCGATTCGGCCTGGGTGGTGGACTTCGTCGACGGCGCGGCGGTGGTGGAACTGAAATCGACCGGGCAGAAGGTCCGGCTGGTGCGGGAGATTCCATGATGACCATCCACAAGACCCTGCAGTTCGGACTGCTGCTCGCTGCAGCGGCGCTGACTCCGACGGCCCTCGCCCAGTGCGCCGGCGGCAACGAGAACGGCTTCGTGCCGGCCAGCACGCCGAGCGAGGACTTCCGCGAACAGGCCGACGGCACGGTCCTCCACACCCCGAGCCGGCGCGTCTGGCAGCGCTGCGCCCTGGGCCAGAGTTGGGACGGGACGACCTGCACCGGGACCGCGACCCGGCTGAGCTGGTCGGCGGCGCTGGCCGCGGCCGAGGCGCACGAACAGGCCGGCTTCGACGACTGGCGCGTGCCGAACCGCAACGAGCTGGC